>NZ_JACCAB010000001.1:2709502-3386878 GCF_013408925.1 Pedococcus badiiscoriae
TGGGCCTGGTAGCCGACCAGCTCGAAGTCGCCGAGGTCGAACTGGTCGATGTCCTTGCCGGAGGCGATCTTCATCTGCGGCAGGGGGAGCGGCTCGCGGGTCAGCTGGAGCCTGGCCTGCTCGAAGTGGTTCGAGTAGAGGTGCGCGTCGCCGAGGGTGTGCACGAAGTCGCCGGGCTCGAGGTCGCAGACCTGCGCGACCATCATCGTCAGCAGGGCGTAGGAGGCGATGTTGAACGGGACTCCCAGGAAGATGTCCGCGGACCGCTGGTAGAGCTGGCAGGACAGCCTGGCCCGGCGTCCGTCCACGGCCGGGGACACGTAGAACTGGAACATCGTGTGGCACGGCGGCAGCGCCATCGAGTCGACGTCGGCGACGTTCCACGCCGAGACGATGTGCCGTCGGCTGTCGGGGTTGGTGCGGATCGACTCGATGACCTTGGCGATCTGGTCGACGTGTCCGCCGTCCGGGGTCGGCCAGGACCGCCACTGGTAGCCGTAGACCGGTCCGAGGTCGCCGTGCTCGTCGGCCCACTCGTCCCAGATGGTGATGCCGCGCTCCTGGAGCCACCGCACGTTGGAGTCGCCGCGCAGGAACCACAGCAGCTCGCCGATGATCGACTTGAGGTGGAGCTTCTTGGTCGTGAGCACCGGGAAGCCCTCGGAGAGGTCGAACCGCATCTGGTACCCGAACACCGAGCGGGTGCCGGTGCCCGTGCGGTCGGACTTGTCCGTGCCGGTCGTCATGACGTGGTCGAGGAGGTCGAGATACTGCTGCACGGACGCAGCGTAACCCCGGCCGGGGACACCGGGGGTGAGGTCGTTGGCGCCACGCGTCGGCGCCTTCCCGCCAAATCAGCGACCACGGGGTGTGCAGGACGCGAGCGGTGCACCCCGGGGCGATAACCTGCCGGTATGAGTGCGACGTCTCCGTTCGGCCGGGTGGTCACAGCCATGGTCACCCCGATGCGTCCCGACGGCACCGTGGACCTGGACGCCGCCCAGCGACTGGCCACCCACCTGGTCGACCACGGCCACGACGGCCTGGTCGTCAGCGGCACGACGGGGGAGTCACCCACCACGACCGACGCCGAGAAGGTCGACCTGCTCAAGGCCGTCCTCGAGGCGGTCGGTGACCGGGCCGCGATCACGGCGGGGGCGGGCAGCAACGACACCGCCCACTCGGTCGAGCTCGCCAGGGCCATGACGAAGGCGGGGGCCCACGCGCTCCTGGTCGTGGCCCCGTACTACAACAAGCCTCCCCAGGAGGGGATCGCCCGCCACATCGAGGCGGTCGCCGACGCCAGCGAGCTGCCCGTCATGGTCTACGACATCCCGGGCCGCACCGGGGTGCCCATCCACACCGAGACCCACCTGCGGCTGGCCCGCCACCCGCGCATCCGGGCGGTGAAGGACGCCAAGGGCGACCTGTTCGCCGCGACCGAGGTGATGCGGCAGACAGACCTGCTGTGGTTCAGCGGCGACGACGCCCTCAACCTCGCCCACCTGACCAACGGCGCCATCGGCGTCGTGTCCGTCGTCGGGCACGTCGCCGGCGACCTCTGGGCCGAGATGCTCGCGTCCGTCGACAAGGGCGACCTGGCCCGGGCGCAGGAGCTCAACCGGCAGGCGGTCCCGGCCGTCAACGCCGTCATGAACATCACGCAGGGAGCCATCATGGCCAAGGCCGCCCTGGTCGAGCTCGGGGTCATCGACTCCGCGACCGTGCGCCTGCCCCTCGTCGAAGCCACCCCCGACCAGGTCGTGCAGCTGCGCGCCGGTCTCACCGAGTCAGGACTTTTGTGAGTCATCCCCACCCCGAGCTCAACCTCCCCCGGCCGCTGGCGAAGAACGGCGTCCGCATCATCGCCCTCGGCGGCCTCGGCGAGGTCGGCCGAAACATGGCCGTCATCGAGCACGCCGGCCAGCTGCTGGTCATCGACTGTGGCGTGCTCTTCCCCGAGGACCACCACCCCGGCGTCGACCTGATCCTGCCGGACTTCGAGTACCTCGAGGGCCGCCTCGACGACATCCAGGCGATCGTCCTCACGCACGGCCACGAGGACCACATCGGGGCGGTGCCCTACCTGCTCAGGCTGAAGCGCGACATACCCATCGTGGGGTCGATGCTGACGCTGGCGCTCATCGAGGCCAAGCTCAAGGAGCACCGCATCACCCCCTACACCCTGGGGGTGAAGGAGGGGATGCGCGAGAAGCTCGGCGTCTTCGACTGCGAGTTCGTCGCGGTCAACCACTCGATCCCCGACGCGCTCGCCGTCTTCGTGCGCACGCCCGGCGGGACGATCCTGCACACCGGTGACTTCAAGATGGACCAGCTGCCGCTGGACAACCGGCTCACCGACCTGCGCGCCTTCGCCCGGCTGGGGGAGGAGGGCGTGGACCTGTTCATGACGGACTCGACCAACGCCGAGGTCCCCGGGTTCACGACCCCGGAGCGGGAGATCGCGCCGGCGATCGACAAGGTGTTCCGCGACGCCCAGCGGCGGATCATCGTCGCCTGCTTCTCCTCGCACGTGCACCGGGTCCAGCAGGTGCTCAACGCCGCCGAGACGGCCGGCCGCAAGGTCGCCATGGTGGGCCGCTCGATGGTGCGCAACATGGGCATCGCGGCCGAGCTGGGATACCTCCACGTGCCGGACGGTGTCCTGGTCGACGTCAAGAAGCTCGACAACTACCCCGACGACCAGGTCGTGCTCATCTGCACCGGTTCCCAGGGTGAGCCGATGGCGGCCCTGTCCCGGATGGCCAACCGCGACCACCGCATCGATGTGGGCGTGGGCGACACGGTGCTGATGGCGTCGTCGCTGATCCCCGGCAACGAGAACGCCGTCTACCGGGTCATCAACGGGCTCATGCGCCTGGGCGCCAACGTCGTCCACAAGGGCAACGCCAAGGTGCACGTCTCCGGTCACGCCAGCGCCGGCGAGCTGCTCTACTGCTACAACATCGTCAAGCCCCGCAACGTCATGCCGGTGCACGGCGAGTGGCGCCACCTGGTCGCCAACGCCGAGCTCGCGGTGCAGACGGGTATCCCGCGTGAGCAGGTCGTCCTGGCCGAGGACGGCGTGGTGGTCGACCTCGTCGACGGTGTCGCCCGGATCGTCGGCGCGGTGCCGTGTGGCTACGTCTACGTGGACGGCTCCTCGGTGGGCGAGTTCGACGAGGCGCTGCTCAAGGACCGCCGGATCCTGCGCGACGAGGGGTTCATCTCGGTCATCGTGGTGATCGACTCCGCCACCGGCAAGATCGCCGCCGGCCCGGAGATCCAGGCCCGCGGCTTCGCCGAGGACGACGAGATCTTCAGCCAGGTGCGGCCCAAGATCGAGCAGGCGCTCGCGGAGGCCACGGGCAACGGCGTCACCGACTCCCACCAGCTCGAGCAGGTCATGCGCCGGGCGATCGGCGGCTGGGTCGGCGGCAAGATCCGCCGCCGCCCGATGATCATCCCGGTCGTCATCCAGGCCTGACGGCTGGGCTGACGGCTGGGCTGACGGCTGGGCTGGGCCCTCGACGAGGAGCGGCTGGCAGAAAAAATGCGTACTGCGTCATCTTTGCCACTCGTGGCAGAATGCGGCGGCGCGCAGAATTACTGCCATGGCTACTTTCATCGCACTGGCTCTGCTGATCGCCCTCCCGATCGCCGCGTGGTACTTCGGCGCCGACTCGCGGCCCACCGACGGCCGTCACAACTGGGCACACTGATCGACTCCTGTTGATCGCCTGGGCCCACGAGCGGGCGGGCGACCAAGGGTGAGCGGGGCCGGAGCCTGCTACCAGGGTCGGGGCGGCAGGACGTCCCGGGGGTCGTCCGCCACGACCCAGCCTTCGGCGGTCAGCTGGTAGTCGTGGGCCGGGCCGTGCGCCGCGAGCTCGGCCACGGCCGCGAGCAGCCGCTCGACGTGAGCAGCCGTGGTGGCCAGCCCCACGCTGGCACGGACCGCGGTCGCCGGGCCCTCGGCATACGGGTCGGTCTCGAGCAGCGCGTCGACGCACAGGTGCGCGCAGAACTTGCCATCCCGCACCCCGATGCCGTGCTCTGCCGACAGCGCGGCGGACACCAGTGAGGAGTCGACGCCGTCCACCGTGAAGGTCGCCACGGCCACCCGCTCGTGCTCGGGGCCGAAGAGGGAGTAGGTCTGCACGCCGTCGATGGCCGCCAGGCCCTCCAGCAGGCGCCGGCCCAAGGTCCGCTCGTGCTCCTCGACGGCGGCCTCATGGGCTCGCAGGGTGTGACAGGCGGCCGCCAGGGCGATGGCACCGATGACGTTGGGGCTGCCGCCCTCGTGGCGTGCGGCGCCCTCCTGCCACACCACGCCGCGGTCGGTCACGGCCTTGGTGGCGCCTCCGCCGGCGAGGTAGGGCGTCGCCGCGTCGAGCCAGTCGGCCCGACCGGCCAGGACGCCCGTGCCGAACGGTGCGTAGAGCTTGTGCCCGGACAGCACGACGTAGTCGACCCCGAGGTCGTCGAGGTCGACCCGGCGGTGCGGGGCGTACTGGGCGCCGTCCAGGACCACCCGCGCGCCCGCCTGGCGCGCGATCGCCGCAAGCTCGCGGACCGGCCAGATCTCGCCGGTGACGTTGGAGGCGCCGGCGAGGACGACCAGGCGATGACGACCGCGGTGATCGCGCAGCGCCGTGCGCAGGAGGGTACGCGCGTCGCTGACGCTGCCCGGGACGGGGAGCCGGTGGGTCCGGCGCGCGGGCCAGGGGAGCAGCGCCGCGTGGTGCTCGGACTCGAAGACGAAGACCTGCGTGTCGCGGGGCAGGCAGCGCGCCAGGAGGTTGAACGAGTCGGTGCTGTTGCGGGTGAAGACGACCTCGTCGCCCTCCCGGGCCCCGACGAAGGACCGCACCTCGGCGCGCGCCTGCTCGTACCAGGCCGAGGTCACCCGCGACGCCCAGCCGTTACCCCGGTGCACCGACGAGTAGGTGCGCAGGGCATTGTCGACGGCCTTCTTCACACTCATCAGGGCCGGCGTCGAGGCGGCGTGGTCGAAGTTGGCGTAGTCCACGGCGCCGTCGACGGTCGGCACCAGCAGCGACTCGGACACGACGGCCGGCAGCGGGCCGACCTCGACCAGCGAACCGGCATCCGGGACGGGCCGCAGGTGGCTCTGGACGCGGGCGTGCGCGAGCGGCGCACTGCGACGGAAGGCGGGAGGCGGGGTGCTCGCGATCGACATGGGTACAGCTCCTGGTCCGGGTGGGACCCGAGAGAGCTCACGAGTCCGCGCTTGCCGGCTGCGGGTGCAGACGGCCCGGTCGTCACCCGGAGCACCCCACCGCGGAGGAGGGTTGCTGGTCAGCAAGCCGGGGCTTCGCGCTGACACTCATGACCTGTCGTCGAGGGTAGCGTCCCCCGCGCGGACGGATCCAGAACGTGGGCGCGGGTTCCCGCGATCTGAGATGGGGCGGCCGGGGAGGGCTGCGGGTGGCACCGCGCCTCGTGCCTCGCGTGACGTGTTCCCCGCTCGCGCCTGTGCCGACGACCGGCTCGGTCGTCGGCACAAGCCCCGCCAGACGCAGGGCCCAGCCTTCCACCAGCGGTGCGTCGTCGGTAAGGGCTGTCCGGCCTTCGTGCCCGATCGGAGGTCGCACGTCGGCCGTTCGGTCGAGGCCGAATCCGGCGCGTCGCCGGCACATTGGTCCCTGGTGCAACGCGTGTGACGCGTGTGTCCGGTGTGACCTTCGCGTAGCCTGCGGAGCATGGCGACACGTCCGTCCACCTCGACACGCTCCTCCGCGGGCCGTGGCACAGCAACACGCCCCGCCAACCGCAAGAGCAGCGGCCCCCGCAAGTCGCCTGCCCGCGGCAAGACCAGTGGTGGCGGCCTGCCGTTTCCCCTGCGCGCCGTCAGGGGCACCTGGATGGGCATGGCGCACGTCGCCGGCGGAGCGGTGCGCAAGGTCGGCAGCAGCGCCCGCGAGCTCGAGCCCGAGCACCGCCGTGACGGCCTGGGATTCACCCTCATCGGCCTGTCGATCGTCGTGGCCGCCCGCGAGTGGTGGGCCTTCAACGGTGCGATCGGCGACGTCATCCACGCGGTCGTGGCCGGCACGTTCGGGCGCGTGGCCTATGCCGTGCCGCTCGCCCTGCTCTTCCTCGGCATCCGCTTCCTGCGCGCACCGCAGGACGACTCGGCCAACTCACGCATCGGCGTGGGCCTGGGAGCGCTCGCCTTCGCCGCGTGCGGCCTGGCCCACGTGGCCGCAGGCATCCCGTCACCGCCGCACGGCGCTGACGGGATGCGCAACGGCGGCGGCATCATCGGGTTCCTGGCCTCCAGCCCGCTGGCGGCCGCGGTCTCGGTCTACGGCACCGTGCCGATCCTGTTGATGCTCGGCTTCTTCGGCGTCCTGGTGATGTCCGCGACGCCGGTGCACATGGTGCCGACCCGGCTGGCCGAGCTGCGCGACCACCTCCTGCACCGAGGGGCCGCAGACTCAGGCCCCGATGCGCCGACCGACGTGGTCGAGGACAAGCCGAAGCGTCGTCGCCGCGTGATCGACCCGGAGGGTCCCCTCGAGGGGGACGAGGCGTTCGAGCAGGCCGCGCTGGTGGCCCCGGACGGTCGCAGGTTCCGGCCGGGTGAGAAGCGCCCGACCTCGCCCGGGGTGCTGGCCCCGTCGGCACCGGCCGACCCGACGTCTCCGATGCGGACCCCCGCCGTCGAGGTCAAGGCAGCCCTGGAGGCGCCACCGACGACGCCGCTGCCCCAGCGCGTCGAGCAGCTGGCGCTGGCCGGCGACATCACCTACACGTTGCCCGACAACGCGATCCTCGAACCCGGCTCGCCGCACAAGACGCGCAGCGCCGCCAACGACCGGGTGGTCGAGTCGCTCACCCAGGTGCTCGAGCAGTTCGACATCGACGCCCAGGTGACGGGCTTCAGCCGCGGCCCGACGGTCACCCGCTACGAGGTCGAGCTCGGCCGCGGCACCAAGGTCGAGCGCGTCACCGCGCTCTCCAAGAACATCGCGTATGCCGTGGCGTCCGCGGACGTCCGCATCCTGTCGCCGATCCCGGGCAAGTCCGCGATCGGCATCGAGATCCCCAACGCCGACCGCGAGAAGGTCAGCCTCGGTGACGTCCTGCGCAGCCAGGCGGCGCGCGGCAACGAGCACCCGATGGTGATGGGGGTCGGCAAGGACGTCGAGGGCGGCTACGTCATCGCCAACCTCGCCAAGATGCCCCACCTGCTCGTCGCCGGCGCCACCGGCGCCGGCAAGTCCAGCTTCGTCAACTCGATGATCACCTCGATCCTCATGCGCGCGACGCCGGACGAGGTGCGCATGGTCCTGGTGGACCCCAAGCGGGTGGAGCTCACGGCATACGAGGGGATCCCACACCTCATCACCCCGATCATCACGAACCCCAAGAAGGCCGCGGAGGCGCTCGCCTGGGTGGTCCGCGAGATGGACACCCGCTACGACGACCTGGCCCAGTTCGGGTTCAAGCACATCGACGACTTCAACAAGGCCGTCAAGGCGGGCAAGGTCAAGCCGCTGCCGGGGTCGGAGCGGACCATCCACCCCTACCCGTACCTGCTGGTCATCGTCGACGAGCTCGCCGACCTGATGATGGTCGCGCCGCGAGACGTCGAGGAGTCGATCGTCCGGATCACCCAGCTCGCACGGGCCGCCGGCATCCACCTGGTGCTGGCCACGCAGCGTCCCTCGGTCGACGTCGTCACCGGTCTGATCAAGGCCAACGTCCCCTCGCGGATGGCCTTCGCGACGTCCTCGCTGGCCGACAGCCGGGTCGTGCTCGACCAGCCCGGTGCCGAGAAGCTGATCGGACAGGGCGACGCGCTGTTCCTGCCGATGGGCTCGTCCAAGACGATGCGCGTCCAGGGCGCCTGGGTCACCGAGTCCGAGATCCAGCAGGTCGTCAAGCACGTGACCGGCCAGCTCAAGCCCAGCTACCGCGAGGACGTGACCGTGGTCGCGGCCAAGAAGCAGGTGGACGACGACATCGGCGACGACCTCGAGCTGCTGCTGCAGGCGACCGAGCTCGTCGTGACGACCCAGTTCGGCTCGACCTCGATGCTGCAGCGCAAGCTGCGGGTCGGGTTCGCCAAGGCCGGGCGCCTCATGGACCTGCTCGAGTCCCGCGGCGTGGTCGGCCCCTCGGAGGGCTCCAAGGCGCGTGACGTGCTCATCAAGCTCGACGACCTGCCGATGACGCTGGCCCTCATGCGCGGGGACGAGGTCCCCGACCCGGAGCCGGTCTTCGACGGCGAGGCGCTGTCCTCGTCACCGGGGGTGACCC
The DNA here is from genome assembly GCF_013408925.1 of Pedococcus badiiscoriae. Lineage (NCBI taxonomy): Bacteria > Bacillati > Actinomycetota > Actinomycetes > Micrococcales > Intrasporangiaceae > Pedococcus > Pedococcus badiiscoriae. Next base: position 2,717,795 of record NZ_JACCAB010000001.1, read on the forward strand.
ACGACTCCGTCGACCGCACCGACGAGGTCCGGACGGGGTATGCCGCGGCGCCGGACCCGCGGTACGCCGACGACCCGGTCGCCAGGAGCCTGGCCGGTCGGGAGGAGGTCGAGGAGTCCCTCGACGCCTGGGAGCTCACCGGGCGCGACTGAGCCTGCTGGACACGGGCGAAGCGCACACACTGCGAGACGTGGGGCACGGGGTGGAATGGATCCCGTGCCCCTCGTCGTTGCGCAGAGGTGACTGCCGCCCCTGAGACCCTCACTGACGCCACCCCGACTCGAACCTCCGCTCCGACTCTCACTCCGACTGCCGCTCCGACGGGCCGCTCCTACGTGCGCTTCGTCCTGGTGCTCGGCGCGCTCATCGCCATCGGGCCGCTGACCATCGACACCTACCTGCCGGCGCTGCCCTCCATCACGCGCGACCTCGCAGCGTCGGAGTCGGCGGTGCAGGGCACGTTGACAGGCATCCTGCTCGGCATGGGGCTCGGGCAGCTCTTGGTCGGCCCCCTCGCCGATGCCGTCGGTCGCCGTCGGCCGCTGATCGCGGGTCTGGCACTGCACATCGCGGCATCGGTGTTCTGCGCGTTCGCGCCGTCCATCGAGCTGCTGACCGTCGGACGGGCGGTCCAGGGGCTGGGCAACGCCGCCGTCGCGGTGGTCTCGATGGCGATGGTGCGCGACCTGTTCGCGGGTTCCGCGGCGGCGACGATGCTCTCCCGGCTGATGCTCGTCATGGGGCTCGCCCCCGTGCTGGCGCCAACCCTGGGCGGTTTCATCCTCAGGCTCACGTCGTGGCGCGGGGTCTTCGGAATCCTCGCCGTGGCCGGGGTGCTGCTGGTGACGCTGGCCAGCCTCGCCCTGCGGGAGACCCTGCCGCCCGAGCGCCGCCGGCCGATGGCCCTCCGCCCGGTGCTCAGCACCTACGGCATGCTCCTGCGCGACCGGACCTTCGTCGGGCTGGTCCTGATCAGTGGCCTCATGTTCGCGACGCTGTTCTCCTACATCGGCGGTTCCTCGTTCGTGCTCCAGAACATCTACGGCCTGAGCGTGACCCAGTTCGGGCTGGCCTTCGGCCTCAACTCGCTCGGGTTCCTCACCGGGTCGCAGGTGAACCCCTTCCTGCTCAAGCGGTTCCAGCCGCGCCAGCTGGTCCGGGCGGGCGTGACGATCGGTGCGGTTGCAGCGCTGCTCCTGCTGGCGTCGGCGGTCACCGGAGTCGGGGGCCTGCCCATGGTCCTCGGCCCGCTGTGGTTCCTGTTGTTCTCGTGCGGCCTCACGCTGCCCAACACTCCGGCCCTCGCCCTGACGCGTCACGGGGAGGCGGCCGGGACCGCCGCCGCACTGCTCGGCGCCTCGCAGTTCGTGATCGGTGGCGCGGCAGCCCCGCTCATCGGGATGATGGGATCGGGCTCGGCCGTCCCCATGGCGCTGGTCATGTCGGTCACCGCCTCGCTGGCGGCGCTCGTGGCCGCCCGTACCCTGCGCGTGAGCGTCGTCACGACCTGAGGCGGCGCCGCGCGCCCTCCCCGGGTGTGTCGCTGTGTGTCGCTCACTGCAAAGGACTCTGAGATGCTGATCCACCCCTGGGACGCCGCGTTGGACGCGGCGGAGTGGCGCGACTGGCTGGCCGGGACGGACCGTTTCGGTGTCTTGGCCGTCAACAACGTGGACCCCGCGTCAGCGCCCTTGGTGCTGCCCACCCACTTCACCATCGGCGAGGGCGAGCTCCTGCTGCACCTGGCCCGGCCCAACCCGGTCTGGCCGCACCTCGAGGCAGCGACGCAGGTGCGTCTGGCCGTCGTCGGGGACTACGCCTTCATCCCCGGCCACTGGCGTGCCAAGGCTGGCGGGCCTGACGAAGACGGGGTGCCGACCAGCTACTACGCCTCGGTGCAGTTCGTCTGTCGCCCCATCGTCGTCGACGACCCTGCCGGCAAGGTGAGCATCCTCGAGAGCCAGCTCGCCGATCTCCAGCCTGAGGGTGGACACGCCCCCGTGGCCGTCGACGCGCCGCCCTACGGACGCCTGCTGCCCGGCATCCGCGGCGTCCGTCTGCAGATCCTCGCTGTCGACGCGAAGTTCAAGTACGACGACGCCAACCCCGTCGACCACCGGGCTCGTGTCAGTGACCAGCTCGACCACCGCGACCACGCCCTCGACCGCGGCGCTGCCAGTCAGCAGCGTCGACGCCTGGGTCGGGTCGGGGACTGGAAGTCGCACCGGACCACACCCTGAGGACCCGTACCGCTGCCGTCGCGACGGCTACTGTGGTCACTTCGACTCGGAGGGAGCATCCGCATGACCGCCACCCCAACCGTCCAGCACATCCCCGGCGTGGGCACCGTGTACCTCCCGGTGAGCGACCAGGACCGTTCGCTCGCGTTCTACCGCGACCTGCTCGGCTTCGAGGTCCGCACTGACACCGAGTTCGGCGAGGGATTCCGCTGGGTCGAGGTGGCTCCAGCCGGTGCGTACACCGTGATCGCCCTCGTGCCGCCGATGGGCGAGGAGGCCCCACAGCCTGGTGGCAATGCGCCGTTCGGCTTCGACACGCCCAACCTCGAGGAGGCGATGGCCGAGTTCAGCTCGCGCGGCATCAAGTTCGAGGACCTGATGGGCGGCGAGGGTCCCGTGCCGGCGATGGCGTACTTCCGCGACCCCGACGGCAACCGCATCCTGCTGGTCGAGGAGACCACGCGCTGACAGCCGCCAGCACAGAGGTGACACGCCCACCTAGGGTGTCGCCATGCGTGATTGGCTCGCAGCCGTCAAGGGACATCCGAGTGGGGTGCTCCTCGCGGCCCAGCTGCTGGAGGTGCTGGCGTACCCCTTCGCCGGGGACACCCCGATCGGGCGGACCGTCATCGGGGTGTTCGGCGTGCTGGTGCTGTCGATCGCGGTGTATGCCGTGCGCGCCACCCCGGCCCTGACCTGGGTCGCGGTGGTGATCGGCGTCCCGGTCGTGGCGCTGACCGTCGCGGAGGGCCTGGCCCCGACGAACCAGGCGGTGGTGTTCTGGTCGGGGATCCTGCACGCAGTGTTCTACGGCTACACCGGGTACGGCCTGATCCGTTACCTCTTCGACGACTCCTGGGTGACCCGCGACGAGATCTTCGCCGTGGGCGCGAACTTCACGGTCGTCTCGTGGATGTTCGCCCATCTGTTCAGTGCCGTCCAGGTAGTTGAGCCCGGTTCGTTCACGGCGTTCCAGGGGGAGGGCCACCGCACCTTCCTCGAGTTGCTCTACCTGTCCTTCGCCAACCTGACCAGCGTCGGGCTGTCCGATGTGACCGCGGTCCTGCCGCTCGCGCGCTCGGTCGTGATCATCGAGCAGGTCGCCGGCGTGATGTACGTGGCGCTGATCATCGCCCGCGTCGTGGGCCTGACCATCACGCGCTGGCGCACCTAGCCAGGAGCCGGCGGCTCTGCGTCGAGGTCGCGGATGGTGGCCAGGCTCGGACCGCGCTGCTCCTGCAGCGCCCTCGCCGCCGCCTCGGCCTCCCGCATCACCCGAAGGATGTTGCCACTGGTGAGCTTGCCGAGGTCGTCGTCGGACCAGCCACGGTCGGCCAGGGCGCCGAGCAGCCGGGGGTACCCGGTGACGTCTTCGAGCCCTGCGGGGAGGGCCGCCACACCGTCGTAGTCGCCGCCCAGTCCGACGTGGTCGACCCCCGCCACGTCGCGCACGTGCTCGACGTGGCGGACGACGTCGTCCAGCGTCGCCTTGGGGGTGGGTCGGGTGAGGCAGTACTCGTCGTAGAACGCCGTGTATGCGTCCGCGTCGGTCGGCGTGATTCCCTGTTCTGCCGCAACGGCATTCAGCTCCAGGCGCCAGGCCGCCGCCTCGGCGTTCACGAACGTCGGCACGAACGTCACCATGCAGACACCGTTGTTGTCGCGCAGCGACTCCAGGACGTCGTCCGGGACGTTGCGGGGACTGTCGCAGACCGCCTGCGCCGAGCTGTGGCTGAAGATGGCCGGCGCCTGCGCCACACGCAGGGCGTCGCGCATCGTGTCGGCCGAGACGTGGCTGAGGTCGACGAGCATGCCGATCCGGTTCATCTCCCGCACGACCTCGACGCCGAACGCAGACAGCCCCTGGTGGACGGGCACGTCGGTGGCCGAGTCCGCCCAGTCCACGTTGCTGTTGTGCGTCAGGGTCAGGTAGCGCACCCCGAGGACGTGCAGCATCCGCAGGGTCGCCAGCGAGTTGTTGATCGAGTGACCGCCCTCGGCGCCCAGCAGGGACGCGATCCGTCCCGACTCCCATGCACGGGCCACCTCGTCCGAGGTGCGCGCGAAAGCCAGCCGGTCGGCATACCTGGCCACCATCTGGTGACCCGCGTCGATCTGCTCCAGCGTCGCGCTCACGGCGTCGTCCCCGCTCATCGATGCGGGCACGAAGACGGACCAGAACTGACCGCCGACGCCGCCCTGCGCGAGGCGCGGCAGGTCGGTGTGGGTCGGGGTGCCACCCGCCTCGAGGTCGAGCCGGGCGAAGTCGTAGCCCACCCGAGCGCGCGCCTCCCACAGGAGGTCGTTGTGCCCGTCGACGACGGGGTGGCGCTGGAGCAGCGCGCTGATCCGGGCGGGGGTCGCATCGACTGTCGCGGTCATGGCGCCACGCTACCCACCTCTAGAGTGGGGGCATGGTTTCGACGGCACAGGGCGCTCCGACGGCTCAGCGCAGCGTCGCCCTGGTCACCCTGGGCTGCACCCGCAACGAAGTCGACTCCGAGGAGCTGGCGGGGCGGCTGGCCGCTGAGGGCTGGTTGCTCGTCGACGACGCCGACGACGCCGATGTGGCGGTGGTCAATACCTGCGGGTTCGTCGAGCAGGCCAAGAAGGACTCGATCGACGTGCTGCTCGAGGCCTCGGCCCGCAAGGGGCAGTCGAAGACCCAGAAGGTCGTGGCGGTGGGCTGCCTCGCCGAGCGGTACGGCCAGCAGCTGGCCGACGAGCTGCCCGAGGCCGACGCGGTCCTGGGTTTCGACTCCTACGTCGACATGTCGGCCCACCTGCGCGCCATCCTCGACGGGCACGCTCCCGCCTCGCACACTCCCTCCGACCGGCGCCGGCTGCTGCCGTTGTCACCGGTCCAGCGGCAGGAAGGCTCGGCGGGCGTCGCGCTGCCGGGCCATGGCGAAGCCCCGGATGGTCCCTTCCCGGCATCCGGGCCGCGGGTCATCCGGGCCCGCCTCGACGGTCGCCCCTGGGCCCCCCTGAAGATCGCCAGCGGCTGCGACCGACGGTGTGCCTTCTGCGCCATCCCGATGTTCCGAGGGGCCTTCGTGTCGCGGCGTCCGCACGACATCGTGGCGGAGGCGCGGTGGCTGGGGGAGCGCGGCGTCAAGGAGCTGTTCCTGGTCAGCGAGAACTCGACGTCCTACGGCAAGGACCTCGGGGACATCGGCCTGCTCGAGAAGCTCTTGCCCGACCTTGCGGCGGTCCCAGGGATCGAACGGGTGCGGGTGAGCTACCTTCAGCCCGCCGAGATCCGCCCCGCTCTCCTCGACGCGATGGCCACCGTGCCCGGCGTCGTGCCCTACTTCGACATCTCGTTCCAGCACGCGTCGGCCCCCCTGCTGCGCTCGATGCGGCGGTTCGGTGGTCGCGAGGCGTTCCTCGGGCTCCTGGACGAGGTGCGTGCCCGGGTGCCGCAGGCCGGCATCCGCAGCAACGTCATCGTGGGGTTCCCCGGTGAGACCGAGGACGACCTCCTCGAGCTCGAGGCGTTCCTCGTGGCCGCCAGGCTCGACGTCGTCGGCGTGTTCGGCTACTCGGACGAGGACGGCACCGAGGCCGAGACCTACGGCGACAAGCTCTCGGACGACGTCGTGGCGCAGCGGGTCTCGCGCTTCTCCGCCCTCATCGAGGAGCTGAACCTCCAGCGTGCCGAGGAGCGCATCGGTGAGGTCGTCGACGTGCTCGTCGAGTCCGTCCCCGCGGGGGACGACGAGGACGAGGAGACCTCGGTCGTGGGCCGCGCGGCCCACCAGGGGCCGGACGTCGATGGCGTGACCATGCTCGACCCCGGCGAGTTCCCCGACGTCGCGGTCGGCGACATCGTGCGGGCCGTCGTGACTGGGACCGAGGGGATCGACCTGCTGGCCGCGCGATGCTGAGCGAGTCCGCTCCGGCGCCCGACCCGGCCGCGACACCGGTGGCCGTCCCGCCGCCGAGCTCGTGGAACATCGCGAACGCCCTCACGGTCACCCGGATCCTGCTCGTGCCGGTCTACGGCTGGCTGCTGCTGTTCGACGGCGGGGAACGATCCGCAATGCGGTGGACGGCTGCCGCTGTCTTCGTCTTCGCGACGCTCACCGACCGCGTGGATGGCGACCTCGCCCGGAAGCGTGGCCTGGTCACCAACTTCGGCAAGATCGCCGACCCGATCGCGGACAAGACCCTGATGGGCATGGCGTTCGTGGGGTTGTCGGTCCTCGGCGAGCTGCCCTGGTGGGTCACCGTCGTCGTGCTCGTGCGCGAGTGGGGGGTGACGGTGCTGCGGTTCTTCGTCATCCGCCACGGGGTCATGCCCGCCGGTCGTGGCGGCAAGGTCAAGACGGCGCTGCAGTTCTTCGGCCTGCTGATGTTCACGCTGCCGTTGGGCTCCTTCGCTGGAGCGGGAGCCTGGACCCGGGTCGCCGATGGCGTCCTCGGGCTCGCGGTCGTCGTCACCGTCGTGACCGGCCTCGACATCGTGATCAAGGCGTTGCGCATGCGGCAGACCAGCGAGCGATCCGCGATGAAGCGCGCCCGCCGGGCCGCCCGCCAAGGATGAGCACGGCAGGCGAGGTGGTCGCTGCCCTGGTCTCGGGGGGGCACAGCATCGCCACGGCCGAGTCCCTCACCGGCGGCCTGGTCTGCGCCGAGCTGACCGCGGTGCCGGGCGCGTCCGCCGTGGTGCGGGGTGCCGTGGTGGCCTACGCGACGGAGCTCAAGGCGCGCGTGCTCGACGTCGACGCCGACCTGCTCGCAGCCGGGGGCGCGGTCCAGGCCGAGGTGGCACGACAGATGGCGACCGGGGTATGCCGGGTGGTGGGGTCCGACCTCGGCGTCGCCACCACCGGGGTGGCCGGCCCGGATCCGCAGGATGGCCACCCAGTCGGGACGGTGTTCGTGGCGGCGGCGTTCGACGGACAGGTGGCCGTGCGCGAGCTGGCGCTGTCCGGGGACCGCGCGTCGATCCGATGTCAGACCGTGGAGCACGCGCTGGCCCTGGTGCTCGAGCTGCTGAGGGGTGCGGAAGATTCTCACGCTGTGAACCGTTGACCACGTCGTACCGCGTGTTCTGCGCTCCTGCGCGCGCGGCGTCAGGCGCGCGGGGTACCGTGGGTGCTTCGGCTACCGGCTATCGAGCAGTGAGGAGGCGTCATGATTCTGCTTCGTCGTGAACTTGGTGACGTGCTCCGTGAGCAGCGCCAGTCGCAAGGACGCACCCTGCGCGAGGTTTCGGCCGCCGCCTCGGTGTCGCTCGGCTACCTCAGTGAGGTGGAGCGCGGTGAGAAGGAGGCCTCCTCCGAACTGCTCGCATCGATCTGTGGGGCTCTGCGGCTGCCACTGTCGCAGGTGCTCGGGCAGGTGTCCGAGCGTGTCGCCGAGACCGAGGCGCTCACGGTGCCGGTGTCGCTGCCGCTTCCGGCGACTGGCCTGGTCTCCGCCTCCGCGGCCTGACCTCCTGAAGGCCTTTAGCGCCTCCGCCTGACGCGCGTCAGCTCAGCCTCGACGCTGGCCCGTGCTTCGCGCCGTCCCCTTGCTCCCGCGCCCCGCGCTGGCGCCGAGCGGACGTTGCGGGCGACCGTCGTCGCTCGGTCCCAGGCCGCCCTGGCAGCCCGGGCAGTAGAACATCGTGCGCTCGCGCATAGCGGGGCCGATCATCGCCACGCGGACAGTGGTTCCGCAGCGACGGCAGGGCCGACCCGAGCGTCCGTGGACGTACGACTCCTCGCCGTGGCGACGGGTACCCGTGCTGGCCTGGATGGCATGGTGTCGGGCCTGGTCGAGCAGCTGCTGCGCCCGGGTCACGAGACCCTCGAGCGCCGGGTCCGCGAGCTCGGTGACGTGGGTCCAGGGTCCGAGCCGGGAGAGGAACAGCGCCTCACTGGCCCACAGGGTCCCGAGCCCCGCGAGGTTGCGCTGGTCGAGCAACGCGGCCCCGATCGTGGTGTCCGAGCTGCGCAGGTTGGCCAGCGCTGTGGTGCGATCCCAGTCCCTCCCGAGCAGGTCCGGTCCGAGGTGGCCCACCACGGAAGCCTCCTCGGCAGTGGGGACGAGGTCGAGCATCCCGAGGCGCAGCCCCAGTGCCGTCCAGGAGTCCGTCCCCACCGCGGCGCGCAGGTCGTCGCGGCGCAGCCAGCCCGCCGTGTCACCTGGTGCCGCGACCCGCCACTGACCCTCCATGCGCAGGTGCGAGTGCAGGGTCAGGCCGTTGTCGAAGCGATGGAGCAGGTGCTTGCCGCGGCTCACGACCTCGACCGTGGTCGACCCCCGCAGGTCCGTGGTGGCCACCGAGGGGAAGCGGAGGTCGCTCAGGACGACCACGGCGCCTGCGAGGGCCTGGTCGAGTCGTCGGGCGGTGCGCCAGACGGTGTCGCCCTCAGGCACGGCGGATCCGGTCGGGCGCCGTCGACGCGCTCATCGTCGCAGCCGCAGTCCGCGCGGGGTGGCGTGGAAGCCCGCCTTGGCCAACGCCGAGGCGAGCGGGTGGGCTGACCCCAGCACGGCTCCGCCGTCAGCCTTCTCGACGGTGAGCCGGCCGAGCGCACCTTCGCGGACGGCCAGGGCGAGGGCATCGGCAGCGCCTTGCAGCGCCTGCTCGTCGTCGGTCCAGGACAACAGCGTCTTGCCACCGCGCTCGACGTAGAGGACGAGCTCACCGTCGACCAGGACCACCAGGGCGCCTGCCTTGCGGGCCGGCTGGTGGCCACGCTTGCCGCCCGCGGACTTCGCCCCGGGCGAGCTTCCATCGGCCCCGTCATCCGGCTCGGTGGCCCGGTCCGGCCAGGGCAGGGCCGCCCCATAGGCGTTGGCCGGGTCGGTGGCTGCCAGCACCATGGCGGGAACGGCTCGGTCGGCCTCGTCGCCCACCGCCCGGGCGCCCGCGCGGAGCCGGTCGACCGAGCCCGTCGTGGAGAACTGCGAGGCGCCCAGCGACTCGACGAAGTAGCCGCGGCGGACCCGGCCCGACTCCTCGGCAGCGGCCAACACCCGGTAGACGCCGGCGAACCCGCCCGGGACGTCCTCGGCGACCACCGAGCCACGCGTGACAACGCCGTAGCGGTCGAGGAGCACCTCGGCGGTCGCGTAGGCGCGCACGGTCGCGTCCAGCTCGACCTCGGGCAGCAGCGACCACCGTCCGGCTCCCGAGGGCGGACCACTGCGGGTCGGCACGGTCGGCCGACCCAACCCCCGCTGGCCCGAGAGGGTGCCCAGCGAGCCGCGCCGACCGGCATACCTGGTGGTGCGGGGACCGGAACGGCCGCGTTTGTGGCTGGTGCGGCCGCCGGCGAGAAGGGCCCGCAGGGGGGTGAGCGTGTCGTTGGTGACCCTGCCGTCCCAGGCGAGCGCCCACAGGTCGGCCAGGAGGGACTCGTCGTCGGTGCTGCCCAGGGCATCGGCGAGGGTGCGGAAGAAGTAGGCGCCGCCCCCCGCCAGGGCGTCGACGATCGCCTGCTCACCCTCGCTCAGCCCCCGATCAGCGGGGAGAGCCAGGGTGAGGTGGGCCGTGTCCGCCAGGTGCAGCGACACCCAGCCATCGTCGCCGGGCAGGGATCCGTGGCCGCGCCACAGGACCTCGCCGCTGCTGGTCAGGTCGTCGAGCAGCGCGGGCGAGTAGTCGACGATGCGGCTCGGCAGCACGAGGCTCTCGACGGCACTCGCAGGCAGGACCGCCCCCGCCAGCTGCTCGACGGCGCGGACGAGTCCCTCGCGTCCGCGCAGGCCCCCACCCACCGACTGCCACTGCGGGAGGAACCTGGCCAGCTCGACGGCCGGGACGGGCTCGACCTCGGCGCGCAGGGCGGCCAGGGAGCGACGTCGCAGCAGGCGCAGCACCTCGGCGTCGCAGTAGTCGAGGCCGTGCAGCCCCCCGCCGTTCTCGGTGGGGAGCAGCTCACCCTCCACGACCCGACCGGAGGAGACCAGCCGTCGCAGGGCGTCCAGGGCGATGGCGGGACCGACGCCCCACCAGGCGGCCACGGCCGCGGCGGGGAAGGGGCCGTGGGTGCGGGCGTAGCGGCGCACCAGGTCACCGAGCGGATCCGGGACCGACTCGAGGAACGTCTGCGGAATGCCGACCGGCAACGAGCTGCCCAAGGCGTCACGAAGGCGACCCGCGTCCTCGATGGCGGCCCAGCGCTCCTGGCCGGCGATGCGCACGCGGATCAGCCTGCGCGCCCCCTCGAGGTCGACGAGCCAGGCGCCGATCTCGTTGCGCGCCAACGAGTCCTGTGACCTGCGGACGATCTCGTCGAGGGGCAGCGGTCCCAGCACGCGGAGCAGGTCTGCCACGTCCTCGGCGTCGCGGCAGGCGCGTTCGGGGACCAGGCGCTGCAGCTCGGACTCGGTGCGGGTGACCTGGGCCGGGTCGAGCAGGTCACGCAGCGACAGCCCCTCGCCCCGGCCCAGCAGCTCGGCCAGCAACGTGGGGTCGAGCGCGAGGGCGGCGGCACGCTTCTCGGCCAGCGGCGAGTCGCCCTCGTAGAGGAACTGGGCGACGTAGCCGAACATCAGTGACCGCGCGAAGGGCGACGGCTGAGCCGACTCGACGTCGACGAGCGTGACCTCACGAGCCTCGATCGAGCGCATCAGGGAAGTGAGGCCGGGCACGTCGAACACGTCCTGCACGCACTCGCGGACCGTCTCCAGGACGATCGGGAACGACGCGTACTGGCTGGCGACCTCGAGCAGCTGCGCGGCGCGCTGCCGTTGCTGCCACAGGGGTTGGCGACGGTCGGGGCGCCGACGGGGCAAGAGCAGCGCACGTGACGCGCACTCCCGGAACCGGGCGGCGAACAGCGCCGACCCGCCGATCTCGGAGGTGACGAGGTCGTGCACGTCGTCGGCCTCGAGGCGCACCAGCTCGAGCAACTCGGCCCCCACCCCTCGGGTCCCGGCGCCCTCGTCCTCGAACTCGAGGTCGGGCAGCCGGAACACGATCCCGTCGTCGCCGTGCATCGCCTGGACGTCGACGCCGTAGCGCTCGCGCATCCGGGCCGACACGCACAGGGCCCAGGGCGCGTGCACCTGGCCTCCGAACGGTGAGTGGACCGCCACGCGCCAGTCGCCGATCTCGTCCCGGAACCGCTCGACCACGATCGTCCGGTCGTCAGGGACGTGGCGGGTGGCTTCCTGCTGCTCGGCGAGGTAGCCGAGCAGGTTGTCCGCCGCCCACTCGTCGAGACCGGCGGCCGTCACCCGGTCGCGTGCCCGGGCGGGGGAGAGCCCGACCACCTCGCGGACGAAGGCGCCGACCGCTCGACCCAGCTCGGCGGGCCGGCCCTGCTGGTCGCCCTTCCAGAACGGCAGTCGCCCGGGAAGACCCGGTGCCGGAGTGACGAGGACCTGGTCGTGGGTGATGTCCTCGATCCGCCACGTGGAGGTGCCCAGGGTGAACACGTCGCCGACCCGGGACTCGTAGACCATCTCCTCGTCCAGCTCGCCGACCCGCCGTCCGGCGCCCTCGCTGGAGGCGAGGAACACGGCATACAGCCCACGGTCGGGGATGGTGCCGCCGGAGGTGACGGCAAGGCGCTGGGCCCCCGGTCGCCCGGTCAGCACCCCGGTGACGCGGTCCCACACGATGCGGGGCCGGAGCTCGGCGAACTCGTCACTCGGGTACCGCCCCGACAGCATGTCGAGCACCGACTCGAGGATCGACCGCGGCAGCGAGGCGAAGGGAGTGGCCTTGCGGACCACGGACTCGAGGTCGTCGACCGTCCACTCGTCGAGGGCGCACATGGCGACGATCTGCTGGGCGAGCACGTCGACCGGGTTGGCCGGGACGCGCAACGACTCGATCGCGCCCGCCCGCATGCGCTCGACGACCACCGCGGTCTGCACCAGGTCGCCGCGGAACTTGGGGAACAACACGCCCCGTGACACCGCCCCGACCTGGTGCCCGGCGCGGCCGACCCGCTGGAGCCCCGACGCCACCGAGGGCGGTGACTCGACCTGGATGACGAGGTCGACGGCCCCCATGTCGATGCCGAGCTCGAGGGAGCTGGTGGCGACCACGGCCGGCAGCCGGCCCGCCTTGAGGTCCTCCTCGATGAGCTGGCGGTGCTCCTTGCTCACCGAGCCGTGGTGGGCGCGAGCCAGCACCGGAGGAGCGCCGGACGAGGCCCCCGACTGGGCCATCAGCTGCGCGGGCGTGCGGCTGGCGGGATGCCGTGGAGCGGGCTCGGGCGGCTCGGGCGGGCCGTCGCCGCGGACCTCGCGCATGGTCTCGAGGCGCTCGTCCCAGATCTCGTTGAGCCGTGCCGTGAGTCGCTCGGCAAGGCGTCGGGAGTTGGCGAAGACCAGGGTCGACCGGTGCGAGGCGACGAGGTCGACGATGCGCTCCTCGACGTGGGGCCAGATCGAGGCGCGGCGCTCCGCTCCCGACGCCGGGCCGGAGAGGTCCTCCTCGATGACCTCTCCGAGGGCCGACATGTCCGGGATCGGCACGACGACCTCGAGATCCCACTCCTTGGTCGACGGCGGTCGGACGATCTCCACCGGCCGGCCGCCCGCGAGGTACCGGGCCACCTCGGCGACGGGCTCCACGGTCGCCGAGAGTCCGATGCGCTGCGCCGGCGCGTCGAGCAGGGCGTCGAGGCGTTCCAGGGACAGCGCGAGGTGGGCGCCGCGCTTGGTGCCGGCCACGGCGTGGACCTCGTCGAGGATGACCGTCTCGACACCGGCCAGCGCCTCTCGAGCCTGCGACGTGAGGATGAGGAAGAGCGACTCGGGGGTCGTGATGAGGACGTCGGTGGGCGTGCGGGCGAAGGCGCGTCGCTCGGCGGCCGGGGTGTCGCCCGAGCGCACCGACACGGTGACGTCCGGGGGTGTCAGCCCGAGCCGGGTGGCCGCGTGGCCGATACCGACCAGCGGCGAGCGCAGGTTCCGCTCGACGTCGACGGCCAGGGCTTTCATCGGGGAGACGTAGAGCACCCGGCAGCGCTTGATCTTGTCGGCGGGAGGCGGGGAGGCCGCGAGCCGGTCGAGCGCCCACAGGAACGCCGACAGGGTCTTGCCCGATCCGGTCGGTGCGACGACGAGGGCATGGTGGCCCGAGCTGATGGCCTCCCACGCGCCCGCCTGCGCCGCGGTGGGCGCGCTGAACGAGCCCCTGAACCACTCGGCGGTGGCGGGGGAGAACCGGTCGAGGACGTCCGCTGCCATGAGAGTGACAGCCTCTCACCTCACACCGACAGCTGTGCCGCCTACACTCACTGCGTGCGGCTGAGCCATTTCTGGGTGTTGATGAACGACGAGTTCGGGGAGGGCTACGCCACCTCGCTCGCTCAGCACCTGGTCCTGGGGGTCCTCGGTGAGCGCACCGTGGTCCAGGCGCTCGAGGCGGGGGAGAGCCCCCGACGGGTCTGGCTGGCCCTCTGTGACGCCATGGACGTGCCGGAGTCCCGTCGCCTTGGCATCGACCGGAAACCAGCGAGATGACCTCCGTCGACTGGTCCTCCAGCCCATTGGTCCTGGCACCGATGGCCGGTGGCCCGTCGACCGTCGCCCTCGCCGCAGCAGCTGCCGACGGCGGAGTCTTCCCCTTCCTCGGCGGCGCCTACCTCACCCCGGAGCGCCTGCGCGACGACATCGGCGCGCTGCGAGAAGCCACGCGGAGGCCCTTCGGCGTCAACATCTTCGCGCCGTCGCCGGACAGCCCGTCCATGCAGCAGGAGAGCCTCGCGTATGCCGAGCTGCTGGCACCGTGGGCAGCGGCGGCGGGCATCGAGCTGGGTCATCCGCACTATGACGACGACGCCTTCGACGCGAAGGTGGACCTGCTCGTGGACTCGGCTCCGGCCGTGGTGAGCTTCGCCTTCGGGTGGCCGCCGGCCGAGGTGGTCGCGCGACTGCAGTCGGCCGGAGTCGCGGTGTGGGTCACGGTCAACGAAGCCACCGAGGTCGAGTGGGCGCAGCAGCTGGGGGTGGACGGGCTCGTCGTCCAGGGCTGGGAGGCGGGAGGTCACCGTGGCGGCCCCGTCGACACCGGCACCACCCAGTCCGCCCTGCAGCCGCTGGTCGCCGAGGTGGCTGGGCGCACCTCGCTGCCGGTGATGGCCGCCGGTGGGGTCATGACGGGATCGGACGCCGCTGCCGTGCTGCGCGCGGGAGCGAGCGCCGTCGCCCTCGGCACCGCGTTCCTCGACTGCCCCGAGGCAGGGACGGCGCCGGTGCACCGGCACGCCCTGACCCACCGGACGGGCACCACCGTGACCCGCGCGTTCACCGGGCGCAGCGCCCGTGCCCTGACCACCACCTGGACCGAGCTGTTCACCGAGGCTGCCCCCGCGGCATACCCGCACGTGCACCACCTCACGGCTCCCCTGCGGGCCTACGGAAGGGACACCGGGGAGGCCGAGCTCGTCAACCTGTGGGCCGGTACCGGCCACGAACGGTTGCGGCAGCTGCCGGCCGCCGAGCTGGCCCGCACCCTGGTGGCCGAGCTCCGCGCCGCTCTCTGACCGGGTCGTCCGAATTCCCGGTCCCTCGAAAAATGGGTGAGGGCCCGTCGGTCGATGCCGATAGCGTTGTCGACCGTGCCCGATGACACCGCGCTCGAGACGACCTCGCCCGACGCCACCGCTGCCGACGACACCGCTCCGGATGACACCGGGACGGTGCTCCTGAGCGCGACGCGCCTGACCAAGACGTTCGGAGACTTCACCGCGGTGGACGGGATCGACTTCGCGGTCCGCAAGGGGGAGTGCTTCGGCTTCCTCGGGCCGAACGGCGCGGGCAAGTCGAGCACCATGCGGATGGTCGGCTGCGTGTCGCCGGTGACCAGTGGCGAGCTGCGCCTGTTCGGCCTCGACCCGGCGACGGACGGCCCGGCCATCCGTGCCCGCCTCGGCAACTGTCCGCAGCGCGACACCCTCGACGAGGAGCTGACGGTCCAGGAGAACCTCTGGATCTACGGTCGCTACTTCGGCCTCTCGCGCAAGGAGGTCCGGTCGCGGGCCGCCGAGCTGCTCGACTTCGCCCAGCTCACCGACCGTGCCGGAGACAAGGTCGAGCCCCTCTCGGGAGGGATGAAGCGACGACTGACGATCGCCAGGTCCCTGATCAACTCGCCCGAGATCCTGTTGCTCGACGAGCCCACCACGGGTCTGGACCCGCAGGCCCGACATGTGTTGTGGGACAGGCTCTTCCGACTCAAGCGGTCGGGTGTGACGCTGGTGCTGACCACGCACTACATGGACGAGGCCGAGCAGCTCTGCGACCGGCTCGTCGTCATGGACCATGGCCGGATCGTCGCCGAGGGGTCGCCTCGGTCGCTCATCGAGGAGTACTCGACCCGCGAGGTCCTCGAGCTGCGGTTCGACGCCGAGGACCACAAGGACTTCGCCGAGCGGGTCGTCGGCATCGGCGAGCGGGTCGAGGTGCTGCCCGACCGTCTCCTCGTGTACGCCGACGACGGTGACCACGCGGCGGCGGTCGTGCACTCGCGCGGGATCGAGCCCCTGTCCGCACTGGTGCGCCGGGCGACGCTCGAGGACGTGTTCCTGCACCTCACCGGCCGCACCCTGGTGGACTGATGGCCTTGCTCCAGCCCTCGCCCCACGCCGGCCCACAGTCCGCCGCCGCCGACGTGGGCGGTTCCGGTGGGGAGGGCCGAAGCCGGGCCGCACACGGCCCTCGCGCGCCGCTGTCCGCGCGTGAGCGGGCCCTGGCGGTCTTCACCTACTTCCTGGTGGTCTACCGACGGACCTGGCGCGGGAGCATCATCGGCCGGTTCCTGTCGCCGCTCTTCTTCCTGCTGGCGATGGGGATCGGACTCGGCTCGCTCGTGGACAACCGCGTCGGGGGAGTCGGCGGTCTGCCCTACCTGCAGTTCGTCGTCCCGGCCATCGTCGCCACCCAGACGATGTGGGTCGCGATGGGGGAGTCGACCTACCAGGTGCTCGGCTACATCAAGTGGAACATGGGCTACCACGCCATGCTTGCGACCCCGATGACGGTGCGCGACGTCCTGAGGGGCCACTTCCTGGCGGTGGCCGCGCACCTGACCACCGCCACGGCGATCTTCATGGCGGTGGCCTCGCTGTTCGGCGGCTTCAGGTCGGTGGCCGCGGTCCTCTGCCTGCCGATCGCGATCCTCACCGGGATGGCGTTCACCACACCGATCTTCGCGTTCACGGCCAAGCAGGAGGGTGACAACGGCTTCAACATCCTGTTCCGCTGGATCGTGACGCCGCTCATGCTCTTCTCGGGGACGTTCTTCCCGATCGAGCAGCTGCCCGGCTGGATGCAGCCGATCGCCTGGGTCACCCCGCTGTGGCACGGGGTCGAGGCCTGCCGCGCCGTGGCCACGGGTTCCGTGGCCTGGCTGCCGTTCTTCGGTCACCTGCTCGTGCTGGCGGTGTATGCCGCGGTGGGCTGGTGGCTCGCCGAGCGGTCCTTCGCGAGGCGGCTGGTCCCGTGAGCAGCTCGACGACCGCGCCCCGTTCCACGCCCCCTTCCACGCGCGGCCGGGTGTCCGCCCAGCTGGCCCGGCTGGTGCCGATGCCGGCCGGGGCGGGACTTGCCAGGATGCTCGTCGAACGCAACGTCGTCTCCTTCCGCCATGGCTGGATCGCGCTCGTGACCGGCTTCGCCGAGCCGGTGTTCTACCTGTTCTCCCTCGGCATCGGCATCGGGGCGCTCGTCAAGACGGTCACGACCGACTCGGGTGCGGTCGTGTCCTACCCCCAGTTCGTGGCGCCGGCCCTGCTGGCCGCGTCGGCGATGAACGGCGCCGTGTTCGACTCGACGTTCAACGTCTTCTTCAAGCTCCGCTACGCCAAGCTCTACGACGCGGTGCTGGCGACGCCGATGGGCCCGCGTGACGTCGCGGTCGGTGAGATCTCCTGGTCGCTGATCCGCGGCGGCCTGTACTCCGCCGCCTTCCTCGTGGTCGCACTGCTCGCTGGCGCGGTCGGGTCGTGGTGGGCGCTGCTGGCGCTGCCCGCGGCGGTCTTCATCGGGTTCGCCTTCGCCGCGCTGGGGATGTTCGCGACGACGTTCATGAAGTCCTGGGTGCACTTCGACTACGTCACCCTGGCCATCCAGCCGATGTTCCTGTTCTCCGCGACGTTCTTCCCGTTGTCGACGTATCCCGAGGCGCTCCAGTGGGTCGTGCGGGCGACGCCGCTGTACCACGGGGTCGCCCTCGAACGCGCGCTGATGCTCGGGGACGTGGGCTGGGGCGTGCTCGGGCACGTCGTCTACCTCGTGCTGCTGGGCGGGATCGGGGTCGTGGGCACGGCCCGCCGTCTCGAGAAGCTGCTCCTGTCCTAGCGGTCCTGTGCGACGTCGGCCGGGGTCCTGCGCGATGTCCTGCGCGAGGTCGCGGCGTGTCGCGGGTCGGATGCCGGATTTCGAACAGGTGTTCGGTAGTGTCGTCCACAGGTGGAACTCCCACAGACCTCCCGTCCACAGGCCGCATCAGCGTCCCGGACGGCTGTCGGTGCCGACACCTAGCGTCTGACCCGACAAGCAGATCCGCTGCCCGAGGGTCGAAGGCAGGCGCGCCCGACTCGAAGCGAAAGAAGGAACGGTGGCCAAAATGGCTGGAGCGAACGCATCAACTGTGGACCAGAAGGCAAAGTCCCTCGACAGCGTCATGGGGCAGATCGAGAAGTCGTTCGGCAAGGGCGCGGTCATGCGCCTCGGCGACGACGTCCGTCCCCCCATCGACGTCATCCCCACCGGGTCGATCTCGCTCGATGTCGCGCTCGGCATCGGCGGCCTCCCGCGCGGCCGAGTCGTGGAGATCTACGGCCCGGAGTCCTCGGGCAAGACGACGGTCGCGCTGCACGCAGTGGCCAGTGCGCAGCGGGCTGGTGGCATCGCGGCGTTCATCGACGCCGAGCACGCCCTCGACCCTGACTACGCCAAGAAGCTCGGCGTCGACACCGACGCGCTCCTGGTCAGCCAGCCCGACACGGGGGAGCAGGCGCTCGAGATCGCCGACATGCTGATCCGCTCGGGCGCCATCGACATCATCGTCATCGACTCCGTCGCCGCGCTCGTGCCACGGGCCGAGATCGAGGGCGAGATGGGTGACAGCCACGTCGGCCTGCAGGCCCGACTGATGTCCCAGGCCCTGCGCAAGCTCACCGG
The DNA here is from genome assembly GCF_013408925.1 of Pedococcus badiiscoriae. Taxonomy (NCBI): domain Bacteria; kingdom Bacillati; phylum Actinomycetota; class Actinomycetes; order Micrococcales; family Intrasporangiaceae; genus Pedococcus; species Pedococcus badiiscoriae. Next base: position 2,736,124 of record NZ_JACCAB010000001.1, read on the forward strand.
CGCCCTCAACAACACCGGCACGACGGCCATCTTCATCAACCAGCTGCGCGAGAAGATCGGCGTCATGTTCGGCTCGCCCGAGACGACGACGGGTGGCAAGGCGCTGAAGTTCTACGCCTCGGTCCGCCTGGACGTGCGTCGCATCGAGACCCTCAAGGACGGCAGCGAACCGGTCGGCAACCGCACCCGGGTCAAGGTCGTCAAGAACAAGGTGGCACCGCCGTTCAAGCAGGCCGAGTTCGACATCCTCTACGGCCAGGGCATCTCCCGTGAGGGTGGGCTCATCGACATGGGCGTCGAGCAGGGCTTCGTCCGCAAGGCCGGCGCTTGGTACACCTACGAAGGCGACCAGCTCGGCCAGGGCAAGGAGAACGCGCGCCAGTTCCTCAAGGACAACCCCGACCTCGGCAACGAGATCGAGAAGAAGATCAAGGAAAAGCTCGGGATCGGCCCGCAGGTCGACAAGCCGGCCGACGCGGTTCCCGAGGTACCGGTCGAGTTCTGAGCCACGGCTCGGGCGACCGCCACTGCACCACTGATCCCGCATGACTGATCGACACGACGCGGCCAGGGCAGCCTTCGAGGCTGCCCTGGCCGCGACGTCCGCTCCCGCCGACGAACCTCAGCCGAGGGCGGCTCGCCCACGGGCCTGGCAACCCATCCCCGGTGACCCCGAGGCAGACCTCCAGGCCCGTGACGGCGAGCCCGACGCGTACGACGTCGCGCGCCAGATCGTGCTGCGACAGCTCGCCCTGTCGCCCAAGAGCCGCCACCAGCTGCGGGACAAGCTGCGCCAACGCAACTGCCCCGACGACGTCGCCGAGGCGGTCCTCGACCGGATGGCAGCGGTGGGCCTGGTCGACGACCAGGCGTACGCGGGGATGCTCGTCCGGTCCCAACAGGCAGGTCGCGGCCTGGCTCGGCGCGCGCTGGCCCGCGAGCTGCGGACCAAGGGCGTCGACGACGAGACGGCCAAGGCGACCCTCGAGTCGATCAACCCCGACGACGAGCGCGACCGTGCCGCGCAGCTGGTGGCCAAGCGGCTGAAGTCCATGCACGGGCTCGAGCCGGTGGTGCAGACCCGACGACTGGCCGGGATGTTGGCCCGCAAGGGCTATCCGGCAGACCTCGCCATGGCCGTCATCCGTGAGGCGATCGCGGACGCCCCCGAGCACCAGCGCGACTGATCACCCGCCCGCCGCGGCATACCGGACTGCTCGAGCACGTACCCTTGGCGTGCGATGAGTACCACCACGACTGCACCCAGGACCTACGACGTCCGCACGCACGGCTGCCAGATGAACGTGCACGACTCGGAGCGGCTTGCCGGCCTGCTCGAGACGGCCGGCTACGTCGACGTGAACAGCCTGCCCGCGACCGCGCGGCCGGAGGCTGCCGACGTCGTCGTCTTCAACACCTGTGCCGTCCGGGAGAACGCCGACAACAAGCTGTACGGCAACCTGGGCCAGCTGCGCCCCGCCAAGACCCGGAACCCCGACATGCAGATCGCCGTCGGCGGCTGCATGGCCCAGAAGGACCGCTCCACCATCGTGCAGCGGGCCCCGTGGGTCGATGTCGTGTTCGGCACCAACAACATCGGCAGCCTGCCCGCCCTGCTCGACCGGGCCCGCCACAACAAGCGGGCTGAGGTCGAGATCCTCGAGAGCCTCGAGGTCTTCCCCAGCACGCTGCCCACCCGCCGCGACTCGGCCTACGCCGGCTGGGTGTCGATCTCGGTGGGCTGCAACAACACCTGCACGTTCTGCATCGTGCCCAGCCTGCGCGGCAAGGAGGCCGACCGTCGTCCTGGTGACGTGCTCGCCGAGGTCGAGGCGCTGGTCCAGCAGGGCGTCGTCGAGGTCACCCTGCTGGGGCAGAACGTCAACACCTACGGCGTCGAGTTCGGCGACCGGTTCGCGTTCGGCAAGCTGCTGCGCGCCTGCGGTGACATCGAGGGGCTGGAGCGCGTGCGCTTCACCAGCCCGCACCCCGCCGCGTTCACCGACGACGTCATCGCCGCCATGGCGCAGACCCCGAACGTCATGCCGAGCCTGCACATGCCGCTGCAGTCCGGCTCGGACCGCGTCCTGAAGGCGATGCGCCGGTCCTACCGCAGTGACAGGTTCCTCGGGATCATCGACCGGGTGCGTGAGCAGATCCCCGAGGCCGCGATCACGACCGACATCATCGTGGGCTTCCCCGGCGAGACCGACGCAGACTTCGAGGAGACCCTGCGGGTGGTGCGTGAGTCACGGTTCGCCAGCGCCTTCACCTTCCAGTACTCGGTCCGTGCGGGCACTCCGGCCGCGACGATGGCCGACCAGGTGCCGAAGGCCGTCGTGCAGGAGCGCTACGAGCGCCTGCTTGCAGCGCAGGAGGAGATCTCCTGGTCCGAGAACCGCGCCGTGGAGGGTCGGGAGGTCGAGGTCCTGGTCGCCACGGGCGAAGGGCGCAAGGACACCACGACGCATCGCCTCTCGGGTCGCGCGCGCGACAACAGGCTCGTGCACTTCGCCGTCCCCGAGGGCGCAGAGCGCCCTCGCCCCGGCGACCTCGTCACGGTCGGTGTCACCTACGGCGCCCCGCACCACCTCGTGGCCGATGCCGCCCTCGAAGGTGGTGCCTGGTCCGTCCGGCGCACCTCCGGTGGCGATGCGTGGGCCGCGCTGCAGGACGCGCCGGTCCCGGGCAAGCCAGGGGTGTCCCTGGGTATGCCGGGAGTGGGCCGACCGGCCACGGTGTCCGCGCCCTCGTGCGGCTGAGGCGGACGACACCCGGGATCGTGGGGGGTCACCGAAGTCTGGAAGACTTCCGGCCATGACCGTCCGCCCCATCGTCATCATCGGTGAGCCCGTCCTGCACCGCCGGGCCGACCCCGTGGAGAAGTTCGACGAGGAGCTGCGCGCCCTCGTGGCGGACATGTTCGACACCATGGACGCGGCCAACGGAGTCGGTCTGGCCGCGCCCCAGATCGGGGTGGGCCTGCGCGTCTTCACCTGGCAGATGGACAACGAGGACGGGGTCCCGGCCCGTGGGGTGGTCGTCAACCCCTACGTCACCTCGACCAAGGCGTCGCTCGACGAGCCGGACCCGCACGACGAGGCCGAGGGGTGCCTGTCGGTGCCCGGGGAGAGCTTCCCGCTCAAGCGCGGGGACGCTGCGACGGTGACGGGCTACGACGTGGAGGGCGCGGAGCTCTCGTTCGAGGCCACCGGGTGGTTCGCCCGGTGCATGCAGCACGAGTACGACCACCTCAACGGCTTCCTGTACGTCGACCGCCTCGGCGAGCGGTGGCGCCGCAAGGCCCGCAAGGCCGTCAAGAAGCACGGCTGGGGCACACCCGGCTTCGCGTGGCACCCCGGTGTCGATCCCGACCCGTTCGGGCACGACCAGGACGACGACACCGAGAGCGAGCACTGGCACGACCACGAGCACGACCTGTGACCCGATGAGGCCGATGGTCGTCGGCGTGGTCGGACCCACCGCGACCGGCAAGTCCGACCTCGCGCTCGACCTGGCGCAGGCCCTCGGGGGTGAGGTGGTCAGTGCCGATGCCAGCCAGCTCTACCGCGGCATGGACATCGGCACGGCCAAGGTCCCGCTCGCCGAGCGCCGCGGCATACCTCACCACCAGCTCGACGTGCTCGAGGTGACGCAGGATGCCAGTGTCGCCGCCTACCAGTCGGCCGCGCGGGCCGACTTCGACGCGATCCAGCGCCGTGGCCACCACCCGGTGCTGGCGGGTGGGTCCGGACTCTACGTGCGGGCCGCGCTCGACGTCCTGGACATCCCCCCGACCGACGGCGCGGTGCGCGCCAGGCTCGAGGCCGAGGCTGAGGCCGGTGGTGTCCGGGCGATGCATGCGCGCCTGGCGGAGTTGGATCCCATTGCGGCGCAGGCGATGGAGCCTGGCAACGTCCGTCGCATCGTGCGCGCCCTGGAGGTCATCGAGCTCACCGGCCGACCGTTCTCGGCCATGATGCCCACCCGGACCTTCGTGCAACCCACTGTGGTCATCGGCCTACGGATGCCGCGCGCTCGCTTGGACGAGCGCATCGCCGCCCGGGTCCGCCAGATGTGGGAGCACGGGCTGCTGGCGGAGGTGCGCGGGCTCGAGTCGCTCGGGCTGCGCGAGGGCCGGACGGCCTCGCGGGCCGTCGGCTACGCGCAGGCCCTGGCCGAGCTCGACGGGATCCTCACGACCGAGCAGGCGCAGGAGCAGACCACCGCGCTGACCCGGCGCCTCGCGCGCCGCCAGGAGTCGTGGTTCAACCCCGACCCGCGCATCGTCTGGCTCGACGCCCTCGCCCCCGACGTGGCCGACCAGGCGGTGGCGGCGGTCCGCACCGCGATCAGGGACAATGGGGCGCATGGCTGACCAGACCGCCTTCACCAAGGGCCACGGGACCGAGAACGACTTCGTGCTCGTGCCCGACCTGGAGGGCGTCCGCGACCTGACGGCGCAGCAGGCCGCCAGGCTCGCGGATCGTCGGGCCGGCATCGGGGGAGACGGCGTGATCCGGGTCGTGCCGACCGCGCTGGCCACCGAAGGCGGCATCCTGGCGCAGGCCCAGGCGGCCCGGTGGTTCATGGACTACCGGAACGCCGACGGCAGCGTCGCCGAGATGTGCGGCAACGGCACCCGCGTGTTCGCGGCCTACCTTCGTCGTGAGGGACTGGAGACCGCCGACGAGTTTGCCATCGCCACCAGGGCCGGCACCAAGCTCGTCCGGTTCGAGTCGCCGGACGTCATCGCGGTGAACCTCGGGCCGTGGCGGCTCGCGCAGCAGGTGATCGCGGACGAGGAAGGGTTCGACGCGCTGGTCCACCTCGACGGTCACGAGCCGCTGTCGGCCCTCAGCCTCGACCTCGGCAACCCCCACGCCGTCGTGGCACTGCCGGAGCAGATCGACCTCGATTCCCTTGACCTGCACCGCCTTCCGGTGGTCAACCCCCTTCCCCCGCACGGCACGAACGTCGAGTTCGTCCGCCCGATCGGCGTCGGCCACATCCGGATGCGGGTGCACGAGCGCGGCGTGGGCGAGACCCGGTCCTGCGGCACCGGCGCCGCAGCAGCGGCCCTGGCCACCCGCTTCTGGGCCGGCGACGTGACCGACACCTGGACCGTCGACGTCCCCGGGGGCCGACTGCGGGTCCGGGCCCTCCCAGGTCACGAGGTCGAGCTCGCCGGCCCCGCCGTCCTCGTCGCGGACGGCACCACCGACCTCGAGGTGCGATCGCCCTAAAACGGTCATACCGTCGGGCCATGCGCAGCCCTCGCGTCCCCCTCGTGCTCGCCGTCGGCCTGGCCGGCACCCTCGCTGTCGCGCTGACAGCCCCGGCCGCCGCGACGGCGAGCGCGGCGGCTCCCGGCCCCAAGCCGGTCTCGAACTCCCTGCCCAAGGTCCCCGTGATGCGCGGGGGCGGCGGAGCCGTGTCGTCCGTCGACGCCGTCGCCAGCCAGGTCGGCATCGACGTGCTCAAGGCCGGCGGCAACGCCGCGGACGCAGCGGTGGCCACCGCGGCCGCCCTGGGCGTCACGGAGCCGTACTCGACCGGCATCGGCGGGGGCGGGTTCTTCGTCTTCTACGACGCCAAGACCCATCAGGTGAAGACCATCGACGGTCGTGAGACGGCACCGAGCACCTTCACCCAGAGGGCCTTCCTGGAGCCCAACGGCACGCCGATGGCCTTCGACAAGGCGGTGAACTCAGGACTGTCGGTCGGGGTTCCCGGCTCGCCAGCCACCTGGGACCTCGCGACCCGCTCGTTCGGCACGCAGCCATTGGGGCTCCTCCTCAGGCCGGCCGAGAACATCGCCCGGCGCGGCTTCGTGGTCGACCAGACCTTTCACGACCAGACCGCCGCGAACGCCGCCCGCTTCGCGAAGTTCCCCGCGACCGCCAAGGTCTTCCTCCCCGGGGGGAGCGCTCCCGCTGTCGGCTCGGTCTTCCGCAACCCGGACATGGCGGCGGCTTACCGCGAGCTGCGCACCCGCGGCGTGGCCTCGCTGTATGCCGGCCGGCTCGGCCGCGCGGTCGTGGACGAAGCGCAGAACCCCCACACCGCGCCCGGGGTGAGCGTGCCGCACGGCCAGATCACGACAGCCGACCTGCGTGCGTATCGGGCCCTGCCCAAGGCGCCGGTCCACTCCCGGTACCGCGGTCTCGACGTCTACGGAATGCCCGTTCCCAGCTCGGGCGGCATCGCGGTGGCCGAGATCCTCAACCTGCTCGAGGCCATCGACCAGCGCACAGGTATCCGTCTGGGCGACCTGAGCAACGCCGACTACCTGCACCGCTTCAGTGAGGCGTCCGCGCTCGCCTTCGCCGACCGCAACCGATATGTCGGTGACGTGCCGAACGTGCCCAGCAGCGAGCTCGTCTCGCAGGGCTTTGCCGACGAGCGCGCCTGCCTCTTCAGCCCTGGCACGGCCCTCAAGCGGCCCGTGCCGTTCGGCAGCCCGGACGGCAGCTACAGCTCGTGCGGCCCGACGGCGACGACGTCGCGGTTGCCGAACGACGGGCAGTCGACCAGCCACCTGGTCGTCACGGACAAGTGGGGCAACGCCGTGTCGTACACCCTCACCATCGAGCAGACCGGCGGGTCGGCCATCACCGTCCCCGGCTGGGGCTTCCTGCTCAACAACGAGCTGACCGACTTCGACTTCGTGCCGCTGTCCCCCGATGTCCCAGACCCCAACCTGCCGGGCCCGGGCAAGCGACCGCGCTCCTCGATGAGCCCCACGGTGGTCCTCGACCACGGCCGGCTGCGCCTGGTCGCGGGCAGCCCGGGAGGCGCCACGATCATCACCACGGTGGCGCAGGTGCTGACCGAGTACGTCGACCGTGGCCTGCCGCTCGTGGACGCCATCGCCGCCGCACGGTTGTCCTCGCGCAACGGCGTCGAGCAGGCCGAGCCCGCGCTGATGTCCTCGCCCGACGCCAACGCCCTGACGGCCAAGGGCCACGTCCTGGCCTCGACACCGGAGATCGGCGCGGCCACCGCGATCAGGGTGATCGGCCCGGACGACTTCGAGGCGGCAGCCGAGACCGTGCGTCGCGGCGGGGGCTCCGCGATGGTGGTCAACCCGCGGTAGCGCGACCGGTCGCTGGACCGCGTTGGCGCTCAGGCGGTGCGCCGCACCTCGAGGATCCGGAAACCCTTGTCCGAGGTGAACCGCGAGACGGCGAACTCCGCCGGGTCCAGCTGCTCGGTCAGCCAGCGCTGCAACGAGTCCGATCCGAGGTTCTTCTGCACGACGAGGTGGGCGACGCCCCCGGCCGCGAGCCGGGGCAGCCAGGTGAGCAGGAGGCCGTGCAGCACCGCCTTCCCCACGCGGATCGGGGGGTTCGACCAGATCGCGTCGAACCGCACCTCGTCAGGTATGCCGTCGGGCCGGCTGGCGTGCAGACGCTTCAGCCCGAGCGAGGCCGCCGTCGTGCGCAGCAGGTCGAGCGCACGGTCGTTCACGTCCACGGCATACACGGTCGCCTCAGGTGAGCGCAGCGCGAGGGTGAGGGCGATCGGACCCCAACCGCACCCGAGGTCCAGCAGGGTGCCCTCGGCGGGCGGGACGGGGGCGTGCCGCAGCAGGACGGCGGTCCCCTGGTCCACCCCCGCGGGGCTGAAGATCCCGGCCGCCGAGCGCACGTCGACGGTCCGTCCGGCCAGTCGCACCGTGATGGTGCGCTGCTGCGCGGGGCTGGCGGGCTCGGCGGTGAAGTAGTGGTCCTGGCTGCTCATCGGGGCCAACGGTAGACGGCAGGACATAAAGCGGTCGCTGCGGCGGTTGAAAGGATGAGATTCTTGAGGGGACATGACACTGAAGCGAACAGACATCTTTGACCTGAAGGCCGCCGCGCTGGCCACCGAGGACGGATTCCTCGTCAGCGACGAGTCCGGCTATGACGGCGACCAGTACGACCGCGAGGACCGCGCCGCCCTGCGCCGGGTCGCTGGGCTGTCCACCGAGCTCGAGGACATCACCGAGGTCGAGTACCGCCAGCTGCGGCTCGAGCGGGTCGTCCTCGCCGCCGTGTGGACCGCGGGCACGGCCGACGACGCCGACAACTCGATGCGGGAGCTGGCTGCGCTCGCCGAGACCGCCGGTTCCACCGTGCTCGCCGGGCTGGTCCAGCGCCGGGCCAAGCCCGACACCGGTACCTACCTGGGCTCGGGCAAGGCCCTCGAGCTGCGCGACATCGTCATCGCCGAGGGCGCCGACACGGTGATCTGCGACACCGAGCTGACCCCCAGCCAGCGGCGTGCCCTCGAGGACGTCGTGAAGGTCAAGGTCATCGACCGGACCGCGCTGATCCTCGACATCTTCGCCCAGCACGCCAAGTCCAAGGAGGGCAAGGCCCAGGTCGAGCTGGCCCAGCTGCAGTACCTGCTCCCGCGGCTGCGCGGGTGGGGTGAGTCGATGTCTCGGCAGGCCGGTGGCCAGGCCGCCGGTGGTCAGGGCATGGGCTCGCGTGGTCCGGGTGAGACGAAGATCGAGCTCGACCGGCGCCGGATCAACACCCGGATGGCCAAGCTCCGCCGCGAGATCAAGGAGATGAAGACCAGCCGGGACACCCGCCGCGTCAGCCGCAAGGCGCACGAGGTCCCGAGCGTCGCGATCGCCGGCTACACCAACGCGGGCAAGTCCTCGCTGCTCAACCGCCTCACGGGGGCCGGAGTCCTGGTCGAGAACCAGCTGTTCGCCACCCTGGACCCCACCGTCCGCCGGGCCGAGACCGAGGACGGCAGGCTCTACACCTTGGCCGACACGGTCGGTTTCGTCCGCCAGCTGCCGACCCAGCTGGTCGAGGCGTTCCGCTCGACGCTGGAAGAGGTGGCCGACGCCGACCTGCTGCTGCACGTCGTGGACGGCTCGCACCCGGACCCGGAGGGGCAGATCAGCGCCGTCCGCGCGGTGCTGGCCGACGTCGAGGCCGCCAACGTCCGCGAGGTCATCGTCATCAACAAGGCCGACGCGGCCGATCCCGAGGTGCTCGACCGGCTCCGGCGTCACGAGAAGCACTCGATCGTCGTGTCGGCCCGCACAGGTGCCGGCCTGGCAGAGCTGCGTGCCCTGATCGCCGACGAGCTGCCCCGCCCCACGATCGACGTCGAGGTGCTGGTGCCCTACGACCGGGGTGACCTCGTCAGCCGCCTGCACGAGGAGGCGGAGGTGCTGTCCAGCGAGCACACGGGCACCGGGACCCTGCTCAAGGCCCGGGTGCACCCTGAGCTGGCCAGCGAGCTCGCGGCCTTCGCCGCCTGACCACGTCGCGCGCGTGGACATCCGCCTCGGTGGCCTCGAGACGCCGCAGGTCGCTGCCCTGCTCGAGGAGCACCTCGAGGACATGCGCCGTTTCTCCCCTCCGGAGAGCGTGCACGCCCTCGACCTCGACCGGCTGCGCGCGCCCGACCTGACGTTCTGGAGCCTGTGGGCCGGCGAGGAGGTGCTCGGCTGCGTCGCCCTGCGGGAGCTCGACCCCGAGCATGGTGAGCTCAAGTCGATGCGTACCTCCGCGGCGCACCGCCGGCGCGGGGTGGGCGCTGCCTTGCTGGACCACGTCGTCGCCGCAGCCCGGGGCCGCGGCTATGCGCGACTGAGCCTCGAGACCGGGCCGACCGTCGAGTTCGCGCCCGCGCGCACGATGTATGCCGCCTACGGCTTCGCTCCGTGTGGCCCCTTCGGTCCCTACGTGCACGACGAGTTCAGTGTCTTCATGACCCTGCCGCTCGAGCCATGACGTTCGAACCCTGACGATCCTGTCAGAGCCGGCGCATCGCTCGGGTGAGCACGACCGGTTCGCCGGCATCGTCCGACGCGTCCAGGTCGACGACCGCCTCGATCACCCAGTCGTGATCGCCCTGCGGGTCGTGCAGCGTCTGCCGCACCTCCCAGAGGCGGTGGTCGCGGTCAGGTTCGTCTGCCCCGGGCGGAGGCCCGCTGGTGGGGCTGACCGCGAGCAGCTGGGGACCCCGGGCATCGGAGTCGGTCGCGATGCTGTCGTGGTCGGCGTAGTAGGCACCGAGTGCCTCGTCCCACGCATCCGAGTCCATGAGGGTGTGGCGGGCGGGCTCGGGCAGGGCGGCGTTCGCCGCGTCGAGCTGGGCGAGGTCGCCGAACCGGTCCAGTGCCGCCAGCTCCACGCGACGGAACATGGCGTTGCGGACCATGACCCGGAACGCGCGCTCGTTGGCCGTGATCGGACGGTTGGGCCTCGTGCCGCCGTGTGCGGCCAGGCCCTCGAGCTCCTCGAGCCGCTCGTTCGCGTCGGGGTCGGACAGGGCCTCCCACTCATCGAGCAGGGAGGAGTCGGTCTGGCGGATGGTCTCACCGAGCCACTCGACGAGGTCATCGAACTGCTCGCTGTGGTGGGCGTCGGGGACCGTCTGGCGCAGGGTGCGATAGGCGTCGGTGAGGTAGCGCAGGACCAGCCCCTCTGACCGTGCGAGCTGGTAGGTCGAGACGAGCTCGGTGAAGGTCATGGCCCGCTCGTACATGTCGCGGACGACCGACTTGGGGGAGAGGGCCGACTCCGACACCCAGGGGTGGCTCTGCCGGAAGATCTCGAAGGTCGCCTCGAGGAGGTCGGCCAGCGGACGCGGCCACGTCACATCCTCGAGCAGGGCCATCCGCTCCTCGTACTCGACCCCGTCGGCTTTCATCTCCGCCACGGCCTCACCCTTGGCCTTGTGCAGCTGGGCCATGAGGACCTGCCGCGGGTCGTCGAGGATCGCCTCGACCACCGAGACCACGTCGAGCGCGTGGGTCGGCGACTCCGGGTCGAGGACGTCGAAGGCCGCGAGGGCGAGGGGTGCCAGCGGCTGGTTGAGGGCGAAGTCGTCCGAGACGTCGGGGCTCAGGCGCACCCCTCGGCCGTCCGCCTCGGGTGGCAAGACCCGTTGCAGCACACCGGTGTCCAGCATGCTCTTGCCGAGGGTGATGGCCCGTCGTGACAGGCGCGCCTGGTGGCGGGGTGTCTCGTGGTTGTCGCGCAGGAGGTGGCTCAGGGCCCGCACCGGGTCGCCAGGCCGCTGCACGACGTTGAGGATCATCGAGTGGTCGACCCGCATCCGGGAAACCAGTGGCTCCGGCTCCGCGGCGATGAGCTTGTCGTAGGTCTGCTCGGTCCACGACACCTCGCCGTCGGCGGGCTTGCGCCGCTGGACCTTCCTGAGCTTCTTGGGGTCGTCGCCCGCCTTGGCGATCGCGCGGGCGTTGTCGATGACGTGCTCGGGGGCCTGGACGACCACCGCGCCGCTGGTGTCGAACCCGGCTCGGCCCGCGCGCCCGGCGATCTGGTGGAACTCGCGAGCCTTGAGGATCCGCTGCCGTGACCCGTCGAACTTGACCAGGCCGGTGAACAGGACCGTGCGGATCGGCACGTTGATGCCCACGCCGAGGGTGTCGGTGCCGCAGATGACCTTGAGCAGCCCGTCCTGGGCAAGCTGCTCGACCAGTCGCCGGTAGCGCGGCAACATGCCCGCGTGGTGCACCCCGATGCCCGAGCGGACCAGGGTCGACAGCGTCCGCCCGAAGCCGGCGGTGAACCGGAACCCGCCGATGCGCTCGGCGATCGCGGCCCTGTCGGCCTTCACCGTGCCCTTGAGCGACAGCAGCGACTGGGCCTGCTCGAGGGCGGCCGCCTGGGTGAAGTGCACGACGTACACCGGGGACTGATGCGTGGTGAGGAGCTCCTCGATCGTCTCGGCGAGCGGTGTCAGCGCCCAGGTGAAGCTCAGCGGCACCGGGCGCTCGGTGCCGGTGACCATGGTCGTCGCCCGGCCGTTCCGGCGGGTCAGGTCCTCGGCGAGGTCGGTGAGGTCGCCCAGGGTCGCCGACATCAGGACGAACTGAGCCTGCGGCAGCTCGAGGAGCGGCACCTGCCACGCCCAGCCCCGGTCGGGCTCGGCGTAGAAGTGGAACTCGTCCATCACGACCAGGCCCACGTCGGCGTCGGCGCCTTCCCGCAGCGCGATGTTGGCCAGGATCTCGGCAGTGCAGCAGATGATGGGGGCGTCGGGGTTCACCGACGCATCGCCGGTCAGCATGCCCACCTCGGACGCGCCGAAGATCTCGCAGAGCGCGAAGAACTTCTCGCTCACCAGCGCCTTGATCGGGGCCGTGTAGAAGCTGACCCGGTCGGTGGCGAGGGCGGCCAGGTGCGCACCCGTCGCGACGAGCGACTTGCCGGAACCGGTCGGCGTGGACAGGACGACGTTCTCGCCGGCGAGGACGGCGAGCAGGGCTTCGTCCTGGTGGGGGTACAGGGTCAGCCCGCGCTCCCGTGCCCAACCCTCGAACGCGGCATACACGTCGTCCGGCTCCGCGACGCCGGCCGGGAGGAGGTCGGTGAGCAGTGGGCTCGCGGCCTCGGGGCCCGCCTGGTCGACAGTCATCCCCGACATCCTCTCAGGGGGCGGCGCTCCCGACCTACCCGTCCCCGGCGGGCTGCCCCCGAGTGGCCCACCGCGCGAGGTCGACGCGGTTGGCGCACCCCGTCTTGCTGAGGAGGTGGCTGACGTGGGAGCTGACGGTCTTCTCGCTGACCACGAGGGACCTGGCTATCTCGCCGTAGGTACGGCCGGCCACGATGTGCCCGAGGATCTCGGTCTCGCGCGCCGTGAGGCCGACCCCGTGCGCCATGGCAGGGGGTGGCCCACTGCTGTCCGGGTCCTCGAGCCGGACGTGGGCCCCCCGGGCCAGCGCCTCGAGCTCGTCCACGAGGGGCTGCGCGGCCAGTGACCGCGCCATGGCACCCGCGCCGCAGGGCCGCCACGCCCTGTTCGCGACTCGGGTGGCCACCGGACAGCTGGACCTCGGCCTGCCGCCACAACGAGTAGCACGCCTCCCAGGGCAGGATCTCGTGCAGCTCGGTCGACGCCCGGGCCCAGAGCACGTGCGCGTCGGCAGCGTGGCGAGCCCGGGCGACCTCCCCGTGGTACATCGCGCCGAGCCCGGCCAGCTGGTGGTCATACAGGTCGGTCGTCCCACCCACGTCGCGGATGACGTCCGGGAACCGGGCCGTGAGTGCGTCGAGCTCGTCGAGGTGCTCCGTAGGGTCGCCGCCCGTGTCACGGACCTGCTGGGCCAGGTCGGCGAGGGCACGGGCCGCGAGGGGTAGCAGCCACTCGCACAGGGTGGGGGGCGTCCCCGGCGTCGCCGTCCCCGTCATGGCCGCATCGAGTGCCTCGCGCGGGTGCCCGCCCGAGAGCAGCACCATGGCCCGGACGGCGTCGAAGTCGAAGGCGAGGAAGTTCGACGTCTCGAGCAACAGCTCGTCGGCGCGGGCCACGTGGCCCTCCGCCTCGTGCGTCCTGCCCTGGATGGCCGCCAGCCACGCTGCGGTCAACCGGGTCTGGACGTGCACGTGACCGAACGCCTCGTTGCAGGCAAGCCACGCCAGCAGGGAGTGGGGCATCCCGAGGTCGGCGAGCTCCGCTCGGCGGCGCCCGACCAGCGCCCGCCAGGACCCGTGAGAGCTCGCGCGCCGGGGCGGCCAGATGGTGCCAGGCGCGGAGCACGGCGGAGGACAGGTCCTCCGGCAGACCGGCCCCCAGGGTGGTCTGCGTGGGGGACAGTCCCTGGACGAGCAGGCGGTTGAGGTAGGAGTTGCCGCCGGTGCGGCCGTACACCTCTCGAACGAGGGTGTCGTGGGGCACCTCGCCCAGCACCGCGGTGAGCTGCGCGCGGGTGTCCTCGAGGTCGAGCGGTCCCAGGGGGAGCTCGACGAAGCCCGGCAGGCGTCGCACGTCGGCCAGCCAGCGGTGCAGCGGATGGCCCGGGCCGGCCTCGCCGCGTCGCACTGTCACGATCAGCGCCAGGCGGCGGGTCGTCAGCCCCGCCGTCACCCACATCAGCACGTCGAGGGTGGCCGGATCCGACCATTGCAGGTCGTCCACGACGAGGGCGACCGGCCCGTCCGCGCATCGTTCCCCGAGCCACGAGTCGAACGCCTCGGCTGCCTCCGCCCCCGCAGCGCGCAGCAGAACCGGTCGCTGTTCCGGCGGCAGCACTCCCACCGCGGTGCGCAGCGGCAACAAGGGAATGCTCAGCGAGGACAGCGGCAGCGAGGCGCCGCTCAGGACGAGGAAGTCCCGGGCAAGGACGCAGGCGCGCTGGCCGAGCCTGGTCTTGCCCACCCCCGCATCCCCCAGGACCAGCACCGTGCGCCCGTGGCCGGCGCGTGCCGAGGCCAGGGCCGCGTCGAGCTCGTCGAGCTCGCCGGAGCGGCCGACGAAGACGTCGCCCGAGGGCGTGTCCGCGGGTGCCACGCCCCCAGTGTGTTCCGGTGGACCGGCGAGCCGGAACCGTTATCTGAGGGGTTTCTCCGGTGCATCTGAGGGGGTGCGCCCGATGTGGCTCAGGGTGCGCACGCCGGACCGTGGAGGGGTCGGCACCACTCACCTCTCACCACCAGGAGCACACCGTGAACACCACCCAGCAGACCAGGAAGACCATCAGGCGCACATTCCCCACGATCACCGCCGCAGCCCTCCTCGTCGCCCTCGTCGCCCTCCCCGCCGCGGCCCATCAGGACCCCGGCCCCGCGCCCCTGGCGCCGCCAGCCACCTACTTCTGCGCGATCCAGCGCGTGGACACCCAGTTCGTCGGGTGCGACAACCTGACGGGCAACGGGGTTCCGGCACCCGCCTGGGTGGGAGAGGTGACCTGACCCGGAACCCACACCGTGGCCCCGGCGCCGAAGGGCGCCGGGGCCACGGCGCTGCGGCGCGGCGCGGCGCGGCTCGAGGTGGGATGGGCCACGGACACAGCTCGCCCACGGCATACGCTGACCCAATGGCCAGCCTCGACGACCTCCTGCACGCTGCCGTCCAGGGAGTCGGTGGGGTCGAGCGTCCCGGTCAGGTCGAGATGGCGCACGCGGTCGAGGACGCCGTGGCCAACGACGAGCACCTCCTGATCCAGGCGGGCACCGGCACCGGCAAGTCGCTCGCCTACCTGATCCCCGCCGTCATGCACGCCCAGAAGACGGGCAAGCCGGCGGTCATCGCGACTGCGACGTTGGCGCTCCAGGCCCAGATCGTGGACCGCGACATGCCCCGGTTGGCCGAGTCGATCGCCCCGCTGCTCGGCAAGCGACCGACCTACGGCCTGGTCAAGGGCCGCCGCAACTACCTGTGCGCCCACAAGCTCGAAGGCGGGTTCCCCGACGACGAGGACGGGCTGTTCGAGGTCGCCGAGGTCGACCGTGCGGCCTCTCGTCTGGGCCAGGAGGTGGTGCGGCTGCGCGAGTGGGCCGACAGGACCGAGTCCGGCGACCGCGACGAGCTGGTGCCCGGGGTCAGCGAGCGTGCGTGGCGACAGGTGTCGGTCAGTGCCCACGAGTGCCTGGGGAGCAAGTGCCCCGCGCTCGCCGACTGCTTCGTCGAGCGGTCCCGCGAGGCCGCCAAGGACTGCGACGTCATCGTCACCAACCACTCGTTCATGGCGATCGACTCGTTCGAGGGACGCCAGATGCTGCCCGAGCACGACCTGCTCGTGGTCGACGAGGCGCACGAGCTGGTCGACCGCGTCACGTCCACCATCACCGACGAGATCACCCCGGGCATGGTCAGCGCCGCGGCCAAGCGGGCGGGCCGCCTGGCCGAGTCCACCGAGGCCGTCGAGGATGCCGCCGTGTTCCTCCAGGGAGTCCTCGACCAGCTCCCCGAAGGCAAGCTCAACGGCATACCGGACTCGTTGTCGTTGGCGCTCGCCCGGGTGAGGGACACGACGAGGCAGCTGCAGTCCGAGCTCAAGCCGGACAAGGGGGTCGAGCCCGACGGGGCGCGCAAGGTGGCCCAGGCCGCCGTCGACGAGATGTTCGAGAACTCCTCGCGCGTCCTCGAGCAGCGGGACCTCGACGTCGTCTGGGTGAGTCGCGACCAGCGCCGCGGATCGGTGCTCCGGGTGGCACCCATGAGCGTGGCGATGTTGTTGCGCGACAAGGTGTTCGGCGACCGGACGGTCGTCATGACCTCGGCGACGCTCGAGCTGGGCGGCACGTTCGACGCGGTCGCGGGCACCATGGGACTGCGTGGCGAGGGCGCTCCGCAGTGGCGTGGCCTCGACGTCGGGAGCCCGTTCGACTATCCCCAGCAGGCGATTGCGTATGTGGCGCAACACCTTCCGGCGCCGGGCCGTGACGGCCTGAGCGACCAGACCCTCGACGAGATCGAGGCGCTGGTCCGCGCGGCAGGTGGTCGCACGCTCGGGTTGTTCTCCTCGATGCGGGCGGCCAAGGAGGCCACCGAGGCGATGCGCGAACGCTTCTCCGACAGGGAGGGTGACATCGCCTTCCTCTGCCAGGGCGAGGACCAGATCACCACGCTGGTGCGCCAGTTCGCCAGGGACCCGCGCACCTGCCTGTTCGGCACCCTCACGCTGTGGCAGGGCGTGGACGTGCCGGGCTCGGCCTGTCAGCTCGTGATCATCGACCGCATCCCGTTCCCGCGCCCGGACGACCCGCTGTCGTCGGCTCGGTCACAGGCCATCGCCCGGATGGGCGGCAACGGGTTCATGGCGGTGTCCGCCACCCACGCCGCGCTGCGGCTCTCCCAGGGCGCCGGGCGCCTCATCCGCCGCGCCGACGACCGCGGGGTCGTCGCCTTCCTCGACTCCCGCATGATGACCGCGCGGTATGCCGGGTTCCTCCAGCGTTCGCTGCCCCCGTTCTGGCCGACGACCGACCGTGAGCGGGTGCTCGCGGCGCTGAGACGGCTCGACGAGACCGCGGCGCCACCGGTGCAGGTCCACGAGCCCGCCCTGCGGGGCATCACCGGGGCGCTGGCCGGCACGTCGATGGGCGCGACGGGGGAGGACGTGGCGGAGCACCCGCGACCCGTCGCCGATGCACCTCCACCCGCCGAGTCGACCCGCACGGCGGTGACCGGTGGGCACGCCTGGACCGCGGAGTCCGACGAGGAGCTCCGCGACGGTGTGGAGCTCGGCCTGTCACTCGACGAGCTGGCCGAGAGCCTCGAGCTGCCCGCCGACGTGGTCGCCGCCCGCCTCAAGGGCCTCGGCCTCGAGGCGTCCGCCGCAGCCACCCTCGCGTTCGAGTGACGGACCCTGCTGGCGACGTCAGGAGCGATACTGACGGGATGGCGGATCCCTGCACCCTGCACGTCGTCGGAGACGGGCCCGTGGCCGAAGCACTCGTCGCGCTCGCGGCACCGCTGGGCTGGTCGGTGACGACCGCGACCGACGATCCCACCGTTCCCGGCGGGGTCGACGCCCTCGTCGTCACGAGCCACCATGAGGGGGTCGATGGCCCGGCGATCCGCGCGGGACTGGACGCCGGCACGGCATACATCGGGGGGATGGGGTCGCGGCGCACGCAGGAGCGACGCAGGTC
Organism: Pedococcus badiiscoriae; assembly: GCF_013408925.1. Classification (NCBI taxonomy): domain Bacteria; kingdom Bacillati; phylum Actinomycetota; class Actinomycetes; order Micrococcales; family Intrasporangiaceae; genus Pedococcus; species Pedococcus badiiscoriae. The sequence goes on from NZ_JACCAB010000001.1 coordinate 2,753,487, forward strand.
CTGGCTCCTCGGGGACGGGGTCACCCTCGAGCAGCTCGCCACGGTGCACGCGCCGATCGGCCTCGACATCGGCGCCAACGCGCCGGGGGAGATCGCGGTCGCGATCCTCGCCGAGGTCATCGCCACGCGGGCTGGACGCACCGACCTGGGATCGGTGTCGGACCGGGAGGGTCCGATCCACCCTGAGCTGGCACCCGGCGACGCCTACTGCCCGGGCGGCTGAGGGCTGTCCCCGGCGCGTGGGAGGCTGTGCCGGTGACCGCCACCGCGACGCGCACCGTGCCCCCTCTCGTCCTCATCAGCGGACCCGAGGCGGTCATCGCCGACCGTGCGCTCAGCACTACGCTCGACGAGCTGCGGGCCTCCGCGCCCGACCTCGAGGTCATCCGGCTCGCGGCCGAGACGTACGAGGCCGGCGCTCTCGGCATGCACGCCAGCCCGTCGCTCTTCGGGGGCGAGAAGTGCATCGTCGTGCAGGACCTCGACGAGGCCCCGGACGAGCTGCAGGAGGACCTGCTGGCCTTCCTCGCGGCGCCCGACCCCGACGTCACCCTGGTGGTCACGCACAAGTCGGGCCAGCGCGGCAAGAAGGTCCTGGACCTCCTCAAGAAGTCCCAGGCGCGGGTCCTGGAGGCCCCGGCGATCAAGACCGACCGCGACAAGACCGACTTCGTCATGCACGAGTTCCGTCGTGCCGGGCGCCGGGCCACGCCCGACGCCGTCCGCGCCCTCATCGAGGCGATCGGCCGGGATGTGCGAGAGCTGGCGTCCGCGTGCCAGCAGCTGGTCGCCGACACGACCGGCACCATCGACGAGGACCTCGTCGCCAAGTACCACGGGGGCAAGGTCGAGGCGACCGGCTTCAAGGTGGCCGACGCCGCTGTCGCGGGCAACGCCGGTGAGGCGCTCCGGCTGCTGCGTCACGCCATCGCCACGGGTGTCGACCCGGTGCCGATCGTCGCCGTGCTGGCCCAGCAGCTGCGCCAGCTCGTCAAGGTGGGCGCCGCGGGCCGAGGGCGCTCGGCCGACGTGGCCCGTGACCTGGGCATGGCGCCGTGGCAGGTCGACAAGGCCCGACGGGGGTTGTCCGGCTGGGGACCCGAGGGGCTGGCCGAGGCGATCCAGGCGGTGGCCAACGCCGACTTCGAGGTCAAGGGCGGTGGACGCGACCCGGTCTACGCCGTCGAGCGCGCGGTCCTGACGATCACCCGGGCCCGCAACGGACGCTGAGCACGCGGCACACCACGTTTTGGGGGAGTGGGCTCCTCGCTGGTAGATTTGCCCATCGCGTGCGCGCATGGTCGTGCGCGCCTGCTGCACCATCCAGAGCCTCTCAACCACAGGCGCCCCACCGCCTGGTCCCGAGGGGCTTCTGCCGCCCTCTAACGGCAACCACCGACCAACCAAGAAAGACACACCTGTGGCAAACATCAAGTCCCAGCTCAAGCGGATCAAGACGAACCGCACGGCGACCGAGCGCAACAAGGCCGTCAAGAGCGAGCTCAAGACCTGGATCCGCAAGTTCCAGGCAGCCGTCGACTCCGGCGACGCCACGGCGGCGAACGACGCCCTCGCGACCGCGAGCAAGAAGCTCGACAAGGCCGCGAGCAAGGGTGTCATCCACGCCAACCAGGCCGCCAACAAGAAGTCGGCCATGGCGAAGAAGGCCGCCTCGCTCTGACGCGAGTCGCCTTCCACGGCACACCTCACGAAGGGCCGGTCACCTGCGGGTGACCGGCCCTTCGTGTCGTCCCGGCGCACCCCCGCGCCCTCGACGTGGTTCGTGTGCCGGGGTTGCTGAGCCTCAGCTCCCGGCGCGGACGGCCGCGGCCACCTGGTCGAACCGGCCACGGTCGAGCACGGCGCCCTCGCGACGCACCCCCGAGGGGTCCACGCGCAGGATCCGATCCACCCGGACCTCGCTGGGACGGCCCTGACGGTCCCAGCCGCCTGACCCGATGTCCTGCCAGTGCCGGCCGTGTCGAGCCTCCTGCTCGTGGTCACGGTCGTGGTCCTTGCTGGTCAGCATCAGAGCCAGGAGCCACCTGCCGTCGCGGCCGATCACGAGAACCGGCCGGTCCTTGCCCTGGCGGTGGTCCTCCTCGTACGGCACCCAGGTCCAGACGATCTCGCCCGGGTCGGGCAGGCCATCGGGCCGGGGTGCGTAGTCGATGGCGGGCGTGCCGGTGAAGTCGCCCGGATAGGCCGCGCGCTGACGTCCCTGGGAGGACGACGGCGGCATGGGGGCCTGACGGCCGCGTGCCGGAGCGCCGACCCGCCGCCAGAGCCGGGAGAGTCGGGAGCGCAGGGAGGCCGTGTCCGGTGACATGACGGCCACGCTATCCGGCTCAGAAGGGCGGCGGTCCGCCGGCGTCACCGTCGGATCTGGCGGGCTTTGCTCGAGCAGGCCGCAGCTCGCCGCACCATCGAAGCGTGCCGAAAGGCCGGTGTGTGTCGGTGGTGCGCTTGGTCAGCCACTGGCCGTCATGGCAGTCGCCGCGCTGCCGCGGACCGGTCCGACCGCGCGCGTGCTGGTGCTCACGGCGGGAGAGCGTGTGTGCCAGTTCCCCCTCCAGGGCCGACCAGGGGAGGCCAGTCCGGTCGGCCGAGGCATCCGCGGCGCCGACCTCGGCCCCCGTCCTCATCTCGGCTCCTGTCCTGATCTCGCCCGACGTCCTGATCTCGCCCGACGTCCTGATCTCGCCCGATGCGCCGAGCGTTCGCTCGGTCCCGACGGCATCGTCGAGCTGGAGGAAGTCGATCGGGTGGGTCGTGCGGGTGCGCCCGGTCGGATCGGTCCACGTGACGATGGCGTCGGGACCGATGCGGACCCGCCACCGGACCGTCTGCTTGATGCGGTGGTGGCGACGACACAAGCACATGAGGTTGGGCGCCTCCGTCGCTCCCGACGGCCACGGCCTGGCATGGTCGAGGTCGCAGAAGAGAGCGCTCACGATGCACCCAGGAAACCTGCACCGCCCGTCCCTGGCTTTGACAGCTCGACCAGGGCGGGTGGCGGTCGATAGGCGTGGGAGACAGTGGCGCGCCCCCGCCGGGTCGCGACAGGATCCTCGATGGCGACCAGGGCCCCGCTCTCTGCGTGGCAGGCCACCACCTCACGACGTGCTCCGGGTCGCGATGGTTCGCCGCCGGTCACCTCGCGCGCGGGCACCCGGCGCGCGGTCACCTCGCGCGCGGTCACCTGGCTGAGCGATTCCACCCAGGCCCTCCGCACCTGGGTCGGACCCGACATCCCGAAGCCCGTCACGGTGACCACATCGTCAGCTTCGCGATCGCCGTTGACTCGGCCGCCGGGCACCGATGTGCCAAACCTCCTCGGCCCCTGCGTCACTGACGCGGACCGTCCTGAACGGTCGAGCTCGGCGGCCGGCACCGCCAGCTGGACGACGAAGCTGCCGGTGGCCCGCGAGTGGATCAGGTCCATCAGGGCGTCGGCACGGGCCTCGTCGACCCCGGCGGCACGACCCTCGCGCACGTACTCTCGCGCCAGCCTGTCGATGACGGCTCACCCGCTGCGGGCCTGCTCGACCGGAAAGCTCCCCATCCAGGTGTCGACCCCGGGTTCGCCGCCGGGCCACCTGCGCAGGCTCCGCGCCGCGCGAGCTCGTGCCGCCTTGGCCCTCACCAGGTCTGCATCGACCGCACCGAGGGCGCGTCGAACCCGCCGGCGGAGCAGGCCAGCCGGCTCGAACCCCAGTGAGCCCTCGATCCTCGCCACGACGGCACGGCAGACCTCAGGGGGAGCATCGCGCAGCTCCTCGCACACGATCCCGGCCCGGTAGCCGTCCAGCCGCCCGGCGGCCATGGCGTCGAGGACTCCCGGCACCCGCGTGACCACGTCCACCGCGATCGTCATCCGGCTGCTGGCCGCGGCATCGCTGAGGCCGAGGCGGTCGCTGACCAGCGCCGGAGCGTCGAGTCGTTGGTGGCCCAGCCCGCGGTGCTGCTCGACGACGGTGCCGTCCTCGAGCTCGACGTCCTCCACTGCGGCCAAGTGGGCCATCGCGAGGAGCTGCACCGCCGTCGCCGAGTTCGCCACCGACTGGCACCGCTCCACCAGCTCGGTCAGCTCGGCGACCGACCGCTCGTGCCCGTCCTCACGCAGCCGAGCCAGCTCCTGCAGGAGCGGTCCCGCGGACTCGGCGCGATCGAACATGTGTTCGATTCTAGCGGAACCCTCCGAGAGTCGACCGGCGTCACGGGAGGTGCTTCGGCCTCCAGAGCAGCCGGCCGGGGCGGCGACGGTCGCGCAGTGCGTGGGAGCGCCAGACCAGCACCGGGTGCGACGCGAGGGCGTTGACCAGCCAGACGAAGAAGCCGGTCTCGGTGGTCGCGCGGTCGGCAAGGGCGTTCACGTCCACGGTCCGGTTGAGGTACTTGCCGGCCGCGAGGGTGGCCATCGCACCGGCACTGCCGTGCGGGACCATCGCGTACCCGAAGTTGTCCGCGGTGTACTCCTGGCTGCGGCTCAGCGTCGACCCGACGAAGGGGATCCACTGGGCGCCGCTGATGGCCAGGATCCGCCAGTAGCTCGTGTGGCCGGCCGCGATGTGGCCCACCTCGTGCCCGATGATGAACCTGAGGGCGTCGGGGTTGCGTGCCTCGCCACCGATCTCGAACAGGTCGCTGTAGACGAAGATGAACCGCCGGAACCCGTGCCCCGACGCGGCCGCGTTGATCATGCCGTTGCCCAGCACCACGTAGGCGTCGGGCACCCTCCTCAGGCCGTGGTGCGCGCAGGCGTCCACCAGCATCTGGTACGCCTCCGGGTACTGCGTCGGCGAGATCTTCACGCCGGACAGGCGCAGCCCTGCGTAGAGCTGGCCGCGCAGGAAGTAGATGATCACCGGCGCGGCCAAGAAGATCACGGCATACGGGTCGGGCTGGCGCCGGTCGATGATCGCGGAGGCCACCTCGTACCAGGAGATCGCCCACACGAGCAGCGACCCGAGGATCACCACGACCAGGCAGAGGTTCTCGAGGGGGTGGCGCAGGTGTGAGCGCACGTGCTCTCGGTACCCGGGAGGAGGTGGGGGCAGCAGCGCGAGTGCTCCGGCGGGCTGCGGTGCCCCGTGCTGGTGGGCGTGCTGGGTCGATTCGGCCATGGTCCCCTCGATGCTGTGGCTGTCGCGTCCGATGCTACGTCTCGACGGCTGGGCGAGCCGCGCCAAACCCGCCGTGCGCGAGCACCATGGAGGAATGACCGCCCGACCCGCTGTCGTTGCACTCCCGTGAGCGACGCCACCCTCTCCAGCCCGACCACCGACCTCGACGACGGGCCGGTGGTCCGCCCCGCCCACGTCAACCTCGCCCTGCTCGCGCTGGCGGTCGGGGGGTTCGCCATCGGCACCACGGAGTTCGTGACCATGGGGCTGCTGCCCGAGGTGGCGGCCGGGGTGGGCGTCGACATCCCGACGGCCGGTCACGTCGTGTCCGCCTACGCCGCGGGGGTGGTCGTCGGCGCCCCGGTCCTGGCGACGCTCGGCACGAAGATCCCGCGCAAGCAGCTGCTGCTCTGGCTGATGGGGGCCTTCGCGGTGGCGAACGTGCTCTCCTCCTTCGCGACCAGCTACGGCCTGCTCATGGGAGCGCGGTTCCTGTCAGGGCTGCCGCACGGGGCGTACTTCGGGGTCGGGTCGCTGGTCGCAGCCTCGATGGTGCCGGCACACCGTCGCACGTGGGCGGTGTCGATGATGATCACGGGCCTCACCGTGGCCAACATCGTGGGCGTCCCCGTGACGACCCGCATCGGCCAGGCCTACGGCTGGCAGTGGCCGTATGCCGTGGTGGGCGTGATCGCCCTGCTCACCGTCCTCGCGGTGTGGCGCTGGGTGCCGTTCTGCCCCGCGGACGGCGGAGTGAGCATGCGATCGGAGCTCTCCGCCCTCAAGCGCCCCCAGGTCTGGCTGGCGCTGGGGATCGGCACGGTGGGGTTCGGCGGCATGTTCTCCACGTTCTCCTACATCTCCCCGACGATGACCGAGCTCGGCGGGTTCGGCAGCGCGACGATCCCGCTGATCCTCGCCCTCTACGGCGTGGGGATGACGGTCGGCGCGCTGCTCTCCGGCCCGGTGTCACGCCTCGGCCTCCTGCGGGGGATCACCATCCTGCTGGCGGCGATCGCCGTGATGCTCTTCCTCTTCGGCCCCGCCGTGCAGAGCGCGAAGTGGTCCGGGCTGACGGCCGTCTTCATGCTCGGGCTGCTCCCGAGCGTGCTGGTCCCGATGCTGCAGACCCGGCTGATGGATGTCGCCCACGAGGGCCAGGCGCTCGCGGCCGCCCTCAACCACTCCACCCTCAACATCGCCAACGCCCTCGGCGCCTGGCTCGGGTCGATCGTCCTGTCCGCGGGGCTGGGCTACGAGTGGCCGTCCCGCGTGGGCGGGATGCTGGCCGTGGCGGGGATCGGCATCGCCGTGTGGTCCGCCCTGCTGCAGCGCTCGTCACAGCGGCGGGCCTGACTGCCGGGAGTCCGCACCTGGCTACCGGGAGCCCGCACCTGGCTGCCGGGAGTCGCGGTGGCCCGTCACCGGCATACCTCGTCCCGTGGGAGGATGGGCCGTTCCGTTCTCCCCGACGTCCCGTGAGGTTTGAAGCACCCGTGTCCCCGATGGCCCGCACCGCGCTGCAACCGCACGCAACGCCGCCGGACCTGATCCGGAACTTCTGCATCATCGCCCACATCGACCACGGCAAGTCGACGCTGGCCGACCGGATGCTCCAGATCACCGGCGTCGTCGACGGCCGCGACATGCGCGCGCAGTACCTCGACAAGATGGACATCGAGCGCGAGCGGGGCATCACCATCAAGTCCCAGGCCGTCCGGATGCCTTGGGAGGTCGACGGCACGACGTACGCGCTCAACATGATCGACACGCCCGGGCACGTCGACTTCACCTACGAGGTGTCGCGATCGCTCGCTGCCTGCGAGGGCGCGGTCCTGCTGGTGGACGCGGCGCAGGGGATCGAGGCGCAGACCCTGGCGAACCTCTACCTCGCCATGGAGAACGACCTCGCGATCATCCCCGTGCTCAACAAGATCGACCTGCCGGCGGCCCAGCCGGAGAAGTTCGCCGAGGAGCTGGCCGGCCTGATCGGCTGCCAGCCGGAGGACTGCCTGCGCGTCTCGGGCAAGACCGGCGTCGGGGTCGAACCCCTGCTCAACGAGATCGTCACCCAGCTGCCGCCCCCCGTCGGCGACGCCGATGCCCCGGCCCGCGCGATGATCTTCGACTCGGTCTACGACACCTACCGCGGCGTCGTCACCTACGTCCGGGTCATCGACGGCAACCTCAACCCGCGCGAGAAGATCGCGATGATGTCGACCAAGGCCACCCACGAGCTGCTCGAGATCGGCGTCAGCTCGCCCGAGCCGACGCCGGCCAAGGGCCTGGGCGTGGGGGAGGTGGGCTACCTCATCACCGGGGTGAAGGACGTGCGCCAGTCCAAGGTCGGGGACACCGTCACCAACGCGGCCAAGCCCGCGAAGGAGCCACTCGGCGGCTACCGGGACCCCAAGCCGATGGTGTTCTCCGGTCTCTACCCGATCGACGGGTCGGACTACCCCGACCTGCGCGACGCCCTCGACAAGCTCAAGCTGAACGACGCCGCCCTGGTCTACGAACCCGAGACCTCGGCCGCGCTGGGCTTCGGCTTCCGGATCGGCTTCCTCGGCATGCTGCACCTCGAGATCGTCCGCGAGCGGCTCGAGCGCGAGTTCGACCTCGACCTCATCTCCACGCTGCCCAACGTCGTCTACGACGTGACGATGGACGACGGCAAGGTGCTCACGGTCACGAACCCGAGCGAGTTCCCCTACGGCAAGGTCTCGACCGTCACCGAGCCGGTCGTGCGCGCCACCGTGCTGGCGCCGAGCGAGTTCATCGGCGCGATCATGGAGCTGTGCCAGCAGAAGCGCGGCACGCTGCGTGGCATGGACTACCTCTCCGAGGAGCGCGTCGAGATGCGTTACACGCTGCCGCTCGCCGAGATCGTCTTCGACTTCTTCGACCAGCTGAAGTCGCGCACCCGCGGCTATGCCTCGCTCGACTACGAGCCCGACGGAGACCAGGTCGCCGACCTGGTCAAGGTCGACATCATGCTCCAGGGCGAGACCGTCGACGCCTTCAGCTCGATCGTGCACAAGGACAAGGCATACGCCTACGGCGTGATGATGGCGGGCAAGCTCAAGGAGCTCATCCCGCGCCAGCAGTTCGAGGTGCCCATCCAGGCGGCCATCGGCTCGCGCATCATCGCCCGCGAGAACATCCGGGCGATCCGCAAGGACGTGCTCGCCAAGTGCTACGGCGGTGACATCAGCCGCAAGCGCAAGCTGCTCGAGAAGCAGAAGGCCGGCAAGAAGCGGATGAAGAACATCGGCAGCGTCGAGGTGCCCCCGGAGGCCTTCATCGCCGCCCTGTCGAACGACCCGGTCGGGAAGAAGTAGTGGTTACCGGCGGGTAATGTTGGGCCCATGGTCGACACCTACGCGCTGTACCGACGCCTCGCGGCATACCCGCAGGGCCGACGGATCTTCTCGCTCGTCTTCGAACAGGCGGCCCCGTACTTCCGCACTGCACGTCCGCGGTTCGTGGAGCTCGGACCCAACCGTGCCGAGCTGACGATCGCAAAGCGCCACCGGGTGCAGAACCACATCGGCACCGTCCACGTGATCGCGATCTGCAACGGTCTCGAGGCGGCCATGGGGGCCCTGGCCGAGGCGACGATCCCGCCGTCGCGTCGCTGGATCCCCAAGGGCATGCAGGTGGAGTACACCGCGAAGGCGACGACCGACATCCGGTGCGTCGCGGAGACCGATCCCGCCGACTGGGCGCGTGAGGGCGACGTCGAGATCCCGGTGCGGGTCAAGGGAGTCCGCGCGGACGGCACCACCGTCGTGGAGGGCATCATCCGGCTCTGGGTGACCGACAAGCCGACCCGCTGAGAGCGGTCGTGGCCCGACGAGGGGTCCACCGACAAGGGGTAGGCCGCGTGGCCGGGTCAGGCGCGCAGGCTCGCTCGCAGGGCCTCGACCTCGTCCTCGGTCCAGCCCTGCGCGCGCAACCAGCCACTCGCGCCGCCGTAGCGTTCGGCCAGCACGGTGAGGATCCGCTCCATGGTCTGCGGCTTGGGGCGGTGGTGGTCCAGCGACTGCCCTGCCAGCGCTTCGCCATAGGCAGGGCGGGCCATGAGCCGGGCCACGACGCGCTCGATCCGCTCACCGGTGGCCACGTAGTCGGCGACGACGTCCTCGTCGCTGACCCCGGCCACGGACAGCGCCAGGCCCACGACGGTGCCCGTGCGGTCCTTGCCTGCGGCGCAGTGCACGATCGTCGCGCCACGGCTGCCCGAGACCACCCGCAGCGCAGCGCTGATCGAGTCGGGCCGGTGGGCGAGGTAGCCGAGGTAGTGGCTGGCCCAGTAGTCGTCGTCCAGGCGCGGTTCTGCGTCGACCGCCGCCTGGTCGGCCTTGGACCACGGCAGCACCAGGGCCTCCGCGGCGGTGACCTCCCGGATGTCGTCGCGGAAGAGCGAGTGGTGGTGGTGGTGGGTCAGGTTCCGCGCCCGCAGCGGCCCGGGGCCTTCGAGGTGGAGCTCCACGGTGCTGCGCAGGTCGACGACGTCGGTGACGCCCAGGCGACCGGTCAGGGCGTCGACGTCGGCCTCGCTGAGGTCCTGGAGGTTGTCCGAGCGCAACAGCCGCCCGGTGGCGACCTCGCCGCCGTCGGTGGTCGGCAGCCCCCCGAGGTCACGCATGTTGACGACGCCGTCGAGCTCGATCCAGAGGGGAGTGGCCACGCCTCGACCCTACGTGGGGACCCGGGCACAAAAGGTGAGGGCCTCGACTGCGTCCATGTTTCCGAGGCCCAGACGTTCAGGTTCGCGGCTGCCCGCAACAAAGGTGAGGGCCTCGGAAAGTATGAGTTTCCGAGGCCCTCGACGGTCAGGACCGAGGTCCTGACCGACGCTCTCGCCGAAGCGATTGCGTGGGCTATTTCTAATCCAGGGTCAGGTCGCCCACAAGTGGTTCGGCAGAATTTCCCGGGACTTTCAGGGCCAGTTTCGGTCCGTGACGGCGTGTCCTCACGACACGCCGTGTCCGGGCCCGTCGGCCGGGCTGCGAGGATGGACGCATGCCCAGCGCCCTGCCCGACGGTGACCCGGCACCGGCGGACGGTCAACTGCCGCAGGCGTCCCTTCAGGCTCTGCCTCGCCGCCCGTTCGGCATCTACCTGCACGTGCCGTTCTGCTCGGTGCGCTGCGGCTACTGCGACTTCAACACCTACACGCTGACTGAGCTCGGCGTCGACGGGGCCAGCGTCGACACCTTCGCGGATGCCGCGCTGCGCGAGCTGGCCTTCGCCGTCGACGTGCTCGGCGACGTGCCGACCGTCGACACGGTGTTCGTCGGCGGGGGCACACCCACGATGCTCGCCGCCGAGGACCTGGCCCGGATGCTCGACGGCATCCGGGCCAGGTTCGGGCTCTCGGCGGACGCCGAGGTGACGACCGAGGCCAACCCCGACTCGGTGACCCCGGCGGGGCTCGACCTGCTGGCCGCAGCCGGGTTCACGAGGGTGTCCCTGGGCATGCAGTCGGCCGTCCCGCACGTCCTGAGGACGCTCGAGCGCACCCACGACCCGGCCAACGTGGAGCGCGCGGTTGCCGCCGCGCGTGCGGCAGGGCTGCAGGTCAGCCTCGACCTGATCTACGGCACGCCCGGCGAGTCGCTCGACGACTGGCGGACCAGCCTGGCCGCGGCGACCGCCCTCGAGCCGGACCACGTCTCGGCCTACGCCCTCGTCGTCGAGGAGGGCACCAAGCTGGCTGCCCAGGTCCGGCGCGGACAGGTGCCGGCTCCCGAGGATGACGACGAGGCCGCCAAGTACGAGATCGCCGACGAGCACCTCGCCGCGGCCGGCTACTCCTGGTACGAGGTGAGCAACTGGGCCCGGCGGGCCGATGCCCGGTGCCGCCACAACGAGGGCTACTGGGCGGACGGCAACTGGTGGGGGATCGGGCCGGGAGCGCACAGCCACGTCGGCGGCGTGCGGTGGTGGAACGTCAAGCACCCCAACGCGTATGCCGCCCGCGTCGCCGAGGGGCTCAGCCCCGCCCACGGCCGGGAGACGCTGACCGACGAGCAGCGGTACGACGAGCGCGTGCTGCTCGGCGTGCGCCTCGTGGACGGTCTGCCGGTCGAGGAGCTGCGGGACGAGGGCCGCCTGGCCGTCGCCGGTCTCCTCGCTGACGGCCTCGTGGAGGCGCAGGCGGCCCTGCGCCGTCAGCGCGTCGTGCTGACCAGGCAGGGCCGCCTGCTCGCGGACACCGTGGTGCGACGGCTCCTCGGCCTCCGCTGACCCGACGGCGTTACTTCACGAGCTCCGGCGTCATCGGGTAGCGGTACCACTCGCCGTTGTTGGCCTTGACGGCCGCGATGATCGACAGGACGACCCACGCGATCCCCGTGGCGATGAGGAACGGGATCCCGATCAGCACGAGCGACAGCAGCCCGAAGACCCAGAAGGCGATCGTGACGATGATCTGGAAGTTCAGGGCCTGGGCGGCGTGGAACCGCACGAAGGGCCCCCTGTCCTTGAACACGAGGAAGACGATGAGGGGGCCGAGGAACGGCAGGCCCACGATGGCGGCCACGAACGGTGCGATGTGCACCAGCGTCGCCCAGGTCTTCTCGTCCTGCGGGGACATCGGATGCGGAACCGCGCCGTAGGCCTGCTGCGGCGGGACGTTCGGCTGCTCAGGCTGCGTTGGTTGCTCGGGCTGCGTCGGTTGGTCGGTCATGGGTTTCTCCGTGGTGGTGGCCTGCAGGGTGTCTGCACCTAGTGAAACGCATGGAGGGGCTGGGTGGTCCCGCCTTCGGGGTGGAATCGGGGGTGTGGTCAGGGGAGCGTCAGGGCCGACCCTGACCCGGACGCCTCAACGGCGTGGGTCGGTCACCGAGTCCGCTTGCGCCTCCGTGACGAAGTCGATGAGCTCCTCGACGCTGGCGAGCAGGGTCGGCTCGAGGTCGGCGTACGACCGCACCGTCCCGAGGATCTGCTTCCACGCCCTCGCGATGTCGGCCTGGTCGTCGTGCGCCCACCCCAGGTGCGCGCAGATCCCGTGCTTCCACGACTGGCCGCGAGGGATCACCGGCCACTGCGTCAGGCCGAGCCGCTCGGGGCGCACGCTCTGCCACACGTCGACGTACGGGTGCCCGAGGATCCGCACGTGGGCGGCATACGGTCCACGGGCCGCGTCCTGCACGACGCGGTGCTCCTTGGTGCCGGGCAGCAGGTGGTCGACGAGCACCCCCATCCGGCGGCCCGGACCCGGCTGGAAGTCGGCGATCGCCGCGACCAGGTCGTCGACGCCGTCCAGCATCTCGACCACCACACCCTCGATCCGCAGGTCCGCGCCCCACACCTTCTCGACCAGCTCGGCGTCATGCCGGCCCTCGACGAAGATGCGTGAGCCGCTCGCCACCCGGGCCGTGGCCCCGTGCACGGCCCGTGAGCCCGAGGCCGTGCGCGAGGCGGCGGCCTTGGCCTGCTCGAGCTGCGCGCGGGCGGCCGCGGTGGGTGGGGTCAGGACGACCGGAGCCCCGTCGAGCAGGAAGCCGGGGCCCATCGGGAAGCCCTTGGTGCGACCGCGACGGTCCTCCAGGTGCACGACCCGCATCCCCCCGGCCTTCTCGACGCGGACCACGGCACCGCACCAGCCGGTCTCGACGTCCTCGACGACCAGGCCGGTCTCGGCCTCGACCTCGCGCGAACGTCCCCGCGGGGGGAGCTTCCAGTCACCGGACAGGACATCGGAGCCATAGCGGTCGGACACCGACGCAGGGTATGCCGCGCGGAGCCCCGGGCGGCGAGGGCGCGCCGCCCGTGCTGCCCGGACAGGGGAACCCCGTAGACTTGGCACTCGCTGAGCCTGAGTGCCAGCCTGTCCGTAGTCGGGCCAGATCGGTTGAAGGAGGTGCCTGATGAGCGAGGAACGTCGACTCGCCGTGCTGCGCGCGATCGTGCAGGACTACGTCCAGACATCCGAACCGGTGGGTTCCAAGGCGCTGCTCGACCGTCACCAGCTGGGGGTCTCGGCCGCCACGGTGCGCAACGACATGGCGGCGCTGGAGGAGGAGGGCCTCATCGCCGCCCCGCACACCAGCGCCGGGCGGGTGCCGACCGATGCCGGCTACCGCCTGTTCGTCGACCGGCTGAGCTCCGTCAAGCCCATGACCGCGGCCGAGCGGGCCGCGATCGCCCAGTTCCTCGAGGGCGCCGTCGACCTCGACGACGTCGTCGACCGGACGGTTCGCCTGCTGGCGTCGCTGACCAGGCAGGTCGCCGTCATGCAGTACCCATCGCTGACGCGGTCGACGGTGCGGCACATCGAGTTCGTCGCGATGGGTCCGACCCGCCTGATGGTGGTGCTCATCGTCAACACCGGCCGCGTCGAGCAGCGCGTCATCGAGACCAGCCAGGACCTGTCCACCAAGGAGGGTGAAGCCACGCTCGGACTGGTCCGGGCCAAGGTCAACGCCCGCGCCGTGGGGCAGCGGCTGGTCGAGGCCGCCGCGTCGCTGGCGAACCTCGCCGACGAGTTCGAGCCGGCCGACCGCGACCTGGTCCGCGCCGTCGTGCGGTCCCTCGACGACGCGCTGGTGGAGGAGCGCGAGGAGCGGGTCGTCCTCGCGGGCACGGCGAACCTGGCGCGCGTCGGCACCGACTTCCCCCTCAGCATCGGCCCGGTCCTCGAAGCGCTCGAGCAGCACGTCGTGCTGCTCAAGCTGCTCGGCACCGCGCGCGAGACCTCCGACATGGTCTCGGTCCGCATCGGCCACGAGAACCCGTTCGCCGGGCTCCAGTCGACCTCGGTCGTCTCGACCGAGTACGGCTCGGGCTCCGAGCTCGTCGCCGGTCTGGGTGTCCTCGGGCCCACCCGGATGGACTACCCCACGACCATGGCGTCCGTGCGGGCCGTGGCCACCTACGTCTCCCGAATCCTCGCGCAATGACGCGCGTCCGACCTCGTACCGCCAACCGTCACCCCGGTGACACCAAGGACACTCGTTGAAGGACATCCGTTGAACGACTACTACCAGGACCTGGGTGTGTCCCGGGACGCCAGCCCCGAGGACATCAAGCGCGCGTACCGCAAGAAGGCGCGGACGCTGCACCCCGACGTCAACCCGAGCCCGGAGGCCGAGGAGCAGTTCAAGAAGGTCTCGCAGGCCTATGACGTGCTCTCCGACGCCGACAAGCGGCGTTCCTACGACATGGGTTCGGACCCGTATGCCGCAGGTGCCGCCGGTTTCGGCCAGGGCTTCTCCTTCAGCGACATCATGGACGCCTTCTTCGGTGCCGGCGCCGGGCAGGCCCAGCGCGGTCCGCGCTCGCGGCAGCGGCGTGGCCAGGACGCCCTCATCCGGCTCGACATCGACCTCGGCGACGCCGTGTTCGGCGCCGAGAAGGAGCTCGCGATCGAGACAGCCGTGGTGTGCTCGACCTGTCACGGCGACGGCGCCCAGCCCGGCACCTCGCGGCGCACCTGCGACGTCTGCGGTGGACGCGGCGAGATCCAGCAGGTCCAGCGCTCGTTCCTCGGCCAGGTGATGACGACCCGTCCGTGCGCCACCTGCCAGGGCTACGGCGAGGTGCTCGTGAGCCCGTGCTTCGAGTGCTCCGGTGACGGCCGGGTCCGCACCCGTCGCACGCTCAAGATCAAGGTCCCGGCGGGGGTCGACACCGGCACCCGCATCCAGCTCGGCGGCGAGGGCGAGGTCGGTCAGGGTGGTGGCCCGGCGGGCGACCTCTACGTCGAGGTGGCCGTGCGCGCGCACCAGACCTTCCAGCGCCGGGGCGACGACCTGCACTGCACCGTCGAGCTGCCCATGACCGCTGCCGCCCTCGGCACGACGATCAAGCTCGACACGTTCGACGGGAGCAACGAGCTCGAGATCAAGGCGGGCACCCAGCCCGGCGACGCGATGACGCTGCGCGGCCTCGGGGTCACGCACCTGCGCGGCACGGGCCGTGGCGACCTCATCATCCACGCCAACGTGCAGACGCCGACGCGGCTCGACGAGCAGCAGGAGGAGCTCCTGCGCCAGCTGGCCACCCTGCGGGGCGAGGAGCACCCGGCGGGGCGGCTGTCCCCGGCCCACCCCGGGCTGTTCGGCAAGCTGCGCGACGCGTTCAAGGCCAAGTAGCGAGATCCTGCGACGTGACCCTCCCGCTCTTCCTCGTCGAGCCGGCCGTCCTCGCCGAGGCCGTCGCTGGCACGCGCCTGGTGCTCGACGGCCCTGAGGGCCGGCACGCGGCGACCGTGCGCCGGATCGCCGCCGGCGAGGGCGTCATGCTCGCCGACGGCGCCGGACTGCGGGTCACCTGCACGGTCCTGGGGGCCGGCAAGGCAGAGCTGGAGCTGGCCGTGGTGGACGTGGCCCGCGAGCCTGAGGCGATCCCGCGGTTCGTCCTCGTCCAGGCCCTGGCCAAGGGCGACCGGGACGACCAGGCGATCGAGGCGGCCACCGAGTTCGGGGTTGACGAGGTGGTCCCCTGGCAGGCGTCCCGCAGCATCGTCCAGTGGCGGGGCGAGCGGGGTGACAAGGCCCGGCGCAAGTGGGAGTCGACCGTCGCCGCGGCAGCCAAGCAGTCCCGCCGCGCCCGCGTGCCGGTGGTCGCCGAGCTGCTCACGACGAAGACCCTCGCCGGGCGGGTCGGCGGCGCCGCAGCGGCATACCTGCTGCACGAGGATGCGACGCAGAGCCTTGCGGCACAGGCACTTCCGACCGAGGGCGAGGTCCTGGTCATCGTGGGCCCCGAGGGTGGCGTGACGCCGGAGGAGGTCGCCGCGCTCGAGGCCGCGGGGGCGCTGACGGTGCGCCTGGGAGACACCGTGCTCCGGTCGTCGAGCGCGGGGCCGGCCGCGCTGGCCGTGCTGAGCGCGGCCGCGCGCTGGCGCTGAGCGGGGTCGCGCTCACACGGTGACGCGGCCCCGTCACCGCACCGTGAACGACACCGCCTTCTCCGCGCTCACGGAACCGTCCTTGGCACTCAGCTCGCGGACGTGGATCGTGTAGCTGCCCGCGGTGAGCCTGCCGAGGTCGATTGAGTAGCTGCCCTGCATGGGGGCTCCGATCGTGGCCATGGCGTGACCGGTCGACACCGTGGTGGTGCCGCGCTCGAGCTGCCAGTTGACGGTCGCCTCGAACACGATGGCCAGCCCCCTGACGACCACTGGCTTCGCCTTCGGAAGCACCTGGTCGCCGGTCGGTGAGGTGATCCAGATCGGGGCGATGTCCTCGTAGAGCCGGTCCGACGGTGGCCGGGTGAAGGCCTGAGCGGTCGAGATCGACCCGAACAGCGTCGTCGACCCATCGGCGACCTGGAACCGCACGGGGAGGGTCTTCTGGGCTGCGGCCTGCGCCGTCCAGACGAGCTCCTGGACCGCCAGCCGCTGCGTCTCGGCATCGAAGCCGGCGGCTCCGGGACTGCTCAACGTCACCTGGATGGCGTCGGGCGTGACAGTGGCGGCCGTGACCCGGGTGCCGCTCCACGGCTGGAGGTAGCCGTTGGTGTTGCTGAACGGCTGGGCGTTCATGGCGAGACCGAGGGCCACCTCGACCCGCTTCGCGTCGCCCCCGCCGACGGGGACCGCCCCGCTGACGAACTCGCGGAAGAGCTTGTAGGTGGGCTTCGCGTCCCCGATCGGGCCGACGAAGTAGACGGGCAGCGCCACCGACTTCGTCGTCCCCGCCCCGGTCGGCGGCGCCGTACCGGGCGAGGTGGTGGATGACGTCGGGGCGGAGGTCGCGGACTGCGACGGACCCGAGGTCTGCGGGGGAGTGATCGTCGGGCCGTCGTCGTGACCGGACCACCACAGGCCGCCGATGATCGCCGCCACGGCCGCCGCCGCGGCAAGTGGCATCACCCAGCGCCTGGCACCGGAACCACCGGTCGCCGTCACCGGTCCTGCCTCGTGGGCCTCGTGCAGGATCGTGTCGAGGCGGTGCGACGGGCGGACCTGCTGGGCGTCCTGGATCAGGGCCCGGCGCAGCCGCCGCTCGACCTGGTCGAACTCCCCGGGCTCGGAGTCGGGGTGCAGGAAGTCGGTGCGGTCGCTCATGACGCCGCCTCCATCCGGTCGCGAAGGGTCGCCAGGCCACGGTGGGCATGGGCCTTGACCGAGCCCGCGGAGATGCCGAGGGCGTCGGCGATCTCGGCCTCGCTCAGGTCGAGGTAGTAGCGCATCGTGAGGACCTCTCTCTGGCGCTGGGGCAGCCGCCGCAGCGCGCCGATCATGGATGTGGTGGTCTCGGACTGGAGCGCCCGTTCCTCGGCGCTCACCTCCGTGTGCCGTGCGTATGCCGTGGGCTCAGCCTGCTGGCGGGCGACGTAGCGCTCCTCCACGCCCCGGTGTCGCAGGCCGGAACGCGCGCCGTTGACGACGGACCGCCGCAGGTAGGCCGCAGCCGCCTGGTGCTCCCGGATCGTGTCCCAGCGCCGGTGCACGGCGATGAAGGCGTCCTGGACGACCTCCTCGGCCGCGAGGTCGTCACGCAGCAGCAACCACGCCAACCGGACCAGCCCGGTCCAGTGGGCGGCATACAGCTCGGCAATGGCCTCGTCGGCCGCTGGCCGGACCTCGCCACGGCGGTCATGCTCTGCCACGCTCAACAGTCTCACGACCCGATGACGCGCAGCCCCGACAACGGGTTGACGCGCCGTAAGGTCGGGTTCATGAACACTCCGGCCACGCGGCGCACCGACCCCGAATGCCTGTTCTGCACGATCGTGGCGGGGGGCATCCCGGCCACGGTGGTCTACGAGGACGAGGCGACCTTCGCGTTCCGGGACCTCGAGCCCCAGGCGCCGACCCACATCCTGGTGGTCCCGCGCCACCACGTGCCGAACGTCGGCGCCCTCGCCCACGAGGCGCCGGACGACGCTGCCGCCCTCCTGCGGACGGTGGCGGCCGTCGCGGCGCAGGAGGGCATCGCGGACCGTGGGTACCGCTCGGTCTTCAACACCGGTGCCGAGGCGCACCAGACCGTTTTCCATGCCCACGTCCACGTGCTCGGCGGCCGGTCGATGACGTGGCCTCCTGGCTGAGCCGCGCCGTGGGCGCCCGGCTTCGACGCACCGTAGACTGGTCGGACCATGCCAGATCCTGATCATCCGACCACGCTGGGGGGCGCGCCCGATGGCGCCCTTCCGATGCCCACCCACACCGTCGAGATCCCTGCCCAGGTGCAGATGGTCACGCTCCTCGGCCCCCGCGACGAGCTGCTGCGCACGATGGAGCGGGCCTTCCCGCAGTTGCAGATCCACGTCCGGGGCAACGAGTTCCACCTGACCGGACCGAGTGCGGAGGTCGCGCTCGCGGAGCGCACCATCGACGAGCTCCTGCTGGTCATCGAGGGCGGCCAGCCGCTGAACCGTGACGCCGTCGAGCGCTCGATCAGCATGTTGCGCGCCCAGACCACCGAGCGCCCCGCCGACGTGCTCACCATGAACATCGTCAGCAACCGGGGCCGCACCATCCGGCCCAAGACGCTCAACCAGAAGCACTACGTCGACGCGATCGACGAGCACACCATCGTCTTCGGCATCGGCCCGGCAGGCACCGGCAAGACCTACCTCGCGATGGCCAAGGCGGTCGCGGCGCTCCAGGCCAAGCAGGTCAACCGGATCATCCTGACGCGTCCGGCGGTCGAGGCGGGCGAGCGGCTGGGGTTCCTGCCCGGCACGCTCAACGACAAGATCGACCCGTACCTGCGCCCGCTCTACGACGCGCTGCACGACATGGTCGACCCCGAGTCGATCCCCCGGCTGATGGCTGCCGGTACCATCGAGGTCGCCCCGCTGGCCTACATGCGCGGGCGCTCCCTCAACGACGCGTTCATCATCCTCGACGAGGCGCAGAACACCTCCCCCGAGCAGATGAAGATGTTCCTCACCCGCCTCGGCTTCGGGTCCAAGATGGTCGTCACCGGTGACGTGACCCAGATCGACCTCCCCGACGGCACCAAGTCGGGGCTGCGGGTGGTCCGCGACATCCTCGGCGACGTCGAGGACATCCACTTCTCGCTGCTCACCGCCCAGGACGTCGTCCGGCACCGCCTCGTCGGCGCGATCGTCGATGCCTACGGCCGCTGGGACGAGCAGGAACAGGACTCGGGAGGGCGAGGGCGTGAGCGTCGACGTTCTCAATGAGACGGACTTCGAGCTCGACGAGCTCGAGCTGGTGGCGCTGAGCCGCTACGTCATGGGCGAGATGCGGGTCCACCCCGGTGCCGACCTGTGCCTGCGGCTGGTGGACGAGGCCGCGATGGAGGTGCTCCACGTGCAGTGGATGGACCTGCCCGGCCCCACCGACGTGATGAGCTTCCCGATGGACGAGCTGCGCCCCGGCCGGGAGGGCGACGAGCCCGAGGAGGGCGTCCTCGGCGACATCGTCCTGTGCCCGTCGGTGGCGGCCAGACAGGCTGCCGAGGCCGGTCACGCGACCGAGGAGGAGCTCCTGCTGCTGACCACGCACGGGATCCTGCACCTGCTCGGGTACGACCACGCGGAACCCGAGGAGGAGCGCGAGATGTTCGAGCTCCAGAGGCAGCTGCTGCTGACCTTCCTCGCGGGCCGCGGGCGGCCCTCCACCTGATGGGGCGCTGATGACCGCACTCGTCTTCGCAGCCCTGCTCAGCATCGCCATCGCCTTCCTCCTCTCGGCGGCCGAGGCGGCCGTGTGGCGGATGTCCCGGGTGCGTGCCCAGGAGCTGCTCGAGGAGAAGCGCCCCGGGGCCGTGGCGCTGTCGCGCATCGTCGCCGACAGCGCGGCATACCTGTCGGTGACGGCGTTCCTCCGCATCGTGGCGGAGTCGACCACCGCGGTCCTGATCACCCTCGGCACGATCGACCTGGTCGAGGGGTTCTGGCGCCGGCTGCTGATCGCCATCGGCGTGATGGCCCTGGTGTCCTTCGTCGTGGTGGGGGTCTCGCCGCGCACGCTGGGTCGTCAGCACTCGGATTCCGTTGCCCTGCTTGCCTCCCCGGTGATCGTGGGTCTGCGCACGTTCCTCGGGCCGGTGGCGCGGGTGCTCATCGCCCTCGGCAACGCCGTGACGCCGGGGCGCGGCTACCGCGACGGCCCGTTCCAGAGCGAGTCGGAGCTGCGTGACCTCGTCGACCTCGCCGGGGAGAGCGCCGTGATCGAGGCCGGCGAGCGCGAGATGATCCACTCCGTCTTCGAGCTCGGGGACACCGTCGCGCGGGAGGTCATGGTGCCGCGCACCGACATGGTGACCATCGACAGCGAGAAGTCGCTGCGCTCGGCGATGTCGCTCTTCCTGCGGTCCGGGTTCTCGCGCATCCCCGTGGTGGGTGACGGCTCGGACGACGTCCTCGGCCTCCTCTACTTCAAGGACGTGGTCCGCCGCGTGAACGCCGACCCGGAGGCGGGCTCGCTGCCGGTGACGGCCCAGATGCGTCCGATGCACTACGTCCCCGAGAGCAAGCCGGTCGACGACCTGCTGCGCGAGATGCAGCGGGACCAGAGCCACTTCGCGCTCGTCGTCGACGAGTACGGCGGCACCGCCGGGCTCGTGACGATCGAGGACATCATCGAGGAGATCGTGGGCGAGATCGCGGACGAGTACGACCGGGAGGCGCCCGGGGTGGAGGACCTCGGGGACGGCACCTTCCGGGTGCCCGCGACCATGGACATCGACGACCTGGCCGACCTGTTCGACGTCGACATCGAGGAGGACGAGGTCGACACCGTCGGGGGCCTCATCGGCAAGTGCATCGGACGGGTCCCGATCGTCGGCTCCCGCTGCGAGGTGGCTGGGCTCGCCCTCACCGCCGAGCGGATGGCCGGTCGGCGGCACCGCATCGCCAGCGTGATCGTCCAGCGCCTCGACGTCGACGAGGATCCCGACGCCGACGGTGGCCACGACCGCACTACGGTGGAGCCCGAGCGCGAGGGAGTGTCATGACTGCGAGTGGTTCCGGAACGACCGACGGTTACGTCGCCGGCTTCGCCTGCCTCGTCGGACGGCCCAATGCCGGGAAGTCCACCCTGACGAACGCCCTGGTCGGGCACAAGGTGGCCATCACCTCCTCGAAGCCGCAGACCACCCGACACACGATCCGGGGGATCCTCACCACTGACTCCGCGCAGCTCGTGCTCGTCGACACCCCTGGGCTTCACAAGCCGCGGACGCTGCTGGGGGAGCGGCTCAACGACGTCGTGCGCGAGACCCTGCTCGAGGTCGACGTCATCGGCTTCTGCCTGCCTGCGGACCAGAAGATCGGGCCCGGCGACGGGTTCATCGCCCGGGAGCTCAAGGAGATCCAGCAGGACCGTCGCCGACCCGTCGTCGCCATCGCGACCAAGATCGACGCCGTCGACCGGCAGCGGCTCGCCGAGCACCTCATCGCGATCGACCAGCTGGGGGACTGGGAGGCCATCGTGCCCTGCTCGGCCGTCGACGGCCGCCAGGTCAAGGACGTGGCGCAGGTGCTGTCGAGCTACCTGCCGCCCTCACCGGGACCGCTCTACCCGCAGGGGCAGCTGACCGACGAGCCGGACGTCGTCATGATCGCCGAGCTCGTCCGTGAGGCAGCCCTCGAAGGCGTCCGCGACGAGCTGCCGCACTCGCTGGCCGTGGTGGTCGAGGAGATGGTGCAGCGCCCCGACCGGCCCGCCGACAAACCCCTGCTCGACATCCGCGTCAACGTCTTCGTCGAGCGGTCGTCCCAGAAGGCCATCATCATCGGCCGTGGTGGGTCGCGACTGCGTGAGGTCGGCACCAACGCCAGGGCCGGGATCGAGAAGCTGTTGGGGCAGAAGGTCTACCTCGACCTGCACGTCAAGATCGCCAAGGACTGGCAGCGCGATCCCAAGCAGCTCCAGCGCCTCGGCTTCTGAGGCCTCGCCACCGCCCTCGGGGTGGACTTCCGACAACGAGCACCCGGGTTTCTGCCACATCGTGAGCCGCTGGACCGCAGCACGCGGGGGCCGACCTATCCTTGGCCCATGAGAATTGGTGTCTTCGGGGCCACCGGGCAGGTCGGCTCGGTCATGCGCGCACTCCTGGCCGAGCGGGGCTTCCCCGTCGACGAGATCCGCTACTTCGCCTCGGCGCGGTCGGCGGGCACGACGCTGCCGTGGGCCGGTGGCGAGGTCACCGTCGAGGACTCGGCCACGGCTGACTTCTCCGGGATCGACATCGCGCTCTTCTCGAACGGCGGGGCGGCGTCCAAGGAGCTGGCCCCCAAGGTCGCGGCGGCCGGTGCGATCGTGGTCGACAACTCGTCGGCGTGGCGCAAGGACCCCGACGTCCCGCTGGTCGTCAGCGAGGTGAACGCCGATGACCTCGACACCATCCCCAAGGGCATCGTCGCCAACCCCAACTGCACGACCATGGCCGCGATGCCCGTGCTCAAGCCGCTGCACGACGCGGCGGGACTCGTCCGCCTCACCGTGGCGTCCTACCAGGCCGTGTCCGGCTCCGGCGGCAAGGGCGTCCAGGAGCTCGACGGCCAGCTGCGCGGTGGGTATGCCGCGGGCTCACCTGCCGACCTCGCCCTGGACGGGCGAGCGGTGCCGGTGCCGGCACCCAACGTCTATGCCGTGCCGGTCGCCTTCAACGTCATCCCGCTCGCGGGGTCCGTCGTCGACGACGGGTCGCTGGAGACCGACGAGGAGCAGAAGCTGCGCAACGAGTCGCGCAAGATCCTGCACATCCCCGACCTGCTGGTCTCGGGCACCTGCGTCCGGGTGCCCGTCTTCACCGGGCACTCGCTCGCCATCCACGCCGAGTTCGCCGACGACATCACGCCCGAGCGCGCCCTGGAGCTGCTGGCCAAGGCCCCGGGTGTGGTCGTCACCGACGTGCCCAACCCGCTCGAGGCGGCTGGGCGCGACGAGGTCTTCGTGGGACGGGTGCGCGTCGACCAGGCGGCCCCGGCCGGCAAGGGCCTCGTGCTGTTCGTCGTCGGTGACAACCTGCGCAAGGGTGCCGCCCTCAACGCGGTGCAGATCGCCGAAGAGC
Source organism: Pedococcus badiiscoriae (assembly GCF_013408925.1). Taxonomy (NCBI): domain Bacteria; kingdom Bacillati; phylum Actinomycetota; class Actinomycetes; order Micrococcales; family Intrasporangiaceae; genus Pedococcus; species Pedococcus badiiscoriae. Next base: position 2,776,567 of record NZ_JACCAB010000001.1, read on the forward strand.
TGCTCAAGCGCCGCTGACGCCGTGGTTCGCCGCTGACGCCGTGGTTCGGAGGTTGCGACGGGTCAGGACCCGCCGGACACTCCGAACAAGCGGCGAGGTCAGCGGACGGCACGCCAGACGGACTCGGTCTCGCTGGCCCCGGGTGACCACGGGGCGATCCACGGGCCGGTGCCCTCGCTCTGGTCGAGCACACCCTCCTCCAGCCAGGTGTAGTCGCCGGCCAGGACGCCCTTGGCCAGTCGGGTGTCGGCGTCGTCGGAGTTGGACCACAGGTCGGTGAAGAGGGCTTCGACCCGGTGTCGGCTCTGCTGGCAGAAGACGTCGGCCAGCTGGTAGGCAGACCTGCCCCGGGACTCGTCGTCCGTCCGGAGCATCTCCGCCCGGCTGCAGGCCGCGGCGATGGCGAAGAGCTCGGCGCCGATGTCGACGACCCGTCCGAGGAACGCCTGCCGGTACTCCAGCTTCGCCTGCCACCGCGACATGCCGTAGAAGGTCTGCCGGGCCAGCTTGCGACTGGACCGCTCGACGAACCGCAGGTGCGTCGCCAAGACGCCGAACTCGGCATACGAGGTGGGGGCCGCGCCCTTGCCGATGACCAGCTGCGGCAGCCACTTCGCATAGAAGCCGCTCGCACCCGCGGCGGCGCGGGCCTTGTCCTCGAGCGAGGCGTCCTTCTCGGCCAGTGCACCCGCGGCCTTGAGGTGGGCGTCGACGGCTTCGCGGGCGACGATCAGGTGCATGATCTCGGTCGAGCCCTCGAAGATCCGGTTGATCCGCAGGTCGCGCAGCATCTGCTCGGCCGGCACGGCACGTTCGCCACGGGCCCGCAGCGACTCGGCCGTCTCGTAGCCGCGACCCCCGCGGACCTGCACGAGCTCGTCGGCGATCTGCCAGGCCATCTCCGACGCCCAGAGCTTGGCGAGGGCGGCCTCGATGCGGATGTCCTTGCTGCCGGCGTCGGCCAGCTGCGCGGACAGCTCGAGCACCGACTCGAGGCCGTAGGTCGTGGCGGCGATGAAGGCGATCTTCTCGGCCACGGCCCCGTGCTCGCCGACGGGCCGTCCCCACTGCACCCGCTCGGCGGACCACTCGCGTGAGATCTTGAGCGCCCACTTGCCCGCGGCAGCGCACATGGCGGGGATGGACAGGCGCCCCGCGTTGAGGGTCGTCAGCGCGATCTTGAGCCCCTCACCCTCCTTGCCGAGGCGGTTCTCCGCGGGCACCCGCACCTGGTGGAAGCGGGTCAGGCCGTTCTCGATCCCCTTGAGCCCCATGAAGGAGTTGCGCCGCTCGACGGTGATCCCCTCAGCCCTGCCTTCCACGACGAAGGCGGTGATGCCGCCGCGCTGCCCGTCGTGCTCGGGCACCCGTGCCATGACGACGAGCAGCTCGGCGACGACGCCGTTGGTGGTCCACAGCTTCACCCCGTCGAGCAGGTAGGCCGTGCCGTCCTCGGTGGGGGTGGCGGTGCTGCCCATCCGGGCCGGGTCCGAGCCCACGTCCGGCTCGGTGAGCAGGAACGCCGAGATGGCGCCCGCGGCACACCGGGGGAGGAAGGCCTGCTTCTGCTCGGGAGTGCCGACGAGCTTGACGGGTTCGGGCACCCCGATGGACTGGTGGGCGGACAGGAGGGCCCCGAGGCTCGGGTGCGCCGACCCGACCAGCATGAGCGCCTTGCCGTAGGAGGACATCGTCAGCCCCAGTCCGCCGTACTCGCGGGGGATCTTCATGCCGAAGGCCCCGATGTCGGCCAGCCGTGCGAGATCCTCGTCGGGGACCTTCGCCTCGCGCTCGATCCGGGCCCCGTCGATCTGGGCGCAGACCTCGCGCAGCCTGGCCAGGAACTCCTCGCCACGCGCCTCGTCCTCGGCCGTCGCCCGCGGGTGAGGGTGCACCAGGTCGAGGTCGAAGTGGCCGAGGTAGAGGCCCTTGGCGAAGCTGGGGCGTTCCCAGTCCGTCTCTCGGGCCGCCTCCGCGACCGCGCGGGACTCCCGTTCGCTCGCGTTCACCACGGGTTCTTGGTCGAGGTCACTGCTCATGGGTCGCCTCCTGGGGGCTTCCCACGCTACTCGCGGGTATGCCGTGGCGCAGCCCCACGCGTCGTAGCCTGCGGTCGAGCCGGGCTCGGCTCAGAGGTCCGTCATCCAGTGGCGCCAGGTCCGGACGACCTGCATGCCGACGTGCTCGTAGAGCCCCAGGGCGCCCGTCCGCGAGTCCGTGGACAGCTCGCTGACGGTCGCTCCGTGGGCCCGGGCGCGCGCGAACGCGTCGACCAGGAGGGCCCGGGCCAGGCCGAGGCCGCGCTGGTCGTGACGGACGGCGATCGCGTCGACGTAGCCGGTCGCGCCCGCGAGGATCGTGAAGCAGACGCCCACGGCGGTGCCGGCCGGATCGACGACGAAGCGGATCTGCCACGGCTCGAACCCCGGGCGCAGCGGGCCGCGCGGCGCCCAGTCGTCGAAGCTCGAGGGGTCGCGGTCCGGCCACTCGTTGAAGGCGTCCTCGATCAGCTGGAACGCGACCCGTGCGTCGGCCGGCTCGGCGAGCTCGCGCAGGCCGTATCCCGGCGGCAGCGGCTGAGCCTCGATGGTCCGGTCCGCCGGCACCTGCAGCACCCACGACGTCCAACCCTGCCGGTAGCCGCGGCCCTGGAAGAACGCCTCTGCGCCGCTGCCCTCGGGAACGGTCTGCCCGACCAGCCTCGACCCGCGAGTGCGTGCGCAGTCCTCGAGCCAGTCAGCCAGCCAGCTGCCGATGCCCCGACCGCGGTAGTCCGGGTGCACGGAGGCGTCCGCCCGCCGGCCCTTGAACACCTCGCCGCATGCCGCGAGCCGGTCGCCTTCCCAGACACCGATGCTCTCGGTGGCGAGGTCGAAGCTGGCACGGGCCCAGTCGCCCTCGATGTCCTCGACCTCGATGGCCGCCTCGCCGAGGTCATGGGTCTCGGCAGCGGCGACGAGCTCGAAGACCGCCCGGGCGTCGGAGGGTGCCATCGGCCGGGCGGTCAGCGGGTCGGGGAGCTCCATGGCCGCATCGTGCCGGGTGGGGCGTCGCCGTCGCATGTGGTTTACGCCGCCGGGGTGTGCACAGCGAGCGACCCTTGACTTCTCCGAGACCCTGATATGCAATATATCGCATGCCAGTCCCGGCCACTCAGCTCCCCGTTTCTCGGGCCCTGCTGCGCGACGACGTCCATCGCCGACTGCGGGACGCCATCGTGGACGGCACCCTTGCCCCCGGTGAGCAGCTGCGCGACCAGGAGCTGGCAGCCTGGCTCGGGGTGAGCCGGACGCCGGTCCGTGAGGCACTGCTCCGCCTCCAGCAGGCCGGGCTCGTCGCGGCGTTGCCGGGTCGCTCGACCACGGTGGCCTCGCTCGACACCCGCGCGGCTCGTGACGCCCAGGCGGTCGTGGCGCAGATGCACCGGCTCGCGGTACACGACGCGGTCGGCCAGCTCACCGCCGCGGACCTGGCGCGCATGCGTGCGGCCAACACGCGGTTCGCGGCTGCCCTCGAGGCGGGCGACCCCGACGCGGCGCTCGAGGCGGATGACGAGCTGCACGGCATACCGGTGGAGGCGGCGGGCAACGCCGCGCTGGCCGCGGTCCTCGACCAGTTCACGCCGGTCCTACGCCGGGTCGAGCGGTTGCGGTTCGGCTCGCTCTCCGGGCGCGACTCGGTGTCCCTGCACGCGCGGCTCATCGACCTCTGCCAGGCGGGGGACCGGGAGGGTGCGGCCGCGGTGTCCCACGAGACCTGGCAGACCCTGGCTCCACTGCTCGAGACCTGACCGCCCCACCCACAGGAGAAGCCCATGTCGATCGCCGACTTCGAGCGTTACCCGCTCACCTTCGGCCCGAGCCCGGTGCACCACCTGTCCCGCCTGACCGAACACCTCGGCGGCGCCCAGGTCTGGGCGAAGCGGGAGGACTGCAACAGTGGGCTTGCCTTTGGTGGCAACAAGACCCGCAAGCTCGAGTACATCGTCCCCGATGCTCTCGCGCAGGGCGCCGACACGCTGGTGTCGATAGGCGGCTACCAGTCCAACCACACCCGGCAGGTGGCGGCCGTCGCGGCGCACCTCGGGCTCAAGTGCCGCCTCGTGCAGGAGAAGTGGGTGGACTGGGACGACCCGGTCAACGACAAGGTGGGCAACATCCTGCTGTCGCGGATCATGGGCGCCGACGCCCGCCTCGACCCGCACGGCTTCGACATCGGCATCCGTTCCTCCTGGGAGGACGCCCTGCGCGAGGTCGAGGAGGCGGGCGGCAGGCCGTACGGCATCCCGGCCGGGGCCTCCGAGCACCCCTTGGGTGGGCTGGGATTCGCAAACTGGGCTTACGAGGTGGCCGAGCAGGAGAAGGAGCTCGGCGTCTTCTTCGACACGATCGTGGTCTGCACGGTGACCGGGTCGACGCACGCGGGGATGATCGCCGGCTTCGCGGCCCTGGAGGATGCGGGCGGTCGTCCACGACGGGTGCTCGGCATCGACGCCTCGGCCACCATCGACAAGACCCGCGACCAGGTGCGCCGGATCGCCCAGCACACCGCCGACCTCATCGGCCTCGGACGCCCGCTGAGGGACGACGAGGTGACCGTGCTCGAGGGCTGGGCCGGCGACCTGTACGGCATCCCGGTCGAGTCGACCGTCGAGGCGATCCGCCTGAGCGGGCGCCTGGAGGGCATGATCATCGACCCCGTCTACGAGGGGAAGTCGATGGCCGGGCTCGTCGACCTCGTGACCACGGGTGAGATCGCGGCGGACTCGACAGTGCTCTACGCGCACCTGGGCGGCCAGCCCGCGCTCAACGCCTACTCGGGGATCTTCGACTGACCCTCGAAGGTCCAGCCGCGCTCGGCGAGGGCCTCTCGCAGGAAGCGAAGGGCGATCGGCCCCACGCCGTGCATCGCCGCCAGCTCCTGCTCGCCCCGGTCCCGCACCTGCTCCAGGGTCCAGATCCCTTCGGCCCGCAGGGCTCGAGTGGCCGGGGCGCCAATGCGCGGAAGGGGCGTGCCCTCCGGTGCCGCGGGTCGACCGAGCCGGGGTGCCCCAGACTCGGCATCCACCACGGCTGCTCCTCGGGGCGACAGCCGGTAGCCGATGTCGAGCGACTCCGTCAGTCCCAGCTCCTTGAGCTTGCGGACGTCGCGCTTGAAGCTCAGGGTGTCCCGTCCCAGCTCCGCGGCCAGCTCCGGGGCGCGGACCGTGGGGAGCCGGTCGATGATCGCCAGCGTGGCCCGGGTCCAGGGCCCGATGGCGGAGGCGCGGTCGAGCCGGTCGAGGCGCTCACGGATCGTGGACACCCCATCCGCGTCCGGGACCGTGCTGCGCAGCTGCTCGCGCGGGTCGGCTCCGGCATGGCGCAGGCCGACGCGCCACACCGGGCGGTCCGCCTTGGCCTCGAGCATCCGCCGCAGCTCGACCAGGGAGCTCGCGCCGGCGCGCCTGGCCTCCTCGGCGGTGATGCGCGACGGTGCGACCTTGTCGACGGAGGTCACGTCGAGCAGCCCCACCCGGGTGCGCAGCCTGGTCCCGACCACCACTCGCGGCCGGTCCCATCGGCGGAACGCCAGGTCGACCTCGCCCGCCTTGATGGCCGCGAGCGTGTCCGGTCGGATCATCATGACGGCAACCTACCGGCCACTCAGCCTGGGCGGCGTCCGGATGGTGGGCGACGTGGCTCGGACGTTGGACGTATGCCGGCCGCGCGGCATACCCTCGACTCGTGCGTTCTCTGCGCCTCCTCCTTCGCCGCCGCGGCGGGGCCTGACCGATCAGCCGCCCCTCGTCGCGGAGTAGCGTTGCCCCGGCTGACCTCAGCAGCAACGAATCGTTAGGCGAGAGAACATGATCCACCCGCAACAGCCGTCGGGTATGCCGGTCGCGAAGTACGTTCCGTTCAAGGACCAGATCCCGTTCGAGCTTCCGGACCGCACCTGGCCCGGGCGCGTCATCGAGCGCGCTCCGCGGTGGTGCGCGGTCGACCTTCGCGACGGCAACCAGGCCCTCATCGACCCGATGAGCCCGGACCGCAAGAAGCGGATGTTCGAGCTGCTGGTGCGGATGGGCTACAAGGAGATCGAGGTCGGCTTCCCGTCGGCGAGCCAGACCGACTTCGACTTCGTGCGGATGCTCATCGAGGACGACATGATCCCCGACGACGTCACGATCCAGGTGCTGACCCAGTGCCGTGACCACCTCATCGAGCGCAGCTTCGACGCGATTCGCGGGGCGAAGCAGGCCATCGTGCACTTCTACAACTCGACCTCGGTGCTCCAGCGGCGGGTCGTGTTCGGGCTCGACCAGGACGGCATCGTCGACATCGCGCTGCAGGCCGCGCGGCTGTGTCGCAAGCTCGAGGAGACCGTCCCCGACACGGTCGTCTACTACGAGTACAGCCCCGAGTCCTACACCGGCACCGAGCTCGAGTTCGCGGTGCGCATCTGCAACGAGGTGGCCGACGTCATCGACCCGACGCCGGACCACAAGATGATCATCAACCTGCCCGCGACCGTCGAGATGGCCACGCCCAACGTGTATGCCGACTCGATCGAGTGGATGATCCGGCACCTCGAGCGGCGCGAGTCGATCGTCGTCAGCCTGCACCCGCACAACGACCGCGGTACCGGGGTGGCCGCGGCCGAGCTCGGCTATCTCGCCGGCGCGGACCGCATCGAGGGCTGCCTCTTCGGCAACGGCGAGCGCACCGGCAACGTCGACCTCGTCACCCTCGGCATGAACCTCTTCAGCCAGGGCATCGACCCGCAGATCGACTTCTCGAACCTCGACGAGATCCGCCGGACCGTCGAGCACTGCAACCAGCTGCCGGTAGGCGAGCGCCACCCGTGGGGCGGGGACCTGGTGTTCACCGCCTTCTCCGGCTCGCACCAGGACGCCATCAAGAAGGGCTTCGAGGACATGGAGCGCCAGGTGGCCTCCAGCGGCAAGTCGATCAACGAGCTGGTCTGGGGCGTGCCCTACCTGCCGATCGACCCTCACGACGTCGGGCGGTCGTACGAGGCCGTGGTCCGGGTCAACAGCCAGTCGGGCAAGGGCGGCGTCGCCTACCTGCTCAAGACCGAGCAGCAGCTCGACCTGCCCCGCCGGCTGCAGATCGAGTTCAGCGGCGTGGTCCAGGCCAAGACCGACAGCGAGGGCGGGGAGGTCAGCGCGGCACAGCTGTGGGAGATCTTCCAGGACGAGTACCTGCCCGCGGTCGACGGAGCGGTCAACACGTGGGGCCGGTTCACCCCGGTCAGCCACTCGCTCATCAGCGAGCAGGACGGCATCGACAAGATCAGCGCCACGATGCTCGACCGCGGGGTCGAGGTGGTCGTCGAAGGCACCGGGAACGGACCGATCGCCGCGTTCATCGACGCGCTGTCCACCCTGGGCGTCGACGTGCGGGTGCTGGACTACGCCGAGCACGCGCTGTCCGCCGGTGGCGACGCCAAGGCGGCTGCCTACGTCGAGTGCGCCGTCGGCGAGCGGGTCCTGTGGGGCGTCGGCCTGCACAGCTCGATCGTCAAGGCGTCCCTCACCGCGGTGCTGTCCGCCGTCAACCGAGCGGAGCGCGCCGGGGCGGCCTGACCGGGGCCGCCCGACCGGCGCCGCCTGCTCCTCGGTCAGCGGATGCCGCGGGGGCGGAACTGGATGGAGATGCGCGGCCCGACGGCCTTGGTGGTCTTGGGGATCGCGTGCTCCCAGGTGCGCTGGCAGGAGCCACCCATGACCACGAGATCGCCATGGCCCAGGGAGAAGCCGATCGAGTGCCCGCCTCCTCGGGGACGTAGCGACAGCGTACGGGCCGACCCGATCGACAGGATGCCGACCATCGTGTCGAGGTCCTTGGCCCGCCCGACCCGGTCACCGTGCCACGCGACCGAGTCCCTGCCGTCCCGGTAGAGGCACATGCCTGCCGTCACGAACGGCTCGCCGAGCTGCGCGGCATACCACCGGCTCAGCTCCTCGCGAGCCTGGGTGAGGACCGGGTGGGGGAGGGGCTCGTCCTCGTCGTAGAACTTCAAGAGCCGCGGAACGTCGACCATGCGCTCGTACATCTCGCGCCGTTCGGCGTACCAGGGGACCTCGTGGTGAAGCGCCTCGAACAGCACGTCGGCGCCGGCCAGCCAGCCCGGGCGATAGTCGACCCACGCGCCGCGGCTGAGCTGGGTGCGGTGCAGCCCGTCGCCCAGGGGGTGCAGGTGGATGTCGTCACCGGTGTCGAGCAACGATGCCTGGAACGCTGACGGTCCCTGGAGTGCCGTGGACATGCCAGCAGCATATCTCATCTTCGAACACCTGTTCTAGTCTTGGGCGCTCGCAGGGGACTGGCCGCAGCGGCATACCGGGAAACGCGGCTGGGGGAGAGACAATGGGGGCATGCCCCTGTACCGCGACGAAGGCATCGTCCTACGCACCCAGAAGCTGGGCGAGGCCGACCGCATCGTCACCCTGCTCACGCGCACGCTGGGCAAGGTCCGCGTCGTGGGCAAGGGGGTCCGGCGCACCAAGAGCCGCTTCGGGGCGCGGCTCGAACCGGCGATGATGGTCGACGTCCAGTGCTACGAGGGACGCAACCTCGACACCGTGACCCAGGCCGAGACCCTCGCCTCCTGGGGTGACGTGCTCGCCCGGGACTACACGACCTACACCGCCGCCGCCGCGATGCTCGAGACCGCGGACCGGCTCACCGAGGAGCGGGAGCCCAACCTCCAGCAGTACCTCCTGCTCCAGGGCGCGCTGCGGTCGATGGCTGAGGGGCTGCACGACCCCGGTCTGGTCCTCGACGCCTACCTGCTGCGCGCGCTGGCCGTGGCCGGCTGGGCGCCCAGCTTCCATGACTGCGCGCGGTGCGGTGCGCAGGGCCCGCACCGCGCGTTCAACCTCGCCTCGGGGGGCACCGTCTGCCCGGTATGCCGTCCGGTCGGGTCCGCGGCGCCGGCGCCGGAGACGCTCGCCCTCCTGGCCGCGCTGCTCGCCGGGGACTGGGTGGTCGCCGACGCGTCGCAGGGCAGGCACCGTCGCGAGGGGAGCACGTTGGCCAGCGCGTTCCTCCAGTGGCACCTCGAGCGCGGTGTGCGATCGTTGCGCCTCGTGGACCGACGTGACCCCGATGCCCAGCCCCGACTCGACTCCCGGGTGACCTGGTCGCCCGCTCCGCTCGGCGTGGTGGACACGGTCGAGCGGGCGCACGCCGCCCAGGCGGCCGAGGCGTGAGCACGGCATACCCCCGGCCTTTCGCGCACCCCAGCGGGGCCCAGCCGCCCGCACTGCCACCCGAGCTCGTGCCGCGGCACGTCGCGATCGTCATGGACGGCAACGGACGCTGGGCCAACCAGCGGGGGCTCGCCCGCACCAAGGGCCACGAAGCCGGCGAGGCATCCCTGCTCGACGTGACGGCCGGCGCCATCGAGGCGGGGGTGACGCACCTGTCCGCCTACGCCTTCTCGACCGAGAACTGGAAACGCAGTCCCGATGAGGTCCGGTTCCTCATGGGCTTCAACCGCGACGTGATCCGGAGGCGTCGCGACCAGCTGCACGAGTGGGGCGTGCGGATGCGGTGGGTCGGTCGCCGGCCACGGCTGTGGGGCTCGGTCATCAAGGAGCTCGAGATCGCCCAGGAGCTGACCAAGGACAACACCGGGCTCACGTTGTACTTCTGCGTCAACTACGGCGGGCGGGCCGAGATCGCCGACGCCGTCCAGCGGATCGCCGAGCAGGTGCAGCGCGGCAAGCTCAAGCCGGGGTCGATCGACGAGTCGACGATCGCCCGGTACATGCCCGAGCCCGGCATGCCCGACGTCGACCTGTTCGTGCGGAGCTCGGGGGAGCAGCGGACGAGCAACTTCCTGCTGTGGCAGAGCGCCTACGCCGAGATGGTCTTCCAGGACACCCTGTGGCCCGACTACGACCGTCGACACCTGTGGGCGGCCATCCAGACGTATGCCGAGCGCGACCGACGCTATGGCGGCGCCGTCGACAAGGCGGTCGACAAGGCCGTCGAGGGTCCGCGCTAACTGCTGCTAGCAGAGGCTGGCTGACTCAGCACATGCTGCAGCCTCTGCTAGGTCAGGCAACCTCTGCTAGCAGAGGTCAGTGAGCGGAACAGGTCGCGCAGGTGCCGACGATCTCCAGCGTGTGACGCACGTCGGTGAACCCGTGCTCGGCGCTGACCCGGCTGGCCCACGCCTCGACGGTCGGTCCCTCCACCTCCTCCGTCCTGCCGCACACGCGGCAGACCAGGTGGTGGTGGTGTCCGGTCGAGCAGGCGCGGTAGACGGCCTCGCCCTCGTCGGTGCGCAGCATGTCGATCTCACCGTCGGCGGCCATCGCCTGGAGGTTGCGGTAGACGGTGGCGAGCCCGACCTTGTCCCCGGCCTCGCGCAGCCGGGCGTGCAGCTCCTGCGCGGAGCGGAACTCGCTCGTCCCGGCCAGCACCGCCGTCACCGCAGCCCGCTGGCGGGTGGGACGGCGGGCGCCCTCCGAGGTCCGGTCCTGGACTCCGGTCATTGCGGTGCCCCCTCCCTCTGCGTCTCCCGAGCGCCGCCTTCGTGGCCGGCCTGGTCGCGGTCTTCGTGGCTGGCGTGGTCGCCGCCGTGGTGGCCGGCCGCCTCGTGCCTGGCCGGGTCGTGCTCGTCGTAGTGGCCCTCGTGGGGTGCGTGCCGGTGCCCGTCGTGCACGTAGTCGAGGTGGTCGCCGTGGGCGACGGCTGGGTGTCCACACTCGGGACCGTGCTCGTGGTCGTGCCGCTCTGCTCGCCGGTGCTGGTGCGCGCGGGCCCGGGCCACCAGGCCCGTGCTCGTCGCGGCCAGCACGAAGAACCCGATGGCCAGCAGCACGATCGTCCCGCCGGAAGGGGTCTCGGCATAGAACGACACGATCACCCCGCCCACGCTGGCCACGATTCCCACGAGCACCGCCCAGCGCATCGAGGCGCGGAAGCTGCGGCCGAGCAGCTGGGCGGTGGCGTTCGGGATGATCATGAGGGCGCTGATGAGCAGCAGGCCCACCACGCGCATCGACACGACGACCGTCACGGCGGTCAGGACGGCCAGCGCGATGTTGAGGCCGGTCACCGGCAGCCCGCTGGCGCGGGCGTACTCCTCGTCGTTGGCGACGGCGAAGAGCCACGGTCGCAGCAGCCAGGTCGCCATGAGCACCACGAGGGCCAGCCCGGCGAACACCCACAGGTCGCGTTGGTTGGCGGTGGTGATCGCGCCGAACAGGTATGCCGTGAGGTTGGCCGGGCTGCTGCTCGGCGACTTGGCGATGATCACCACGCCCGCGGCGATGCCGCCGTAGAACATCACGGCGAGGGCGATGTCGCCGCTGGTCCGGCCGCGCCCCCGGATGAGCTCGATCGCGACCGCGGCGGCGACGGCCGCGACGAGCGCGGTGAGCACCGGGGCGTGGCCGGTGAGGACCCCCACGGCGACGCCGGCGAGGGCGACGTGGCCCATGCCGTCGCCGATGAGGGAGAGTCGACGCTGGACGAGGAAGACGCCCACGAGGGGGGCGGCGATGCCGACCAGGACGGCAGCGATGAGCGCCTGCCGCATGAAGTCGAGGGACAGCAGCTCACTCATCGACGGACACCTCCGCGCGGGTCGAGGGGGCCGGAGGCGGGCGCCCCCGGCAGCTTGGGCCTGGTCACGCGGTCCTCGTCCTCGTGGTGGTGGTCGACGGAGGAGGTGAACTCGCCCGTCCGCGCGGCGAACTCCTCGCGGGACCCGTCGAAGGCGATCCGTCCGGACTGCACGACGACGATCCGGGTGACGATGTCGGCCAGGGCGGCGAGCTCGTGCGTGACGATGACCATCGTCGTGCCCTGTGCGGCCAGCCGGGCCAGCACCGCGGACAGCACCTGCTGGTTGGCGGCGTCCACCCCGGCCGTCGGCTCGTCCATCAGCAGGACGTCGGGGTCGGAGGCCAAGGCCCTGGCGATGAGGACCCGGCGTTGCTGACCGCCGGAGAGGGTCGCCACGTCGGCGTGGGCGCGGTCCGTCAGGCCGACGAGCTCGAGCGCCCTGCCGATGATCGCGGTGTCCTGCGCCGACCTGATGACCGGTCGCCACCAGCGGTGGTGCGACAACCGTCCCACCGCGACGATCTCGGTGACGGTGGCCCGCACCGAGGCGGAGAGGGTGTGTCGTTGCGGGACGTAGCCCAGCCGGGCGAAGTCGGAGAACGACTCGCGCGGCTGGCCGAACAGCTCGACCTCGCCACCGAGCTGGTCGTTCAGGCCGAGCAGCCCTCGGACCAGCGTCGACTTGCCGGAACCGTTGGGCCCGAGCACCGCGACCACCTCGCCGGGCCGGACGGTCAGGTTGGCGCCGGTGACGACCGGCTGGTCGGCGTAGCCGAAGCTCGCCCGACGCAGCTCGATGATGGCGCCGTCCGTGGGGGTCATGAACACTCCTGTCCCGTGCGAAGGACCGTGAGGTTGGCTCGCATCACCGAGGGGTAGTCCCGGCCGCTCGAGGCGCTGGTGATGCCCTCGATGGGGTCGAGCACGGCCAGTCTCGCACCGGTCTCCCTGGCGAGGGCCTTGGCGACGTCCTGGCTCACCAGGGTCTCGGCATAGACGGTGGTCGCGCCGGTCTCCCGGATGCGCCTGGTCAGCGCGGCCATCGCCGCGGGGCTCGGTTCGGCGTCGGGCGACAGCCCGGTGATCGACTCCTGGTGGAAGCCGTAGGTCTGCGAGAGGTAGCCGAACGCAGCGTGCGAGGTGACCAGCTCGTGGTTGGCGCAGCTCTTCAGACCCGTGCGGAACTCGGCGTCCAGGGTGGTCAGGACCGCGCGGAACGCCTTCGCGTTGGCCCGGTATGCCGCGGCGTTGGGCTTGTCGCGCGCCGCCAGCTGGGCGGCGATCGCGTCACCCACGTCGGCGTAGCGCATCGGGTCGAGCCAGAAGTGCGGGTCCCGGGCACCCGCCTGCCCGGCCGCCTGGCCCGCGGGTGTCCCTTCCGTCGTGCCGCCCTGGGCGTGGGCGTCCTCGATCGAGACCAGGTCCAGCCGGGCAGCGGGGGAGACGTCGAAGCCTCTCGCGCGCGCCTCGCCGTCGACTGCGGCGTCCACCGCGGGTTGGAAGTGCCGCTCGTAGACCACGACATCCGCTTCCGCGACGGTCGCGACCTGTCGAGGGCTGAGCTCGAGGTCGTGCGGCTCGGCGCCGGGCTTGGTCAGGCTGGTGACCGCCACGTGGCTGCCGCCGACCTGGGCCGCGGCGTACTCCAGCGGGTAGAACGCCGTCACGACGTGCAGGCGTCCGTCGGCGACGTCGCGACCCCCGGTCCCGCCGCAGCCGGAGACCAGGGCGGCGGCGAGAAGGCCCGCGAGCAGGCCGAGGGGGCGAAGCGTCATGACAATCATTCTCATCTCGGATGAGAATGATTGTCAACTCGTCAGGTGCGCGGCACAGCCTGGGTGATCGTGATCGCCACGGCCAGCAGCAGGACGGCGACCCTGCCCAGTCGCCCGTTCATGTCCAGTGCCGGCCAGGCCAGGTAGAGCGTCCAGCCGAGGAAGGCCAGGACGAGCACGAGGAACAGCCACCCCCAGCCCGGGACGAAGATCCCCGCGACCATCAGCGCCAGGACCACCAGGAACGGGACAGCCCTGGGCAGGCGGTTCAAGGCGTTGACGGCGGGCAGGCTGGCTTCGGTGACGCGTTCACGCAGGGAGGGCACGGCGAAACCTTATGTCAGCGCCAGACCCCGTCAGGAGGAGCGGGTCTGCGCCAGGACCGTCGCGAACCGGGGCAGGCTCGCCTCGATCGTCTCCATGGTGGCGGTCAGGCAGATCCGGAAGTAGCCGGGTGTCTCGAAGAGCCGGCCGGGCATGACCAGGACGCCTTCGCGCGCCAGCATCTCCACGAAGGCCTCGTCGTCGGCCAGAGGGGACCTCGGGAACAGGTAGAAGGTGCCTTCGGGAGTAGCGACGTCATAGCCCAGCTCGCGCAGTGCCCCGGCCATCCGGTCCCGTTTGGCCTGCAGGTGCGCCAGGTCCAGCGAGAGCGCTTCCAGCCGGGGCACGGCGTACTGCATGACCGCGTTGGGGAACAGCCACCCGGCCGCGACCTGCACGCTCTCGACCGCGTCGATCAGCTGGACGGCGTCGGGCATCTGCGGCGGCAGCGCGAGGTAGCCGAGGCGTTGCCCGGGAGCCAACAGGGTCTTGCCGTAGGAGTAGCAGAGCAGCGTGAAGGGGTAGAACTCTGCCGGGCTGCGGAACCGGGCCCCGTCGAACACGATCCGGTTGTAGGGCTCGTCGGAGATGAGGTAGATCCGCCGGCCGTGGCGTGCCGAGGCCGTCTCGAGCAGGTCGGCCAGCGCGCGCAGCGTCGACTCCGGATAGATCCGTCCGGTCGGGTTGTTGGGCGAGTTGACGATGACGAGCCGGGTGCGATCGGTGATTGCGGCGGCGATGGCGTCGAGGTCGAGGTCGAAGGTCTGGGCATCCACCCGCACCTTGACCGGCACCAGACCCGCCTCCAGGGCCAGCGCCTCGTAGAGGAACCACGGCGGCAGGCTGTAGACGACCTCGTCGCCCGGGTCGGCCACCGACTTCAACGCCAGCGTGATCGCGCCGAAGCCCCCGGTCGTCATCCTGATCCGGTCGGCCGTCCAGGGCAGGTCCACGACCCGGCGCAGCGACTGCGCGGCAGCCTCCTGGGCCTCGACCAGGCTGAACTTGTAGGCGAACCACAGCTCGTCGCGCGGGACGACCGCCTCGCGCAGCGCCTCGACGTAGTCCGGGAGGGGCATCTCGTGGGGGTCGCCGAAGGTGAAGTCGAGCACCCCCGGTTCGAGTCTGCGCTCCTGGTAGCCGGACTTCCTGGCGAAGTCGAACACCATCCGGAAGGGTGCCGCCGCCCCGATGCGGGCGCTGCGCTCCGAGAAGGGACGGTCGCTCACGGGTGGCCCCCTGGGTGCGGGTGGGTGTGCGGTCGAGCGTAGGCGCCACGGCATACCCCGTCGAGGGGCGGGACGACGCACAGTAACCTTCTGCGCATGGCCGCACCCTCCACTGTCGACACCGTCGTCTCCCTCTGCAAGCGCCGGGGCTTCGTGTTCCCGTGCGGTGAGATCTACGGAGGCACCAGGTCGGCCTGGGACTACGGCCCGCTCGGGGTCGAGCTCAAGGAGAACATCAAGCGGCAGTGGTGGAAGAGCATGGTCACCAGCCGCGAGGACGTCGTCGGGCTGGACTCCTCGGTGATCCTCCCGACGCAGACCTGGGAGGCCTCCGGCCACGTCGCGACGTTCTCCGACCCGCTCGTCGAGTGCCTGTCCTGCCACAAGCGGTTCCGGGCCGACCACCTGCAGGAGGCGGTGTTCGAGAAGTCGGGGGCCAAGCACGGCCTGACCTCGCCCGACGAGGTCAAGCTCGCCGACGTCGCCTGCACGAACTGCGGCACCCGTGGCCAGTGGACCGAGCCGCGTCAGTTCTCCGGACTGCTCAAGACCTACCTCGGCGTCGTCGAGGACGAGTCGGGGCTGCACTACCTGCGACCCGAGACCGCCCAGGGCATCTTCCTCAACTTCCTCAACGTGATGAACACGGCCCGCAAGAAGCCGCCGTTCGGCATCGCCCAGACCGGCAAGAGCTTCCGCAACGAGATCACCCCCGGCAACTTCATCTTCCGCACGCGCGAGTTCGAGCAGATGGAGATGGAGTTCTTCGTCAAGCCCGGCGAGGACGAGGACTGGCACCAGTACTGGATCGACGAGCGCACCCGCTGGTACACCGACCTCGGCATCACCCCCGACAACCTGCGCCACTACGAGCACGCCCAGGAGAAGCTGAGCCACTACTCCAAGCGGACCGTCGACATCGAGTACCGCTTCGGGTTCACCGGCAGCGAGTGGGGCGAGCTCGAGGGGATCGCCAACCGCACCGACTTCGACCTCACGACCCACAGCAAGCACTCCGGCACGGACCTCGTCTACTTCGACCAGGCCAGCGGCGAGAAGTACACGCCCTACGTCATCGAGCCTGCGGCGGGTCTGTCGCGCTCGCTCATGACCTTCCTCGTCGACGCCTACACCGAGGACGAGGCGCCCAACACCAAGGGCGGGGTCGACAAGCGCGTGGTGCTCAGGCTCGACAAGCGGCTGGCACCGGTCAAGGCGGCGGTGCTGCCCCTGTCGCGCAACGCCGACCTGTCGCCCAAGGCCCGCGACCTGGCGGCCACGCTGCGCCAGCACTGGAACATCGACTTCGACGACGCCGGCGCGATCGGGCGTCGCTACCGCCGCCAGGACGAGATCGGGACGCCGTTCTGCATCACGGTCGACTTCGACACCCTCGAGGACCAGGCGGTGACGATCCGCGAGCGGGACACCATGGCGCAGGAGCGCGTCGCGCTCGACCAGGTCGAGGCCTACCTGGGCGCCCGCCTGCTCGGCTGCTGAACCGCGCGCGCCCTCCCGCCAACCCCTCGCGCCAACCTTTCGTGCCACCCCGTGCGTTACTGGGGGGACGGGACTCGGTGAGCGGCGGGAGGTGGCATGCGCAGCGACGTGGACGAGGAGTTCGCCCGCTACGTGCGGGCGCGCCAGCACCGGCTGCTGCGCGCCGCCTACCTGGTGTGTGGTGACGCCCACCTCGCCGAGGACCTGCTCCAGGGAGCCCTGACCAAGCTCGCCACCCGATGGGACAAGCTCCGGACCGAGAACCCCGACGCCTACGTGCGACGGATCCTCTACCGCGATGCGGTGTCCTCGTGGCGCAGGACGCGACGCGAGTCCCTGTCGTCGCTGCCGCTCATCGACGTCCCGGTGCGCGACCGGACGTCCCAGACCGGGCAGCGGATCGACCTCGACCGTGCCCTGGCCGAGCTCACGCCCAAGCAGCGTGCGGTGGTGGTGCTGCGCTTCTTCGAGGACCGCAGCGAGCTCGAGGCCGCGGAGGCGCTGGGCGTCTCGGTCGGCACCGTCAAGAGCCAGACCCACGCGGCCCTGGGCCGCCTCCGCGAGCTGCTACCCGACTTCGCCCCGCACCTGTCCGGGAAGGACCAGCCATGACCGAACGGGACCTGGGCAGCCTGCTCGAACGGGCCAGCGAGCACCTCCCCGAGGTGGACTTCGCCGAGGGGGCGTGGGCTGCCGCCGTCGCTGGACGGGCCCGTCGGCGTCGCCTGGCCATGGGTGCCGTCGCGGCCGTCGCTGCAGCAGGGCTGGGGGTCGCCGCCGTCCAGCTCGGCGGCTCGACCACGCCCCGGCCCACGCCCGCCACCTCGTCCGCCACGAGGACCGGCGCCGGGACCCTCTCCGACGGGACGCCCTACGCGGTCATGCCGTTGGAGGGCACCGAGGCGCAGCTGCCGGCCTTCGACGTGGGGCTGCCGTCGGTCATCGACGTCCGCGGACGGGCCGCCCAGTCGTATGCCGGGCCGCCCAGACCCGTGGTCGCCGTCTTCCTGCGCCCCGACGGGGCGGTCTTCCACCCGGTCCTGGTGTCGGGAGACGGCGCCGAGGTCGTCCTCGACAAGGTCGACCTGCAGTGGACCTTCGACGCCGGTGGGGACTCCGCGTCACCGCTGGGTCCGCACGCCGTCGGTGGTGGCGGGCGCTACGTCGTCTTCCCCCAGGGCGACCACGTCGTCCGCCTCGACACCCGGACGGGCGACACCGTGTCGTATTCCGTCCCGTCGCACCACGTGGAGTGGGTCGGCTGGACCTCGTCTGCAGGGGTGGTCGTGGCCCGGGACGCCGGTCACGCCTGGACGATCGACACCGGACAGGCCCGACCCTCGGCCGTGCCCGTCGTCGATGGCTACGAGGGCAGGTACCGGATCACCGCCGCGGACAGTCCCTCCAGGGCATTGGGCCTGACCACCTACGACGGGGCCAAGCCCGTCGCCCGGGGCTTCGTCCGCGCGCCCATGTCCGGGGTGTGGGGGGAGACGGTGGGCACGCAGCAGTCCGCGGCGACGGGGGCGTTCTTCGACCAGAACGTGACGGCTCCGGTGATCCGTCTCGGGGACGGCCCCATCTACCAGGGGCTGGTCGCCGTGGACGTGCCCGGCTCGTCGGCCCGGGTGCTCCTCGCGCCGGAGAACCCGGACGGCCAGACCGGGCGGTTCAAGGGGTGCTGCACGGTGCTCGGCTGGGCTGATGCGACCACCGTGCTCTTCCAGTCGGTGGGGACCCACGGGCGCTGGATCCTGGCCTGGAACGTCAGGACGGGAACGGTGTACCAGGTGTCCCGTCTGGTCACCGGGGCTCCCGACGATCCGCCGACAGCCATCGCGCTCGCCGTGGGCACGCGGTCCTGACCCGGCGCGCGGACCTGACCCGGCACGCAGTGACTGGGCCTGCCTCCCACCGGCGCCACCTGACAGACGTCATCGTGACCACGTGACGGCCGTCCGAGACCCACGCCGCTCATCGCGGGACAGTGGTGGCATGCCACAGACCCACACCCAGGCAGCCGCGGGCGCCAGAGCGGTCGAGGTGCCCGCGATCGAGCTCCGGGGGCTCACGAAGAGCTTCGGCAGCGTGCGTGCGGTGCGGGGGATCGACCTCACCGTGCGGCCGGGCGAGATCATCGCGTTCCTCGGCCCGAACGGAGCCGGCAAGACCACCACGATCGACATGATGCTCGGGCTGGCCCGGCCGGACGAGGGCAGTGCCCTCGTGTACGGCATGGAGCCGGCCGTCGCCGTCCGGCACGGGCTCGTCTCGGCGGTGATGCAGTCCGGGGGACTGCTGAAGGACCTGACCGTCGAGGAGACGCTGCGACTCACCGCAAGCCTGTTCGGCGACACCCGCCCCGTGGCGGAGGTGCTCGGCCGCGCCGGCATCGCCGACATCGCGGGACGGCGCGTCGTGAAGTGCTCCGGTGGCGAGCAACAGCGCCTGCGCTTCGCCATGGCCCTGCTGCCCGATCCCGAGCTGCTCGTGCTGGACGAGCCCACGACGGGCATGGACGTCACCGGGCGCCGGGACTTCTGGGGGGCGATTCGCGAGGACGCCGCCCAGGGCCGCACGGTGCTGTTCGCGACGCACTACCTCGAGGAGGCGGACGCCTACGCCGACCGCATCGTGCTGGTCAGCCATGGTCTGGTCGTGGCCGACGGGACGGCCGCGCAGGTCAAGGCCCTGGTGTCGGGGCGGACTGTGCGGGCCACCTTGCCGGGCGCCGATGTCGCTGCGCTGCAAGCACTTCCGGGCGTCGAGACCGTCGAGGTGAGAGGGGACTCGGTCCTCATCGCGTCCACCGACAGCGATGCCGTCGCCCGCCACCTGCTGGGGTCCACCCAGGCCCGCGACCTCGAGATCACCTCACGCGGTCTCGAGGACGCCTTCATCTCCCTGACCACCGAAGGAGAACAGTCATGAGCAGCGCCATCGCGTCCAGGGCGCCGCAGCGCAGGGTGCCTCGGTTCGGCGGCTTCAACGGCACGCTGCTGGGTCTGGAGGTGCGCCGCCTGACCCGCAACCGGCGGACCATGATCTTCTCGGTCGTGCTCCCGGTGGTCTTCTTCCTCCTGTTCGGCACCGGCAAGGCCTACTCGCTGCGCAGCGCGGGACCGCACGGCAACTGGGCGGCGTCCATCATGATCTCGATGGCGCTCTACGGCGCGATGCTCTCCACCACGGCCGGCGGCGCGATGGTCGCGACGGAACGCAGCCAGGGCTGGAGCCGCCAGCTGCGGCTCACCCCGCTGACCCCCGCGGCATACATCGTGGTGAAGGTGCTCGTGGCGATGCTGCTGGGCGCGGTCTCCGTCGCCGTGACGTATGCCGCCGGCGGCTTCACCCAGGCACACATGGATGGTCCGCTGTGGGTCGAGACGGCTCTGATCGCGTGGGTGGGTTCGCTCGTCTTCGCCGCGTTCGGGGTGTTCATGGGATACCTGCTGCCGAGCGAGAACGTCATGCAGATCCTGGGTCCCGGCCTGGCGCTGCTCGCCTTCCTGGGCGGACTGTTCACGCCGCTGGACCAGCTGGGCTCGACGTTCCAGACGATCGCGAAGTTCACCCCGATGTACGGCCTCAGCGAGCTGGCCCACGCCCCCATCGCCGGGACCGGGCCGGGGTGGACTGCAGTGGTCAACGTCGTCTTCTGGCTCGCACTCTTCGCGGGAGGGGCGGCATGGCGCTTCCGACGGGACACGGCACGCGTCTGAGCCCGCTTCGGACTCTGCGAGCGTTCCTGACTGCCCTCGTGTCTGAGAGGCTTGGGGCTGTGAGTGAACAGATCACCGAGGAGGCGGGCCCGGAGCTTCCCGGACGCGCGGCGGGCCCGGACTCCGGGCAGCCGTTCTTCGGGCACCCCGGCGAGAACACCTGGCGCGAACGCGCCGCCGGCCTGGTCTTCGCCGGGATCTGGCTGGTGTTCCTCGCCGACGCCGTGGGTGCGGCCTGGCGCCAGCGCCAGGCAGTGCGCGCCGACGGCGGCCTGGTGGTGCTGGCCCTGTTCGTCGTCCTCTACCTGCTCCACTTCTCCCACCTGCGCGCGGCCGTCTGGGGGACCCGGGGCTCGATCGCCTCCCGCTGGTACGTCACGTCGATAGGGCTCCTCTACTGGGCCGGGCTGGCCGTCCTGGCGGCGCTCGCGACCATCACCATCGGCCAAAAGGGTGCTGCCACCTGGGTGTTCCTCGCGGTCTCGGGACTGTGGACGTTCCGGGTCCGGATCGGGCTGGTCATCGGGGGAGCGCTGGTGGCGCTCTACGAGTTCCTCACCTTCCACGTCGACGGCTGGCGGCACGACGCCAGCATCAGCATGTCGATGGTGCTCGCGATGGCCGCAGTCACCGGAGGCATGATCGCCTCGCAGCGGCAGCGGGCGCTCGCGGAGGCGCGCGAGGAGAACTCCCGACTGGCCATCCAGGACGAGCGCAACCGGATGGCTCGGGACGTCCACGACATCCTCGGACACAGCCTCACGGTCATCACCGTCAAGGCCGAGCTCGCCGCCCGGCTGATGGAGGTCGACCCCGAGCGGGCCAAGGTGGAGGTCGCCGACCTCGAGCGGCTGGCGCGCGACGCCCTCGCCGACGTGAGGCAGGCTGTCGCGGGGTTCCGTGAGACCTCGTTGCCGGCGGAGCTGGCCCGCGCCCGCTCCTCGTTGGCTGCTGCGGGGATCGAGGCGGACCTGCCGACCGCAGCGGATGCCGTGCCCAGCCACCTGCGTGAGCTCTGCGCCTGGACCCTGCGCGAGGGGGTCACCAACGTCATCCGGCACAGCGGGGCCACCAGCTGCCGCGTGACCCTCGACGAGCGCGGGATCACGGTGGCCGACAACGGCGTCGGCTCGCGGCCGGGCAAGCCGGGCACCGGCCTGGTCGGACTCAAGGAACGGGCGGTGGGGGTCGGCGCACAGCTGCTGACCAGACCCGTCGTGCCGCACGGTTTCGAGCTGTCAGTCATCGCGTCACCGGCCCCGCGCTCGGCGGAGCCGGGCGCGCCGGAGAGGATTGAGGTATGACGATCCGCCTGCTGCTGGCCGACGACCAGGCCATGGTCCGCGGCGCCATCGCCACCCTTCTCGGGCTCGAACCAGACATGGAGGTCGTCGCCGAGGTCGGCAGCGGCGACGCGGTGGTGGCCGCGGCTCGCAGCAGCAAGCCCGACGTGGCCCTCATCGACGTCGAGATGCCCGGCCTCGACGGCATCGCCGCCACGGCTGCCCTCCACGAGGCGCTCCCCGGCGTGCGGGTGCTGATCGTCACCACGTTCGGCCGGCCGGGGTTCCTTCGCCGGGCCCTGCAGGCAGGCGCAAGCGGCTTCGTCGTGAAGGACACCCCGGCCCGTCAGCTCGCCGAGGCGGTGCGACGGGTGCACTCCGGCCTGCGGGTGGTCGACCCGGCCCTGGCCGCGGACTCGCTCGCCGGTGGTGAGTCGCCCCTCACGGCGCGCGAGACCGAGGTGCTGGTCGCCGCCCGGGAGGGTGGTTCGGTGGCCGACATCGCCCGGCACGTGAGTCTCTCCGAGGGCACGGTGCGCAACCACCTCTCGTCGGCGATCGGCAAGACGATGGCCCGCAACCGGGCGGACGCGGTGCGGATCGCCGACGAGTACGGCTGGCTCTGAGGCGCCGTCAGTCTCCGGTGGCCACAGGGCGGCTCGGGTCGGTGATCCAGTCGCTCCAGGACCCGGCATAGAGAGCCGCCTCGATGCCTGTCTCGTGCAGGGCGAGCACGGTGTGCGCCGCCGTGATCCCTGAGCCACAGTAGGCCGCGACCGGCCCGGAGGTCGGAAGTCCGTTGCGGGAGAACAGCTCCCGCAGGTCGCCGGTGGCCAGGAGCCGTCCGTCACGGCCGAGGGTGTCGGTGGCTGGGGCACTCGCCGCCCCCGGGGATCCGTCCTGCCACCGGGTCGATCGGCTCGGTCTCGCCGCGGAACCGCTCGGGAGCCCGCACATCGAGCAGGACTCCCTCCTTGGCCACCCGCTCGGCGCCGGCCGCATCGACCACGGGCATCCCGCCGGCGCGGGCCACGAAGGTCCCCGCCCCTGGATCGGGCAGCTCGCTGGTCACGGGTCCGCCCACCGACCGCCACGCGCCGAGACCACCGTCGAGGACGTGCACGTCGCTCGCCCCGAAATGGCGCAGCACCCACCAGGCCCGCGCCGCGGCATACGACTGGCCCTGGTCGTAGACGACGATGCGGGAGTCGTTGCCGGCGCCGCACCGCCGTGCGGCGGCTTCGACCGCGTGCGCCTGGGGCAACGGGTGCCGGCCTCCGCGGCCCGGGGGGCCGGCGAGCTCGGCGTCGAGGTCGACATGGTGGGCGCCGGGCAGGTGGGCCGCGGCATACAGCTGGCGGCCCGGCGGACCGGCAGCCGCGGTGAGGTTCCACTGGACGTCGACGACCACCACGGCGCTGGGGTTGCCGGTGAGCTCCTCGAGGAGGTCGGGAGCGCTGACGAGGGCACGCATTCGGCCAGTCAAGCAGCAGATGGGAGACTAGGGCGTCATGACCGCCACCTCCACGCACCAGAGTGCGCCGACCGCCGTGCTGCCACCACTGCAGATCGGCCGGCACACCATCGAGTCGCCGGTGGTCCTGGCGCCGATGGCGGGCATCACCAACCGGGCGTTCCGCAAGCTGTGCCGCGAGTACGGCGACCAGGGGCTCGACCACGGCGGTGCCACCGGCGCGACCTCGCTCTATGTCAGCGAGATGATCACCTCGCGCGCGCTCGTCGAGCGGACGCCGGAGTCGATGAGGCTGATCGAGCACGACCCGCAGGAGAACCCGCGGTCCATCCAGCTCTACGGCGTGGACCCCGCCACCGTCGCGGCCGCGGTCCGGATGCTCGTCACCGAGGACCGCGCCGACCACATCGACCTGAACTTCGGCTGCCCCGTCCCCAAGGTCACCCGCAAGGGCGGCGGCGCCGCCCTGCCCTGGAAGCGCGACCTGTTCGACGCCATCGTCACCGGCGCGGTCCGCGAGGCCAGCCCGTATGACGTGCCGGTCACCGTGAAGATGCGCAAGGGCATCGACGACGACCACCTGACGTACCTGGAGGCCGGGCTCATCGCCGAGCGCGCCGGGGTCGCCGCGGTGGCGCTGCACGGTCGCACCGCGTCCCAGGCATACTCGGGCGAAGCCGACTGGAGCGCCATCGCCCGGCTCAAGGAGACCGTCCGGAGCATCCCGGTGCTCGGCAACGGCGACATCTGGTCGGCCGAGGACGCGGTCCGGATGACCCAGGAGACCGGGTGCGACGGCGTGGTCGTCGGGCGCGGCTGCCTGGGGCGCCCCTGGCTGTTCACGGACCTCGCGGCGGCCTTCGCCGGGGCGCCGGCACGCGTCGAGCCCACCCTCGGTGAGGTGACGGCGACCATGCGGCGGCACACCGAGTACCTCATCGACTTCTACGGTGACGAGTACAAGGCCTGCCGGGACATCCGCAAGCACATCGCCTGGTACCTCAAGGGTTTCCCCGCCGGGTCCACCGTCCGCCACCACCTCGCGCTCGTCGACTCACTGGCCGCGCTGGACGCGCTGATCGCCACGATGGACGCCTCGGCACCCTGGCCCGGCGACGCCGCGGAGGGGCAACGGGGTCGGGCGGGATCGCCACGACACGTCGCACTGCCCGAGGGCTGGCTCGACAGCCGGGAGCTCAGCGAGGCCCACCGGCGCTCCGTCGCCGAGGCAGAGCTGTCCGTCTCCGGCGGCTGAGGCTGGCTGAGGGCTACCGGGGGAGCACGCTCGCGAGCCGGCGCATCGCCTCGGGCACCTGTTCCGCGGTGACCCGTCGGAAGCCCATCGCCAGGCCGGGACGTGGCGGCGCGTCGAGGAACCGCACCGACACCGGTTCGAGCGACACCCCGGCCTCCGACGCGGCCCTGGCCACCGCCACGTCGTCGACCTCCGGGTCGACGAAGTAGGTGCACAGATGCAGCCCCGCCGCCGAGGGAAGCAGCTCGAGGATGCCGGCGGGCAGGCGCCCGAGGCCGCTCACCAGGGCGGCCCGGCGCTCCGCGTAGATCCGGGAGACCCGGCGGACGTGGGCCGACAGCAGGCCCTCGGCCATGAACCTCGCGAGGGCGCCCTGGGTGACGGCATCGCCCTGCCAGTCGGTCAGCAGCTTGGCCTGCCGCAGGGTGTCCTGCAGCGACTGCGGTGCGATGAGGTAGCCCACCCGCAGGGACGGCATCAGCGTCTTGGAGAACGAGCCCACATAGACGACCCGGCCGTCCCGGTCCAGGCTCTGCAGGGGCGCGAGCGGCCGGTCCTCGAACCTGAACTCGGAGTCGTAGTCGTCCTCCACGACCACTGCGTTGCGTCGAGAAGCCCACTCCAGCAACGCGATCCGTCGTCGCAAGGACATCACGGCGCCGGTCGGGAACTGGTGCGACGGGGTGACGTAGACCATCCGGGCGGTGGGTGGGAGCTCTGCGACGACCAGGCCCTCCGCGTCCACCCGGACCCCCCGGACCCTGGCCCCGTGGGAGGCGAACAGGCGCGTCGCAGCCGTGTACCCGGGGTCCTCGACGACGACGACGTCACCGGGGTCGAGCACTGCCCGCGCGACGACATCGAGGCCCTGCTGGGCGCCGTTGGTGAGCAGCACGTCAGCCGGGCCCGCCACGACGGACCGGGACAGGCCGGCATACCTCGCGATCTCGCGGCGCAGCCCGGCGTCCCCCTCTCCGTCGTAGGCGGAGGCCGCCAGCAGCGACGGTCGGAGCGTGGCGGAGACGAGCCGTCGCCACACCGCGAGGGGGAACAGCGAGGTGTCCGGACCGCCGACGGACAGGTCGAGCTCGGCCACCGGGGCGTCGAGGACCGGGGGCGGCAGGGTCGTCCAGACCTCACGTGGCCGGACCTCGCCCACCAGTGCCTGCCGGGGCCGGTGGGGCACGACGTCCCCGCTGACGAAGGTGCCCGAGCCCACTCGGGTCACCAGGAAGCCCTCCGCGGTGAGCCGGTCGTATGCCGTGGTGACGGTGCCGCGGGCGACACCGAGGGATCTGGCGAGCTCGCGGCTCGGCCGGACCCGCTCACCTGCGGCAAGTCGGCCGTCGAGGATGGCCTCGAGGAGCCCGCGGTAGATGGTCGCGGAGCGGTCGCCGGTGGCGTCGGTGGAGAGGTGGAGGTCCACCCGGCAAGCCTAGGTCCGGGAGAGGACATTGGCTCAATCGAATGGACGCGGAATGGATCTTCTGGCCGAGCCAATGTCAGGCCACGCTGGAGCCATGACGAGGACTCCGCACGCAGGCTTGAGCATCCCGCAGGGGGCCGCCCTCTCGATCGGTGCGGTGCTGGGAACCGGCGTGATCACCCTGCCCGCCATCGCCGCGGGCATCGCCGGACCGGCCTCGCTGGTCGCCTGGGCGGCCCTGGTGGTGCTCAGCATCCCGCTCGCGTCGACGTTCGCCGCGATGGGTGCGCGGTTCCCCGACAGCGGCGGGGTCTCGACCTACGTGGGACGGGCGTTCGGGCCCAGGGCTGCTGCCGCGGTCGGCTGGTGCTTCCTGTTCGCGGTGCCGGTGGGGGCCCCTCCGGCGTCGCTGATGGCCGGAGGCTACGTCGCCGATGCGGTGGGAGGCGGACGCACCGTGGCCGTCGCGGTCGCCGTGTCGCTCATCGTCGGCGTCGAGCTCATGAACGCCGCGGGGCTGCGCCTGTCCGGGCGGGTCCAGCTCGGCCTCACCGCGATCCTGGCCGCCCTGATGGTGGTCACGATCGTCGCGGCCCTGCCCCGGGCGCGGTGGGACCACCTGCAGCCGTTCGCGCCGCACGGTTGGGCCGCCGTGGGGTCGGCAGCCGCGCTGCTGGTCTGGGGATTTGCCGGCTGGGAAGCCGTCGCGTCCCTCGCCGGCGACTACCGGCGACCGGGCCGCGACGTGCCGCGAGCCACGGCCATCGCCCTCGTCGTGGTCGGCACCCTCTACCTCGCGCTGGCGGCCACCAGCCTGCTGGTGCTGGGGCCCGCGACCGGTGCCAGCGAGGCGCCGCTGTCGGACCTGCTCGCGGCAGGGGTCGGTGGCCAGGTGCGGGTCGTGACCGCCGTGGTGGCCGTCCTGCTCACGGTCGGGGCGATGAACGCGTACTTCGCCGGTGGCTCCCGGTTGGGGGCGGCGCTGGCCCGCGACGGTGCGCTCCCGGCATACCTCGCCGCGGGGTCGGGCCCCGGCCAGGTGCCACGACGGAGCCTGGTCCTCATCGTCGTGCAGTCCGTGCTGTGGCTGGTCGCCGAGGAGGTGCTCCACCTCGGGCTGACCCCGTTGATGCTGCTGGCCACCGGTTGTTTCACCCTGGTGTACGTCCTCGGCACGGCGGCCGCCGTCCGCCTCCTCCCGCGGGGGACGCGGGTGTGGTGGGCTGCCCTGGTCGCCCTCACGTCGGTCGTCGGGTTGCTGGTCATGAACGGCTGGCACGTGGTGTGGGCCGGCGGGATCGCGGCGGCCGCCGTGGGCTACCAGACGTGGCGCGGGCGTCGGACCCCCGTGGCAGGCTGCGACCATGACGCGGAAGGGAACGGCGAAGCAGATCGGCACGCCGGGCGGGACGGCGGACCGGCCCGCGACGTTCTTCTCGGGGCCTGAGGAGTTCGGCGCCTGGCTGGCGGCGCACCACGACACCGCCACCGAGCTGTGGATGGGCCTGTACAAGCGGCACGTGCCGCAGCGGGGGCTCACCTGGGAGCAGGCGGTCCTCGAGGCGCTGTGCTGGGGCTGGATCGACTCGGTCGCGCAGCGCGTCGACGACGACACGATCCGACAGCGGTGGACCCCACGCAAGCGCGGCAGCAACTGGAGCTCGATCAACATCGCTGCCGTCGAGCGCCTCACGAGGGAGGGTCGCATGCAGCCATCGGGGCTGGCCGCCTTCGGGCTGCGCCGGGCCGACCGCTCCGGCATCTACTCCTACGAGACTCCGGGCGAGGTCGCGCTGGCGCCGGAGTATGCCGCCCGGCTGGGTGCCGACGCCGCGGCGAGTGCCTTCCTGGAGGTCGCCACCGCCTCGTACCGCAAGCTCGCCTTCCACTGGGTGATGACCGCCAAGCAGGAGGCCACCCGGGACAAGCGGATGGCGCAGCTGCTGGAGGACAGCGCCGCCGGCCGGCTGATCCCGAGCCAGCGGTACGGCGAGCAGCCCAGGTGGGTGGAGCGGGCTGCCGAGGCAGCCCGCGCAGCCCGGTCGTAGGCTCGGCCGGTGGCTTACAGCTCGGTGGACCGGCAGCGCTGGGTGCGGGAGGACCCTGCCACCAAGCGCGCGGACCGCGACGACTTCGCCCGCGACCGGGCCAGGCTCGTCCACTCCGCCTCGCTGCGCCGGTTGTCGGCCAAGACCCAGGTCGTCCAGCCCGGCGACGACGACTTCGTCCGCAACCGGCTGACGCACAGTCTCGAAGTGGCGCAGATCGGTCGTGAGTTCGGAGAGGCGCTCGGGTGCAGTGCCGACGTCGTCGACTCCGCCTGCCTGGCGCACGACCTGGGGCACCCGCCGTTCGGCCACAACGGCGAGCGCGCACTTGACGAGCTCGCCCACGACATCGGCGGCTTCGAGGGCAATGCCCAGACGCTGCGCCTGCTGACCCGGCTCGAGCCCAAGCGGGTCCATCCCGACGGACGGCCCGCCGGCCTCAACCTCACCCGCGCCACCCTGGACGCCGCCACCAAGTACCCGTGGGTGCGCGGTGAAAGCAGTACTCCCACCAGGAAGTTCGGCGTCTATGCCGACGACGTGCCGGTCTTCGAGTGGTTCCGGGACGGCAGGGCGCCGGGGGAGCGCTGCATCGAAGCCGACGTCATGGACTGGTCCGACGACGTCGCCTACTCGGTCCACGACGTCGAGGACGCGATCGCCTCGGGCCGCCTGGACGTACGACGACTGCGCGACACCACGGACGTCGACTCCGTGCTGGCCGTCGCGACGGGACTCTATGCAGCGGACCTGGGGGTCGATGCCCTCGGCGCGGCGCTCGAACGCGTCCTGGCCAGCGGCGCGGTCCCCACGGCGTACGACGGCTCGCGGGCGGATCGGGCGGCGCTCAAGGACATGACCTCGCGGCTCATCGGGCGGTTCGTCCACGGCGTCGAGGTCGCCACCCGCGAGCGACACGGGGACGGCCCGCTGACCCGGTACGCGGCCGACCTGGTGGTCCCCGACGAGACGCGTGCGGAGTGCGCGGTCCTCAAGGCCGTAGTGGCCCACTTCGTCATGCACGCCCAGGAGCGGGTGGACATGCTCAGCCGGCAGCGGGAGGTCGTGGCAGACCTGGTCGCCGGCTACCAGCAGGACCCGGTCGGACGGCTCGACCCCGACCTGCTGGGGGACTGGAAGAGCGCCGAGTCCGACGCCGCCGCCCTGCGCGTCGTGGTCGACCAGGTGGCCTCGCTCACGGACGTGCGGGCGGAGTACCTGCACCGCGCCTGGAGCTGACCGGGTCGGCTGAGTCCCGGTGAGCTCAGTGGGCGTCGAACGCGCGGGCCTCGCCGACCACCGAGAGGCCGACGATCGACCCCGTGTGCGGCACGTCCGAGCCGTGGACACGCGCCGTCACCACGGTGTGGTCGGCCTGCAGCCGCAGGGCCACGAGCGCGTCGTGGCCGAAGTAGGTCGTCGAGAGGACCTCGGCGCAGGGGATCCCCGGCGCCATGTCGCGAAGGACGATCTGCTCGGGGCGGATCAGCACGTCCACCGTGCCGGCCGGAGCCGGCTGGTGGACCGCGAGCCGCCCGAGTGCGGTGCTGACGTCGGTGCCGTCGGCGGTGCCACGCAGGAACACGGCGTCGCCGAGAAAAGCCGCCGCATGCCGGTCCGCGGGGGTGCCGTAGACCTCGGCGGGCGTCCCCACCTGCGAGAAGCGGCCGTCGTGCATGATCGCGACCTGGTCGGCGAAGGACAGCGCCTCGGCCTGGTCATGGGTGACGAGCACGACCGTCACGTCCTCGTGGGCCAGCGCTTGCGCGACGGCCTCGCGGGTCGAGGAGCGCAGCCCGGCGTCGAGGGAGGAGAACGGCTCGTCGAGCAGCACCAGCGTGGGGCGCCGGGCGAGGGCCCTGGCCAGGGCGACCCGCTGCTGCTGGCCACCGGAGAGC
The DNA here is from genome assembly GCF_013408925.1 of Pedococcus badiiscoriae. Taxonomy (NCBI): domain Bacteria; kingdom Bacillati; phylum Actinomycetota; class Actinomycetes; order Micrococcales; family Intrasporangiaceae; genus Pedococcus; species Pedococcus badiiscoriae. Next base: position 2,806,092 of record NZ_JACCAB010000001.1, read on the forward strand.
TGGTCGGGTCGGCGGCTCGCGAGGTCGGGGGAGAGCCCCACGAGCTCGAGCAGCTCGGCCACGCGTTCCCCCGTGCGGCGAGCATGCCGGTCAAGGCCGTAGGACACGTTGGCACCGACGCTCAGGTGCGGGAAGAGGTTGCCCTCCTGGGCGACGTAGCCGATGCCGCGCTTCTCCGGCGCCACCCACACCCCCGGACCCGCCACGATCCGCTCACCCAGCTCGACGACGCCCTCGTCGGCCGGCTGGAAACCGGCTACCACGCGCAACAGGGTCGTCTTGCCGCAGCCGGAAGCGCCGAGGATCGCCGACGTGGTGCCGGACGGCACGACGAGGTCGAGACCGTGCAGGACCGGTCGTCCGTCGTAGGACGCGGCCACACCGGAGATGCGCAGCGTGGTCACAGGGCGGGCTCCTCGTCGGGTCGGCGCAGCAACAGGTAGGTCAGCGGCGCGGACACCAGCACCAGTGCTGCGGCATAGGGCGCGGCGCCCGCGTAGTCGATGCTCTCACTCGCGCTCCAGAAGGCCGTGGCCAGTGTCTGGGTGCCGGTGGGGGCGAGCAGGAGCGTCGCGGTCAGCTCGGTCGACGTGGCGATGAAGACCATCGCGAAGCCGGCCAGCGCACCGGGCGCGGTGAGGGGGACGAGCACGCGCACGAAGGCGCGGAAAGGCCCGTCGCCCAGGGCCCGTGCCGCCTCCGTGAGCTCTCCGGGTGCGTGCGCCATGGCCGCGCGGATGGTCACCATCGCGCGCGGGATGAACAGGATCGCGTAGGCCGCGACGAGGACGACGCTGGTCTGGTAGACCGGCCGGGCGTAGCGGACCGCCAGGGTGACCAGGGCCAGGGCGATGACCACCCCGGGCAGCGACGAGGCGACATAGGTGGCGCGCTCGACCAGCACGGACATCCAGGTGCGGCGTCGGGCGATGAGCCACGCCACCGGGAAGGCCGCCACCACCGTGACCACCCCCGCGGTGAGGGCGAGCCGCAGCGTTCCCCACAGGGTCGTGACCAGCTGGGCAGGGTCGAAGGTGCTCTCCGTCAGGCCGCCGCTGCCCGCGCGGAACCAGTAGACGAGGCTCCCGAGGGGCACCCCCAGGGCCAGCGCCGTCAGGACGCCCATGCCGAGCAGCGCCGGAGCCGTCCACCGGCCGAGCCTGGCGGGCAGGGCGCGTCGGGCCGCGCCGCGACCCAGTCGGGCATGGCGCGTCGTGCCGCGCAGCAGCAGCTCCGCGGTCAGGAGCCCCAGGCACAGCGCGATCAGGACGACGGCGAGCAGGCTGCCGGCGCTGTTGCTGAAGGCCACCTGGAACTGCTCGAGGATCGCCGTCGTGAAGGTCGGGAAGCGCAGCATGGCGAGCACGCCGAACTCGGACAGCAGGTGGAGCGACACGAGCAGCATGCCGCCGAGGGCCGCGGGTCGCAGCTGGGGCAGGACCGCGCGGAAGAAGGACCGCCAGGGACCCAGGCCCAGCGACCGCGCGGAGTCCTCGAGGCTCTGGTCGAGCCCGCGCAGCACGGCAGCCACCGGCAGGAAGACGAACGGGAAGTACGACAGGGTCGTCACCAGCACCGCGCCGTTGAGTCCCTGCAGGTCGGGGCGCACCGTGACCCAGGCGTAGGAGTTGACGAACGCCGGCACGGCCAGCGGGCAGACCATCAGGACGCGCCAGAACTTCGCCCCGGGCAGCGAGGTCCGTTCGACCAGCCAGGCGGTACCGATGCCGATCGCGGTGGTCAGCGTGACGGTGAGCGCCACCAGCGCAGCGGTGTTGCGCAGCAGCTCACCGACCCGGGGCCGCCAGAGCAGGTGCCAGGCGGGGCTCCAGCCGATCTCGAACGCCTTGACCGCGACGACCGCCAGGGGCAGCACGCAGACCGCCGCCACGACCAGGCTGGCCGCGACGACCGCGGGCGGGGTGGGGCTGGACGCGCCCCGACGAGGCAGGCGCACCTAGAGGATGCCCGCCTGGGTCATCAGCTCGATGACCTTGGGGCCGTTGAGCGTGAACGGGTCCACGTGCGGCGCGTCGAGCGTGGCCAGCGGCTCGAGGGCCTTGTCGGAGGCCACGCCCTTGCCCACGGCATACTCCTTGGCGTCGCTGGTCGCGAGGATGGTCTGGCCGGTCTTGGAGGTCACGAAGGCGAGGAACTTCTGCGCCTTCGCAGCCTGCTTGCTCGACTTCAGGACGGCCCCGCCGGAGACGCTGACGAACGCACCGGGGTCCTGGTGGCGGAAGTACAGGAGCTTGGTGTTCTTGCTGCCTGCCTTCGTGAGCGCCTGGTCGCGGTACCAGTAGTAGTGGTACATGATCCCGACCGGCACCTGCCCGGCGTTGACGGCCTTCATCACGGCGATGTTGTTCTGGTAGATCTGGGCGCCGTCCTTGAGGCCCTTGAGCCACGCGGCGGTCTTGTCCTGACCCTGGGTCTCGAGGATGGCCGAGACGATGGCCTGGAAGTCCGCACCGCCGGCGGCCGCGCCCCACCTGCCCTTCCACTTCGGGTCCTGCAGGTCCATGATCGACGTCGGCAGCTCGGCGGCGGAGATCTTGCTGGGGTTGTAGACGAGCACGGTCGAGCGGGCGGCGATCCCGACCCACTGGTGCGTCGAGGGCGCGTAGTCGGCGCCGACCTGGCTGATGGTGGCGTCGTCGACCTTCGCGAGGAGGCCGGCGTTCTGCACCGTGGTCATCGCGGGGGAGTTCTCGGTGAGGAACACGTCCGCGGGGCTCTTGGCGCCCTCCTGCACGATCTGGGCGGCCATCGAGGAGTCCGACCCGTAGCGGATCTGCACTGTGATCCCGCTGGCCTCCTGGAACTTCTTCGCCCACGCCTCGGTGAGGTTCTGGTGCTGGGCGCTGTAGATGGTCAGCTTCGTGGGGTCGAGGTTCTTGCCCGCCTCGAGGCTGCTGCCACCACCGCAGGCCGTCAGTGCCAGGGTGGCGGTGGTCGCCAGGGCGAGCAGGGCGGTCCGTCGGACGATCACGGTGGGGAGCTCCTGAGCTGCAGGGGACGAGAAGGCAAGGCTTACCTTACCTTTCTCGTCGCCGACGACCCAAGTCGAGGTATGCCGGTGGGCCGGCCACGCGGCGTACCCACCTGTGGAGGTGGGCCACGCGGGAGGGGAGGCACCGCCTAGACTCGGCCGCGACAAGGAGGGCCAGTGCCGGGTCGGATCAAGGCCGACGACGTCGCGCTCGTGAAGGAGCGTTCGTCGATCGAGGACGTCGTGCGCGAGCACGTGACCCTTCGACCTGCCGGGCCCGGCTCGATGAAGGGTTTGTGCCCCTTCCACGACGAGAAGACGCCGTCGTTCAACATCCGGCCCGCCGTCGGCGCCTGGCACTGCTTCGGGTGCGGCGAGGGCGGCGACGTCATCTCGTTCGTGCAGAAGGTTGAGCACCTCACCTTCAGCGAGGCGATCGAGCGGCTGGCCCAGAAGCTGGGCATGGAGCTGCACTACGAGGAGGGCGGCAAGCCGCGCGACGGCGAGACCCTCGGGCGCCGGTCGAGGCTGGTCGAGGCCCACCGGGTGGCGCAGGAGTTCTACCACCACGCCCTGCTCAACGCGCCCGAGGCCAGGGCCGGTCGCGACTTCCTGCGCGAGCGCGGGTTCGACAGCGAGGCGGCGAAGCGGTTCGGCGTGGGGTTCGCGCCGCGAGGCGGCGAGGAGCTCTCGCGACACCTGCGGGCCAAGGGCTTCACCGACGAGGAGCTCGTCCTGGGCGGGTTGTCCGGGCGCGGGAGCCGCGGGCTCTACGACCGGTTCCGGGGACGGCTGGTCTGGCCGATCCGGGACATCACCGGCGACACCGTGGGGTTCGGCGCGCGACGGCTGTACGACGACGACCGGATCGCGGCGAAGTACCTCAACACGTCCGAGACCCCCATCTACAAGAAGTCGACGGTGCTCTACGGCCTCGACGCGGCGAAGAAATCCATTGCGGCAGAACGCAAGGCGGTCGTCGTCGAGGGCTACACCGACGTGATGGCCTGCCACCTGGCCGGCATCGAGGGCGCGGTGGCGACGTGTGGCACCGCGTTCGGCATCGACCACATCAAGCTGCTGCGCCGGATCATGCGCGACGAGGTGGACCTCGCCCCGGCTCGCGTCGTGTTCACGTTCGACGGGGACGCGGCGGGGCAGAAGGCCGCCATGCGGTCGTTCGCCGAGGACCAGCGCTGGGCCTCGCAGTCCTTCGTCGCCGTGGCCGGTGGCGGGATGGACCCGTGCGAGCTGCGGATCGCCAAGGGTGACGACGCCGTGCGCCACCTGATCGACGACGCCGTGCCGCTGTTCGAGTTCGCGGTCCGCACCACCATCGACCGGTTCGACATGTCGACCGCCGAGGGCCGGGTTCAGGCCATGCGCGCCGCCGCGCCGATCGTCAACTCCATCAGGGACAGCTCGATGCGCCCCGAGTACATCCGCACCGTCGCCGGCTGGATCGGCGTCGAGGTCGAGCAGGTGCAGGCCGAGGTGTCCCGGGCCCAGCGGCTGGCCGCGCGGGACGCCAAGGAGGCCGCCGACGCGCCCCCCGGTCGCGAGCGTCGTCCCGACGCCGACAGCGTGCCGGAACCCTCCATCGAGGAGGCCCGGGCCGCGCTCCCGGCCCCGGACCTGCGCGACCCCATCGTGTTCGCCGAGCGGCAGCTGCTCCAGACGCTGTTGCAGTACCCCGACAGCTTCGACCCTGACGACGTCGACAAGGTCTCGGCAGATGCGTTCACCGCCCCGGCCCACCGCGCGGTCTTCGACGGGGTGCGCGGCGCCGGCGGACCACAGCGTGGTCTGTCGGTGCAGGCCTGGGCAGACAGGGTCACCCAGGCCGCGCCGCTGGCGGTGCACGGCCTCGTCGCCGAGCTCGCGGTCGCCTCGCTGCCGACCAGGATGGACAAGGCGACCGGCCTGCCGGAGCGGCGTTACATCGACGCGCTGCTCATGCGGGTCCAGGAGGTCTCGCTGACCCGGCGGATCGCCGACGCGATGTCAGCGATGCGCCGGATGGCCACCGACTCGCACTCCGACCCTGCCTCCGCGCGAGCCCTCAGCGGCGAGCTGCAGGAGCTCCAGCGCGAGCTCGCCACGCTGCGCGACCGGGCTTCCTGATGGCGATCTCCCTGCGCCGTGGCGAGCGCCTGCCCTCCGCCGTCCGGTCGGCCATCGCGCTCGGACCAGGCGAACGGGTGCTCAGCTGGGCCCGCGAGGAAGCCAGCGGCACCACGGTCGTGGCCACCAACCACGCCCTCCACGCGGTGGGCGCGGCAGGCGACCAGATGCTGGCCCGTCCGTGGCACGAGGTGGACGGTGGCACCTGGTCGCCCGAGCTCACCCAGCTGACGGTGACGTGGGTGGACGGGTCGCGGCCGTCGCAATGGGTGCTGGGTGCCACGAACCTCCTGCCGGAGACGCTGCGCGAGCGGGTCCAGGCGAGTGTCGTCCTGGCCCAGCGGATCGAGCTCGGGCCGCGACGATCGGCGCGAGTGGTGCTGCGTCAGGACCTGGCCACCGGAGACCTCGTGGAGCAGGTGGTGCTGGGCCGCGGGGTGCGCGCCGACGACGCCGAGATGAACGCCCGCACCGACGCCGTGTTGGCCTACCTGCGCGAGCAAGTCGGCCGCTGACAGCACGGCCGAGCCGTTTTCAGAACTGCGCGGATCCTTTGCTATGGTTGCGCAGCGCCGAAGGCGGTTGACCGCCGACGGACATTCCCCTGTAGCTCAATTGGCAGAGCAGCCGACTGTTAATCGGCAGGTTGTTGGTTCGAGTCCAACCGGGGGAGCACGCAACACCACGAGGCCCCAGACCACCCGGTCCGGGGCCTTCGTCGTGGCCGGGGCCTTCGTCGTGGCCGGGGTCGTCGTGATCAGGCCGGGGTGGGCACCGGCGCCGCCTCGTGGATCGTCGTGCGCCCTCGCGCGGACAGGCGCTTCTCGACCTTGCCCGCCAGGACGGTCAGGGTGAAGTTCAGGAGGATGAACAGCGCGGCCGCCACGATGTAGGCGGGCAGGGTGTTCGCGAACGCCGAGCCCAGGGTCTTCGACCAGATGAGCAGCTCGGCATAGGTGATGGAGTAGCCCAGCGCCGAGTCCTTGAGGATGACGACGAACTGGCCGATCAGCGCGGGCAGCATGGCCGTGATCGCCTGGGGCAGCTGGACCGAACGAAGGGTCTGTGCCTGGGTGAGCCCGACCGACAGTCCAGCCTCGGCCTGTCCCTTGGGCAGCGAGAAGACGCCGGAGCGCACCAGCTCGGCGATGACCGACCCGTTGTAGAGGGTCAGGCCGGTGACCACGCCCGCGAGTGGCGCCGTCTCGCTCGAGAACAGGCCGGATCGGGAGTAGTAGCCATAGCTGGCGATCATCATGATGAGGACCGGCACGGACCGGAAGAACTCGACGACGAGACTGGACAGCCAGCGGACGGCTCGGTTGCGGGACAACCGCCCGATGCCGAAGAGCAGCCCGAAGGCGACGGCGAGCGTGATCGAGATGACGGCGGCCTTGAGGGTGCCCCACAGGCCGAGCAGCAGGTAGTCCCGCCAGACGGAGCGGTCCGTGACGAACGGCTTCCACATCGCGCCGTGGAGCTGGCTCGCGTCCTGCATCTTGCGCACCACCACATAGCCGACGGCGATGACCACCAGGACACCGAGCACCGCCAGCACGGCATGGCGCCGGCGGGCGCGGGGCCCCGGCGCGTCGAACAGGGCCGAGGTGCTCATCGCTTCACCGCCAGCCGACGCGACAGCGAGGTGAAGAACACGCCGAGGGGCAGCGTCAGGATGACGAAACCGACCGCGAAGACGAGGAAGACCGAGAGGGTGCCGGTCTCGTTCTCGATGATCTTCTGCATCAGGCCACCGGCCTCCGCCGAGACGATGACGGCGGTGACCGTCGTGTTCTTGATGAGCGCGATGAAGTTGGACCCGAGCGGCGCCACGGCCCCCCGGAACGCCTGGGGCAGGATCACCTCGCGCATGCTCTGGGCGAAGGTGAGGCCGATGGACCGGGACGCCTCGGCCTGCCCCACGGGGACGGTGTTGACCCCGGCGCGCAACGCCTCGCAGACGAAGGCACCGTGGTAGACCGACAGCATCACGGCTGACCATCGCAGCGCGTTCTGGGTCACGTCGGCCTGGTCGAGACTGAGGCCGAGGATGTAGGTGAGCCCCAGGATGCTGAACACCATCAGCAGGGTCAGGGGGGTGTTGCGGACGATGTTGACGTACGACGTCCCGAGCAGACGCAGGACGCGTACCGGGGAGAGTCGCATGACGGCGACCAGCGTGCCGATGACCAGGGAACCGACACCGGCGACCAGTGCCAGCCGGATCGTGACCGAGAAGGCGCGAAGGATGTCGGTGCCGTACGTGCTCAGGATGTCACCCATGATGGGCCCCTTCCGTTGCGGTGTGTGGGGCAGGGAGAACGCCTCGGTATGCCGCCCACCTGGGCGGGCGGCATACCGGTCGCGGTGCGAGACGGGTCAGGAGCAGGGGTCCTGCTTCGGCGGGTTGGTGGCCTTGTCCACCGTGAACCCTGCCGGGCCGAGGTTCTTGTCGACGGCCTTCTGCCAGTCGCCCGAGTCGATCATCTTCGTGAGCGCGGCGTTGATCTTCTCGCAGGTGGCGGTGTCGCCCTTCTTGATGCCGATGCCGTAGCGCTCCTGCGAGAACGTCTTGCCGACGACCTTGAGCTTGCCCTTGTACTGCGGCTGCGAGGCGTAGCCGGCCAGGATCGTGTTGTCGGTCGTCAGGGCGTCGACGCCCTTGGACACCAGCGCGGTGACGCACTCGGAATAGGTGCCGAACTCCTGGAGCTGGACGCCCGGGTACTTGGCCGTCACCTTCTGGGCCGACGTCGACCCGGTGACCGAGCACAGCTTCTTGCCGGTCAGCGAGTCCGGGCCGGTGATCGAGGTGTCGTCGGCGCGGACGAGCAGGTCCTGACCGGCGATGAAGTACGGCCCGGCGAAGGAGACCTTCTCCTTGCGGGCATCGGTGATCGAGTAGGTCGCGACGACCATCTGCACCTGTCCGGTGGAGATCAGCGTCTCCCGCTGGGCCGACGGTGCCTGGATCCACTGGATGTCCGCGGGCTTGTGGCCGAGCTCCTTGGCGACGTAGGTCGCGACGTCGACGTCCAACCCGGTGTACGTCGAGCCCTCCTTGAGGCCGAGGCCGGGCTGGTCGAACTTGATGCCGACCTTGAACGTGCTGCCGCCGCCGCCGCCCGACCCGTTGTCCTTCGCGCTGTCGGTACACGCGGCCAGGCCGAGCGCGAGGACCGATGCGGCGGTCGCTGCGCCAATCTGGGAGATCTTCATCCGTTTTCCTCCTGAGGTGTTGTCACTGCGGTGGTGCGCCCCGGCGGGCAGTGCGGTGCCGGTCCGGGGTGTCAGTGGGTGGTCAGTGGGTGGTCAGTGGGTCAGGATCTTGCTGAGGAAGTCCTTGGCTCGATCCGATGTGGGGGCGGTGAAGAAGGCTTCGGGGGTGTTCTCCTCGACGATCTGGCCGTCGGCCATGAACACCACCCGGTTGGCGGCCTTGCGGGCGAAGCCCATCTCGTGGGTGACGACGACCATGGTCATGCCCTCCTTGGCCAGGGCCACCATGACGTCGAGGACCTCGGTGATCATCTCGGGGTCGAGGGCCGAGGTCGGCTCGTCGAAGAGCATCACCTTGGGGTCCATGGCCAGTGAGCGGGCGATGGCCACGCGCTGCTGCTGGCCGCCCGAGAGCTGGGCCGGGAACTTCTGCGCCTGGTGGGCCACGCCGACGCGCTCGAGCAGCTCCATGGCGCGCTTCTCGGCGTCGGCCTTGGGGACCTTGCGTGCCTTGATCGGGCCAAGGGTCACGTTGTCGAGGATCGTCTTGTGGGCGAAGAGGTTGAAGGACTGGAACACCATGCCGACGTCGGCGCGCAGCCTGGCGAGCTCCTTGCCCTCTTCGGGCAGGGGGTCTCCGTCGATGGTGATCGAGCCGGTCTCGAAGGTCTCGAGACGGTTGATGGTGCGGCACAGCGTCGACTTCCCGGACCCTGACGGGCCGATCACGACGACCACCTCGCCCTTGCCGATGGAGAGGTTGATGTCCTGGAGGACGTGCAGATCGCCGAAGTGCTTGTTGACGCCCTTGAGTACGACCAGTGGCTCCGTCATGTCCGGCAACCTACCCGTTTGCGTGGATCGGCGGGGGACCCAAGTCGGGCCGTTCGGCATGGGGTGCCCATCGTCCGTTCGGCGCGACCTCGGGCACCGTGCGCGAACTGAGCGGGAACGACGGCTCGGGTTTTGTAACCTGCGTGCATGACAGAGTCGAGGCAGACCGCCAGCGAGGCGAGGACGTTGTCGGCCGAGGAGCGCGCCGACCTGGTGCGGCTGCTGCGGTGCGGTTCCTGGCGTCCCTTCGGCGGCCTGCGCGACGAGTAGGACGCTGGCTGTGAGAACGCTGCCTGTGCGTTCGCGTTGCCGAAGCGGGTCCCCTCGGGTAGGTCTGGAGTCACGACAGGCCGGCAGAGCGAAGGGAGGGCGTCATGCCCCGCAAGGATCCGGGTCCGAGCATCAAGGACAAGGAGATGTACGAAGCACTGCGCGAGGACGGGGCCAGCAAGGAGAAGGCGGCGAGGGTGTCGAACGCCGCCGCGGCCTCCTCACGCAGCGCAGTGGCTCGCAAGGGCGGTGAGTCCGGAGACTACGAGGACTGGACGAAGCACGACCTCATGCGACGCGCGGCCGAGCTGGGCATCGAGGGACGGTCCTCGATGCGCAAGGACGAGCTGATCGAGGCGCTGCGCCACGGCTGAGGTCTCCCTGGCGCCTGCACGCGGTGACGTTGCCCTGTCTCAGAAAACGGGCTTGCCGCCGGTCACGCCGAGCACGGTGCCGGACACGAAGCTGGCCTCGTCGGAGGCGAGGAAGACGTAGGCAGCGGCCACCTCGATGGGGTGGCCCGCTCGACCCAGGGGAGTGTCGGAGCCGAACCCCTCGACCTTTTCCGGGGCCATCGTCGCGGGGATCAGGGGCGTCCAGATCGGTCCAGGCGCCACCGCGTTGACGCGGATGCCCTGCGGGCCGAGCTCCTGCGCGAGGTTCACCACGAGGTTGGTGAGGGCGGCCTTGGTGGCGGCATAGTCGAGCAGGTGCGTGCTGGGCGCGTACGCCTGGATGGAGGTGGTCATGATGATCGACGCGCCAGGCGCCAGCTGGGGGCTCAGTGCGTGGGCGAGCCAGAACGGGGAGAAGACGTTGGTCTCGAACGTCTGACGGATCTGCTCCGCGGGGAACTCCTCGAGCTCGTCGTGGCTCAGCTGGTATGCCGCGTTGCACACGAGCACGTCGATGCCGCCCAAGGCCTCGACGGCCTTTCGCGCCAGCTCGGCATTCGCCTCGACGCTGCGCAGGTCACCGGGGATGGCGAAACCACGTCGGCCCGCCCCCTCGACGTGGTGCAGGGTGTCCTCGGCGTCGTCCTGCTCATCAGGGAGGTGGGCGATGGCGACGTCCGCGCCTTCCTTGGCGAAGGCGATCGCCGTGGCCCGCCCGATCCCGGAGTCGCCGCCGGTCACCAGGGCGCGCTTTCCCGCGAGCCGGTCATGGCCGGCATACGTCTGCTCGCCATGGTCTGGGGCGGGGTTCAGCTTGGCCGTTGAACCCGGCCAGGGCTGGGACTGCGCGGGAATGTTCGACAGGTCGCTTCGAGTGCTCACGCGGGTCTCCTACCCAACGCGCCGGCTCCCAACCACGGGCAGCCGATCGCGCGGCGGGGTTCGGCTCGGTGGGGTGCGCCTCTCGTGCGTGACGACGGTGGCGGCGAGGGCGATGGTGAGGCCGATGACGGTCTCGACGGCGCGCTGGGCCAGCAGGGCGCCGATCGAGGCCGGCAGCATGAGGTCGCCGAGCAGGAGGGCCATCGGCGTGAAGAAGACCAGGCCGAGGCTGTAGTTGCGCCCGGTGGTCAGCTCGGTGCACGCCTGGAACGCGGCGATCACGAGGATCGCGGCATACCCGGCGGGGTGGGCGGCCAGGACGAGCGCTGCGACGCCGAGGCCCGCGGCGGTGCCGACCACCCGCTGGGCGGCGCGGGTGAGGCGGGCATGCAGGGCGGGTCCGGACATGGGCACGGACGCCGTGACGAAGGTCCAGTAGGGGTGGCCGATGCCGCTGGTCGCGACGGCAAGGCCTGCCGCGCCGATACCGAGCAGATAGCGGACGGCATGGCGGCCCACCGGGGCGGACGGGCGCAGGTCGCGCCAGGCCAGCCGCTGCGGCACCGGCTCGCTGCTGTCGCGGGCGCCGCGCCCCGGCAGGGCGAGCAGCAGCGCGAAGCCGGCGGCGCACACGACAGTGAGGGCGGCTGCGGGCACTGTGCTCAGCCGGATCGGGACCGTGGCCGAGGCGGTGAGGGCGAAGACCGGGTTGAGGGCTCCGGCCGGATGCCAGCGGCCCGACTCGGCGAGCAGCACCGCGACGGCGGCCCAGACGGCCCCGATCGGGACCAGCAGCCAGAGTCGGAACGGGACCGTCGCCACCAGCGCGCCGATGACGACGCCGACCACCAGCACGGCGCCCGCCTGCGCCTGCATGACCAGGCGCACCCGGGCCGGCTCGTGTCGGCCGTACAGGGCGGCGAAGGCGCCGATCGCCGCATAGAGCAGCAGGTCGCCGCGACCAGACGCCCAGCACGCCGCCAACGGCACGAAGATCGCCAGGCTCGCGCGCAGGGCGGTCCAATGGGCACCGGCGTGCGGGCCCAGGTCGAAGACGGCCGCCCACCAGGGCCGCGGCGGGGTGGCCTGCGTCATTTCTCGCTCCGAGATGCTACATAAGTGAAGTAAGCAACGAGATTACTACAGTTCTGAACTACCATGGTGCCCATGGATCAGGACTCGGACGGCATGGCCGATGTCGACGACGCCGTGGACCGGATGCAGCACGAGTGGTCCCGCCTGCGCCCAGACCTGAGCTTCACCAGCCTCGGGGTGATCCACCGGGTGCTGCGCGCCTCCCGGCTCATCCTCGAAGCCAGCGACGCCTTCCTCGCCGGCTACGGGCTGACCCGCGGTGAGCTGGATATTCTGTCTGCGCTGCGCCGTTCGGACGAACCGCTGAGCCCGACGTCTCTGGCCCAGACGCTGTTGGCACCACGCTCCGCGATCACCATGCGCCTGAACGCCCTCCAGGCTCGGGGGCTGCTGAGCCGGTCGGCGAACCCGACCGACGGCCGCTCGTCCCTGCTCGTCCTCACGGACTCCGGGACGGCGTTCGTGGACGAGGTGATTCCCGCTCAGCTCGCCTTCGAAGATGCACTGCTCGCCGAAGTCCCGCCAGGGGAGATCGAGGGCCTGGCCGGCCGTCTGCGTGCGCTGACCTCCGTCTGGGAGCAAGGACGCGGCCACTAACCCGCGGTTGGGGCATCGAGCGCGGCGGGTCAGCCTCCTGTCAGGACGCTCACGTCGCGCTTGTCGACGACCTCGGTCGCGATGACGCTGAGCTTGCGGTTGGTGTCCATGCTCACCTTGTTCAGGAACCTGAAGGCCTCGGCCTCGTCCAGCTCGCCGGTGGCCATGACGATGCCGATCGCGGCACCGATCCTGCGCGACCCGCGCAGGGCATGCTCGAGGTGGGCTGCGTGCTCTTCATGGAGGAGGCCCTCGGCCCGGAGCTGGGCGATGACCTCCCGGTCCAAGTCGAAGCGGGCAGCGAGGTCGTTGATCCGAGCGTCTTGCTGTGTGACTCGCTCGTCGTATGAGTCTGCTCGGGCACTCGCCGCCTCGGCGCCGGCCTGCAGCGCGTCGATGTCGGCTCGATTGCGGGCGATTGCTTCGCGCAGCTCGTCGAACGTCTCGTCCTTCATGGGGTTCACTCACCCATCACTCCACGTGGCAGGCGCACCACGTCATTCCTGCAAAGCTCCCCAGCTGGGATGGCCGCCGTTTTGACCGACGCACAGAATAAGTTGGACGGACCGCCCGTGACAAACCTTGGACACGCGTGTCTCGCGCCTCGACGCCAGGGGGCCGCGGCGCGTGACCGGAGAAGCCACTCAGCTGACGAGCACCCGCTCCTGGAGCGGGGCGCGCACCAGGCGGTCAGCTGATCTCAGGCCCGGGATGGCCGCCAAGATGGCGAGAGGTCCGTAGCCCCCCAACACCGGGCAGGCAAGGAGCATGGCGGGGGCAAGCAGCCAAGCCCGATCGGTCTTGGCTGCCAGCACGACCATCGCGACCGCGAGAGCCAGTCGGCCGTACAGGACGACTCCCCCAGAGCCCGATGAGGAGTGCACGAAGGAAATCCATCTGACCCACGCGTCGGGATCGAACGCCGCGGAGACGGCCACCACTGCGAGGGTCATGAGCACCGCCTGGGCGGCCTTGCGCCACTCCCGCCTGGCGATGAACCACAAGCCCACGACGCCGGGGGCGATTTTCGTGAGCAACGGCAGAGCCAGTGCGCCGGAAGAGCCCCGCACCGCGAGGACCAGGGCTGCTGCGAAAAAGAAGTAGAGGTTGCCCAGCAGAAGCTCCGTGACGAACAGCGGGGCAATGCTGAGTGCATGCCGCCATCCGAGGGGAGCGAGAAGCCACGCGAGGACACCGACCTGCGCCACCAACCAGAGGAGCTGGAACGCCCGCCAGGGCAATGTCGCCAGCGGAGCGAGCACCTGAGCGAAAACCGGTGAGTAGAGATATGCATCGCGGTACCCCGGAGGGCTGGTGTACCAGGTCTCCGGCATCCGGGCAGCCAGCCAGTACGCGTGGGAGTCGGCGCCCACCATCCCGCCACGAAAGTGAACGACGACCTGCATCGTCGCAAACAGCAGGCTGCCTGGGATGACCGCCACCCAGACGGCCCGCTGGAATGTGTGCAGCAGCTCCTCCCGAGTCATCTTGGTGACCAAAGCTCGTCTTCCCCTCACATCGGCCTCAGAGGTCACGATTCTCCACGCCCTGATGACGTCGCTCCATCGTCCGTTTGTCCACGGATGACCTGCGAAACGAGTGGTGGGGCAGGTCGGGCTTGAACCGACGACCGACGGATTATGAGTCCGCTGCTCTGACCGACTGAGCTACTGCCCCGGCACCAGCTCGGCGTTCACCGGCTGGGCGCCGCGAGCCTATCGCCCAGCACCTCGGGCCCAGCGCCCACGGCGGCATACCGGGAGGCGTCACGGTTGCCGCACCGTGGTGTTCCGCGGGATGTCACTGAGGTTGGTGTGGGTGCTGGTGCCTGAGTGCTTCGTGGTGCACAATGGGCCGAGCACAGCCAACTGAAGACGCGACAAGCAGCCAGGCCGGCAGGTGACGAGGTTCGTGGGGAAGACGTCCCTCGCACACCAAAGGAGGCCCGGATGTCTGTCGCGATGCCGCGTGTCATGACCCGCGGGGTGGTGTTCATTCACTCCACCCCCAAAGCGCTGTGCCCGCACATCACCTGGGCGCTCGAGGCTGCACTCGACAGCCGGGTGGCCATCGACTGGACGCCGCAGCCTGCCGGTGCCGCACTTGTCCGCGCGGAGTTCGCGTGGGCAGGGGTGCAAGGCACCGGCGCCAAGCTCGCCTCGACCCTGCGCGGCTGGGACAACCTGCGCTACGAGGTGACCGAGGAGCCCAGCGCCGGGTCGGACGGCTCGCGCTGGTCGCACACCCCGGGCCTGGGGATCCACCACACCTGGACCTCGGCCTCCGGCGACGCGGTGATCAACGAGGACCGGCTCCGAGAGGTGCTTCGCCTGTCCCAGGGCTCGCCCGAGGCGATGCAGGAGATGATGGAGGAGCTGCTCGGCACCGAGTGGGACGCCGAGCTGGAGCCGTTCCGGTATGCCGGTGACGGGGCCCCCGTGCGCTGGTTGCACAAGGTGGGCTGAGGGCGTCCGGAGGGCAGCGCTGACCTGCACATTTCGAGGTTTTGGCCCCGTTTTGGGTAGTCTGTGGCGCTGACCTACGACTCTGGAGGAACGTGTGACCCGCCCCAACCTTCCTGTGGGGGCGCTGGCCGCAGTCTGTGGAGCAACGCTGCTGTGGTGCGCCTGGCTCATTCTCGCCGCTGATCTACCCACCGCTGCCCATGTCGCATCGTGGTGCCTGTGGGCGGTCGCAGCGGTGGCCGTCGTGACCCTGGTCGCCTATGTCCGCGAGTTCCTGCGACACCGCCAGCAGGCCGGGCGGGACGCCAGCTGGAAGCCCCTGCCGTCGCTGGTCCTGCTCTGGATCGGCGGCCTGACCGCGCTGCTGTCCTTCGCCTTCATCCTCCCGAACAAGGCTGCCGCCGCGGGCGCAGCCGCACCGGCGAGGCCCGGCACCTCGTTCGCCGCGCAGACCGTCCCGCCGACCCCGGCCACCCCCGCTGCCGCGTCGAGCACCTCCCGCCCTGCCACCTCGACGACCTCACCGCGGTCCTCGGCGTCCCGCACCGCGCTGCCCGCCCCTGCCTCGACCACGGCGTTGAACACCTCGACCGGAGGCGCACCGGCGCCCCGGCCGTCGGCGAAGACCGGCACACCGTCCACGTCCACCACGACGTCGCCCCTGATCAACATCCACATCTTCCCGACCCAGTCCCGGCGGACGAAGCCCCCCGGTCACTGAGCACGTCACCAAGCACCGGCGGGCGGCGTCTGGTCCTCGGGCCTCGGCCTAGACGCTGGTGAAGACCACCGCGACGTTGTGGCCACCGAAGCCGAACGAGTTGTTGAGTGCGGCAATGTCGCCGTCGGGCAGGGCGCGCGCCTCACCGTGCACGACGTCGAGCTTGATCGCAGGATCGAAGTCGTCCAGGTTGATCGTCGCCGGTGCGATCCGGTGGTGCAGCGCCAGGATCGTCAGGACGCCCTCGAGCGCCCCGGCCGCTCCGAGGAGGTGACCGGTCATCGACTTGGTGGCGCTGACCGGCATACCGTCGGCGTCGTCGCCGAAGGCGCGCCGGATGGCGTTGGACTCCGCCACGTCCCCGACGGGGGTGGAGGTGGCGTGGGCGTTGACGTGCACGATGTCCTTGGGGGACAGGCCCGCCCGCTGGACCGCCTCGACCATGGCCCGGGACGCGCCCGCGCCCTCGGGTTCGGGCGCCGCGATGTGGTGGGAGTCGGCTGACATGCCCACCCCGCCGACCTCGGCGTAGATCTTGGCCCCACGTGCCTTCGCCGCCTCGTACTCCTCGAGCACGATCACGGCGGCACCCTCGCCCAGGACGAAGCCGTCGCGACCGGTGTCATAGGGCCGGGACGCGCGCTCGGGGTCGTCGTTGCGGGTCGACAGCGCCTGCATGGCGGCGAACCCGGCGATGGGCAACGCGTGCACGGCACCCTCGGTGCCGCCGGCGACGGCGATGTCGGCGCGTCCCGCGCGGATCATCTCGTAGGCGTAGCCCATGGCCTCCAACCCGGAGGCGCAGGCCGACACGGGGGTGTGGGCCCCCGCGCGGGCGCCGATCTCGAGCGAGACGGCGGCCGACGAGGCGTTGGGCATGAGCATCGGGACGGCCAGCGGGAAGACCCGGCGCGGGCCCTTCTCACGCAGGTTGTCCCACTGGTCGAGCAGGGTCCAGACGCCGCCGATACCCGTGCCGATGCACGCCGCGAGGCGCTCGGGGTCGACCTCCGGGGCGCCGGCGTCGGCCCAGGCCTCACGCGTGGCGATCAGGGCGTACTGCGCGCTGGGGTCGAGCCGGCGCACCTCGACCTTGGTCAGCACGTCCAGCGGCTGGGTGTGGATGGTCGCGGCGAACTTCACCGGGAGCTCGTACTTCTCCACCCAGTCGAAGGGCATGGTCTTCGCGCCCGACCGTCCGGCCAGGATGGCGTCCCACGTTTCCGGGACGGTGCCGCCCACCGGGGTGGTCGCTCCGAGGCCTGTGACGACAACACGTCGTTCGGCGGTCATGGCTGGGTCTGCTCCTTCGTCGGGGTGGTGCGGTTGGCGAGGCGCCGGTGCGGAGTGGCGGCCGAGCAGCAGAGGTATGCCGCGTGGCCGCCACCCGCGCTGGGTTCAGCCCGGCTCAGCCCTGGTTCTTGGCGATGAACGACACGGCGTCGCCGACGGTCTTGAGGTTCTTGACCTCGTCGTCGGGGATCCGCACGCCGAACTTCTCCTCGGCGTTGACGACGATGGTCATCATCGACAGCGAGTCGATGTCGAGGTCATCGGTGAAGGACTTCTCGGACTGCACCGAGTCGGTGTCCAGACCGGTCTCCTCGTTGACGATCTCGGCCAGACCCTCGAGGATCTCCTGCTCGCTCTGCGCCATCCGGCTCAGCTCCTTCTCTTGATGGTGTGACTGGTGGTCGTCACGTGGTGTGGTCACTGCGGTGGCCCGGATCACCCGCGGGCCAGCGGGAGTCTGGTCAGGGGAGGACGACGACCTGCGCGGCATACACGAGGCCGGCACCGAACCCGATCTGGAGGGCGAGCCCGCCGTGGGCCACCTCGCCCTCGCGGAGCATCCGCTCGGTGGCGAGCGGGATGGAGGCGGCGGAGGTGTTGGCCGTCTCCGCGATGTCGCGGGCGACCGGGATGTCGGCGGGCAGCTTGAGCTGCTTGATCATCGCGTCGATGATGCGCATGTTGGCCTGGTGCGGGATGAAGGCATCGAGGTCCTCCGCGCGCACCCCGGCGGCGTCCAGCGCCTTCTGGGCGACCGGCGCCATGCCCCAGACGGCCCAGCGGAACACCGACTGACCGGCCATGCCGATGGCGGGCCAGCCCAGGTCGCCGTCGCGCACCTCGACCCACGAGTCCCGCTGCGAGATGGTCTTCCACTGCGAGCCGTCCGAGCCCCACACGGTGGGGCCGATGGCGGGGGTGTCCGACGGGCCGACGATCGCGGCGCCGGCGCCGTCGCCGAAGATGAAGGCGGACCCCCGGTCCTTCGGGTCGGTGAAGTCGGAGAGCTTCTCCACCCCGACGACCAGGACGTGGCGTGCGCTGCCCCCGCGGACCATGTCGCTGGCCAGGCTCACGGCGTGGCAGTACCCGGCGCACGCGGCGGAGATGTCGAACGCAGCACCCCGGATGCCGAGACGGTCGGCGAGGATCGGCGCGGCAGCGGGGGTCTGGTAGGGGTGGGTGACCGTGGCCACCACGACCGCGTCGACGTCGGACGCCTCGAGCCCGGCTGCGGTGAGCGCCTCCCGCGTCGCTGCCTCGGACATGTCGACGACGCTCTCGTCCTTGGCCGCGAACCGGCGGCTCTTGATGCCGGAGCGCTCCTGGATCCACTCGTCGGAGGAGTCGATCGCCTCGACGATCTCGGAGTTCATGACGACGCGTTCGGGTCGGTAGCCGCCGACGCCCATGATGCGCGCGTAGGTCGCACCTTCCGCGGCAGTGATGGAGCCGGTGCCCTTGGGGGCGGGTGGGGTCATGTCAGGCCTCTTGCGAGTGGGTCGGGGTGGAGCCTGGGCCGGCGGGGTCTCCGCCGTGGTCGCGAACCAGCTGCTGCGCCGCCTCGAGGTCGTCAGGCGTCTTGACAGCCAGTGTGGCAACTCCCGGCATCGCGCGCTTGGCGAGACCGACGAGGGTGCCTGCTGGAGGGAGCTCGATCATGGCCGTGACCCCCAGGTGGACCAGGGTCTGCATGCACTGGTCCCACCTCACCGGGCTGCTGACCTGGCGCACCAGCCGGGCGAGGACCTCCCTGCCGGTGGGGACTGCCTGGCCGTCGGAGTTGGACAGCAGGGTGATCCCCGGGTCGCTGACGTCGAAGTCGGCGGAGAGCTGTTCGAGCGCGTCGACCGCGGGCGCCATGTGGGTGGTGTGGAAGGCGCCAGCCACCTGCAACGGGATGACCCGGGCCTTGGCCGGCGGGTCGGCCGCCAGGGCGGCGAGCTGCTCGAGGGTGCCGGCGGCGACGGTCTGGCCGGCGCCGTTCGCATTGGCGGCGGTGAGGCCGTGGCGGCCCAGTGCCTCCGCGACCTCGGTGGGGTCGCCCCCGAGGACGGCGCTCATGCCGGTCGGGGCCAGGGCGCTGGCAGCGGCCATGCGTGCCCCGCGCTCGCGGACGAACACCATCGCGTCGTGGTCCGTCAGCACGCCGGCGAAGGCCGCCGCGGTGATCTCCCCGACCGAGTGGCCGGCTGTCGCTCCGACGCCGGTCGTGGGGCCGCCGGGCAGCAGGACGGCTGCGGCGGCCAGGCCCGCCGCGACGATGAGCGGCTGGGCGACGGCGGTGTCCTTGATGGTCTCGGCGTCGGAGGTCGTGCCGTGCGCGACGAGGTCGAGCCCCGCGACGTCGGACAGTGCTTCGAGGCGGTCGCGGAACGCCGGCAGCTCCAGCCAGGGGGCGAGGAAGCCGGGGGTCTGGGAGCCCTGTCCCGGGCAGACGATTGCTAGCACCCTCCCAGCCTTGCGGTCCGGCCGTGACCTGAGCGTGACCGTTTGGCACGAACATCCGCGACGACATTTGGAGGATGTCTACAAACGCGATGGTGGGTTCGGGGCGGGTCTGGCCGTCGGCGTGAAGGGCCGGCTCAGGCGGCCGAGGGCCAGTGCGATCCGCACCGTGTGGGCATCGTGCGGGTCGGTGAGCTGGTAACCGGTGAGGTCGGCGATCTTGCCCAGGCGGTAGCGCACCGTGTTGGGGTGGACGAACAGCACGCGTGCAGTGCCCTCCAGGCCGCCACCGGTCTCGAGATAGGCCGACGCGGTCTCGAGCAGGCTGCCGCTGCTGGCCGACAACGGGTGCCAGATCCGGTCGAGGAGCAGGGCTCGCGCCGGTGCGTCGCCGACGAGGACCCGTTCGGCGAGCAGGTCGTCGGCCGTCACGGGTCGTGGCGCGCCCGGCCATGCGTGCGCGCACGACTGACCGGCCAGCGCCGCCCTCGCCGAACGGCCGGCTGCGAACAGGTGCGGCACGGTGGGACCCACGACCAGGGGTCCGTCGCCGAAGTGGTCGGCGAGGGCGCGGGCCGCCGCCAGGGGGTCGTCGACGTTGCCGAAGATGCACACCAGCCGCCGTCCCTGCACTGCGGCCAGCGTGCTCAGGCCGACTCGCTCCGCAGCTCGGCGCAGCCCGTCCACGACACCGGCCGAGCCCCCGGGGGGCGTGCTGCCCGCGATGACGGCCACCCGGGTCGTCGACCCCCAGCCCAGCGCGGCCGCCCGCGACTGCATCGAGTCGTCGGCCTCGCCACGCAGCACCGCGTCGACGACCAGGCCCTCGAGCCGCGCATCCCAGGCGCCGCGTGCCTCGGCGGCGTGGGCGTACACCTCGGCGGCAGCGAACGCGATCTCGCGCGAGTAGCGCAGCACCGACTCGCGCAGCGCCTGTTCCTCGCCGGGCTCCGCCAGGGCCGTGGCGTCCTGCTCGACGACGTCCACGACCGACCTGACGAGGTCGAGGGTCTGGCGCAGGGTGATGGACCGGGTGAGCTCACGCGGCGCGGTGCCGAAGACGTCGGCGGTCACCGGAGTCTGGTCGCCGCCAGCCCGCAGCCACGCGATGAACGCGGCGATTCCCGCCTGCGCCACCAGCCCCACCCACGAGCGGTCCTCGGCGGAGAGTGCGCGGTACCAGTCGTGCGCTGCCTCCATCCGCCGGGTGGCAGCGGACGAGAGCTCGCCCGCGGACCGCTCGACCCGCTGCAGGGTGGCGGTCGAGGTCCGCACTCGGGTGTCCGGCATACCCGGAGTCTATTTGTATGCCGCCCACAACAGGGGCCATGCCAGATCAGGGCGCGTGGTCGCGCCACGAGTGCTCGGGCTCGTAGCCCAGCAGGCGCCGGGCCTTGTCGATGCCGAGCAGCGTCTCGTGCTCGCCGAGGGTCTTGCGCACCTCGACCCCCGGGAAGACCTGCGCCATGAGCTCCGCGCTGGAGCGGCTCATCACCGTGTCGGCGTTGGCGATCACGAAGACCTCGCACCCCGGCTCGGTCCGCTCGAGACCGAGGCGCACCGCCTGGGCTCCGTCACGGCCGTCGATGTAGCCCCACAGGTTCCACTGGCGCAGGGAGGGATCGGCGTCGAACGACGGGAAGGCGGCGTAGTCCTCGGGGTCCATGACGTTCGAGAAACGCAGACCCGTCATCGTCAGCTCGGGGTCCCAGCGACAGAAGTGCCTGGCCATCTCCTCCTCGAGCGCCTTGGTCAACGAGTAGGTCGACTCGGGCCGCGGGTGGTACTCCTCGTCGACGGGGACGTACGGCGGGGGAGTGTCGAAGGGCAGGCCGAGGACGGTCTCGCTCGAGGCCCAGACGACGTTGCGGACCTTGAGGGCGCGGGCCGCGGCGAAGACGTTGTAGGTCGCGGCGGAGTTGTTGGCGAAGGTCGACGCGTTGGTGGTCAGGCCCGGCGCCGGGATCGCTGCGAGGTGCACCACCGCGTCCACCGGCGTCGAGTGCTCGTCCACGCCTCCCGAGAGCGCCTCGATGACCTGGCCGTAGTCCGTGAGGTCGAGGGCGATGAACGGCGTCGACGGGGACGCGGGCCGGGTCCGGTCGAGGGCGAGCACGTCGTACCCGCGCTCGGCCAGGTGGGCGACGACGTGGCGGCCGAGTTTGCCGGCGGCACCGGTGACGGCGACGCGACGCCGTGTCGTGGATGCGGGATCAGAGGTCACCCGGTCATCCTGCCCCACGACCAGGTATGCCGCCCGCTCAGCTGAGCGGGCGGCATACCTTGTCGGGCAAGGGGTTTCATCAACCGGGCACGGTCAGGCCCGGGTCAGCTGTCCCCGCCCGCGTTGCCGGACGTGCCGGCGGTGACGTCGAGCAGGCGGTAGCGCGCTGCGGCCTCGCGGGCCACGCCACCGTCCACCTCGCCGCGCTGGACGAGCATCTGCAGCGCACGCACCGCCACGGACGGGCCGTCGATGTGGAAGAACCGCCGCGCGGCCGGGCGGGTGTCGGAGAACCCGAACCCGTCGGCGCCGAGCGAGGCGAAGTCTCCCGGGACCCACGGCTGGATCTGGTCCTGCACCTGGCGCATGTAGTCGGACACCGCCACCACCGGACCGCGGGTGTCGCGGAGCCGCTCGGTGACGTACGGGGTGCGGGCCTCGCCCTCCGGGTGCAGGAACCGCTGCTCGTCGCAGGCCATCCCGTCGCGACGCAGCTCGCTCCACGACGTCACCGACCACACGTCGGCGACGACGCCCCAGTCGTTGCGCAGGAGCTCCTGGGCCTCCAGCGCCCACGGGACGCCGACGCCCGAGGCGAGCAGCTGCACGCGAGGCGCGTCGTCGGGCAGGCCGTCGGCGATGCCCGGGGCGAACAGGTGCATGCCCCGCAGGATCCCCTCGTGGTCGACGTTCTCCGGCTCCTGCGGCTGGCTCATCGGCTCGTTGTAGACCGTGATGTAGTAGATGACGTTCTCGGGGTCGTCGCCGTACATCCGGCGCAGCCCGTCCTCCATGATGTGCCCGATCTCGAACCCGAACGCCGGGTCGTAGGACACCACGGCGGGGTTGGTCGCCGCCATCAACGGGCTGTGCCCGTCTGCGTGCTGCAGGCCCTCGCCGGTGAGGGTGGTCCGACCGGCCGTGGCACCGATGAGGAAGCCACGCGCCATCTGGTCGGCAGCCGCCCAGATCGAGTCGGCGGTGCGCTGGAAGCCGAACATCGAGTAGAACACGTAGATCGGCACCATCGGCTCGCCGTGGGTGGCGTAGGACGTGCCGGCCGCGGTGAACGCCGCCATCGAGCCCGCCTCGTTGATGCCGAGGTGCAGGATCTGGCCGTCCTTGGCCTCCTTGTAGGCCAGCATCAGCTCCGCGTCGACGGACGTGTACTTCTGGCCGTGCGGGTTGTAGATCTTGATCGTCGGGAAGAACGAGTCCATGCCGAAGGTGCGGGCCTCGTCCGGGATGATCGGCACGACGCGCTTGCCGAACTCCTTGTCGCGCATGAGCTCCTTGAGCAGCCGGACGAACGCCATGGTCGTGGCGATCTGCTGCTTGCCGGTGCCCTTCTTGACGACGTCGTAGGCCGAGTGGTCCGGCAGCTTGAGCGGCTCGTGCTGCACTCGGCGCACCGGCAGCGGGCCGCCGAGCTTCTCGCGTCGCTCGAGCAGGTACTTGATGCTGGGGTCGTCGGGGCCCGGGTGGAAGTAGGGCGGGGCGTACGGGTCCTTCTCCAGCGCCTCGTCCGAGATCGGGAGCTTGAGGCTGTCGCGCAGTCCCTTGAGGTCGTCGAGGGTGAGCTTCTTCATCTGGTGCGTGGCGTTGCGGCCGGCGAAGTGGCTGCCCAGGCCGTAGCCCTTGATCGTCTTGGCCAGGATCACGGTCGGCTGACCCGTGTGGTTCATCGCCGCCTGGTAGGCCGCGAACACCTTGCGGTAGTCGTGGCCGCCGCGCTTGAGCCGCCACCACACGTCATCGTCGGACCAGTCCTTGACCATCTCGCGGGTGCGCGGGTCGCGGCCGAAGAACTGCTCGCGGACGAACTTGCCGTCGTTGGCGCGGAAGGTCTGGTAGTCGCCGTCGCTCGTGGTGTTCATCAGGTGCACGAGCGCGCCGTCGCGGTCCTGGGCCAGCAGCGGGTCCCAGCCGCGGCCCCAGATGACCTTGATGACGTTCCAGCCCGCGCCGCGGAAGAAGGCCTCGAGCTCCTGGACGATCTTGCCGTTGCCCCGGACCGGCCCGTCGAGCCGCTGCAGGTTGCAGTTGACGACGAAGGTGAGGTTGTCGAGCTCCTCGCCGGCGGCCAGCTGGAGCAGGCCGCGCGACTCCGGCTCGTCCATCTCCCCGTCGCCGAGGAAGGCCCAGACGTGCTGCTGGCTGGTGTCCTTGACACCGCGGTTGTGCAGGTACTTGTTGAACTGTGCCTGGTAGATGGCGTTCATCGGGCCGATGCCCATCGACACCGTGGGGAACTGCCAGAAGTCAGGCATCAGGCGGGGGTGCGGGTAGGACGGCAGGCCGACCGGCTGTCCTGCGACGAGGTGGCTCTTCTCCTGGCGGAACCCGTCGAGCTGGTCCTCGGAGAGGCGTCCCTCGAGGAAGGCCCGGGCATACATGCCGGGGGAGGCGTGTCCCTGGAAGAAGACCTGGTCGCCGCCGCCGGGGTGGTCGGCCCCGCGCCAGAAGTGGTTGAAGCCGACCTCGTAGAGGGTCGCCGCCGAGGCGTACGTGGAGATGTGGCCGCCGACCCCGATGCCGGGACGCTGCGCACGGTGCACCATCACGGCGGCGTTCCAGCGCAGGTAGGCGCGGTAGCGGCGCTCGACCTCCTCGTCCCCGGGGAACCACGGCTCCTGCTCGGGCGAGATCGTGTTGATGTAGTCGGTCGCCGTCAGCGACGGGACCCCGACCTGCATCTCGCGGGCACGCTCGAGCAGCTTGAGCATGACGTATCGAGCGCGTTGCCGACCGCCCTCCTCGATGACCCCGTCGAGGGAGTCGAGCCACTCCTTGGTCTCCTCGGGGTCGATGTCCGGGAGCTGGCTGGGGATGCCGTTCAGAATCGGTCCGGCTTCCTCGCGTGCGGCCACGGTCGTGGGTCCTTTCTCGCGCCAGTGTTGACGAGGGGTCGCGAGGTTGGCTGCGACCACCTCGTCCATCTTCCACCCCCGGGAGGCGCAGGTCACAACCGGACCGGCCTACTGGCCAGTATGCGGAGTGGTGCGAAACCCCCCTCGGATCACAGCCCGAGCCGGTGCGCTCCGGCGTAGACGGTCAGCCGCGGCGGCCGGGCGAACCCCACCAGTGTCAGCCCGGACTCGACCGCCAGCTCGACGGCCAGCGAGGAGGGCGCGGAGACCGCCACGAGCGCGGGCAGTCCGGCCATCACCGCCTTCTGCACGAGCTCGAAGCTGGCCCGTCCGCTGACGACGAGGACGTGTCCCGCCAACGGCAACAGCCCCTCGCGAGCGGCCCAGCCGACCACCTTGTCGACCGCGTTGTGCCGGCCGACGTCCTCGCGCACCACCAGGGCCTCGCCGTCCGGCCCGAAGATCGCGGCCGCATGCAGACCACCGGTCTTGTCGAACACCTTCTGGTGGGCCCGCATGGCGTCGGGCAGCCCGGCGACCACGGCAGGGGAGAGCCGCAGCGGGTCGCCGGCCACGGCATACGGGCTCGTCGCGGTGATGGCGTCGATGCTCGTCTTGCCGCACACCCCGCAGGCGCTGGTCTGGTACCCGCTGCGCGCGCTGCGCCCCAGGTCGGGCACCACCCCGGGGGCGAGGGTGACGTCGACGACGTTGTAGGTGGGGGAACCGGTCTCGTCCTCGTCGAGGCAGTGCATCAGCTGCGCCACGTCGTCGCCCCGGCGCAGCACTCCCTCGGTCAGGAGGTTGCCCAGCGCCAGGTCGAAGTCGTCGCCGGGGGTGCGCATCGTGACGGTGACCGCGGTGCCGCCCACGCGGATCTCCAGGGGCTCCTCCACGGCAAGCGTGTCCGGTCGGGAGGTCGACCGGACATCGTCCGTGGCCACCTCGACCCGGATCGCCGGCGTCCGTCTCGTCACCAGTCCCACGCGAGCAATGTATGTCGCGGGCTCACCGGATCGCTCGGCGGATAGGTTGGGGACGTGAGCGACGCCCCCCTTCATCCGGTCCCTGCTCCCGACGAGGTCCGCCTCTTCGGCGACACCGGTATGGCGTGGCGTCGCGTCTCCCCGAGGCTCGCGACAGCGCGACTCCTCGTCCTGTCGTTGCTGCTGGTGCCGCCACTGCTGGGGCTGCTCGCGCTCGCGGTGTTCGTGTGGGCCTGGTTCTGGGTGGGGGTCGTGCTCGTCGCGGTGGCCCTCGCCGCCGGGACGTGGGTGATCCGCAGGCAGGTCCCGGCGATCACCTGGGCGGAGGGGGCCGAGGAGCTGGTGGTCCGTCGCGGACGGATGTTCAGGACCCTGGTGAGCGTGCCGTACGGCCGGCTGCAGTTC
This sequence comes from Pedococcus badiiscoriae, assembly GCF_013408925.1. NCBI lineage: Bacteria > Bacillati > Actinomycetota > Actinomycetes > Micrococcales > Intrasporangiaceae > Pedococcus > Pedococcus badiiscoriae. The sequence continues at coordinate 2,831,912 of NZ_JACCAB010000001.1, forward strand.
GTCGACGTGCAGTCCGGTCCGCTGGAGCGACGCTTCGACATGGCCACCGTCGAGCTGCACACGGCCTCGCCGCAGAGCCGTGGCGTGATCCCCGGACTGCCGACGGCCGAGGCCGAGGCGCTGCGCGAGCGACTGGCCGCCCGCGGCGAGTCCCAGCGGGCTGGCCTGTGAGTGCTGTCGAGCCGACGCCGGGCCCTGTGACGGGCTCGGTGACGGACTCGGCTGCCGAGCCCGAGTGGCGGCACCTGCACCCCCTCTCGCCGCTGCTGCGGGGTGGCATCGCGTTCGTCGCCGTCCTGGCCTATGTCGTCTCGCAGCAGGCGGACTCGATCTTCGGCGCTCGTGCCGACGACCCGACCCAGGGACACTGGGGGCTGGCGGCCCTCGGCGTGGTCGTCGTCCTGCTGGGGATCATCGCCGGGGCGTGGGTGTCCTGGCGCTTCTCCCGGTTCCGGGTCGCTGACACCCTCATCGAGCTCCGGACCGGAGTGCTGTTCCGCCAGCACCGACAGGTCCGGTTCGACCGGATCCAGGCCGTCGACCTCGGACGACCACTGCTGGCGCGCCTCACGGGGCTCTCGGAGGTGGTGGTCCAGTCCGCCGGTGGCAAGGACTCGCACCTCAAGCTGTCCTTCCTGACCGACGCCCAGGCACAGCAGGTGCGCGAGCAGCTGATGGCGCTCGCGGGACGCAGTGACGAGGTCGCCGGGGGAGCGCTGGCTGGGGCTGCGGAGGATGTCTCGGGCCACGCCGACCGGCCCGGGACCGCGCCCGTCGGTCAGCGCGTCCTGGCCATCCCCAACGCACGCATCCTGCAGTCCGTGCTCTACACCGGTCCCGGGCTGGTCATCCTGCTCGCCGTCCCCGCCCTGCTCGTGTCCGTGGCGCTGGGCGTGCCACAGATGGTCGCCTGGCTCGGCCCGATGACCTTGGCCGTGGGCAGCTCGCACCTCAAGCGGCTCGTCCAGGAGTGCAACTTCGAGCTGCTCCACCAGGGCGACCGGCTGCGGATCCGGCACGGCCTCACCGACCTGCGCACGACGACCGTGCCCGTGCACCGCATCCAGGCCGTCGAGGTGAGCCAGTCGCTGCCGTGGCGGCTGACCGGCTGGTGGCGGATCTCGGTCAACGTCGCCGGGGCGGCCAGCGGTGACGAAGACACCCAGACCGTGCTGATGCCCGTCGGCAACCGCGAGGAAGCGCTCGCGGTACTCGCCCTGGTGAACGCGGGCATACCTCGGGGTGCGGCCGTCGCCGCACTGGAAGGGACCGGGCCGGCCGAGGGCTTCACCACCACCAGCCGGCGTGCCAGGGCGCTCGACCCCCTCAGCTGGCGACGACAGGGGTATGCCGTCCTGTCCGGCGGCCTGCTCGCGCGCCGCGGTGCGTGGTACCGCGCAGCGCAGTTCGTGCCCCACGCGCGCATCCAGTCGCTCAAGGTCGAGCAGGGCCCGGTCCAACGCCGGCTCGGCGTCGCGACGGTCCGGGTGCTCTCGACGGTCGGCCCCGTCTCCCCGGTGGTCGCGCACCTCGACGAGTCCGAGGCCCTGCGTCTGCTCGCCGACCAGGTGGTCCGCTCGAGCCGTGCCCGCCAGCGGGCCCAGGTGTCCTGACACCCAGGCCTCGGGGCCGCTCCCGCGGGGAGGGCTGGATGGGTGCTGGTCGGCCAGACGCCCGATTCCCACCCTGTCCACGCGGTGGGAAAGTCTGCGTATTCCACGGACTCAGTTGAAAATCCGGGCACAACCCGATGGACTAACCCGCAACTAACCGCCTCGAGAGATGGAGAAGGGTGTGACCACGCCAGCGCAGTCTGCGCTGCAAGCATCGGTGGGCCGACTGGGCCTCACCGCAGGACAGGTGATCCAGGAGTTCGGCTACGACTCCGACGTCGACGACGACTTCCGCTTCGCCGTCGAGGACCACACCGGCACCGAGCTCGAGGACGAGGAGTACCAGGACGTCGCCGACGCCGCCTTCATCTGGTGGCGGCAGGACGACGGAGACCTCGTCGACGCCGTCGTCGACGCCCTCACGAACCTCGGTGAAGGCGGTTCCGTCATCGTCCTCACGCTGAAGTCGGGTCGCCCGGGACACGTCGAGGCGAGCGACATCGAGGAGGCCGCGACGACCGCTGGTCTGCACACCTCGGGCACGGTCAACGCCTGCGACGACTGGACTGCCACCCGGTTGGTCGCCCCCAAGACAGGCCGGCGTTGACGTCGCTGGCAGACTGCCGAGCATGACGTCACCCTTGGCCGTCGGGGCCGTGGCACCGGAGTTCGCCCTCAGGGACCAGAACGGGCAGGAGTTCTCCCTGGCCCAGTTCCGTGGCGCCAAGAACGTCGTCCTGGTGTTCTACCCGTTCGCCTTCTCCGGCATCTGCACCGGCGAGCTGTGCGAGATCCGTGACGACCTCGGCGGCTTCGTCGCTGACGACGTGCAGGTGCTCGCCGTGTCGTGCGACCACATGTTCAGCCAGCGTGCCTGGGCGGACAAGGAGGGCTACTTCTTTCCCCTCCTGTCGGACTTCTGGCCGCACGGCGGCGTCGCGAAGAGCTACGGCGTGTTCAACGAGCAGGCCGGCGCGGCGATCCGCGGCACGTTCCTCCTCGACGTCGACGGCGTGGTCCGGTGGTCACTGGTCAACGAGATCGGCCAGCCGCGGGACTTCACCGGCTACCACGAGGCATTGGCCGAGCTGCGTCGCTGACGGGCGCCAGCGCCCCATCGGAACCGCGGGTCCCTCGTCCCAACGGATGGACTCGCCGGGCAAACGTGGAGAAACGGGCGAATTCGTGGTCCCCTGGGGGTTAACCTGCCGCGATACTGGGGAGCAACGACAAATGATTCAGGGGTGAGCGGTCGGTGGTCTTGACCTCGACGGGGATGCAGGCGTTGCGCGGCCTGTCGGAGCTGATGAACCGTGCCAGCGGTCAGGAGAACCTGCAGGACGTGCTCGACCTGATCGTCGAGGGCGCGGCAGACGTCGTGGGTTTCCGGGTGGCCGCGGTCAGCCTCGTGCAGCCCGACGGTGACCTGGAGGTCGTCGCGGTGGGGGGCGACCCCGGGGCACGTCGAGAGCTGATGGGGCGCCGCACCCCTCGCGCCATGGTCGAGGCCGAGTTCGCCATCGCGGAGCAGTGGGGCACGCTGCGGTTCGTCCCGGCGGACCGGCTTCCGTCGACGTCCCAGGCCGGCTGGGTGGCGGAGGGCTGGGAAGCCTCCGCGTCCGGCGACCCGGACTCCTGGGACAGCCTCGACACCCTGCACGCGCCCTTCTACGACGTCGCCGGCATCTGGCTGGGCATGATCTCCGTCGACCTCCCGCTCAGTGGCAAGCGCCCGGACGAGGTCCAGCAGGGACTGCTCGAGGTCTTCGCCAACCAGGCGGGCATCGCGATCAACGGCGCGCGGCAGCGAGTGGCCCTGGCGGAGCAGGCCCGTCTCGCCGCCGCCGTGCACACAGTCGCCCGCATCTCGCAGGAGATCCTGGACCCCGCCCGTGCCGTGGAAGTCGTCGTCGAGCCTGTGCTGGAGGGCTTGCGGGGTTCCGCCATCTGGGTGCGCACGTTCGGTCATGAGACCGACCCTTCCGACGGCAGCGTCGTCGCCCACTCCGGCCGCGGCGCGGCGGATGCCCCGGCCGAGGTCGTGAACCTGGTGCGCCGCGTGGCCCAACAGTGCTGGCGGGGCAGGACCGCGGCCCTGGTGCGTGAGGGATCCACCCACCCAGCGGGCCTGCTGACCGACGACGAGGTCGGCACGATGCTCGCGTTCACCGCTCCCTTCGGGGGCGGGGCCTGGATGCTCGCACCCATCGGGGCGGCCAACGAGTGCCTGGGACACCTCGTCATCACCCGCTCGGCGCAGGAACCCACCTGGAGTGACGCGGAGGCGGCCTCCGCGCTGGAGATGGGCCGCGACATCGGGCGCGCCATCGTCAACGCGCGGCTCCTGGAGCTCGAGCGCCGCCTCGTCGACCAGTTCCGCGAGTCCGACCGGGCCAAGACCTCGCTGTTCGCCACCGTGGCGCACGAGCTGAAGAACCCCCTCAGCTCCATCGTCGGCCACCTGGAGCTGTTGCGCGACGACCCCACGTCGGACCCCGACTGGTCGCTGTCGGTCATGGATCGCAACACGCACCGGCTGCAGGACCTGGTCAACGACCTGCTCACCCTGGCGAAGGTCAGTGACCCGGACCGGCCGCTGGTCAGCTCCCGCGTCGACCTCGCCGACCTTGCCCAGGACGCCATCGACATGTTCCGGCCCGGCGCCGAGCAGCGCGGCATCTCCCTGAGCAGCGACCTCGTCGAGGGCGCCCAGGTGGTGGCAGGCAACGCCGACGAGCTGGCGCAGGTGGTCGACAACCTGGTGAGCAATGCCGTGAAGTTCAGCCCCGACCACGGCGTGGTGCGGCTGACCACGCGCCGGGAGGCCGACACGGTTGTCCTGCGGTGCTCCGACGAAGGGATGGGGATCTCCGAGCAGGACCAGCAGCTGCTGTTCACCGAGTTCTTCCGCAGCACCAACCCCGCCGCGCTCCAAGTGCCCGGTACTGGACTGGGACTGAGCATCGTCGCCCGGATCATCGTGCGCCACGGCGGCGCGATCAGGGTGGAGTCCGAGCTGGGCAGTGGCACGACCTTCGAGGTCACCCTCCCGGTGCCCACGGACGCGACCTGACAGAATGTCGCACGCAGTCCGAACGCGGCGCCAGCGCCGACCGTGACGACGCGGGCCTGTAGCTCAGTTGGTAGAGCGCCACGTTTACACCGTGGATGTCGTCGGTTCGAGCCCGGCCGGGCCCACATGCACCCCACCCTGGCTGACGTCGTCCTTGTGCTGGAGGACCTCTACCCGCCGTCGACGGCCCAGTCCTGGGACCAGGTCGGGCTGGTGGCCGGGGACCTCGCCCAGCCGGTGCGACGCATCCACTTCGCCGTCGACCCCACCCTGGCGGTCATCGAGGAGGCGCGCGCCCTCGGCGCGGACCTCGTGGTGACGCACCACCCCCTGCTGCTGCGCGGCATACACAGCGTGGCCACAACCGGAGCCAAGGGCGCCACGGTCACGGCGCTGCTCGTCCACGACATCGCGCTCTACGTCGCGCACACCAACGCCGACGTCGCGTCGCCCGGGGTCAACGACGCCCTCGCCCTGGCGTGCGGGCTCGTCGACGTCGAGCCGCTCGCCGTCGTCGAGGGTCAGCCGCTGGGTCGGGTCGGGCGCCTGACTGAACCACGGTCGCTGGCCGACTTCACCACGTCCCTGTATGCCGCCCTGCCGCCCTCCGCGGGTGGTCTGCGGGTGGCCGGCCCGGCAGACGCGCGGGTCGAGCGCGTCGCCGTGATGGGCGGCGCCGGGGACGACCTGTTCGACCACGTCCGGGCGAGCGGCGCCGACGTGTACGTCACCGCCGACCTGCGGCACCACCCGGTCCTCGAGGCCCGTGAGGAGTCACGGGGAGGTCCGCCGTACCTCGTCGACGCAGGTCACTGGGCCACCGAGTCGCTCTGGCTCGAGGGCGCCGCGGACCGGGTCCGGACCGCGATTGCGGGTGGCGGCGACGGGGCCCCTAAGGTGGAGACCCACATCTCGACACTGCGCACCGACCCCTGGGACTTCGTCGTCGGTGCCGAACCGCCCGCTGGTCCTGGAGGTACGTCCTGAAAGCCGACCCGTCCCGTCAGTGGCGACTGCTCGACCTGCAGGCGATCGACACCCGTCTGGACCAGCTCGAGCACGCCCGCAAGACCCTGCCCGAGCACGCCGTGCTGGCCGACCTCCAGACCAAGGCGGCCGGTCTCGACTCCCTGCTGGTGCGAGCCCGGACCGAGCTCGGCGACATCCAGCGTGAGGTCGCCAAGGCAGAGGCCGACGTGCAGCTCGTCCGCGACCGGGCGGCGCGCGACCAGGCCCGGCTGGACTCCGGCGCGGGGTCGGCCAAGGACCTGCAGGCGATCCAGCACGAGCTCGCCTCCCTGGTCCGACGCCAGTCCGAGCTCGAGGACGTCGAGATCGAGGTGATGGAGCGGGCCGAGGACGCCGAGTCCGCCGTCGCCCAGCTCGAGGTCGAGCACACGACGCTGGCCGCTCAGCTCACCGCGGCGACGGAGGCGAGGGACGCGGCGCTGGCCGACCTCGAGCTCGAGGCCACCAAGGTCGCTGCGCCTCGCGCCGACATCGTCGCCGGCGTGGGGGAGGACCTCGTCGCGCTGTACGAGAAGATCCGCGTGCAGAGCGGGGGTCTCGCTGCGGCAGCCCTGCGGCAGCGTCGCTGCGGTGGGTGCCAGCTCGAGCTCAACAACGTCGACATGAACCGCATCAAGGCGGCTCCTGCAGACGAGCTGCTGCGCTGCGAGGAGTGCCGCCGCATCCTCGTGCGTACCGCCGAGTCCGGCCTCTGAGCCGTGCCGCCGAGTGGCCAGATGACTGGACGCGCGCTCGTCGTCGAGGCTGACGGTGGTTCTCGCGGCAACCCCGGGGTCGCCGGGTACGGCGCCCTGGTGCGTGACGCCGTCACGGGGCGGGTGCTCTGGGAGGGCGCCGAGCCGCTGGGCAAGGAGTCCAACAACGTCGCGGAGTACTCCGGTCTCATCGCCGGCCTGAGGGCGGTCCTACGGATCGACGCCGGCGCGGATGTCGAGGCGCGGATGGACTCCAAGCTCGTCGTCGAGCAGATGGCGGGGCGCTGGAAGATCAAGCACCCGGACATGCGCACGCTCGCCCTCGAGGCCCGCGACCTGGCGGCCAGGATCAGCGCGGCGGGTGGGTCGGTGACGTTCACGTGGATCCCGCGCGAGCAGAACAAGGACGCCGACGCCCTGTCGAACGCCGGCATGGACGGACGGACGATCGACCGCATGCTGGGCGGCAGCGCGACCGGGGACGCGATCGGCGGCAGCGCGAGCGGGGACGCGACCGATCCGACCAACGGCGAGGTGGTCGACGAGGTGGTCGACGAGCTCATCGACCCCCAGCCCAGCCCGCCGGCCGCCGGCCCGTGGGAGGGGACGCCGACCCGGATCGTGCTGGTGCGCCACGGGATCACCGACTTCACTGTCGCGTCGCGCCTCGACGGTCGCGGTGGCGCCGACCCGTCGCTCAACACCGCCGGTCAGGCCCAGGCTGCCGCCGCCGGGCGCGCCACCGCGCACCTCCTCGGCGGCTCGTCCGCCCGCGTCGTCACCTCCTCACTGGCCCGGGCGCGCGAGACCGGCGCCGCGGTGGCCGAGGCGATCGGGGCCGCTCCTGTCGTCGACGCCGACTGGGACGAGCAGGACTTCGGCGACTGGGACGGCGCGGCCATCCCCGACCTGGTCCGCGACCACCCGGCCGAGCTGACCGCGATGCGCGAGGACCCGGCATACCGTCGTCCGGGCGGGGAGTCGCACGAGGAGCTGGCGGCACGGGTCGTCGCCGCGTTCGAGCGGGTGGTGGCCGCCGGCGGCACGTCGGTCGTGGTCTGCCACCGCAAGCCGATCATGTGCGTGCTCGCCCATGTCCTGGGGATCCCGCACGACAAGGTGTGGCGCCTCGCTGCGGCCCCTGGCTCGCTGACGGCGCTCGAGGTCTGGCCGGACGGCAACGTCTCGGTCGCGTTCACCAACCGCACCTGACGTCGCGAGGGGTGCTCTGGGTGGGAGCGTCCAGTCCACGACGTGGGCCCCTCGTCTCGCCATGTGGCGGGAGTTCTACGCTGGCGCCATGAGTGCTGAGTCATACGCCGGAGACGTCGGCCCCCAGGAGGCGTATGCCGCGCTGGCGGCCGAGGAGGACGCCGTCCTGGTCGACGTGCGGACCGCCGCGGAGTGGAGCTATGTCGGCCTCCCGGACCTGTCGCCGATCGGCAAGCGCGTGGTCTGTGTCGAGTGGCAGCGCTTTCCCGACGGTGCGGTCAACGGTGACTTCGTCGAGCAGCTCCAGGACGCCGGGCTCCCCGACGGGGCGCCGATCTACTTCATCTGCCGTTCCGGCGTGCGGTCGGTCGCCGCGGCACAGGCCGCGTCGAGGGCTGGCCTCGGTCCGGCCTACAACGTGCTGGAAGGCTTCGAAGGTCCCCACGACGAGCACGGCCACCGGGCCGTGGCCGGGTGGAAGAACGCCGGTCTTCCGTGGCGGCAGGGGTGAGCGACGTGACGCCGGAACCCAGGTCCCAGCACAGGTTTCGCCCCGACACCATCGCGGTGCGCGGCGGCCTGAACCGCAGCAACTTCGACGAGACGGCCGAGGCGCTCTACCTCACGTCCGGGTTCGTCTACGAGAGCGCCGAGCAGGCCGAGGCGGCCTTCAAGGACGAGGTCGACCACTTCATCTACTCGCGCTACGGCAACCCCACCGTGACCATGTTCGAGCAGCGGCTGCGCGAGCTCGAGGGGGCGGAGGCCTGTTTTGCCACGGCATCCGGGATGTCCGCGGTGTTCGTGGCCCTCGCCGCCCTGCTGGGCCAGGGCGACCGGGTCGTGTCGTCGCGCGGCCTGTTCGGCTCGTGCTTCGTCATCCTCGACGAGATCCTGCCGCGGTGGGGCGTCGAGACCGTCTTCGTCGACGGCCCCGACCTCGACCAGTGGCGTGAGGCGCTGTCGGAGCCGACCCAGGCCGTCTTCTTCGAGACCCCCAGCAACCCGATGCAGGAGCTCGTCGACATGCGCGCCGTGTCCGACCTCGCCCACGCCGCAGGGGCGCAGGTCGTGGTCGACAACGTCTTCGGGACCCCGGTGTTCTCCAAGCCGCTGGAGCACGGCGCCGACGTGGTCGTGTACTCGGCCACCAAGCACATCGACGGCCAGGGCCGCACCCTCGGGGGCGCCGTGCTGGGCACCGCCGAGTTCATCGACGGACCCGTGAAGAACCTGATGCGCCACACCGGCCCGTCGATGTCGCCGTTCAACGCCTGGGTGCTCGTCAAGGGCCTGGAGACGCTGTCCCTGCGGGTCGAGAAGCAGGCCGCCAACGCCCTGGCGGTGGCGGAGGCGCTGGAGGGGCACCCCTCGGTGACCAAGGTGCTCTACCCCTGGCTGCCCTCCTTCCCCCAGCACGACCTCGCGCGTCGCCAGATGCTCGGGGGCGGGACCGTGGTGACCTTCGAGCTCGACGGAGGCAAGGCCGAGGCGTTCGCCCTGCTGAACGCGCTGCGGGTCGTCGACATCAGCAACAACCTCGGTGACGCGAAGTCCATGGTCACGCACCCGGCCACCACGACCCACCGCCGGCTCACCCCGGAGGCGCGCGCCGCCGTCGGGATCACCGACGGCACCGTGCGCATCTCGGTCGGGCTCGAGCACGTCCAGGACGTCATCGAGGACCTCGTCCGCGGGCTCGGCTGACCCTCGCCCGGACGACCGCGAGCTGGCCGCACCGGGGTCAGCGGGTCAGTGACGCCGGAAGTGGGGTTCGAGCTGTGGCCAGGTGGCCTCGAACCTCGTGAGCGCCCGCTCCCTGGCGGTTGCCTCCACGTCGAACAGCAGCAGGTAGCTCGCGATCCGCGCCGGGTCCCGCTCGTGGGCGGCCAGTGCGCGGAGCAGGCCGATGCTGACCACCGCGTCGTGGTGCTCACCCAGCGCCTCCTGCACCGCCCCGGCCTGGGCCGCACCCGCCACGACCCGCTTGCCGCAGGACGTACCGAGGGCGTCGCAGGCGTACCGCAGCCTGCGCAGCGACTTGCGCAGCTCGTGCAGGGCCTCGTCGCGCAGCTGGTCGTCGGCGGCGGCCAGGTAGGCCGCGTGGCGCGCACGGGTGCGCTTCCACACGCGTCGGACGGCGCGGCGCAGCTCGCGTCGCGGGGGCCGCGCGGTCGCCGAGGCGCCCGCCGCGAGCAGGGCCGGTGAGAGTGCCTCGAACCGAGGTGAGCCCAGGGCGGTGCGCAGGTTGGTCGTCGCCTGCTCGAGCGCCTCGGTCAGGGCCTGCTCGACCCGGGCGGGCGCCTCGTGGCTCGCGGTCAGCCTGGACTCCAGCACCTCGGCGTCCCGGAAGGTGCCCAGCTGCCCGCCGAGCCAGGACAGCTCACCGACCACGGCCTCTGCGTCGGGGAGGTCCAGCACACCGCCGAACGAGGTGAGGCAGGCAGACGCGCGCCGGGCCGTGGTGCGCATCTGGTGGGCGGCATCCGGGGCTCCCGCCAGCACGGTCGGTGCGAGCTCCTCCAGCCGAGTCGCCAGGTCGCGCAGGTAGCGGCCGACGTCGCGACCTGCCCGCGGGTTCATGGCCCCGTTCTACCGGACGGGGAGTGAGCGGGCGCCCAGCTCGACCGGGGCGGCCTCACGAGGCCACCGCGAGCGCCGCGAGCGCGAGTCCCGCGGCCGCGACGGCGCAGAGCAGTCCCTGCACCGCGAGCGCCCCGATCGAGATGTGGATGCCGCGTGCCCGGCAGCGCTGCGCCCACAGCAGGGTGGCGAGGGAGGCCCAGGGGGTGACGAGGGGCGCGACGTTCACGCCGATCAGGAGCGCCATCAGACGGGAAGGCGCATCCGAGGTCACCGACTCGAGGGCGATGTAGGCGGGCAGGTTGTTGACCGTGTTGGCGGCCAGGGCCCCCACCCCCGCCACCCGGACGAGGTCCACGGACGTCGTGCCCTGGCCGGCGAGAGACGCCAGGGCGGGTTGGAGCCCGACCTGGAGGGCCGCGTCGATGACGACGAACAGCGCCGCGACGGCAAGGGCCATCCGCCACGGCACCTTCAGGTCGCGCACCAGGTCGCGGTCGCGGGCCCACGCGGCGGCGACCAGCACCCCGGCCGCGATCGACGACACCCAGGCCGGGGACAGTCCCACCGCGAAGAGGGGACCGACGGCGAGGCAGACCGCACCCGCCACCCGCAGCAGGACCTGGTCGTGCGGGTCGGGCGGCGCGTCCGGCAGGTACCGTCCGCCCAGCTCCCGACGGTGCAGCACGGCGAGGACCACCACGGTGCCGACCACTGCGCCCACGGCGGGGAGGGCGGCGAGCCGTACGTAGCCGGCGTGCCCGACCCCCAGCAGGGCGAAGTGGTTGAGGGCCAACAGGTTGGTGAGGTTCGAGACGGGCAGCAGCAGGCTGGCGGTGTTGGCGATCCACAGGGTGGTGAGGGCGAACGGGACCGGTGAGATGTTGAGCTGGGCCGCGATGGCCAGGCCGACCGGGGTCAACAGCACGGCCGTCGTGTCGAGGCTGAGCACGACCGTGCAGGCCACCGCGACGAGCACGAACAGCAGCCACAGCAGGGGAGTGCGGTGCCGCCCGGCGCGAGTGGCCCAGTGGCCAGCGACGTCGAAAACCCCTGCTGCGTCAGCGATCTCGGCGACCACGGTGATCGCGACGAAGAAGACGAGCACGGGCAGCACCCGCACGAGGACGTCGCCGAGCTGGGAGACGTTCACTGCGGAGACGTTCACTGCGCAGACGTTCACAGCGCAGCGGGGGTGGTCACGAGCGCACGGTGGTGTCGATGATCCACGGTCGACCGGGCCGGGTCGGCTCGTGCACCGTCACGGAGAACGCGTCCCGGAGCACGTCGGCGAGCTGGGGCACCCGCCGGACGTCCCTGCCGACCCGGCACAGCTCGCGAGCCACGAGCCCGCGGGTGTGCTTGGCCAGGTGGGTGGCTCCCGGCACGCGGACCTGCACCCAGCGCTGCGCCAGGTCGCCCTGCGGAGTCCAGGCTGCGGCATACGTGCTGGAGCGGCAGTCGACCACGAGCCCACGCCCCGCTGCCTGGGCGAGCACGGGTCCCAGCTCCGGCTTCCATGCGCTGGCGAGGGGGCCCAGGCCGGGCAGGTTCACGGCCATGGAGAGGCGGTAGGGGGCGATCGCGTCGGTCGGCCGCACCGCGCCGTAGAGCGCCGAGACGACGACGAGCCAGCGGTTGGCCCGCCGTTTCGCTGCGCTGTCGAGGGTGGCGAAGTCGAGTGCGTCGTAGAGCACGCCGGAGTAGACCCGCGAGGCCGCCATGGCGGGCGCGGTGTGCAGGACCAGGTTGCGCGCGATCTCGGCCGTGAGGTTGGGGCTCACCCCGAGCGTGACCGCGGCGTCCGGGTGGGCGCTGACCTTCGCCACGGCCTCCGCGACTGCCTGCCTGGTCGCGGCGAGCTCCGGGAACGAGAGGTGCTCCGCGACGACCGGCCGCCCGCGGGTCCGTCCCGTCTTCGACTCGGACGGCGGCAGCAGGATCAGCACGGGCCCAGCCTAGGTGGCCAGGTGCCTGCTCGCGTGAAGGTGGTCGCGTGAAGGTGGTCGCGTGAAGGTGGTCGCGTGGAGGCGGTCGCGTGAAGGTCGTCGGCGGGGTTCGTCTGGATAGGTTGACCCCATGCCCACGCGCCGCATCCACGTCCAGGAACCCCGAGCCGACAAGGCCATCGCGCAGTCCGCGGAGCTGGCCGCCCGGTTCGAGGCGATCCGCCGCGAGCTCGGGGTGCCGGAGGCTTTCCCGGCCGAGGTGGAAGCCGAGGCCGCGGCGGCCGCCGCCTCACCTGCGCTGCCGGACCGGGACGAGACCGGGGTCGCCTTCCTCACCATCGACCCGCCGGGTTCGATGGACCTCGACCAGGCCATGCACCTCGAGCGGGACGGCGACGGCTACCACGTGCGGTATGCCATCGCCGACGTGCCCGCGTTCGTCAGCCCGGGTGGGGCGCTCGATGCCGAGACGCGCAAGCGGGGTCAGACGGTGTACGCCCCCGACAAGCGAACTCCCTTGCACCCCACCGTGGTGAGCGAAGGGGCAGCCAGCCTGCTGGCCGGGCAGACGCGACCGGCGTTCGTGTGGGACCTGCGGCTCGACGGCAACGGCGAGTGCACCGCGTCCGAGGTCTACCGGGCCCTGGTGAAGAGCACGGACCGGCTGGACTACGAGGGCGTGCAGCAGGCCATCGACGACGGTTCGGCGGACGACCGGCTGCTGCTGCTCAAGGAGGTCGGGCGCAAGCGCCTCGAGCTCGAGCGCCGCCGCGGGGGAGCGAGCCTGCCGATGCCCGAGCAGGAGGTCAAGGAGGACGCCGACGGGCATTACCGGCTCGACTTTCGCCCGCCGCTGGAGGTCGAGGACTGGAACGCCCAGATCTCGCTGATGACCGGCATGGTGGCCGCCGAGATGATGCTCAAGGCCAAGGTCGGCATCCTGCGCACCATGCCGGCACCCGACCAGCAGGCCGAGGACCGGTTCCGCCATGCGAGCCGTGCCCTGGGCATCGACTGGCCGCAGGGGTTGACCTACGGCGAGTTCCTGCGCACGCTCGACCGCACCAACCCCAAGCACCTGGCCCTCATCCACGAGGCGACCACGCTGTTCCGCGGCGCCGGCTACACGCCGTTCGACGGCGGCCTGCCGCAGCAGTCGGAGCATGCTGCGGTGGCTGCTCCCTACGCCCACGTCACCGCTCCGCTGCGCCGGCTGGTGGACCGGTTCGGGCTGGCCGTCTGCGAGGCGCTGAGCACTGGCGACGAGGTGCCCGCCTGGGCCCGGGAGGCGCTCCCGTCGCTGCCCGAGATCATGACCGCTTCCGACAAGGTCGCCAACGGGGTCGAGCGGGCCTGCGCCGACGCCGTCGAGGCTGCCGCCCTGGAGGACAGGGTCGGCCAGGTGTTCGACGCGATGGTGGTCGACAAGCGCGACAAGGGTGGGGCCGTCGTGCAGGTCCAGGACCCGGCCGTGCTCGCCAACGCCGAGGGCCAGAGCGAGCTCGGGACGTCGGTGAAGGTCCGGCTCACCGAGGCCACCGTCGCCACCGGCACCGTCCGCTTCGAGATCGTGTCCTAGCCGCGGCATACCTGCCCTATCCTTGGCGACGGATGAGTCGGTCAGGCGGTCGCGTCGGTGAGCAATCACCGCCGAGGAACGTCCGGGCTCCACAGGGCAAGGTGGTGGCTAACGGCCACCCGGGGTGACCCGCGGGACAGTGCCACAGAGAACAGACCGCCACGGTGGACCACTCGGCCTCGGCCGGGCAGGCACCGCGGTAAGGGTGAAACGGTGGTGTAAGAGACCACCAGCGGTGTGGGTGACCACATCGGCTAGGTAAACCCCACCTGGAGCAAGCTCAGACAGTGCGCGTTCGAGGGCTGCCCGCCCGAGCGCACGGGTAGAGCGCTGGAGGCAGTCGGCAACGGCTGTCCTAGATGGATGACCGTCTCCCGCTGGCCGGTAACGACCAGCGGTGACAGAACCCGGCGTATCGACCGACTCATCCACCCACCCGTCCGGAGCGGTCTTCCGGGGGCGCGACCCGAGGGGAGTCAGTAGCCTCGCCTGTCATGGACAGTCCCGTCACGGTGCGCAACTTCCTCGCCGACATCGAGACCGCGAGGCAGGCGCTGGCCGAAGCCCTCCGGGAGGCCGATCCGGAGCGACAGCGCAACCTGGCGCTCGTGGCCCAGGCCGCCGGGCAGATCGCCCACGCCGAGGCCGTCTGGTTGCGCGGCACGATCAGCTAGGCCCTCCGAAGACCTCCTCGCGCAGGTGCGCGCCGTCCCGGTGCGGGCCTGACGTCTGCCTCCTACGGTGGGAGGCATGCGAATCACCCACCTCGGCCACGCCAGCCTGCTCGTCGAGATCGCCGACGCGCGCATCCTGATCGATCCTGGGGGCTGGTCGCCGGGTGCCCACGCCCAGCGCGGCCTCGACGCCGTGCTGGTGACCCACCAGCACCCTGACCACCTCGACCAGGAGCGCTTTCCCGAGCTCCTTCGGGCCAACCCCGCCGCCGCGGTCTACACCGATCCCGACACCGCGACCCTGTTGCGGGACAAGGGGTTCGAGGCCCATGCCCTGGGGCCGGGCGACGCCGTCAGGGTCGGGACGGCGACCGTGACGGGAGTGGGCGAGCTGCACGCCCTGATCCACGACGACCTACCGCGCATCCACAACACCGGCATGCGGATCAGCGCGGACGCAGAACCCACCTTCTTCCACCCGGGCGACGCGCTGGACGCCGAGCCGGAGGGGATCGACGTCCTCGCCTTCCCCCTCAACGCGCCGTGGCAGCGCAGCCGGGAGATGACGGGGTTCCTCCGGCGCCTGGCCGCGCCCCACGCCATCCCGGTCCACGACGCCCTGCTGAGCGACGCCGGCCGCACTCTCTACCTGAACCAGGCGACCTCCCTCGGGTCGAAGGACACCCGGATCCACGACCTCTCCGGCGGCGTGCCCGAGACGTTCGAGGCCGCCCGTCCGGACACTGGACCGAAATTGGACAGTTAGGTAAGGCTCACCTACTCTCCTGGCGTGCCCAAGAACCCGAAGGCCGCCAAGGGGACCAAGCTCGCCAAGGCGAAGAAGAAGTGCTGCAAGGACAGGCCGCGCTGCGCGCAGTGTCCTGTGGTGCTCATGCGCCTGGCGAAGATGGGCTACGCCGAACAGGACCCCGACAAGCCGCGCCGCTACACCGTCGACACGAGCGTGCCCAAGAAGGCCTGGCTCATCGCGAGGCAGCTGACGCTAGCGTCGGCTCCATGCCGGATCCCGACGCCACACCCCAGATCGCGCTGCGCCTGCGTGGCCTGACCAAGCGCTTCGGTCCGACGACCGCGGTCGACCGCCTCGGCCTCGACGTGCCGCGCGGCTCCTTCTACGGGCTCGTCGGTCCCAACGGTGCGGGCAAGACCACGACCCTGTCGATGGCCACCGGGCTGCTGCGGCCCGATGCCGGCAGCGCGCAGGTGCTCGGCACCGACGTGTGGAGCGACCCCGTCGGTGCCAAGTCGCAGATCGGCATCCTCCCGGACGGGCTGCGGCTGTTCGACCGTCTCACCGGCCAGCAGCTGGTGACGTATGCCGGCCTGCTGCGGGGGATGGACCGGGACCTCGTCGTCGAGCGCACGGGCGAGCTGCTCGCCGCGCTGGGCCTGACCGACGCCGCCAGCAAGCTCGTCATCGACTACTCCGCGGGCATGACCAAGAAGATCACCCTCGCGTGCGCGCTGGTCCACGCGCCACGGCTGCTCGTGCTGGACGAGCCGTTCGAGGCCGTGGACCCGGTGTCGGCCCGCACCATCCGTCGCATCCTCGAGGACTTCGCGGCCAACGGTGGCACCGTGGTGCTCTCGAGCCACGTCATGGACCTCGTCGAGCGGATCTGCACCGACGTGGCGATCATCGCGGCGGGGACGGTCCGGTCCGCCGGGACCCTCGACGACGTCCGCGCGGGCATGAGCCTCGAGGACCGTTTCCTCGACCTCGTCGGGGGAACGACGGACGTGGAGGGCCTGGCATGGTTGCGCACCTCCTCCGACTGAAGCTGCACCTGCTGCGCAACGGCCTGCGCCGCAGCGTCGCGGCCATCGTGGGGATGGTGTTCGGTGTGCTCTACGGGGGCGGCTTCGTCGTCCTCGTGCTGGCGGGGATGATCGCGCTCCGCGCCCAGGGCGATCTCGGGCTGGCCCGGACGGGCGTCGTCCTGGCGGGGGCGGGGCTCGTCGCGGGATGGGCACTCCTGCCGATCCTGCTGTTCGGTGTCGACCCGACGCTCGACCCCACCCGGTTCGCCACCTTCGCCGTGAGGGAACGCACGCTGGCCCTCGGGCTGGTGCTGAGCGCCCTGGTCGGCCTGCCCGGCGTCGCCACGATCCTCCTGGTGCTGGGCACCGTCGTGGCGGGGTCGCGCTCAGTGGCGACCACCCTGCTGGCCCTCGTCGGAGGGGTCCTCGGGCTGCTGACCTGTGTCCTGCTCAGCCGGATCGTCACCGCGGCGGCGTCGGCGGTGCTCGGCACGCGTCGTGGCCGGGACGTCGCAGGCGTGGGTGGGCTGGCCCTGCTCGTCTGTGTCGGCCCGATCGTCGGTGGGCTCAGCGGCGGCGGTCTCGACCGGGCCACCGTGGACCGGGTCGCCGAGGTGCTGGCGTGGACGCCTCTCGGCTGGGCGTGGGCGGCCGCTGGTGACGTCTCCCTGGGTCACTGGGGTGCAGGACTGGCGCGGCTGCTCCTCGCGGCCGTCCTGTGCGTCGTCCTGCTGGTGGTCTGGGAACGGCTGCTCGTGTCGGTCCTGCGCAACCCGCGGTCGACCTCCGGAGACGGCGGCACGGTGCGCAGTGGCCTCGGGCTGTTCGGCCGGCTGCCCGGCACGCCGATGGGTGCCATCGCCGCGCGAGCCGGCACCTACTGGGTGCGCGACCCCCGCTTCAACATGCCGGCGGTGATGACGGTCCTGCTGCCTGCGGGTCTGCTCATCCCGGGCATCGGATCGGGGTCCGACCTGGCGCTGGTCGCCATGCCGCTCGCCTCGGCATACCTGATCGGGTGGGGACAGCACAACGACGTCGGGTACGACTCGACGGCGTTCTGGATGCACGTCGCCTCGGGCGTCGACGGGGTCAGCGACCGGCTGGGGCGGCTGTTCCCCTCGGGGTTGATGGCCGTCGTCTGCGTCCCCACGTATGCCGTGCTGGGACCGGCGCTCGGTGCACCCTGGTGGCTGCTGCCAGCCACCCTCGGCGTGGGCTGTGCGGTGGCGCTCAACGGCTTCGCGGTGGCGTGCGTGACCAGCGCGGTGAAGCAGTACGCCGTCCCCGCACCGGGGGAGAACCCCTTCACGAGCCGTCCGGGGGCGGCCGGGGTCACCCTGGGCGTCCAAGCGGTGTGCGGGGCAGCCGTCTTCGCGCTGTCCACCCCCGCACTCGGGCTGGGCGTCCTGGCCTACCTCGGCATGCGGTGGGCGGCGTGGACGGCGCTGGCGGTCGGCCCGGCCTTGGGGGTGCTGGCGCTGGTCATCGGCACCCGGCTGGGTGCCGACCTGTTCCGACGCCGCCAGGCGATCCTGCTGCAGGACCTCGTCTCCATGCGCTGACGGCAGGCGGTCCGGCGCTACTTGTGCGCCGCGAGGTGGGCCGCGCCGATGATGCCGGCCTTGTTCTCCAGCTGGGCGGCCACGATCGGGGTCTTCAGCGTGAGCAGGGGGAGGAACTGGGCGGCATCCTTCGAGACGCCGCCCCCGACCACGATGAGGTCCGGCCACAGGAGCGCCTCGAGGTGGCTGTAGTAGCGCTGCAGCCGCTTCGCCCACTCCGGATAGCTGAGCCCCTCCTTCTCCTTGATCGAGGAGGCCGCGCGCGTCTCGGCGTCGTGGCCGTCGATCTCGAGGTGCCCCAGCTCGGCGTTGGGGATCAGCACGCCGTCGTAGATGAGCGCGGACCCGATCCCGGTGCCCAGGGTGGTCATCACCACGAGGCCCTTCTGGCCCTTGGCCGCGCCGTAGTGCATCTCCGCGACGCCTGCCGCGTCCGCGTCGTTGACGAGCACGATGTCGTGGCCGAGGATCTTCTCCAGCATCGGCTCGGCGTCGAAGTCGAGCCACGCCTTGTCGATGTTGGCGGCCGAACGCACCATGCCGTGAGTCACGACGCCGGGGATGGTCACGCCGATGGGGGAGTCTCCGCGGACGTCGTCGAAGTGGTCGACGATCTGGTCGATGACCTTGGCCACCGCCTCGGGCGTGGACGGCACCGGGGTGTCGATCCGCATCCGCTTGGCCGCGAAGGCCCCCTTGGACAGGTCGACGGGCGCGCCCTTGATGCCGCTGCCTCCCACGTCGATCCCCAACGGGAGCCCGTGCTTGGTATGCGTGCCTTCCTTGGCCATCGTCCGCCTCCTTGCGGTTGCCCCGGCCCTGAGGGTTCCGACCTCAGGCCAGGGTCAGGATCTCGTTGCCGGTCTCGGTGATGAGGATGGTGTGCTCGAACTGCGCAGACCGGCGCCGGTCTGCGCTGACGACGGTCCACCCGTCGTCCCACATCTCCCACTCGTGCGTCCCCAGGTTGAGCATCGGCTCGATCGTGAACGTCATGCCGGGCTCGATGAGGGTGTTGTACGAGGGAGCCGCGTCGTAGTGCGGGATGACCAGCCCGCTGTGGAACGTCCGCCCGATGCCGTGACCGGTGAAGTCGCGGACGACGCCGTAGCCGAACCGGCGCGCGTAGCTCTGGATCACCCGGCCGATCACGTTGATCTCGCGACCCGGGATAGCTGCCTTGATGCCCCGCATCATGGCCTCGTGGGTGCGCTCCACGAGCAGGCGTGACTCCTCGTCGACGTCACCGCACAGGTACGTCGCGTCGGTGTCGCCGTGGACACCCCCGATGTAGGCCGTGATGTCGATGTTGACGATGTCACCGTCCTCGAGGGGGCGGTCGTCGGGGATGCCGTGGCAGATCACCTCGTTCACCGAGGTGCACAGGGACTTGGGGAAGCCCTTGTAGCCCAGCGTCGAGGGGTAGGCGCCGTGGTCCATGAGGAACTCGTGGCCGACCCGGTCGATCTCGTCCGTGGTGACGCCCGGCGCGATGACCGCCGCGGCCGCGGCCATGGCCTGCGCGGCGATGCGCCCGGCGACCCGCATCTTCTCGATCGTCTCGGCGTCTTTGACCTCCGAGGCGTTGTCGCGGGCCGGAGCCGGGCGGTCGACGTACTCCGGCCGCTCGATCGACGCGGGCACCGGGCGACGCGGCGACACCACGCCGGGGGCCACGCTTGCGTAGGTCAACGGCATACGGTGGAGTCTAGGGACGTATGCAGATCCGTCGAGTTGGAGGGCACCCCATGGCTTACTGGTACAACGTCAGCAGCGGTCAGGTCGAGAGCGACGACAACAAGAGCCAGGGCGAGGACCTCATGGGTCCCTACGACACCCAGGCGGAGGCTGCGAACGCGCTCCAGACCGCGCATGAGCGCACGGAGAAGTGGGACGCCGAGGACAAGGCGTGGGAGGAAGGCCGGTCCGAGGACTGAGCTGAGGCGCTTGGGCGGCTCAGCCGCCGTTCGGGCAGCTCAGCCGCCGGAACGGTGGACCGAGACCGCGTAGCCCGACTCCGGTCGCCACGTGTCGCGGCCCCAGGTGCTGAACCGTCGCGTCAGGGTCAGACCGGCGACCTCGCAGGCCCGGTCGTAGTCCTCCAGGGGTGTCACCGGGCACCCTTGGGGCAGGTGCGAGGGGTCGAGCCCGAAGCCGGCGACCACGAGGCCGCCGGGTTGCAGGTGTGCGGACACCCGCGCCATGGCGTCGAGCAGGGTCCCGGGTGCCAGCAGCGGGATCACGTTGCCCGCCAGCACGGCGAGCTCGAACGCCTGCGAGCGCAGCTGTAGTCGGCTCAGGTCCTGACGCACCCAGGTCGTGGCCGGGTCGCGCTGCTCGGCCACCTCGATCATCGCCGCGTCCGCGTCGACGCCGACGCAGTGGTAGCCCAGGGCGGTCAGCTGGGTCGCGACCCGACCGGTGCCGCAGCCGGCATCCAGCACGCGGGCGGGGGGAGTCAGCAGCGAGGCGACGAAGGCGGCTTCGCCGTGGATGTCCATGCCCTTGGCGGCCAGGTCGTCGAACCGCTGCTGGTAGGCGGTGGCCGCGCCCGGACCGCCGGACACCTCGGACCACCGGGTGCGGGGCTCCATCTCGGTCACCCCTCCAGCCTAGATTCGGTTCGGGCGCAGGGGAACCCGTCAGCCGAGCTCGCGCAGCCCCGGCAGGACGCGGTC
This sequence comes from Pedococcus badiiscoriae, assembly GCF_013408925.1. NCBI lineage: Bacteria > Bacillati > Actinomycetota > Actinomycetes > Micrococcales > Intrasporangiaceae > Pedococcus > Pedococcus badiiscoriae. Next base: position 2,852,344 of record NZ_JACCAB010000001.1, read on the forward strand.
GGCGAACGTGCTCAGGAACCGGGCCTGGTCGTCACCGGGACCGTGGAAGACGAGGTGGTTGAAACCCCAGTCGACGTACGGTCTCACCGCGGCGACGACCTCCTCCGGGTCGTCCGACACGATCCACCGCGAGGCGACCTGCTCGTCCGGGAGGGCGTCACCGAGCCGCTCCATCTCCAGCGGGTCGCTGGTGCCGTGCTTCTGCTCGGCGGTCAGGGACAGCGGCGCCCAGAACCGGCAGTTGGTCACGGCCTGCTCACGGTCAGGATCCCAGGACAGCTTGATCTCGATCATCCTGTCGATGTCCTCGCGGGTGCGGCCCGACTTGTCGAGCCCCTCGTCCACGGCCGGCAGGAGCTTGTCGCGGTAGAGCTCCTCGCCCTTGCCGGAGGTGCAGATGAACCCGTCACCGGCCCGCCCGGCATACCGCGCCACGAGGGGGCCGCCGGCGGCGACGTAGACCGGCACCGGCTGGTCGGGCCGGTCGTAGACGGTCGCATCGACGACGCGGTAGTAGTCGCCCTCGAAGGTCACCCGATCCTCGGTCCACAGCCTGCGCATCAGGCTGACGGCCTCCCGCAGCCGGCCGAACCGCTCCTTGAACTCGGGCCACTCGTCGCCACCGACGGAGCCGACGACGACCTCGTTGAGGGCCTCCCCGGTGCCGACCCCCAGCACCACCCGGCCCGGGTACAGGGACCCGAGAGTGCCGAAGGCCTGCGCCACGACGGCGGGGTTGTAGCGGAAGGTCGGGGTCATGACGGACGTCCCGAGCTGCACCCGCTCGGTCCGCTCGCCCAGCGCCGCCAGCCACGCGAGCGAGAAGGGGGCGTGACCCCCGTGGTGACGCCACGGCTGGAAGTGGTCGGAGATCAGCACGGTGTCCAGGCCGACCTGCTCGGCCAGCACGCCGAACTCCAGCAGGTCCCGGGGGGCGAACTGCTCGGCGGAGGCCTTGTATCCGATCCTCAGGGTCATGCCCTCACCCTAGGGCGGCCGGCTACTCGAGGAATGAGTTCTCGGGCGACGGGAAGGTGCCCGACGCGACATCGGCGGCGTAGGCGGACGCAGCGGCGCTGAGGGCTGCGCGCAGATCGGCGTACTTCTTCACGAAGCGAGGGGCCTTGCCACCGCGCAGGCCGGCCATGTCCTGCCACACGAGCACCTGCGCGTCGCAGTCCGGGCCCGCGCCGATGCCAATGGTCGGGATCCGCAGGACCTCGGTGACCCGGGCGGCCAGGGGAGCGGGCACCATCTCCATCACCACGGCGAAGCAGCCGGCCTTCTCCAGGGCGACCGCGTCCTCCACGAGCCGGTCGGCGCTGTCGCCACGGCCCTGCACCCGGTAGCCGCCGAGCACGTGCTCGCTCTGCGGCGTGAACCCGATGTGTCCCATCACCGGGATGCCGGCCCGGACGAGGAGCTCGACCTCGGGCACCATCGGCTTGCCACCCTCGAGCTTGACGGCGTGCGCCATGCCCTCCTTCATGAACCGGGTGGCCGTGGCGAGGGCCTGCTGCGGGCTGGCCTGGTACGAGCCGAAGGGAAGGTCTGCCACCACCATGGCGTGCTTGGCGGCCGAGGTGACGGCGCGCACCAGCGGGACGAGGTGGTCCACCGTGACGGGGACGGTCGTCTCGAACCCGTAGACGTTGTTGCCGGCGGAGTCGCCGACGAGGAGCACCGGGATGCCTGCCTCGTCGAAGATCTCGGCGGCATACATGTCGTAGGCCGTGAGCATGGCCCACTTCTCGCCCTTCTCCTTCATCGCCTGCAGGTGCGGCACGCGGACCCGGCGCTGGGGCGCGGCCTGCGCGCCGGTGCCGTAGGGGGCGCTGACCTCGGGGGCGGTCCTGGAAGCTGAGGTGGAAGCTGAGGTGGGCTGGTCGCTCATGTCCGGCATCCTAGGAGGCTGGCCGTGGGCGTGGGGACGCGGCAGGATTTCTCGCCAACTGCGCCGGTTGCCTGCATTTGGTGTGCGCCCGGGCCGCGTCGACTCAAAGTTCTTTACCGGGTTTCTTTACCGAGTTCTTACTCGGCTGCCATTGGTCCAGCTCGCCGCACGTGTTTTGGTCGCTCGTATGTGTCCGAAGGGGGACGCATACGTGTCCGAAGGGGGACACGAAAATTCCACATGGAGGAAATGTGAATATTCGTCCGATCAGTGCTGTGTCGGGGGTGGCTACCGCGGCCATCGTCGCCGCAAGCCTGGCCGTTCCCGCACAGGCCACCCCTGTGTCGAACGGCACCGAACCCACGGGCGCCAACCAGGCGCACGACCTGCCCAACCCCCTGGGCGACGCCCAACGGGCGTTGCGCAAGGAGGCCGTCGACCAGCTGGTCAAGGGCCGAGCCACCACCGAGGTGCGCGGCGGTCAGCGCGTCATCAAGCTCAAGGGCAACGCGAAGGCGCCTGCGGGCAGCAAGGCGGCGAAGGACCGTTTCGTGTCCTACCCCGTCGAGCGCGAGGAGGACATCTTCACGATCCTCACCGACTTCGGCGCCAAGACCGATCCGAGGTTCGACGCGACCCCCGGGCCGGTCCACAACCAGATCCCGAAACCGGACCGGGTCTGGGACGGCAATGCCACGGACGACAACTCGACGTACTGGACGTCCGACTTCAACCGGGCCCACTACCAGGACCTGATGTTCGGGCCGGGTGAGTCATTCAAGGACTTCTACACCAAGCAGTCCAACGGCCGGTTCCTCGCCAAGGGCGACGTCTCCGACTGGGTGCAGGTGCCCTACAACGAGGCCCGCTACGGCGCGAGGAACAACGCCGACGGGTACTGGAACTACATCAAGGACACCGCCACCGCCTGGTACGACGCCCAGAAGGCCGCGGGCAAGACCGACGCCGACGTGGCTTCCTACCTGGCGCAGTTCGACAAGGTCGACCGGTACGACTACGACGGCGACGGCAACTTCAACGAGCCCGACGGCTACATCGACCACTTCCAGGCGATCCACGCCGGCGAGGGGGAAGAGGCCGGGGGCGGCGCGCAGGGCACCAACGCCATCTGGTCGCACCGCTGGTACGCCTACTCGACCGACCAGGGCAGAACCGGTCCCAGCTTCAACAAGCTCGGCGGTGTGCCGCTGGGCAGCTCCGGACTGTGGATCGGCGACTACACGACCGAGCCCGAGAACGGTGGACTCGGGGTCTTCACCCACGAGTTCGGCCATGACCTCGGCCTGCCGGATCTCTATGACACCAACGGTGGCGACAACGGCACCGGCTTCTGGACGCTCATGTCGGGTGGCTCGTGGCTCAACCACGGCACCGACTCGATCGGCAGCACGCCGGGGTACATGGGCCCGTGGGAGAAGCTCCAGCTCGGCTGGCTCGACTACAAGGTCGTGCCCTACGGCAAGGACATGACCGTCAAGCTCGGCCCGGCGGACCAGCCTGCGAAGACCTCGGCCTACCAGGCGCTCATCGCGACGCTGCCGGACAAGACGGTCACCACCGACTACAACACCCCGCACTCGGGCAGCTACGAGTGGTGGGGCGGCTCGGGGGACAACCTCAACACGACGCTGACGCGCGCCGTGGACCTCACCGGCAAGAGCGCGGCGTCGCTGAGCGCGTGGCTCAAGGCCGACATCGAGGAGGGCTACGACTACCTGTTCCTCGAGACCTCCACGAACGGGACGAACTGGACCCAGGTCGGTGCTCCTGTCACGGGGCAGGGCATCGGCTGGACCCAGAAGACGTGGGACCTCGCCTCCCTCGCGGGCAAGGCTGGTCAGGTGCGTTTCCGGTATGCCACCGATGGTGGTCTGCACTACGACGGCCCGTTCCTCGACGACCTGGCCATCACCGCTGATGGTGCGCCGGTGTTCACCGACGACGTCGAGAGCGGCACCAACGGCTGGACCGCGTCCGGGTTCACCCGGATGACCGGCTCCACCTCGGTCCAGGCCAGCCACTACTACCTCGCCGAGAACCGGACGTACACCGGCTACGACGCGACGTTGCGCACGGGTCCGTACAACTTCGGCTACGCGAACTCCAAGCCCGACTGGGTGGAGCGCTTCCCGTACCAGAACGGCATGCTCGTCTGGTACATCGACAACGAGTACTCCGACAACAACACCATCGACCACCCCGGTGGCGGTCAGGTGCTGCCAGTCGATGCTCGGCCCGCCCCGGTGAAGTTCTACGACGGCACCAGGCTCGGCAACCGGCGCCAGCCGTGGGATGCCACCTTCGGGCTCGAGGCCACCGACGCGGTGCCCTTCCACAAGAACGGCATCGCGACGGACGTCCCGTCGCGGCCCGGCATCCCGGTCTTCGACGACCGCGACCCGCTGCGCTACTGGTCGGCCGACAACAAGCTGTCGTCGGTGCAGGTCGCGGGGTCGGGCACGGTCATGAAGGTCAACAAGTCCGAGAACGGCGGCACCCTGCTGCAGGTCCAGGTCAGCCACAAGTGAGTCACCGGCACCTGACCTGAGCTGAAGCGCGTGCGTGTGGAGCGGGGTCCCGGGGAGTCTCTCCCGGGGCCCCGCTTCGTGTGCCTGCTTCGTGTGCCTGCTTCATGTACGGAACGGGAACCCGTTGTTTGCCTGCGGTTCAGGTTCCCGCCCCTCGTTGACCTTTCCGACTACCTAGCCTCTGCGTCGTTCGGACGATTCGAGAGGACCAGATGCACAGCTCGCCCGCGGTTCGGTTGCGTGGCGTCACCAAGTACTTCGGTGACGTGGTCGCGCTCGACGGGGTCGACCTCGACATCCCGCGCGGTCAGGTGCACGGCCTGGTGGGGCCGAACGGCGCAGGCAAGACCACGCTGCTCGGGCTGCTGCTCGGCCTGTCGGTCGCGGACAAGGGGACCCTCGAGATCGTGGGCGCCCCCGTCGACCGGGTGCTCGGCATACCAGACGGGGTGGCGGGGTTCGTGGACGGGCCGGGCCTGTATCCCTCCCTGACCGCGCGTCAGAACCTCATGGCCCTCACCGGGCTCCGTGGGCGCAAGGCCGGTCGTCGGCAGGCGGCCGACCGTCGCGCCGAGGTCGACCGCGTCCTCGACCAGGTCGGTCTGGTCGACGTTGCCGACGAGCGCCTGCGCGGCTACTCCCTCGGCATGCGCCAGCGGCTCGGTCTGGCGGCTGCACTGCTCAGCACCCCCCAGCTGCTCGTGCTCGACGAGCCGTCCAACGGCCTCGACCCGGCGGGCAAGCGTCAGGTCTTCAGGGTGCTGAGCGAGCTGGCCGCGCAGGGCGCCGCGGTGGTGATCTCCAGCCACCACATGGACGACCTTGCCGCGCTGTGCTCCGAGGTCACGCTCCTAGCCGGCGGCCGGGTCGTCTTCACCGGGCCGGTCGGGAAGCTCGCGGCGGAGAGTGGGCGGCTCGACTACCGCGTGCTCACCTCGGACGGCGCGGCCGCCCGACACGTCGCTCTGCAGACCCCCGGCATCGAGGTCGTGACGGGCGAGCACCTTCTCGAGCCTGACGACGAGGCCTTCGTCGCTCGCGGGCCCGTCGGTGCCGTGGACGAGCTCGTCACCCGGATCGTCGGAGCGGGACTGGCGCTGCGGGAGCTGAGACCCGTCGTCTCGCCCCTGGAGGCGGCGTTCCTGTCGCTCACCGGAGCGGACGACCCCACGACGTCGCAGGCGGGTGTCCGATGAGCTCCGCCCTCGCAGAGGCTCCGGCTGCTGTCGGTCCCGCCACGGCTGGGGCCGCGGGTCCTGCCGACCTCCTCTCGAGCGTCCGCTTCGAGTGGGTCAAGCTGGTGAGCCAGTGGCGGGTCCGCATCGTCCTGCTGGCCTGCTGGCTCGGGCCTGCGATCTTCATCGCGATCGCCAGCCAGCAGAGCTCGCTGCCGAGCGACACCGTGTTCGGGCGCTGGATGTCCGCCACCGGCTGGGCCGGGTCGCTGGTGGTGCTCGGCTTCTCCTGCAGCTGGGTGCTCCCACTCATCACCGCGCTCGTCGCCGGCGACGTGTTCGCCGCCGAGGACCGCTTGGGGACGTGGCGTCACCTCGTCATGGCGGTCCGGTCGCCGCGGCGCATCTTCGTCGCGAAGGCGCTCGCCAGCACCGCGGTGATCCTCGTCATGGAGGCCGGTCTGGCCGCGTCGAGCATCCTGGGCGGAGTTGCCGCGGTCGGCAACCATGCGCTCGTCGGGCTGGACGGCACGGTCATCGACCCGGGGCAGGCCGCGCGGTCGGTGCTGCTGTCCTGGGCGTGCGTGGTCGCCGCCTCCCTCGCGTATGCCGCCGTGGGCCTGCTCGGTTCCGTCGCGCTGGGCCGCTCGCCGATGGGCCTGCTCGTGCCGGCCTTGCTCGCGTTCGGCCTGCAGTCGGCCCAGCTGCTGCCCATGCCCGCCACCGTGCGTCTTGCCCTCCCGAGCCAGACGTTCCTGGCGTGGCGCGGCCTGTTCACGAGCCCGGCCCAGCCGGGGCCACTGCTCGTCGGCCTGTCGGTCAGCCTCGCCTGGGTCGTGGTCGCGACCACGCTGGCGTACCTCCTCTTCGTCCGCCGTGACTTCGCCGGCCTGACCTACGACGGTGCCGGGCTGCGCCTGCTTCTCGTCGGAGCCGTGCCGCTCGCCGTCCTGACAGGGGCCAGCATCGCGGTCGTCGGGGCGGCGACGCCGGCGACCGGCTCCGGCATCCAGCGACCGAAGGTGGAGCAGTCCGTTGCCACCTCGTTCGCGCACCTGTACCGGCTGCAGGCCCGTGAGCTCCACCGCCCGGACGTCACCGAGGAGCAGCTGCGCACCAGCGCCTCGTGCTACCGGGCCGGATCGCACGGCAACGACGCAGGCCCGGGCAACGACTGGCGATGTGTCGTGTCCTGGCACATCCCGGGCGCCACCGCCGTGGGAACGGCCATCTACCAGCTCGATGTCGCCGCCGAAGGACGCTACGTCGCCGATGGCGACGGGCCCCGTGAGGTGAACGGCTACTTCCAGGTGCACACCCCGACCGGGGACGCACCCAACCCCTTGTGGCAGGTCGATGGTCTCGTCGACCTGTCGCGCACCCCCTCGAAAGGATGAACATGCAGGTCACGCAACAGCGGCGACGCATTTCGCCGACCAGTCCCGAGCAGGTCGGTCGTAGCCGCACCCGGTTCCGATCGGTCCTCGTCGGCACCGTGGTCCTCACCATCGCCGGCGGCGGGATCGCCTACGCGACCACCGACGCCTTCGGAAACCGCACGGTCGGCACGCAGTACGCCGACGGGCTCCAGGTCTCCGACAACCAGGTGATCAAGCCGATCGGTACCCGGCTCATGACCGAGTACGGCAAGTTCATGGGATCGACGGTCAGCCCTGACGGCAGGTTCCTCGCCGCGAGCAGCGCGGACAAGAGCGTGGTGCTCCAGGTCTTCGACCTCGCCGCCAACAAGCTGGTCTACCGGGTCGGCAAGGCCGCCGGCGCGGACCAGTTCCTGGCCGACGGCAGCGTCGGTCAGGAGCGCCCGACCTACTCACCCGACGGCAAGTTCCTCTGGCTCTCGCAGCGTGACGCGCTCACCCGCTTCCCGGTCAACGCCGACGGGACCCTGGGAACCGCGACACGCTTCCCGCTTCCGCAGGTGAACGGAGCGTCCGCGCTTCCGGGCCAGTCGGCATACTCGCCGGACGGATCCACCCTGTATGCCGCGCTGAACGGCCAGAACACGGTGGTCGCCCTCGACCCGGCCACCGGAGTCGTCAAGTCGACCTGGAAGGTCGGCAACGCACCCCGCCAGCTCGTGTTCAAGGGCGGCAGGCTGTACGTCAGCAACGAGGGTGGCCGGGCTGCCAAGCCCAACGAGACCGCGCTCAACTCCTACGGCACGAACGTGCCCACGGATCCCTACCTGGACACCACGACGACCGGCACGGTCAGCGTCATCGACACTGCTGCGCCGACTGCTCCCGTCAAGTCCATCGAGGTGGGTCTGCACCCGACCGCGATGTACTCCTCCGGCAACGCCCTGTTCGTCGCCAACACCAACAGCGACACCGTCTCGGTCATCGACACCGGCAAGGACGCGGTCGTCCAGACCATCGCCACCCAGCCGTGGCCGGCGTCCAAGGTCGGCTACGAGCCGACCGGCATCGCGCTGTCCAAGGACGGTCACCTCCTGGTCACGCTCGGCCGCGCGAACGCGGTCGCGGTCTACCGCTACGCCAACCGGCCGCAGGAGCCCGTCAGCTTCGTGGGTCTGCTTCCCACCGACTACTACCCGTCGAACGTGGCGACCGTCGGCGACCGGGTGGTCGTCACCAACAGGCGCGGCATCGATGCGCGGGGTCCGGCCATCACGACGGACAAGGGCTACGGCGTCCCGGTCGTCAGCGGCCACGACACCCACAGCACCACGGCCTCGCTGACCAGCTTCACGCTGCCCAGCGACCGGCAGATCGAGAAGTACACCTCGACGGTCTTCGCCCAGAACCGCTGGGGCAAGAACGACGTCAAGCACGGCGAGCGCGACTCCGTCGCCGCGGTCCCCGTGCCCAAGCGCCTCGGCGACCCGTCGACGATCAAGCACGTGTTCATGATCGTCAAGGAGAACCGCACCTACGACCAGGTGTACGGCGACGACGCGCGCGGCAACGGTGACCCCTCGCTGGTGCAGTTCGGCCAGAAGGTCACGCCCAACCAGCACGCGCTGGAGAAGCAGTTCGGGCTCTACGACAACACGTACGACATCGGCACCAACTCCGCCGAGGGTCACAACTGGCTGATGCAGGGCGACAACCCGGAGTACACCGAGTCCAGCGCCGGCGAGTACGTCCGCAGCTACGACACCGAGGACGACGTCCTCGGACACCAGCGGTCCGGATTCCTGTGGACCTCGGCGATCTCCGCGGGCAAGACCGCGCTCAACTACGGCGAGTTCACCCAGTTCCTGACCAAGCCGGCCGGTGCGACGTGGCAGAAGTACTACTGCGCCACCAAGGCGGGGGAGGCCGGCGGTGACCCCAGCCAGCTGACCGACCCGTCACTCAAGTCGGACACCCAGTCGCCGATCCCGTCGCTGAACCAGATCACGGTCCACGACTACCCGAAGTTCGACGTCAACATCCCCGACACCTACCGGTACCAGCTCTGGAAGCAGGACTTCCAGAAGCGCGGTCCGGCGAACTTCAACATGCTCTGGCTCTCGAGTGACCACACCGGCGGCGCACCCGACGCGAGGGCGCAGGTCGCCGACGGTGACCTCGCCGTGGGCCGTGTCGTCGACCAGATCTCGCACAGCAAGTACTGGAAGGACTCGGCGATCTTCGTGGTCGAGGACGACAGCCAGGACGGTGCCGACCACGTGGACGGCCACCGGGCGCCGGTCCAGGTCATCAGCCCGTGGGCGCAGCACGGCAAGGTCGTGAACCGCTACTACTCGCAGATCAACATGGTGCGCACCATCCAGCAGATCCTGGGAGCGCAGCCGCTGAACCAGAAGCTCGCAGCGGCCACGCCGATGTACGACGCCTTCCAGTCCAAGCCGGACCTCACCCCCTTCACCGCGGTGCCGAACCAGATCCCGCTCACGGAGCAGGTCACTCCTGCTCCGACGTGTGGTCAGGACACCCCGGCCGGGGGCACCGGTGCGGCGCAGCCCAACGGTGCGACCACCGCGTCCGTGCCGCCGTCGCAGAAGGCGGTCGCGGCGCAGTGGGAGACCTGGCGGAAGAAGCAGGCCTTCAACAGCAGCAACCCTTCCCCCGACACCGCCAGCCCTGAGCTGATGAACCGGTTCACCTGGTACCAGGCGCACGACTGGTCCCGCCCGTACCCGGGCGACTCGAAGATCTACGCCCCGTCTCAGGTCCCGGGTGCGTACATCCCGAGCGCGGACGGGCAGTAGCTCTCGCTCGCACGTATCGAACCAGGTCGACGGCCCGCCGGATGCTCCGGCGGGCCGTTGGCTGTGGTCGGCTGACGGCGACCCGCGGTGCCCAGGCCATAGAGTGCCGCTCGTGATCTACGACGACGTCGTCATCGGTGCCGGCCACAACGGGCTCACGGCCGCGGCATACCTTGCCCGCGCGGGACGCCGGGTGCTCGTGCTGGAAGCCGCCGACCACGTGGGCGGGGCCGCGGTCTCGGCGCAGGCGTTCCCGGGCGTCGACGCGCGCCTGTCGCGCTACTCCTACCTCGTCTCCCTCATGCCCCGGCAGGTGATCGCCGACCTCGACCTCGACGTGCGGCTGATCCGGCGGCGGTTCTCTTCGTTCACCCCGGTCCCGGGCGACCCCCAGCGCGGCCTGTTGGTCGACAACGGCGACGAGGCAGCGACCGCCGCGGGCTTCACCGCCCTCACCGGCGGCGGCGCGGAGTATGCCGCGTGGCAGGACTTCTACGGGCGCGTGCACCACCTGGCCCAACAGGTCTTCCCGACCGTCCTCGAACCCCTTCGCAGCGAGGCCGACCTCGCCGCGATGGTGGGGGACGACGAGCTCTGGGACGCCCTGGTCCGGCGGCCGCTGGGCGAGGTCCTCGCAAAGCGGTTCGGCGACGACACCGTCCGCGGGATCGTGGCCACCGACGCGCTCATCGGCACGTTCGCCGACCTCGACGGAGCTGACCTGCGCCAGAACGTCTGCTTCCTCTACCACCTCATCGGGGGAGGCACGGGGGACTGGGACGTGCCGGTCGGGGGCATGGGAGCGGTGACGGACGGACTGGCTCGCGCTGCTGTCAAGGCCGGGGCGCAGCTCCGGACCGGGACAACGGTGCTCGCGGTCGACCCCGACGGTGTCGTCCGATGGGAAGGTGGCTCTGCCCAGGCGACCACCATCCACGCGGCCTGCGCGCCGGCGGTGCTCAACACGCTCCTCACCGCGGCGGGTGCAGAACCCCTGCCGACCGAGGAGGCGCCCGAGGGTGCCCAGCTCAAGGTGAACATGCTCCTGTCGCGCCTTCCGCGGCTGCGCGACCAGGACGTCGACCCGGCCGCCGCCTTTGCCGGCACCTTCCACGTGAACGAGGGGTACGGCCAGCTCCAGGAGGCGTATGCCGCCGCAGAGGCCGGCCGGGTGCCCCAGGTCCCGCCGTGCGAGATCTACTGCCACAGCCTGTCGGACCGCTCGATCCTCGGACCCGAGCTCGCCGCCGGCGACGCGCAGACGCTCACCCTCTTCGGACTGCACCTGCCGGCCCGCCTGTTCCGGGGGACGCAGCAGGAACACGATGCGGTCAAGGACCTCGCGTTGGCCCGCACCCTGGACTCGCTCAACTCGGTGCTGGCCGAACCCATCCAGGACGTCCTGCTGCGTGACCCCGACGGGGCGTTCTGCATGGAGGCCCGCACCCCGGTCGAGCTCGAGGCAGACCTCGGCCTGCCGGGCGGGAACATCTTCCACCGCTCCCTCCAGTGGCCCTGGGCCGAGAGCGACGCGGAGGTCGGCAGCTGGGGCGTGGAGACCGCGTACCCGACCGTCCGCATCGCCGGCGCCGGCGCTCGGCGCGGCGGCGGAGTCAGCGGGATCCCGGGGCACAACGCGGCCATGTCGGTGCTCAGGGCCTGAGTCGCCCCCGGGGTTGGGTGCCGTGGTCGGCGTCGAGCAGGGCCCGTCGGAACTCCGGGTGGACGCGGGTGAGCAGGAGGCCACCATCTCCCGAGAGGTGGACTCCGACGGTGTTCATCGACTCGTTGCCCACGTACAAGGCCACCCCGATGAAGGTGGGGAGAAGCAGGAGCCAGGCGTTGTCGCGGCCCTGGATTGAGGCCACGAGGACGAGGGTGATCCCTGCGACGACGAGGATGAGTGCGGCGCGGCGGAGACTGCGGTGGCGACGCCACACGGCAGCGTGCATCGGCACCTCGATGGCATAGCGCTTGGATGAGGCCAGGCTCGCGACGAGCCAGGGCAGGAACCCGAACACGATCAGGACCCCGGTCCAGAGTGGTGCCGCGCTGCCCGTGATGGTGAGCACGTCGGCCGTCGGCGTGCCGGTCTTGACGCAGACCTGCGGCAACGGGACGACGCGCATGGTCGACTCAGAGATCTGCACCGTGGGCACGCGCCAAGAGTACTGAGGGCGGGGCTCTGCGGCCCGGGTTCAGGGGAGTCGGCGCGGGTGCTGGCTCGGGTCATGGGGGGTCATGGGGGGTCATGGTCGGGGTCATGGTGTTCGTCGGGCCAGCGGGGGATGGTGCCGGCCCGTCTGAGGGCTTCGAGGCGGTGGTCGTAGGAACCCGGGGCCAGCTCCCACTGGACCGTGGGACCTCGCGGGCCGTCGAGCACCACCGCGGCGTACCCGCCTCGGTGGACGACCGTGTGATGGGCTCGGCAGAGCAGGGCGGCGTTGCTGAGGTCGGTCGGGCCGCCGTCCGCCCAGTGGATGAGGTGGTGGGCGTCCGCCCACCGTGGCGGTCTGGTGCAGCCGGGAAAGGTGCAGCCACGGTCGCGCAGCCACAGGTGGCGGATCTGAGCAGTGGTGAAGAGGCGGACGGCGGTGCCGTGGTCGAGGACCTCTCCGCGGGATCCGAGGATCATCGGGATGACCTCGGCGTCGCAGGCCATCCGGCGGATTGTCTCGGTGGTGAGGAGCTCGCCGGTGAGGGTGAGCCCGGCCCCACGGGTGCGGCGGGTGAGGGTGTCGACGTCGACGGTCACGAGCACGCTGGTCTTGGCCTGGCGAGGCACACCCTCGGGCGCACTGACGGCTCGGGTCACGAGGTCGATCAGGGCGTCGGCCCTGCGGGCGGCCGGAGTGCGCTCGTCCCTCGCACCGGTCTCCGGGTCGGGCGAGGGCTTGGCGACCGCGTCGACGGCGGCGTCGACAATCGAGGCGCCCTCGTCGTCGAGCAGCAGCGTGTAGCGGGAAAGGCCGAGCGGTCCCGGTCCCTTGACCAACGACCGGTGCGCCCGGCGCAGGTCGGCGTCGTGCTCGACGTGCCGGTCGGGTCGCAGCCCGTCGGCCGCTCGGCGCAGTGCGGTGGCCAGGTCGCGCTCGGGCAGCCCGTCGGGGCCGCGGGCAGAGTGCAGCAGGATCGCGGTCAGCTCGGCGAGCTGGTCGGGATCGGCCAAACCGCGCACCGAACGGTGGAACCGGACGATCTGCGCTGCCTTGCCGACTGGCAGCGCCTGTGTTGAATCGTCGGCAGCCCCTGCTGCGACGGCCGAGGTCACCTCGGTCAGGCGGGGTTCGTCGGCGGCTCCAGCGACGGCGTCGAGGTCGGTCAGCGTGCGGGTCGGCAGCTGCGGAGCCATCGCGCGCGCCCAGTCGACCGGTCCCCACCCGTCGCCCGATCCGAGGCCGCGTAGCTTGGCCTCCGCCAGCACCGAGACGAGGTGGGCGTCGACGGAGGCGCGCAGCCGGCCGAGCAGCGTCAGCGTCTGGCCTAGCTCACCATCGGCCAGGGCCCACAACCGCTCGCGGCTCGACGTCGCCAGGGCATCGATCGCGGAGGTGACCGCCCCGAGGACAGGACGGGCAGCGTGCCGTTCCTGCCCCGTGTCCGCTGCGATCTCCATGACCCCACACTACGTGCGACCACCGACAGCGCTACCTGCATCGCAGAGCGTGAAACAGGTTGCAGGACACCACGATTGGCGCAACCGCGCCGCTGTGGACAAAGGCTGCTGATACGGCACCGATACGGCACACCAGCGTCACTCGACGGACACGACAACGTGCCACGCGGCATACCGGCGGGTCACCGACACCAAGCCACCCGCGTGGCACGTAACGCCGGGGAAACACAACTAGGGCAGGATTCGACACATGGATCGTCAGCAGGAGTTCGTCCTCCGCACCATCGAGGAACGCGACATCCGCTTCGTGCGGCTGTGGTTCACCGATGTGCTCGGGACCCTCAAGTCCGTCGCCGTCGCCCCTGCCGAGCTGGAGGGGGCGTTCGCCGAAGGCATCGGCTTCGACGGCTCGGCCATCGAGGGCTTCGCGAGGGTGTACGAGGCGGACATGCTCGCCAAGCCCGACCCGGCGACGTTCCAGGTGCTCCCGTGGCGTGGTGACAACCCCGGCACGGCACGGATGTTCTGCGACATCACCCTGCCCGACGGCTCGCCGAGCCACGCCGACCCCCGCCACGTCCTGCAGCGTGCACTTGCACGGGCGGCCGACCTCGGCTTCACCTTCTACACCCACCCCGAGATCGAGTTCTACCTGCTCAAGGCCGGGTTCAAGCCGGGCGAGAACCCGGAGCCCATCGACCAGGCGGGGTACTTCGACCACGTGCCGCACGGCACCGGTCACGACTTCCGGCGGGCCGCGATCACCATGCTCGAGTCGATGGGGATCTCCGTCGAGTTCAGCCACCACGAGGGCGGGCCGGGGCAGAACGAGATCGACCTGCGCTACGCGGACGCGCTGTCCACGGCGGACAACATCATGACCTTCCGCACGGTCATCAAGGAGGTCGCGCTCGAGCAGGGGATCTTCGCCTCCTTCATGCCCAAGCCGTTCGCCGAGCACCCCGGGTCCGGCATGCACACCCACATGTCGCTGTTCGACGGCGACAGCAACGCCTTCTACGAGGCCGGGGCGCCGTACCAGCTGAGCAAGGTCGGTCGGCAGTTCATCGCGGGACTGCTGCGCCACGGCGCCGAGATCACCGCCGTGACCAACCAGTGGGTCAACTCCTACAAGCGGCTCTGGGGTGGCGGCGAGGCCCCGGCCCACCTGACCTGGGGCCACAACAACCGGTCCGCGATGGTGCGGGTCCCGATGTACAAGCCCACCAAGGGACAGAGCAGCCGCGTCGAGGTGCGCACCCTCGACGCCGCGTGCAACCCCTACCTCGCGTTCGCGCTCATGCTGTCCGCCGGGCTCAAGGGGATCGAGGAGGACTACGAGCTGCCCGCCGAGACCGAGGACGACGTCTGGGGCCTGACCTCCGCCGAACGCCAGGCGATGGGGATCGAGCCGCTGCCGACGTCGCTCTACGAGGCGATCCGCGTGATGGAGAAGAGCGAGCTGGTCGCCGACACCCTGGGCGAGCACGTCTTCGACTTCTTCCTGCGCAACAAGCGTGCCGAGTGGGACGACTACCGCGGCGAGATCACCCGGTTCGAGCTCGAGCGCTACCTGCCCGGACTGTGACTGGCGCCCAGCGCTCGTATGCCGCCCGCTGACCGGAGCGGGCGGTCGTCACCCGCCAGTGCGTAGGCTGGCGCGGTGACCTCAGGCCGCGTTGTCTCCCAGACTGCGACCCTGGCCCGGCTCGGGTTCGCCGACCCACCCCGGGCAGAGCACCTGCTGGCAGACCCCGCGCTCGCCGGGCTCGTCGACCCCCTCGACGACCTGTTCAGGGACGGTCTGCCCGATGCTCTCGGCGCGGTCGCCGACCCGGACCTCGCGCTGCTCAGCCTGGTCCGGCTCATGGAGTCGCTGCGCGCCTCGGGACCGCGGCGACGCGACCTCGAGTCCGGCGCCGGGACCGAGGTGGCCGGACTCGTGGCGGCGCTGCGCCATCGTGGGCCGGCCCGAGACCGGCTGTTGGCCGTCCTCGGTGCCTCCACCGCCCTGGGTGACCACCTCGTCGGCCACCCTGAGCACTGGCGCAGTGTCGCGGACGCCCGCCCCCGCACGCCGGAGGAGCGCATCCACGAGCTCGTCGAGGCGGTTCGCGCCCCGGGCGAGCACACGGCATACGACGCGCTGCGGATCGGGTACCGGCGCCAGCTGCTGGGCATCGCGGCGCTTGACCTCACCTCCGGGGACCCCGAGCTGGCGCTGCCGGAGGCCGCCGCCGCTCTCGCCGACCTGGCCGAGGCGGCGCTCGAGGCTGCGCTGGTCATCGCCCGCACCGAGCTGGGGGAGCAGGCCGAGCTGTGCGACTTCGCGGTCATCGGCATGGGCAAGACGGGCGGCCGCGAGCTCAACTACGTCAGCGACGTCGACGTCATCTTCGTGGCCGAGCCCCGGGAGGGGGTCGAGGAGGCGAGCGCCATCGCGGCGGCCACCGGCCTGGCCACCCACCTCATGCGGGCCTGCTCCACCTCGACGGGGCAGGGGACCCTGTGGCCGGTCGACGCCGCACTGCGACCCGAGGGCAAGAACGGCCCCCTGGTGCGCACCATCGACAGCCACCGCACCTACTACGAGCGCTGGGCCAAGACGTGGGAGTTCCAGGCCCTGCTCAAGGCACGCCCGGTCGCCGGTGACCGCGCTCTCGGCGCGGCCTACATCGAGGCCGTCAACCCGCTGGTGTGGGGGGCCGCCTCGCGGGAGAACTTCGTCGAGGACGTGCAGGCGATGCGCCGGCGGGTCGAGCAGCACGTGCCGGCGGGGGAGGCCGACCGCCAGCTCAAGCTCGGTCCGGGTGGTCTGCGGGACGTGGAGTTCAGCGTCCAGCTGCTCCAGCTCGTGCACGGCCGCTCCGACGACTCGCTGCGCTCGGGCACGACGTTGGAGGCCCTGGACGCCCTCGCCCGTGCTGGCTACGTCGGCCGCGAGGACGCCGCCACCCTCGACGCGTCCTACCGTCTCCTGCGCACGCTCGAGCACCGGATCCAGCTGTTCCGGCTGCGTCGCACCCATCTGATGCCCACGACGGACACCGACCTGCGCCGCCTCGGCCGCGCCCTGGGGCACCGCTCCGACGCCGCCAAGGCCGTCGTCGCGCAGTGGCAGCAGCAGGCCCGGGAGGTGCGCCGCATCCACGAGCGACTGTTCTACCGACCACTGCTCGCAGCGGTCGCCCGGCTCAGCTCGAACGACGCCCGACTGGCTCCCGAGGCCGCCAGGGAGCGACTGGCCGCGCTGGGCTTCCGCGACCCGGCGGGGGCGATGCGCCACCTCGAGGCGCTCACCGCCGGGGTGAGCCGGCGAGCAGCGATCCAGCGCACCCTGCTGCCCGTCATGCTCGGCTGGTTCGCGGACGAGGCGGACCCCGACGGTGGGCTGCTGGCGTTCCGCAAGGTGAGCGAGGAGCTGGGCTCCACGCACTGGTACCTGCGCCTCCTGCGCGACGAAGGCTCCGCCGCCGAACGGCTCGCGCACACGCTCGCCCGGAGCCGGTATGCCGCGGACCTGCTCGTGGGCGCGCCGGAGTCGGTGGCGATCCTCGGTGACTCGGGCGGCCTGACCCCCCTCTCGCGCGACGACCTGGTCCGCAGGATGACCGCGGCGGCGGGACGCCAGGACGACGCCGACAAGGCGGCGCGGGCAGCCCGCAGCATCAGGCGGCAGGAGCTGTTCCGGATCGCGGTGGCGGACCTCGCGGGGAGCCTCGACCTGGCCGGGGTGGGCCGGGCGCTCACCGACCTCACCGCCGCCCTCATCGAGACCGCGCTGGGCGTGGCCCAACGGGTCGTCGAGGACAAGCACGGCCCGCTGTCGACCCGGCTGCTGGTCGTGGGGATGGGGCGGCTCGGCGGTGGGGAGGTCGCCTACGGGTCGGATGCCGACGTGCTCTTCGTGCACGAACCCCTCGAGGGCGCGGACGAGGCGACCGCTCAGGAGCAGGCGCTCGAGACCGTGCAGGAGCTGCGCCGCCTGTTGGCCGCTGCGGGTCCCGACCCGCAGCTCGGCCTCGATGCTGATCTTCGCCCCGAGGGCAAGAACGGGCCCCTGGTGCGGAGCCTGGCCAGCTACCGCGAGTACTACCGTCGCTGGTCGCTCACCTGGGAGTCCCAGGCGCTGCTGCGGGCCACCCCGCTGGCGGGCGACCTTGAGCTGGGGGCCCGGTTCGTCGAGCTCATCGACCCGCTGAGGTGGCCCGAGCACGGCCTCACCGACCAGCAGGTCCGGGAGATCCGGACGCTGAAGGCACGGATGGAGGCTGAGCGGCTGCCGCGCGGCGCCGACCCGAAGAGCCACTTCAAGCTGGGCCGCGGCGGCTTGTCGGACGTGGAGTGGACCGTCCAGCTGCTGCAGATGCGACACGCCCACGCGGTCCCGTCGCTGCGCACCACGAGCACGCTGCCCGCCCTGGATGCCGCGGAGGCGGCCGGGCTGATCGCTCCCGACCATGCCGCGGCTCTGCGGGAGGCCTGGTCGTTCGCCTCTCGGCTGCGCAACGCCTCCGTGCTCTACCGCGGCAAGGCCGTCGACAGCGTGCCCTCGGACCTGCGTGTCGCCGACGGCGTGAGCCGCATCCTCGGCGGGGAGCCCGGAAGTGGAGCAGATCTTGCGGAGGAGTACCGCCGAACGGCCCGTCATGCGCGTACCGTGACGGAGTTCAACTTTTACGGTTCCACCTAGGAAGGTACGGTCGGCGCATGGCCACGGGCAGGGACGACTCCGTCACGGTCCCCTCGTTCTCCGAGGTCCTCCGCGCCCCGGTCTTCCTGCCTGTCTTCGCCGTCGCGACGCTGTCGACCTGGGGCGACTACATCGCCCGCATCACCGTCGCCGCGGTCGTCTACTCGTGGACGGGCTCGGCGCTCGCGACGGCCGCGACGTTCGCCGTCTCGCTGGTGCCCAGCATCCTCGGGCGCGCGCTCCTGTCGCCGCTGTGCGACCGCATGCCGCCGCGGGTCTGCCTCGTGGGGACCCACCTCATCCGCGCTGCGCTCGTGGGGGTGCTCATCGTCGCGGTGGGCGCCACGACGTCCCTGTGGCTCGTGCTGGCCCTGGTCGCGGTCCTCGAGTTCGTCGGCGGCCCGGCCGTGACGGCGGGCCAGATGCTGCTGACCGACATCTTCCCCGATCGCCGGCTGTACTCCCGGGCGTTCGGGCTCACGACCCTCGCCGCGCAGGTCAACCAGGCGATCGGCCTGGCGATCGGCGGCGCGGTGGTGGGTCTCGTCGGCGACATCAAGACGCTGCTGATGGACCTTGGCACGTTCGTGGTCGGCGCCGTCATCCTGATGGTGGTGCGGCCGCCGAAGTCGGTCGTGAAGGCGGAGGACGCGCCCCTGTCCGGCCTGGTCGGCGACGTCGGCCAGGCCTGGCGCCAGATCCGGTCCAGCCGCGTGCTGACCTACATGCTGATGCTGTCGCTGGCGAGCGCGCTGGCCATCGCGGCGCCCGAGGCCGTGGCGCTGCCCTACGCCGCCCAGCACAGCCCGTCGCCCAACTGGGGCGGACTCCTCATGGCCGCGCCGATCCTGGGGGCGGTCGTCGGCCTGCTGGTCATCGGCCGGCTGCCCGCGGAGCGCCAGTCCGCCCTCGTCCTGCGCCTGGCCCTGCTCACCCCGTTGCCGCTGCTGGTGACCATCTTCGAGCCGAACCTCGTGGTGGTGTGGCTCGCGTGGTTCCTCTGCGGCGCCCTGCAGTCCTACATGCTGCCCCTCCAGGCGGCCTTCACCCTGCTCGTCCCGACCGCCATGCGCGGGCGGGTCTTCGGGCTCGCGGGCGCCCTGTCCGTGGGCGTCACCGGAGCCTGCTTCCTCGGTGCCGGCTGGGTCTCCGAGCGCACCACCCCCGCCGCGTCGGTGGGCATCTGTGCCGTCGTGACCCTCGGGGTGCTCGTGCTGCTCGCCGCTCGCTGGCCCAAGGAGGAGCTCGCGGGCAGCGTCAGGGCCACCTTCACCATCTGCCCCGACGCTGCCGACGAGGACGAGGCGGGCGAGGGATCGGCGACGGCGCGGCCGGACCCGGCGCCGCTGGCTGACCTGGCGCCGCCGGTGGACATGGCGCCGCTGGCGGACCTGACGCCGATGGGAGTCCCGGGCGGTCGTCCCACCGGGGGCGCCGGCGACACTCGCCCCGTTTCCGGGGGCTGAGACCGCAGGGGGTCGGCCGTCGGGCCCGACCTAGACTTGCCCCATGCTCTCCACGATCGACCTGCGCGGGCGGCCGCTCGGCGTCCGCGAGCTGCGCCACCTGCTGCCGAGGGCCGACTTCGACGTCGCTGCCGCCGTCGCGACCGTGGGGCCGATCTGTGACGACGTCCGCGAGCGCGGTGCCACAGCCCTCTACGAGCTGGGGGAGCGCTTCGACGGCGTCCGTCCCCCGACCCTGCGCGTGCCGCAGGACGTCCTGGCTGCGGCGCTGGAGGCCCTCGACCCCCAGGTGCGCGCCGCCCTCGACGAAGCCATCCGCAGGGTCCGGATCGTCCACGAGGACCAGCGCCGCACCACCACCACGACGACCGTGGTCCCCGGCGGTGAGGTCAGCGAGCGGTGGATCCCGGTGGACCGGGTCGGGCTCTACGTCCCCGGGGGTCGCGCCGTCTACCCCTCCAGCGTCGTCATGAACGTCGTGCCCGCCCAGATCGCCGGGGTCGGGTCGCTGGCCGTCGCCAGCCCACCCCAGCGCGACAGCTCCGGCGTCTTCACCGGGTACCCCCACCCGACCGTGCTCGCCGCGTGCGCGCTGCTCGGCGTGGACGAGGTGTATGCCGTGGGCGGCGCCCAGGCGGTCGCCGCGTTCGCGTTCGGCTTCGAGGACGCGTCCGACGCCGACGCGGCACCGGTGGTCTGCGAGCCGGTCAGCCTCGTCACCGGCCCGGGAAACATCTATGTCGCGGCGGCCAAGCGCCACCTCAAGGGCATCATCGGCATCGACTCCGAAGCCGGCCCGACCGAGATCGCGATCCTCGCCGACGACACGGCGGTGCCCGCGCACGTCAGTGCCGACCTGATCTCGCAGGCGGAGCACGACCCCCAGGCCGCCTCCGTCCTGGTGACGGCCTCCGTCGCGCTCGCCGAGGCGGTGCGGGCCGACCTGGAGGACCGTGTCGCCGGCACCAAGCACTCCGAACGCGTCCGCGAGGCGCTCAGCGGACCCCAGTCGGGAGTGGTCCTCGTCGACGACCTCGACGCCGGTCTGGCCGTGGTCAACGCCTACGCCGCGGAGCACCTCGAGCTGCAGGTCGCCGACGCCGCCGCGGTCAGCCAGCGCGTGCGCAACGCTGGCGCGGTCTTCGTCGGACCGCACTCGCCGGTGAGCCTGGGCGACTATGTCGCCGGGTCGAACCACGTGCTCCCGACCGGCGGGTGCGCCTGCCACAGCAGTGGCCTGTCGGTGCAGTCGTTCCTGCGGGGCGTGCACGTGGTGAGCTACACCGAGGCAGCCCTGCGGGAGGTCGCGCACCACGTCGTCGCCCTGGCCCAGGCGGAGGACCTGCCCGCCCACGGCGAAGCGGTCCAGGTCCGCTTCGACAGGGCGTGACGGGGCGTGACAGGGCGTGACAGGGCGTGACAGGGCGATGACCGACATCGACAGCTCGAGCATCGAGGGTCTGCTGCGCGAGGACCTGCGTGGCGGCACCCCGTACGGGGCGCCCCAGTTCGACGTGCCCGTGCGCCTCAACACCAACGAGAGCTCGTACCCCGTCCCACCGACCGTCGTGGCCGAGATCACCGCCGCGGTGGGTGAGGTCGCGGCGGGCCTGAACCGCTACCCCGACAGGGAGTTCAGCGACCTGCGCACCGCCCTCGCGGCATACCTGTCGTCGTCGGGGACCTCCGTGGACCCGGCCCAGGTGTGGGCGGGCAACGGCTCCAACGAGGTCCTGCAGCACGTTGTGCTCGCGTTCGGCGGCCCGGGGCGCACGGCGCTCGGGTTCACGCCGGCCTACTCGATGCACCCGATCATCAGCAGCACGGTCGGCACCACGTGGGTGGACGGCCTGCGTGGACAGGGTGGCGCACCCTTCGACCTGACCGTCGAGTCCGCGGTCGCCCAGGTCCGCGCGCACGACCCGCACCTCGTGTTCCTCTGCTCGCCCAACAACCCCACGGGGACCGCGCTCGGCCTCGACGTGGTGGAGGCCGTGTATGCCGCGGCGGAGCGGCCCGTGGTCGTCGTGGACGAGGCCTACGAGGAGTTCGCCCGGCCAGGCACGCCGAGCGCGCTGACCCTGCTCGAAGGCCGTCCGAGGCTCGTGGTCACCCGCACGATGAGCAAGGCGTTCGCCTTCGCGGGTGGTCGGCTGGGGTACCTGGCCGCCGATCCCGCCCTCGTCGACGCGCTGCGGCTGGTGCGGCTGCCCTACCACCTGTCCGCACCCACCCAGGCGATCGCCCTCGCTGCCCTGCGGCACGCGCCCGAGCTGCTCGGCAGCGTCGAGGCGATCAAGGAGCAGCGGGACCGGATGGTCACCGGACTGGCCGATCTCGGCCTGGCGCCAGTGCCCAGCGACGCCAACTTCGTCCTGTTCGGCGGGCTCGCCGACGCGGCCGCGACCTGGCGGGCGCTGCTGGACCGGGGAGTGCTCGTCCGCGACGTCGGCATT
This sequence comes from Pedococcus badiiscoriae, assembly GCF_013408925.1. Taxonomy (NCBI): domain Bacteria; kingdom Bacillati; phylum Actinomycetota; class Actinomycetes; order Micrococcales; family Intrasporangiaceae; genus Pedococcus; species Pedococcus badiiscoriae. The sequence continues at coordinate 2,874,394 of NZ_JACCAB010000001.1, forward strand.
CCCCACTATCTTCGTGTCACGGCCGGGACCCCGGACGAGACTGGTGCGTTCCTCGCCGCGATGGCGCAGATCGCCCGACCTGAGCAGGACAGGAGCGCGCCGTGACCCCAGAGACCGTGACGCCAGACACCGTGACCCCTGAGATCGTGGCGCAGCAGACCGTGACGCAGCAGGCCGTGACGCAGCAGAGCCCGGCGCACCAGACGCGCGCGGGCGACCGCACGGCGTCGCTGAGCCGCTCCACGTCGGAGTCCAGCGTCGAGGTCGAGCTCAACCTCGACGGCACGGGTCAGTCGGAGATCTCCACCGGGGTCAGGTTCTACGACCACATGCTGGCGTCCCTGGCCAAGCACTCGCTCATCGACCTGCGGGTCAAGGCCGCCGGAGACGTCGACGTCGACGCGCACCACACCGTCGAGGACGTCGCGATCGTGCTCGGTGACGCCTTGCGCGAGGCCCTCGGCGACAAGTCCGGCATCTCCCGCTTCGGCGATGCGACGGTGCCCCTCGACGAGGCGCTGGTCCAGGCCGTCGTGGACGTGGCCGGGCGTCCCTACGTCGTGCACACGGGCGAACCCGACGGGCAGGCCTACGTCGTCATCGGCGGCAACTACGTCGGCTCGCTCACCCGCCACGTCTGGGAGTCCTTCGCCGGGCGGGCCGGGATCGCGCTGCACGTGCGCGTGCTGTCCGGTCGCGACCCGCACCACATCGTCGAGGCCCAGTACAAGGCGGTGGCCCGTGCCCTGCGGGCCGCGGTCGCGCGCGACGAGCGGGTCAGCGGCATACCCAGCGCGAAGGGCAGCCTTTCCACGTGAGCGTGCCGTGGCAGCCCGCGCGGGAGGCGCGCGGACTGCTCCTGGTCAGCGGCGAGCCGGGGGCTGTCACCTCGTGGCTGCGCCGCGGACTGGTGGCCTGCCAGGTGGTCCCGCTCGGGGCCTGGACCGCGGTGCTGCCGACCGAGCGCAGCTCCCGCGCGGAGCCGCCCTACGACGACGCCGTCGCCGTGCTCGCAGCGCGTCCCGTCCCGCGCAGGCTGAGGGGTGCCCTGGGGTTCTTCACCGTCGACGGTCGCGCTGTGGTGACCGCCCAGCGGCCGGGCTGGCGGGACGGCATCCGGTGGCTGGTGTGGGAGCCCGGCGCTGGGGTCCTGCGCGCACCGCACCTCGAGCTGGCCGGGCCGGCGGATCTCGTCGCCGCCGCTGGAGCTCGCCACGGCGACCAGCGTGCCGTCGCCGGTGTGGTGGCCGAACGCGACAGCACGGCCGACGCCCTCATCACCGACCTGCTGTCGGTGCTGGGCCTGCCGGGTTCGGACCTGGTCGGTCCGGGCGTCGGCCTCCGCGGGCAGGTGGTCGCACCCACGGCGCAGGCGGTGGCCCGCTTCGACGCGCGGATGGCCGAGCAGGCTCGGCACCGCGCCGAACTGGAGGAGAACTGATGAGCCGGGTTGTCGTGTTCGACTACGGCAGTGGCAACGTGCGCTCGGCCGTGCGCGCGCTGGAGCACGTGGGTGCCGAGGTGGAGCTGACCGCGGACCGTGCTGCTGCGCTCGCGGCCGACGGCCTGTTCGTGCCCGGGGTGGGGAACTTCCACGCCTGCATGGCTGGACTGCGCGCTGCCGAAGGTCCGGTGGTGATCGACCTGCGGCTCTCCGGGGGACGCCCGGTGCTCGGCGTCTGCGTCGGGATGCAGGTGTTGTTCGACGGTTCGGACGAGCCCAGCGCTGCTCCGCAGGAGGGCCTGGGGGAGTGGCCCGGGGCAGTGTCCCGGCTGCAGGCCGACGTGGTGCCGCACATGGGCTGGTCCGAGGTCGACGTCCCGGCAGGGAGCCACCTCTTCGCGGGCGTGGAGTCCGAGCGCTTCTACTTCGTCCACTCGTATGCCGTGCAGTCCTGGACCCTGGAGGAGCCCACCGGCGCCTTCGCCGCCGTCGCCCCCAAGGTCACCTGGGCGCAGCACGGTGGGCGGTTCGTCGCAGCCGTCGAGAACGGCCCGCTGGCGGCGACGCAGTTCCACCCCGAGAAGTCCGGTGACGCAGGCCTGGCCCTCCTCGAGAACTGGGTGAAGTCACTGTGACCACGACCCCCCAACCCCGACCAGAGGATCCCGCATGACCCACGCACCGCGACTCGAGCTCCTGCCCGCTGTCGACGTCCAGGGCGGCCGCGCCGTCCAGCTCGTGCAGGGGGTGGCGGGCAGCGGGGGCGAGTTCGGCGACCCGTGGGAGGCAGCCCTGCGGTGGCAGGAGCAGGGGGCGGAGTGGCTGCACCTCGTCGACCTCGACGCCGCCTTCGGCCGCGGCTCGAACCGCGACCTGCTGGCGGACATCGTCGGCCGGCTGGACCTCCAGGTCGAGCTGAGCGGCGGGATCCGCGATGCCGAGTCCCTGGAGGCGGCGCTGGCCACGGGATGTCGCAGGGTCAACCTGGGGACGGCTGCACTGGAGGACCCGGAGTGGACCGCGCGGGCCATCGCTGAGCACGGTGACCGGGTGGCGGTGGGTCTCGACGTGCGGGGGACCACCCTGGCCGCGCGCGGCTGGACGAAGGACGGCGGCGACCTCTGGGAGACCCTGGCCCGGCTCGACGCCGAGGGGTGCGCGCGCTACGTCGTCACCGACGTCAACAAGGACGGCATGCTCAAGGGTCCGAACCTCGACCTGCTCCGCGAGGTCTGTGCCCGCACCGACCGGCCGGTCGTGGCCTCGGGTGGGGTGTCGACGCTCGAGGACATCGAGGCGATCCGGGGATTGGTCCCGCTCGGGGTCGAGGGCGCGATCGTCGGGTCGGCGTTGTACCGCGGGGCGTTCACGCTCCCCGCGGCACTCGACGCCGCGGGTCGCCCGTGAGCACCCACGACTCCGCGGGGATCCCGTTCGGTGGACGCGAGCTCACCGGCACGGGGTTCGACGGTGACACCGGCGAGGCCGACGCGGCCCTGCTGACCGCGCTGGCGGAGCCGGGCGACGAGGTCTCCCTGATGGCTGCCGTCGCCGCGGCCCGCCTGCTCGTGCCCATCGTGGCCGAACCCGTCTCCGTCGACGCCTCCGGCGAGCACCTGGTCGAGAAGCAGACGGACATGGCGGCGGTGACGCTGGTGGCGCCCGATGGCACCCGCGCCCTGCCGGTGTTCTCCTCGCTGGCGTCCATCGCCGCCTGGGACGCCGCAGCCCGCCCGGTCCCGGTGACCGCCGCCCGCGCCGCCCAGGCCGCGGTCAGCGAGCGCTGTGAGGTGATGGTGGTCGACCTCGCGGGTCCCCGTACCGTCGCCCTGCGACCCAGCATGGTGTGGGCGCTGGCCCAGCAGCGGGAGTGGCTGCCGGCCCACGAGGACGAGACGGTGCGACGCGCGGTCGCGGCCGCGGTCCGGGAGCAGGAGGCCGTCCTCGACCATGAGCTCGGCCCGGGCGCGCCCGGTGAAGGGGTGCTCCGGGTGACCCTGCGCCTGACCCCCGGCCTCGCCGCGGACACCGTGCAGGGCATTGCCACAGCGGTCGGCGAACGCCTCGCCACCGACGGCGAGATCCGCGCGCGGATCGACGGGCTCGCCTTCTCGATCTCCTGAGCCGGGACGGCAGGCGGGACGGCAGCCGGGACGGCAGTCGGGACGGCAGGCGGGACGCCGCTCAGGCGTGCGGAGGTGCCAGCTCCGTGACGGACACGACGGCGTCGGTCGGCAGGGCGGCATACAGGTGCGGGAAGGTCTCGCCCGTCCCGGGCTGGCCGACCTCCTCGACCGGTGCCTCGGCGAGCCGGTCCGGGTCGATCTCGAGCAGCAGCAGGGGCCCCGGGTAGTCCGCGTAGAACGAGCGCCGCACCACCGGCCACTGGTCGGCGGACGAGCAGTGGATGAAGCCCTCCTGCTCCATGGTGCGGCCCCGGGTGGACTCCTCGTAGTGCCCGGCCCGCAGCGCCTGCTCCCACTTCTGCGGTTCGGCCAGGTGGTAGATCGTCATGGTCGGCAACCTAGCGGTCCGACCCCACCGGGGCGGGAGCCGGCGAAGTCGTTGCCGTGACAGGAGCAAAAACGGTTTGGCCAGTGTCGGTGCGGGCTGCCACAGTAGGTGGGTGCTGCTCGCCAACGCCCGCTACCGTCGAGCCCTCGCGAGCGCCGCCCTGCGTCGCGCGGTCGTGCTCGGCTTCCTGGTGCGCATGCCCATCTTCGCCGGCGGGGTGGTGCTGACCCTGCACGTCGTCTCGCACCTGGGTCGGTCCTACGCCGCGGCCGGGCTCGTGTCGGCCGCCGCGACCCTGGCCATCGCCATCAGCGGGCCCTGGCGCGGTCGGTTGCTCGACCGCCGGGGCCTGCGTCGGGTGGTCCTGCCCTCGATCGTGGTGGCGGCCGTCTGCTGGTCGGTGGCGCCCTTCGTGTCCTACTGGTGGCTGCTGGCCCTCGCCGCGCTGGCCGGGCTCTTCGTCGTCCCCTCCTTCTCGATCATCCGGCAGGCAGTGATCGCCGCGGTCCACGAGGACGACCGGCGCACGGCGATCTCCCTGGACTCGGTGGCCGTCGAGCTGTCCTTCATGATCGGTCCGGCCGCCGGCGTCTGGGCCGCCACGCTCTGGCCCACCCAGTGGGTGCTGTTCGCCATCGAGATGCTCGGCGTGCTGGCCGGGGTGCTGCTGTGGTTCGCCAACCCCGTCATGCACGACGAGGCGACCGACCACGTGTCCGGTCCGCAGGTCGACCGCGACCTCGATGAGGGTCGGCTGGTCGACGACGAGGGGGTCGGTGCCGCGGTGCCTCGGGTGGCGCGGTCGGTCTGGTTCCGGGCGCGCTTCATCGTGATCTGCCTGGCCGCCGCCGCCACGACCGTCGTGCTCGGCGGCACCGACATCGCCATCGTGGCGGCGCTGCGCGACTTCGATGCGCAGTCCTCGATCGGGTGGGTGCTGGCCGTCTGGGGCTTCGGCTCCCTCCTCGGCGGGCTCGTCTACGGCGGCCTCCAGAAGTCGGTCTCGGCCTTCTGGCTGCTCGGCGGTCTGGCCCTCGTCAGCGCGCCGATGGCGCTGGCCGGCGGGGTCGCCTCGCTGGCGGTGCTCTCCTTCGTGGCCGGGCTGTTCTGCGCGCCCACCATCACCGCGACGGTGGACCAGGTCAGTCGAGTGGTCCCGGCGGCCGCCCGCGGTGAGGCCATGGGCTGGCACGGCTCGTTCATGACGGGCGGCATGGCGCTCGGCGCTCCGCTGGCCGGATACGCCATCGACCACCGCGGATGGCAGGCGGGGTTCCTCGTCGTCGCGGGCTGTGGCCTGCTGGTCGCGCTCGCCGGGGCGGCGGCCACGTCAGGGCGGGCAGCGCAACGCAGGGCCGCGCAGGTGGGCGCGGTCGCCGACGCCTGACGCAGCGGTCCAGGCGCCGTGGTCCAGGCGCCGTGGTCCAGGCGCCGTGGTTCAGACGACCGAGCCGGTGAGCTTCTCGCCCGGCCCCTGGCCGGGCGGGTCCTGGATCACCGAGGCCTCACGGAAGGCCAGCTGCAGCGACTTCAGCCCGTCCCGCAGGGGAGCGGCATGCTGGCTGCCCAGGTCCGGTGCCGCCGCGGTGATGAGACCGGCAAGGGCGCTGATGAGCCGTCGGGCCTCGTCCAGGTCGAGGTGCTCGCGGGCGTCCGGGCCCTCGGCCAGCCCACACTTGACCGCGGCGGCGCTCATCAGGTGGATGGCGGCGGTGGTGATGACCTCGACGGCCGGCACCTCGGCGATGTCGCGGGTGGCCTGCGCGTGACCGGTCTGGGGGTCGGCGGTGGCCTCGGCGGGATTGGGAGATTCGGTGCTCACGCTGGTAGCCTTGCAGATCGACCGGCCGTGTCCATCGTCGGGTGACCTGAGAGGGTGACCCGGCAGCGGGCCCGGTGTGCAAGTGAAGCAGCACCTGCTTCCACCCGCGTCAACCTCACGGTTGCCGGGTCAACGAGGTCACCGAGGCGTATGCCGGGGGCGCAAGCCACGCGGCATACCCACCCTCGGTGGACTCGTGATCGGATCAGGTGAGGCTTCCCGCGCAACGGCGACGGGGAGCCTTTCTTCGTCGTGGCGGCCGGACCGTGGCCACTGCACGGCAGTGAACTTCCAACAGAGGAGCACCAACATCAGCGAACCTCGCATCAACGACCGCATTCGGGTTCCCGAAGTGCGGTTGGTTGGCCCCAACGGAGAACAGGTCGGCATCGTGCGCGTCGAAGACGCGCTGCGTCTGGCCGCCGAGGCTGACCTCGACCTCGTCGAGGTGGCCCCGATGGCCAAGCCTCCCGTCGCCAAGCTCATGGACTTCGGCAAGTTCAAGTACGAGGCGGCGCTCAAGGCTCGCGAAGCGCGCAAGAACCAGGTCAACACGGTCATCAAGGAGATCAAGCTCCGCCCGAAGATCGACCCGCACGACTACGGCACCAAGAAGGGCCACGTCGAGCGGTTCCTCAAGGGTGGCGACAAGGTCAAGGTGACGATCATGTTCCGAGGGCGCGAGCAGTCCCGCCCGGAGCTGGGTTTCCGGTTGCTGCAGCGCCTCGCCGAAGACGTCATCGAGCTGGGCACGGTCGAGTCGGCTCCGAAGCAGGACGGCCGCAACATGATCATGGTGCTGGGCCCGACCAAGAAGAAGTCCGAGGCGATGGCCGAGCAGCGCCGCGCCCGGTCGGCTGCCCCGGCGCAGCCGGAGGACGGCGCAGCACAGCAGCAGGACGCCCCTGCCGTGGCAGAGCCCACCGCCCCCGAGGCGGCAACGACCGAGCCGACCACCGAGCCCAGCACCGAGCCCACCACCGAGCCGGCCAGCTGAGCAGGGCGCCGGGCCCGACAGCTGACGCCAGCTGAGGCCGGGCGCCACCCGAACCACACGCACGTACGACACACGGTTACCCAACACAAGGAGATCGGCCCCATGCCGAAGATGAAGACGCACTCTGGCGCGAAGAAGCGCTTCCGCCTCACCGGCACCGGCAAGGTCATGCGCGAGCAGGCCAATGGCCGTCACCTGCTCGAGCACAAGTCCTCGCGCTACACCCGTTCGATCGCGAACGACGTCGAGGTGTCCAAGCCGGACGCCAAGAAGGTCAAGAAGCTCCTCGGCAAGTAGCCGAGCCCATCCATCCCATTGTTTGGCCGGGCTCAGCAAGCAGCCTCGCAAGCAGTTAGACAGCAAGGAGAACTCACGTGGCACGCGTGAAGCGGGCAGTCAACGCCCAGAAGAAGCGCCGGGTCGTCCTCGAGCGCGCCAGCGGCTACCGCGGACAGCGTTCGCGCCTGTACCGCAAGGCCAAGGAGCAGGTCACCCACTCCCTCGGGTACGCCTACCGTGACCGTCGCGCCCGCAAGGGTGACTTCCGTCGCCTCTGGATCCAGCGCATCAACGCCGGCGCCCGCGCGAACGGCATGACCTACAACCGGTTCATCCAGGGCCTCAAGGCCGCGGAGATCGAGGTCGACCGTCGCATGCTGGCCGAGCTCGCCGTCAACGACGAGGCAGCCTTCGCCGCCCTCGTCGAGATCGCCCGCGCCAACGTGCCGGCGACCACGGAGACCGCGGCCGCGTCGGCCTGATCGACCACGCACCTCCGAGCGCCGGGACATGCCCCCGCCGACCCACCGCGAAACCCCGGTGTCAAATGGTCCTGTGATGACCAATCCAGGGGCGGACCGGGTGAAGTCGGTGCGGGCACTGTCCCGGCGCTCCGTGCGTGAGCGGACCGGACGCTTCCTCGTCGAGGGGCCCCAGTCGGTGCGTGAGGTGGTAGTCCACCGCCCCGACCAGGTCGTCGACCTCTACCTCACCGCCGAGGCCCGCACGCGGCACACCGACATCGTCGCTGCCGCCAGCGCTGCGCACCTCTACCTGCACGAAGTGTCCGAGGACGTCCTCGCAGCCATGTGCGACACGCCAGCCCCGCAGGGCCTGGCCGCGGTGTGCCGGGTGGCGACGGCCAGCCTCGACGAGGTGCTGGCCCAGGGACCTCGGCTGCTCGTCCTGCTGACGAACGTCCGGGATCCCGGCAACGCGGGGACGGTGATCCGCGGTGCCGACGCCGCCGGTGCCGCCGCGGTACTGGTCAGTGACGCGTCGGTCGACGTCCACGCTCCCAAGGTGGTGCGCTCGACCGCAGGATCGCTGTTCCACCTGCCGCTGGTCACCGGGCTGCCGGTCGAGCAGACCCTGGCCCGGCTCCGGGCGGCCGGGGTCCGGGTGCTCGCGGCAGACGGTGTCGGCACGACGATGCTTCCCGACGTCGACCTCCAGCCGGCCCACGTGTGGGTCATGGGCAACGAAGCCTGGGGGCTGGAGCCGCAGATCCGTGACCTCTGCGACGAGGTCGTGCGGGTGCCGATCTACGGCAAGGCGGAGTCGCTCAACCTCGCAATGGCCGCCACGGTCTGTCTCTACGCGTCCGCGGGCGCCCAGAACCACTAGGGTCGGCGGCATGGACTTCCGGCCCGGTTCCATCCTGCCGCCCAAGCAGGCCGCCATGGCCAGCGAGCTCCTGCCCGACGGCATGGTCGCGGCCGAGGCGGACGCCACGGTGAGCATCGTGAACCGGCGGGCCGCCCAGATCCTCGGCATCGACCCCGCCGAGCTCGTGGGACGCGACATCCGCACGGCCCTGGTGCTGCGCGACAACGACGGCACCGACTGGTGGGATCTCACCGACCCGTGGAACGGGCTGGACATCCGCACCGGTCACCGCGAGAAGTACCTCATGGTCGACGGTGGCGCCGAGGTGCTCGTCACTGCCAAGTACCTGCGGCCGGGGCGCAACCAGCCCGTCAACCGCGTGATCGTCATGCTGCGCGACGCCGAGGCCCGTCGGCGGCTCGAGGCCGACCACGCCGCGCTCATCTCCACCGTCGCCCACGAGCTGCGGTCCCCGCTGACGTCCGTCAAGGGATTCTCCTCGACGCTGCTGCGCCGCTGGGACCGCTTCACCGACGACCAGAAGCGGCTCATGCTCGAGACGATCGAGGCCGACGCGGACCGGGTGACGCGTCTTATCACCGAGCTGCTCGACGTGTCCCGGATCGACTCGGGGCGCCTGCAGATCCGTCCCCTGCCGATCGACGTCGCCGCCGTCTTCGGCCGCCACGTGGAGCGGGCGGTGGCCAGCGGGCAGGAGCGCGAGCGCTTCTCCATCGAGGTGCCCGACACCCTTCCCGAGGTGTGGGCGGACCCCGACCGGCTCGACCAGATCCTGTCCAACCTGATCGAGAACGCGTTCCGGCACGGCGACGGCGTGGTGACCCTCGGTGCGCAGCCCGCGACCGCGAACGGCCAGGAGGTCCTGGAGTCCAAGGGCCACAGCGCCACCGGGGTCGACCTCGTCGTCAGCGACGAGGGCAAGGGCATCGCGGCCGACCACCGTGACCTCGTGTTCAGCAGGTTCTGGCACGGTTCGGGCCGGGGGAGCACCGGTCTGGGTCTCTACGTCGTCAAGGGCCTGGTCGAGGCGCACGGCGGTCGGGTCCAGGTCGAGTCCGCTCCCAGCGGGGGTGCGCAGTTCCGCCTCAGCCTGCCATCTGAGCCGCCCGACTACCTCGCCTGACGCGCCCCTAGACTGCCGGGGTGTCCGGACCCAACAAGCAGTACGACCCCGTCGAGGTCGCCGCGCTCGACCCTGCCGTGGTGGAGCAGGCCGTGGCCGAGGCGCGCCAGGCAATCGCCGCCGCCGCCGACCTCGACCAGCTCAAGGCCGCGCGGCTGGCGCACCAGGGCGAGAAGAGCGCCCTGGCACTGGCCAACCGGGAGATCGGCGCGTTGCCCCCGAGCGCCAAGGCCGAGGCAGGCAAGCGCGTGGGCCAGGCCCGCGGCCAGGTGTCCCAGGCCCTCGCCGCGAGGCAGGCCGAGCTGGAGGCGGAGCGCGACGAGCGCATCCTCGTGGAGGAGACCGTCGACGTCACGGTGCGGGTCCCGCGCCGTCCGATGGGGGCCCGGCATCCGATCAGCCTCGTGTCCGAGCGGGTCGAGGACATCTTCGTCTCGATGGGCTGGGAGATCGCCGAGGGTCCCGAGGTCGAGTCGGAGTGGCTGACCTTCGACGCCCTCAACATCCCGGCCGACCACCCGGCCCGCCAGGAACAGGACACCTTCTTCGTCGAGCCGGCCGGCTCCGGGCTGGTCCTGCGCACGCACACCTCGCCGGTGCAGATCCGCACCATGCTCGACCGCACGCCGCCGATCTACGTCCTGTGTCCCGGCAAGGTGTTCCGCACCGACGACCTCGACGCCACCCACACGCCCGTGTTCCACCAGTTCGAGGGGCTGGTCGTCGACGAGGGCATCACGATGGCCCACCTGAGGGGCACGCTGGACGCGTTCGTCCAGCGCCTGTTCGGGGAGGGCATCGAGACCCGCTTGCGCCCCAACTACTTCCCGTTCACCGAGCCCAGCGCCGAGATCGACTGCCGGTGCTGGATCTGCGGCGGGTCCGGCTCGCTCGACGGCGAACGCTGCCGCACCTGCGGTGGCACCGGCTGGATCGAGCTGGGCGGGTCCGGGATGGTCAACCAGCGCGTCCTGCGTGCCGCCGGAGTCGACACCGACAGGTACACCGGGTTCGCGTTCGGGCTCGGCATCGAGCGCTCGCTCATGCTGCGGCACAACGTCGCCGACATGCACGACATCGTCGAGGGAGACGTGCGGTTCTCCCAGCAGTTCGGAATGGAGATCTGATGCACGCGCCCGTGTCCTGGCTGCGCGAGCTCGCCGACGTCCCCGCGGACGCCACCGGCGAGGACATCGCTGCCGCTCTCGTGCGTGTCGGGCTCGAGGAGGAGGGCCTGCACGGTGGCGACATCGCCGGACCCATCGTCGTCGGGCGGGTCCTGTCGGTCGAGCCCGAGCCGCAGAAGAACGGCAAGACCATCAACTGGTGCATCGTCGACGTCGGCGAGCACGGTCAGCGGCTCACCGAGGGCAAGCCCCAGGAGGTCGTCTGCGGAGCGCACAACTTCGGCGTGGGCGACCTCGTCGTCTGTGTCCTGCCGGGTGGGGTGCTGCCCGGTGGTTTCGAGATCTCCGCGCGCAAGACCTACGGCCACGTGTCCAACGGCATGATCTGCAGCCAGGCCGAGCTCGGTCTCGGTGACGACCACTCGGGGATCATCGTGCTGAGCGAGCTCCTCGGCGAAGAGGCCGCCGCCGGGCTCAAGCCGGGCGACGACGCCATCGCCCTGCTCGACCTGGCCGACGAGGTCGTCGAGGTCAACGTCACGCCCGACCGTGGCTACTGCTTCTCCATGCGCGGGATCGCCCGTGAGTACGCCCTGTCCACCGGGGTGGCCTTCCACGATCCCGCCGACCCTGCCGTCGTCGTCGCCCCCGAGGCCAACGACAGCGGGTATGCCGTGCAGCTCGCCGACGCCTCGCCGTTGGGCGGCGTGCCCGGCTGTGACCGGTACGTCGCGCGCATCGTCCGCGGGGTCGACATGTCCGCGCCCAGCCCGGCGTGGATGCGCAAGCGCCTGACCCAGGTCGGGATGCGGCCGATCTCGCTGGCGGTGGACGTCACCAACTACGTGATGATGCTGCTCGGCCAGCCGTTGCACGCCTTCGATCTCGACACCCTGTCGGGCTCGATCGGCACGCGCCGTGCTCGGGCCGGCGAGAAGCTCACCACCCTCGACGACGTCGCCCGCGCCCTCGACCCCGAGGACCTGCTCATCGTCGACGGGGCCGACACGCCGCTGGCCATCGCCGGGGTCATGGGCGGGGCCAGGTCGGAGGTCACCGACACGACCACCGACGTCCTCATCGAGGCCGCTCACTTCGACCCGATCACGGTGGCCCGGTCCGCGCGACGCCATCGGCTGACCACCGAGGCGTCGAAGCGGTTCGAGCGTGGCGTCGACCACGCACTGGCGGCGATCGCCGCCCAGCTGGCTGTCGACCTGCTCGTCGAGCACGGAGGCGGCACGGCCGACCCGGGCGTCACCGACGTCGACCACCGCGTGCCCATCCGCCCGTTCCTCTTCGACACCACGCTGCCGACCCGGTACATCGGGCTCGAGTACCCGCGCGACGAGGTGCTCGCGACCCTGCGCGCCATCGGCTGCCAAGTGAAGGAGGGCGGCAAGGACGACCACGTCTCGGTGCTCCCGCCCTCCTGGCGTCCCGACCTCACCGACGGACCCGAGCTGGTCGAGGAGGTCGCCCGCGTGCGTGGCTACGACCAGATCCCCTCCGTCCTGCCACAGCCCAAGGCGGCCGGTCGAGGGCTCACCCACGGCCAGCGCATCCGTCGGGTCGTCGCCACGACCCTGGCGCACCTGGGCCTCACCGAGGTGCTCAGCTACCCGTTCGTGTCGCCGACCCTGTTCGACCGGCTGGGCCTGCCCGCCGACGACGAGCGCAGGCGTGCGGTCTCGCTCGTCAACCCGCTGTCCGACGAGGCACCCGTCATGCGGACGTCGGTGCTCGACACCCTGCTCGACACACTGCGCCGCAACGTCGCCCGGGGTTCGCGCGACGTCGCGGTCTACGAGATCGGCCTCGTCACCCGCGCCAAGACGGACCCCACCAGCGCGCCCGTCCCCGGCATCGAGGTGCGTCCCGACGACGCGACGCTCGCCGCCATCCTGGGGGCCGTGCCGCCGCAACCGCGCCACGCGGCATACGCGGCTGCGGGCGAGGTCGAGCACGGGGGGCCGTGGGGGCCGGCCCGCAAGGCGGACACCTCCGATGCCGTCGCGTGGGCGCTGGCCGTGGGCCGGTCCGTGGGCCTGGACCTCGTCGTCAGCTCGGTGGTCCATGCTCCCTGGCACCCCGGCCGCTGCGCCCAGCTGTCCCTGGCGGACGGCACGGTGGTCGGCCACGCCGGCGAGCTGCACCCGAAGGTGACCAGCGCGCTCGAGCTGCCCGCGCGCACCATCGCGGGCGAGCTCGACCTCGACGTGATCGTCGCCGCGACCGGCACGCCCCTGCAGGCACGGGCCCTGTCGACGTATCCGCCGGCCCACACCGACGTCGCCCTCGTGGTCGACGAGGCAGTGCCTGCGGCGGACGTTGAGACGGCCTTGCGCGAGGGCGCGGGCGAGGGGCTCGAGTCGGTGGCGCTGTTCGACGTCTACCGCGGCGAGCAGGTCGGCGCCGGGAAGAAGTCGCTGGCCTACCGCCTGACGTTCCGTGCCACCGACCGCACCCTGACCACCGACGAGGTGAGTGGGCTGCGCGACCTGGCCGTCGCCGCAGCCGCAGCGAAGACCGGCGCGGTCCAGCGGTGAGCGCGGCTCCCGTCGCCGTGGTGACCGGGGCCTCTCGCGGCATCGGTCACCACCTCGCGACCGCCCTCGAGCACGCCGGGTATGCCGTCGAGCGGGGCTCGCGCTCGGTCGCGCCGGTCACCGACGGCGCTGCGGTCGAGCGCTGGGTGGGTGACATCATCGCGCGGCACGGGCGGATCGACCTGCTGGTCAACAACGCCGGGGTGATCGACGCGGAGGTGTCGATCATGGAGAGCGACCCCGACCAGTGGTGGGAGACCATCGAGGTCAACCTCAGGGGGCCGTACCTGATGACGCGGACCGTGCTGCCGCACATGCTGGCCGCGGGCGCCGGGCGGATCGTGAACATCAACTCCGGTGCGGCCTACCGCAACCACGACCTCGCGACCGCCTACAACGTCAGCAAGGGCGCGCTCGCCCGGTTGACTGCCGCGACCGGACTGAACGCCGTCCACGGAGTGCGGGCCTTCGATCTCGCTCCCGGTGTCGTGCGCACGGACATGACCGAAGCCATGGACGCCCACCGCGACCGCACCGAGTGGACCGAGCCGGCTGTCGTGGCCGAGCTGCTCCTGGCCATCGCCAGCGGCGAGCTGGACGAGTGGAACGGCCGGCTGGTGAGGGCGGGTGTCGACACCCCGGACTCACTGAAGGCGCGGGCTGCCGCGGGACTGGCCGAGTCCGACCGCACGCTCGGGCTGTTGCCCTGGGGAGCAGACGACCCGCTGACGTAAAGAGTCGACCCGGGCCCTCGCTGCGTGGGGTCGGTCATCACGGAGGGGGTCCGCACGCGCACAGCGACACTGTGGGGGTCAACGTCAAGGACCTGCGCTGCCCTCCGTCACGGAACGTGAGGGTCGCCGTGGGAACGCGCGAGAGCGACGCGCCGATGACGGCGAACCTCCCGACGACCTGGACCTTTCCATTGGCCTGCACTCGGAACGGCCGAAGAGGGGGCAGGGGGACAGGGTCGACGGGGTGAGTGGGCGCACGTGTTCTGGAGGACGGCAAGGGTGACGTCCCAGTAGGCGGCCCTTTCCACGCTGTACTGCACGAAGGCGGCGGAGTCCGAGGCGTCGACCAGTCCGCGGCACGGCTTCCCTTCCGGCGGTTCGGTGCTCGCGCCACACGCGCCGAGCGTCAGAGCCACCACGAGAGCGGGCACAGCTACGTGACAGCGCACGTGGCCCTCCAGCCGCTGAACGCCGGCGCATCATCCCGGGCGATGCAGTAGGTGCTGTTCGCTGTCGAGTTGATCGGATACCAGGCGGTCCCGTCATCGGTCCTACTGACGACACAGGTGGTTGGGTTGTATGTCAGCTTCTTGACTCCCGACTTGTCAGCTCGATGAAGGATCAGGCCGCGAGACGTCTTGCCGGAGGGGACAGTCGAGTCGTACCCCCAGGCTGTTGTCTTCGACGAGGTGTATGTGTAGTCGACACCGAACGTCGCCTCTGCTTTCGCCACGATGGCGCTGGCGCTCATCGTGACGGTGGCGTTGACACCTACCGCGTGAGATGACTCCTCGCTCTCGGTGTACTCACATCTGTTCGCGGTCGACCCCGCAGCGTCTGCAGGGGACGCGACCGTCACCAGGCCCAATGGCAGGATGGCCGCCGCACAAAGTTGAAAAATCCTCACGATGCCTCCGTTCGTCAGCCTCCCCCTCGGGCGACTCAGAGAAATCTAGAGGGGAATGGCCAGATCTGTAGAATCCTTGTCAGATATTCATGTTCGCCGCGGGTGGGGCCGGGATGCCTCAAAGCCAGGGGGGCACGGCGTGCGTGCATGACTGTGCAGAGTCGTGTATGTTTATGCACATGGTGAGAGTGGCAGTAGCGGGTGCGACCGGGTATGCCGGGGGCGAGCTCCTCAGGCTGCTGCTCGGGCACTCGGAGGTCGAGATCGGCGCGTTGACGGCAGGCTCCAGCGCCGGTCAGCGGCTGGGTGAGGTGCACCCGCACCTGACCCCGCTCGCCGACCGTGTCATCGAGGGGACCACGGTCGAGTCGCTCGCGGGACACGACGTGGTGTTCCTCGCCCTGCCGCACGGTCACTCCGCCGCGCTGGCCGCCCAGCTTCCCGACACCGTGACGGTCATCGACTGCGGCGCAGACTTCCGGCTGCGCGACGAGTCGGACTGGACGACGTTCTACGACACCCCGTATGCCGGCGCGTGGGCCTACGGCCTGCCGGAGCTGCCCGTGGGTGGTGGTCGTCAGCGCGACGCCCTCGTCGGGACCGGGCACATCGCAGTGCCCGGCTGCTACCCGACCGCCGTCTCGCTCGCCCTCGCGCCGGGCTTCGCCGCGGGGCTCCTCGACCCGGCCGACGTGGTCGTCGTCGCCGCCTCCGGCACGTCCGGCGCCGGCAAGTCGCTGAAGCCGCACCTGCTCGGCGCCGAGGTGATGGGGGCGATGTCCCCGTACGGGGTGGGTGGGGGGCACCGGCACACCCCCGAGATCGAGCAGAACCTCACAGCCGCGTCCGGTGCCGACGGCAGCCAGGTGAGGGTCTCCTTCACCCCCACGCTCGCACCGATGCCACGCGGGATCATCGCGACCTGCACCGCGCGCCTCCGGCAGGGTGCGAGCGGCGCGGACGCGGCCGGCATACGCGAGGCGTGGGCCAAGGCGTATGCCGACGAGCCCTTCGTCCACCTGCTGCCCGAGGGACAATGGCCGTCCACGGCGAGCGTGCTGGGGAGCAACTGCGTCCACGTGCAGGTCACCTTCGACGAGCGTGCCGGGCGGGTCATCGCCGTCGCGGCAGTGGACAACCTCACCAAGGGAACCGCAGGTGCCGCCGTGCAGTGCATGAACCTCGCCCTCGGGCTGCCCGAGACCACAGGCCTGCCGGTGGCAGGGGTGGCGCCGTGACTCTGCTGCTGCACCTGATGCGCTATGACGAGGACGTTGCGTTCGTCCGGCTGCCCGCCGGGCAGGAGCCGACCTGGGACTGGCGGACGGGCCCGTTGGCCTCCATCACCTACACCGACAGCGAGACCTCGATCGTCTGCGGTTTCGCGTCGGCGCCGCAGGATCTGCGGGTCCAGGGTCCGCTGACCGCCTACGAGATCGCCGGACCACTCGACTTCAGCATGGTCGGCGTCCTGTCCGGGCTGCTCGAACCTCTGGCCAAGCAGGGCATCAGCATCCTCGCGCTGTCGACCTTCGACACGGACTGGATCCTCGTCGACGCCCACCGCAGCGACGACGCCACCACCATCTGGAAGCGGTCCGGCTACACGGTCGCGCCGGCCAGGCTCTCGGGAGGCACAGCATGAGCGTGACTGCGGCGCAAGGCTTCCGTGCGGCCGGGGTGGCCGCCGGTCTGAAGGCCAGCGGGGCTCCGGATCTCGCCCTGGTCGTCAACGACGGCCCCGACCACCACGGCGCGGCGGTCTTCACCAGCAACCGGGTCGAGGCGGCCCCCGTCACGTGGTCGCGGCAGGTCGCCAGCGACGGCCGGGTCGACGCGGTGGTGCTCAACTCCGGTGGGGCCAACGCGTGCACGGGCGCCCAGGGCTTCGCCGACACCCACACCACGGCGGAGAAGGTCGCCGACGTCCTCGGGGTCTCGGCCGGCGACGTGGTGGTCTGCTCGACCGGGCTGATCGGCGAGCTGCTGCCGATGCCCTCGCTCCTCGAAGGGGTCGAACGCGCGGCCGGTGCGCTCGCGGTCGACGGCGGGTTGGACGCCGCGACGGCCATCAAGACGACCGACACGGTCCCCAAGCTGGCGCAGGTCGAGCGCGACGGCTGGACCGTCGGGGGAATGGCCAAGGGCGCCGGCATGCTCGCCCCCTCACTGGCCACGATGCTCGTCGTCGTGACCACCGACGCCGTCGTCCCGGCGGGTGAGCTGGACGGCATCCTCCGCGCGGCCACGGCCGTGACCTTCGACCGCATCGACTCCGACGGCTGCCAGTCCACCAACGACACGGTGCTGCTGCTGGCCTCGGGCGCCTCCGGGGTGGCGGTCGACCCGGCCGACCTCAGGACGGCCGTCACCGAGGTCTGCGCGAGCCTGGCCCGGCAGCTCATCGCCGACGCCGAGGGTGCGAACCACGACATCGCGATCGAGGTGCGGACCGCGGCGTCGGAGGCCGACGCGCTCGAGGTGGCGCGGGCGATCGCCCGCAACAACCTGTTCAAGTGCGCCGTGTTCGGCAACGACCCCAACTGGGGCCGGGTGCTGGCCGCCGTGGGCACCACCCGGGCCGCCTTCGCGCCCCACGAGCTCGACGTGTCGATCAACGGCATCCAGGTATGCCGCGCGGGCGGTGTGGGGGAGGACCGGGCCCTCGTGGACCTCACCCCCCGCGAGGTCCACGTCGTCGTCGACCTGCACGCCGGCGACCGAGCGGTCACGGTCTGGACCAACGACCTCACCCACGAGTACGTCCACGAGAACTCGGCCTACTCCTCATGACGCCACCGCCCACTCGTCCGACCAACACCGTCCGCGGCCACATCGGGGCCGCAGCCCTGCGCGTCGCCCAGGGCAAGGCGCAGACGCTCGTCGAGGCGCTGCCCTGGCTGGAGCGCTTCCGTGGGGCCCTGGTCGTCGTCAAGTACGGCGGCAACGCCATGGTGGACGACAGCCTCAAGGCCGCCTTCGCCCAGGACGTGGCCTTCCTCCGGTATGCCGGCCTGCGCCCGGTGGTCGTGCACGGCGGCGGCCCGCAGATCGCGAACATGCTCGACCGACTCGGGCTGACCAGCGAGTTCCGCGGCGGCCTGCGGGTCACCACGCCGGAGGTCATGGACGTCGTCCGCATGGTCCTCACCGGCCAGGTCGGCCGCGAGCTCGTCGGCCTGCTCAACCAGCACGGGCCGGTGGCCGTCGGGCTGTCCGGCGAGGATGCTGCGCTGTTCGGGGCACGGCGTCGCGGCACCCACGTCGACGGCGAGGCCGTCGACCTCGGACTCGTCGGCGATGTGGAGACGGTCAACCCGGGGGCGGTCCAGGACATCCTGGACGCCGGTCGCATCCCCGTCGTGTCCACCGTGGCGCCCGACCTCGACGTCGAGGGCCAGGTGCTGAACATCAACGCCGACACTGCCGCTGCCGCCCTGGCCGTCGCGCTCCACGCGCACAAGCTCGTCATGCTCACCGACGTCGAGGGCGTCTACGCCGACTGGCCGGACCGCGACTCCCTGCTCTCGTCGCTGACCGTGGGCGGAGCGCAGCAGCTGCTCGCCACGGTGGACTCGGGCATGATCCCCAAGCTCGAGGCGTGCATCCGAGCCGTGCGGGGCGGCGTCCCCCAGGCGCACGTCATCGACGGACGCCACCCCCATTCCCTGCTCCTGGAGGTCTTCAC
Source organism: Pedococcus badiiscoriae (assembly GCF_013408925.1). Lineage (NCBI taxonomy): Bacteria > Bacillati > Actinomycetota > Actinomycetes > Micrococcales > Intrasporangiaceae > Pedococcus > Pedococcus badiiscoriae. The sequence goes on from NZ_JACCAB010000001.1 coordinate 2,892,928, forward strand.
CTCCGAGGGGATCGGCACGATGATCGTCCCGGACGAGGAGTCCTGATGGGTGCGCGCAACGACGAGCTGCTGGCGCGCTACCAGCGCTCGGTGATGGGCGTCTTCGGACTGCCCCCGCTGGTCCTGTCGCACGGCAGCGGGTGCCACGTCTGGGACGTCGACGGCAACCGGTACCTCGACCTGGTCGGTGGCATCGCCGTCAACGCGCTGGGCCATGGCCACCCAGCGCTGGTCAGCGCGATCAGCAAGCAGGCGGCTGAGGCGATCCACATCTCCAACCTGTTCACCTCCGAGGGCCAGATCGCCCTGGCCGAACGGCTGGTCGAGCTCGCCGGTGCCCCGCAGGGGTCGGCCGTCTTCTTCGCGAACTCGGGCGCCGAGGCGATCGAGGCCGCCATCAAGCTGAGCCGCCGCACCGGCCGCTCGGGCATCGTCGCCGCCGAGGGTGCCTTCCACGGGCGCACGACCGGTGCGCTGGCCCTGACCCACAAGCCCGCGTACCGCGAGCCCTTCGAGCCCCTCATCGCCGGGGTCAGCCACGTCCCCTTCGGCGACGAGGCCGCGCTCCGCGCTGCGGTGACGGCCGAGACCGCCGCCGTCGTCCTCGAGCCCCTGCAAGGGGAGGCCGGGGTGCTGAGCCCGGGTACGGCATACCTGCGCCTGGCCCGCGAGCTGACCCGGCAGCACGGTGCGCTGCTCGTCCTGGACGAGATCCAGACGGGAATCGGCCGCACCGGCACGTGGTTCGCCTTCCAGCAGGCCGGCATCCTCCCGGACGCCATCACGGTGGCCAAGGGGCTCGGTGGGGGAGTGCCGATCGGCGCGCTCGTGGCGTTCGGCCCCGAGGTGGCCGGGCTGCTCACGGCCGGCCAGCACGGCAGCACGTTCGGCGGCAACCCGTTGGCAGCCGCCGCCGGGCTCGCCGTCCTCGAGACGATCGAGGAGCAGGGACTGCTGGCCCATGCCGCGAAGGCCGGGCAGCACCTCGCGAACTCCGTTCTGGCGCTTGGTCATCCGCTCGTCACCGAGGTGCGCGGCGCCGGCCTGCTGCGTGCCATCGTGCTCGCGAAGCCGGTGGCGGCAGCGGTGGCAGCGCTGGCCCGCGACGTCGGGTTCATCGTCAACCCCGTTGCGCCGCAGGCGATCCGGCTCGCACCGCCCCTGGTCATCAGCACCGAGGAGCTGGACTCCTTCGTCACCGCCCTGCCCGCGCTGCTCGATGCAGCCCGCAACTCCGAGGACCCCGCATGAGCATCCGCCACTTCCTGCGCGACGACGACCTGACCGCCGACGAGCAGGCGCTGGTCCTGCGGCGGGCGCTCGAGCTCAAGTCGGCACCCTTCTCCCGCCGCCCTCTCGAGGGGCCCCGAGTGGTCGCGGTCCTCTTCGACAAGCCGACGCTGCGCACCCAGGTGTCGTTCGCCGGCGCGATCGCCCACCTCGGCGGCCACCCGCTCGTGGTCGACGGCAACCTGTCGCAGATCGGGGTGCGCGAGTCCATCGCCGACACCGCCCGGGTGCTCGGTCGCCAGGCCGCAGCGATCGTCTGGCGGACCTTCGGCCAGGACCGCATCGAGGAAATGGCCGCGCACGCCGGGGTGCCGGTGGTCAACGCGCTCACCGACGACTTCCACCCGTGCCAGATCCTGGCCGACCTGCTCACCGTGACCGAGCACAAGGGCGCCCTGCGGGGGCTCACCCTGGGCTACGTCGGGGACGGCGCCAACAACATGGCCCACTCCTACCTCCTGGGCTGCGCCCTGGCGGGCATGCACGTCCGGATCGGGACCCCCGCCAGCCACCAGCCCGATCCCGCGATCCTGGCCCGCGCCACGGAGCTCGCCGCGGCTCACGGCGGTTCGGTGCTGGTCACCGATGACCCCTCAGCGGCGGTCGACGGGGTCGACGTCGTCGTCACGGACACGTGGGTCTCGATGGGCATGGAGGGCCAGAAGGGTGAGCGCCAGGGGGCGGCCAGCCCCTTCGTGCCGTACGCGGTGACGCAGGAGCTGATGGCTCACGCGGCACCGGACGCCATCTTCCTGCACTGCCTCCCCGCCTACCGCGCCTTCGAGGTCGAGGCGGGCGTGATCGACGGGCCGCAGTCGGTGGTCTGGGACGAGGCCGAGAACCGGCTGCATGCCCAGAAGGCCCTGCTGTCCTTCCTCCTCGAGGACCACCAGGGGGCCTGACCGATGAGCATCGCCGCCACCCGGACCGGTCGCCAGCAACGGATCGTGGCCATCCTCGGACGCACCGAGGTCCGCTCGCAGAACGAGCTGCTCGACCTGCTCGCCGACGACGGCATCGACGTCACCCAGGCCACCCTGTCGCGCGACCTGCTCGAGATCGGTGCCGTCAAGGTCCGCTCAGGGCGCACCCTCGTGTATGCCGTGCCGGGCGAGGGCGGCGACCGCACCGCGCGCCCGGCGCCAGACGGGTCGCAGCTCACCGCCCGGCTGAGGCGGGTGTGCGAGGAGCTGCTCGTCACCGCCGAGCCATCGCACAACCTCGTGGTGCTGCGCACTCCTCCCGGCGCCGCGAACTACCTCGCCTCGGCGATCGACCACGCCGCCCTGGCGGGGGTGCTCGGCACCATCGCCGGCGACGACACCATCATGGTCATCACCACGGGGGTCGAGGCCAGCCGCACGGTCGCCTCCGACCTGCTCGGCCAGTCGGCCGCCCACACCACGGATACCGACACGGACAGCGACACGGAGGAGAACGCGTGAGCGAGCAGAAGGTCAGCCTCTGGGGCGGACGCTTCGCGGGTGGGCCAGCCGACGCGCTGGCTGCCCTCAGCAAGTCCACCCACTTCGACTGGCGGCTCGCGCCGTACGACATCGCAGGGTCGCGCGCCCACGCGCGGGTGCTGCACGCGGCGGGCCTGCTCGACGATGCGGGCCTCGACGCGATGCTCGCGGGCCTGGCCGCCCTCGCGGACGACGTCGCCTCGGGTGCCTTCCTGCCGGGGGACGACGACGAGGACGTGCACACCGCCCTCGAGCGCGGTCTGATCGACCGGGCCGGGGTCGACATCGGTGGCCGGCTGCGGGCAGGCCGGTCCCGCAACGACCAGGTCGCCACGCTGTTCCGGATGTACCTGCGCGACCACGCCCGGTCGGTGGGTGCGCTGGTGCTCGACGTCGTCGACGCCCTCGTCGACCAGGCCACCCGCAACGCCGACGTGCCGATGCCGGGGCGGACCCACCTCCAGCACGCCCAACCGGTGCTGCTGGCCCACCATCTGCTGGCCCACGCGTGGGCCCTGCTGCGGGACGTCCAGCGGCTCAGGGACTGGGACGTGCGCGCGGCGGTCTCGCCCTACGGCTCCGGCGCCCTGGCCGGCTCCTCGCTCGGCCTCGACCCGGAGGCGGTCGCTGCCGACCTCGGGTTCACCACGTCGGTCGAGAACTCCATCGACGGCACCGCCGCCCGCGACTTCGTGGCGGAGTTCGCCTTCGTCGCCGCGATGACGGCGGTGGACATCTCCCGCCTCGCCGAGGAGGTCGTGATCTGGGCGACGAAGGAGTTCTCCTTCGTCAGGCTCGACGACGCCTACTCGACCGGGTCGAGCATCATGCCCCAGAAGAAGAACCCCGACGTCGCGGAGCTGGCCCGTGGCAAGGCCGGCCGTCTCGTGGGCGACCTGACGGGCCTCATGACGACCCTCAAGGCGCTGCCCCTGGCCTACAACCGCGACCTCCAGGAGGACAAGGAGCCGGTGTTCGACGCCGTGGACACGCTCGAGGTGCTCCTCCCGGCGTTCAGCGGGATGGTGGCGACGATGGTGTTCGACACCGAACGGCTCGCCTCCCTTGCTCCCCAGGGCTTCTCGCTGGCCACGGACGTGGCCGAGTGGCTGGTCCGCGAGGGCGTGCCGTTCCGGGTGGCCCACGAGGTCGCGGGCGCGTGCGTCCGGGTCTGTGAGGACCGGGGGATCGAGCTCTGGGACCTCAGCGACGCGGACCTGGCCGCGGTCTCCGAGCACCTCACTCCGGGAGTGCGCAGCGTCCTCAGCGTCGAGGGGTCGCTCGCCTCCCGCGACGCCAAGGGTGGGACTGCGCCGGCTCGGGTCGCCGAGCAGCGCGACCGGGTCGTGGCGGCCGTCGCCCAGTGCCGCGCGTGGGTCGACGAGCCGCTCGTGGTGCGCTGACGGCATACCCGTCCGCCGGCTTCCGAGAAATCTGGGGAGCCACGCGATAGGTTCGTGGCGCGGGTCACAGTCGATCCGCATCCTCCTTGCGAAGGGACGGTGTCATGAGCGTCAGGGACGACCTCACGGCTGCTGCGGGACACGTGGCCGGGCTACGGCGGGCGGTGACCGCACTCTCCAAGGAGCTCGGCAACACCATCGACGTCCAGCGGCTGCGTGACGACGTCGTGAGGCTGGCCGACGACGTCGACCTCGTGGCCCGAGGAGCCGGGGTGGGGTCCCAGGACCGCGCCGGCGGCCCGGGCGAGATCGTCTTCATCACCGACGAGGAGTACGACCCGTCCCTGTGGTCCGACGCCGAGGACGAGGGCGTCGGCCCCTCGAGGAACCACTGAGGTGGCCAACGTCCCCTTCAGCGGAGGCGTCCATGCACCGGGTCGGGCCCGCATCGCGGCTCGCACGCTGCGCGAGGACCGCTGGTGGCTCCAGCCGTTCGTCACGTTTGTGTGCTTCACGGCCTGGCTGCTCTACGGCCTGGTCCGCGCGAGCCTCCAGAAGGACTACTTCGTCGCCGACTACGGCTATCTCACGCCCTTCGCCTCGCCGTGCCTGTCGACGTCCTGCGTACCGGGGTCGACCCACTTCGGCACCCCGTTCGGCGCGTGGCCGGCGCTCATCCCGTACGCGGCGCTGACCCTGCCGTTCCTGCTGCTGTTCCGGCTCACCTGCTACTACTACCGCAAGGCCTACTACCGCTCGTTCTGGGTGAGCCCGCCAGCCTGTGCGGTGCCCGAGGCGCACCGGACGTACTCCGGTGAGACGCGGTTCCCGCTCATCATGCAGAACCTGCACCGCTACTTCTTCTACGCCGCCGTGGTCATCTCGCTCATCAACACCTACGACGTGCTCCACGCGTTCCGCGGCAAGGACGGCGGGTTCGGTCTCGGGCTGGGCACCCTGATCCTGCTGGTCAACGTGGTGCTGCTCTGGTGCTACACGCTGGGCTGTCACTCCTGCCGCAACATCGTCGGGGGGCGGCTCAACCACTTCAGCAAGCACCCGTGGCGCTACAAGGCGTGGGGCTGGGTCGGCAAGCTCAACGCCCGCCACATGACCTTCGCCTGGGTGACCCTCGGCAGCCTGGTCGTCACCGACGCCTACATCGCGCTGGTCTCCTCGGGGACCATCGGCGACCTGCGCATCATCAACTGAAGGGACCGTCTGTGACCGACCTCGAACGCCACGAGTACGACGTCATCGTCATCGGGGCCGGCGGTGCCGGGCTGCGGGCGGCGATCGAGGCGCGTGAGCAGGGACTGCGGACCGCGGTGATCTGCAAGAGCCTGTTCGGCAAGGCGCACACGGTCATGGCGGAGGGCGGCATCGCGGCGTCGATGGGCAACGCCAACGAGAAGGACAGCTGGCAGACCCACTTCCGGGACACGATGCGCGGCGGCAAGTTCCTCAACAACCCGAGGATGGCCGAGCTGCACGCCAAGGAAGCCCCCATGCGGGTGTGGGAGCTCGAGACCTACGGGGCACTGTTCGACCGCACTCCCGACGGTCGCATCAGCCAGCGCAACTTCGGCGGCCACGAGTACCCCCGGCTCGCCCACGTCGGCGACCGCACCGGCCTCGAGCTGATCCGCACCCTCCAGCAGAAGATCGTCAGCCTCCAGCAGGAGGACCACCGCGAGACCGGTGACTACGAGAGCCGGCTCAAGGTGTTCGCCGAGCTGACCATCACCGACATCCTCAAGGCGGACGGCGCGGTGGCCGGTGCGTTCGGCTACTGGCGCGAGTCGGGGCGCTTCGTGCTGTTCTCGGCGCCGGCCGTCATCCTCGCCACCGGCGGCATCGGCAAGTCCTTCAAGGTCACCAGCAACTCGTGGGAGTACACCGGCGACGGCCACGCGCTGGCGCTGCGTGCCGGGGCGTCCCTGGTCAACATGGAGTTCATCCAGTTCCACCCCACCGGCATGGTCTGGCCGCCCTCGGTCAAGGGGATCCTGGTCACCGAGTCGGTGCGTGGTGACGGGGGAGTGCTGCGCAACTCCGACGGCAACCGGTTCATGTTCGACTACGTCCCCGACGTCTTCCGCGGCCAGTACGCCGACACCGAGGACGAGGCGGACCGCTGGTACGAGGACCCGGAGAACAACAAGCGACCCCCTGAGCTCCTGCCGCGGGACGAGGTCGCCCGCGCCATCAACAACGAGGTCAAGGAGGGCCGCGGCTCACCGCACGGTGGCGTCTTCCTCGACGTGTCGACGCGGCTGCCGGCCGAGGAGATCAGGCGGCGGCTCCCCTCGATGCACCACCAGTTCAAGGAGCTCGCCGACGTCGACATCACGGCCGAACCCATGGAGGTCGGCCCGACCTGCCACTACGTCATGGGTGGCGTCGAGGTCGACGCCGACACCGCGGCCACGTCCGTGCCGGGACTGTATGCCGCGGGCGAGGTCGCGGGAGGCATGCACGGCTCCAACCGCCTCGGCGGCAACAGCCTCTCCGACCTGCTGGTGTTCGGCCGTCGCGCTGGCGTCGGCGCCGCGGAATACCTTGCGGCGCTGGGGGATTCGCGCCCGGCCGTCAGCGAGGTCGATGTCGACCGCGCGGCCGAGACGGCCCTCGCGCCGTTCCGTGACGCCGCGGAGAACCCCTACACGCTGCACCAGGAGCTCCAGCAGAAGATGAACGACCTCGTCGGGATCATCCGGCGCGAGGGTGAGGTGCGCGAGGCCCTGGTGATGCTGGACGGGCTGGACGAACGCGCGAAATCCGTAGGGGTGGAAGGACATCGGCAGTTCAACCCCGGCTGGCACCTGGCCCTCGACCTGCGCAACATGCTCGCGGTGTGCCGCTGTGTCGCCCTCGCGGCACTGGAGCGCACCGAGTCCCGCGGGGGACACACGCGCGAGGACTTCCCGGCCATGGACCCGCAGTGGCGGGCGGTCAACCTCATCTGCACGCTCGACGACTCCGACCGCGTGCAGCTCACCAGGCAGCCGGTCCCGCAGATCCGCCAGGACCTGCTCGAGCTCTTCGAGCGCACCGAGCTGTCCAAGTACCTCACCGAACCCGAACTGGCCCGTCTCGACGCGGGCGTCGCCGACAGCGCGCAGGGGAGTGACCAGTCATGAGCTATGAGGCCAGGTTCAAGGTGTGGCGCGGCGATGCCGCAGGCGGTGACCTCGAGGACTACGCGGTCGAGGTGAACGAGGGCGAGGTCGTGCTCGACATCATCCACCGGCTCCAGGCGACCCAGGCGCCCGACCTCGCAGTCCGGTGGAACTGCAAGGCCGGCAAGTGCGGGTCGTGCAGCGCCGAGGTCAACGGCATGCCGCGCCTGCTCTGCATGACCCGGATGAGCACCTTCACCGAGGACCAGACCATCACGGTCACGCCGCTGCGGACCTTCCCGGTGATGCGCGACCTGGTCACCGACGTGTCCTTCAACTACCAGAAGGCGCGTGAGGTGCAGGCCTTCTCCCCGCCCACGGACCTGCAGCCCGGTGAGTACCGCATGCAGCAGGTCGACGTGGAGCGCAGCCAGGAGTTCCGCAAGTGCATCGAGTGCTTCCTGTGCCAGGACGTCTGCCACGTGGTGCGCGACCACGAGGACAACAAGACCAGCTTCGCGGGGCCCCGCTTCCTCATGCGCGTCGCGGAGCTCGACATGCACCCGCTCGACACCGCCGACCGCCGCCCCGCGGCCAAGGAGGAGCACGGCCTCGGGTACTGCAACATCACCAAGTGCTGCACCGAGGTCTGCCCCGAACACATCAAGATCACCGACAACGCACTGATCCCGCTCAAGGAGCGTGTCGTCGACCGCCACTACGATCCCGTCGTGTGGCTGGGCAACAAGATCCGTCGGCGTTCGAGCTAGGCGCGCGCCTCGAGCGCGCCTTCTTCGCCGAGGACGTCCTCGACGTGGCGCCGGCCCTCCTGGGGGCCACGATCGCGCACGCCGGTGTCACCGTGCGGCTCACCGAGGTCGAGGCGTATGCCGGGACGGCAGACCCGGGCTCGCACGCCTTCCGTGGTCCCACCCCGCGCACCGAGGTGATGTTCGGCCGGGCCGGCCACCTCTACGTCTACTTCACCTACGGCATGCACTGGTGCGCCAACGTCGTCTGTGGCCCCGAGGGCGAAGCCAGCGCGGTCCTGCTGCGGGCCGGTGAGGTCGTGGGGGGAGAGGACCTCGCGGCGCAGCGCCGCTCAGGCATCCCGCGCAGGGACTGGACGCGCGGCCCGGCCCGGCTGGCGACGACGCTGGCCCTGCGCGGCGACCAGAGTGGCGTCGACGCCTGTGTGCCGCAGGGACCGCTGGCGTTCCACGCTCCGACCGAGCATGTGCCGGCCCGGCGCATCCGCACGGGTCCACGGGTGGGTGTCGCCGGCGCTGGCGGGGATGCTGCGGCCTACCCCTGGCGGTTCTGGCTGGACGGCGAGCCGACGGTGTCGGTGTACCGACCTGCAAAACCCCGTGCCCGGCGCAGCGACGCATAGGGCAGGCTTGCACCGTCGCCGGGAGCCCGGCATACCCGTGAGCACGAAGGAGCACGACCACCGTGACGAACATCCTCGACGAGCTGCAGTGGCGAGGGCTGGTGGCACAGACCACCGACGAGTCCGCTCTGCGCAAGGCACTCGCCGACGGGCCGATCACGGCGTACTGCGGCTTCGATCCCACCGCGCCGTCGCTGCACTTCGGCAACCTCGTGCAGCTGGTCGTGCTGCGCCACCTCCAGCGCGCCGGTCACCGGGTGATCTGCCTGGTCGGGGGGTCGACGGGACTGATCGGTGACCCACGGCCGTCGTCCGAGCGCCTCCTCAAGACCAAGGAGCAGACCGCCGAGTGGGTGGCGAACATCCGCAGGCAGGTGGAGCCGTTCCTCGCCGCCGAGGGTGAGAACCCTGCAGTGTTCGTGAACAACCTCGACTGGACCGCACCCATGTCGGCCCTGGACTTCCTGCGCGACATCGGCAAGCACTTCCGGGTCAACCAGATGATCAAGAAGGACGCGGTCGCGGCACGGCTGAACTCCGAGGAGGGGATCTCCTACACCGAGTTCAGCTACCAGCTGCTCCAGGGACTGGACTACCTCCAGCTCTTCCGCGACTACGGGTGCACGCTGCAGACCGGTGGGCAGGACCAGTGGGGCAACCTCACCGCGGGGTCCGACCTGATCCACCGGGTGGAGGGGGAGTCGGTGCACCTGTTGACGACCCCGTTGCTCACGGACGCCGCCGGCAACAAGTTCGGCAAGAGCGAGGGCAACGCCATCTGGCTCGCCCCCGCCATGACCAGCCCCTACGCCTTCTACCAGTACTGGGTCAACACCGAGGACGCCTCGGTGGTCAAGCTCCTCAAGGTGTTCACCGACCGGTCCCGCGAGGAGATCGCTGCCCTCGAGCAGTCGCTGGCCGAGAAGCCCTTCCTCCGTGAGGCGCAGAAGACCCTGGCCGCGGACGTGACGACCCTGGTCCACGGGGCGGCGGCGACCGCGGCGGTGCAGGCGGCCTCTGAGGCGCTCTTCGGCAAGGGGGACGTGTCGCTCCTCGACGAGCAGACCCTGGCCGATGCCACCGGTGAGCTGCCCGGGGGAGAGGTGGAGGTCGGGATGTCCGTGACCGACGCCCTCGTGGCGGTGGGGCTGGTCGACTCCCGGAACGCCGCCCGCCGGGTGATCGGCGACGGGGGTGCCTCGCTCAACAACGTCAAGCTGACCGATCCCGAGCAGCTGCTCGCGCCGGACGACTTCCTGCACGGACAGGTGGCGCTCTTTCGCCGTGGCCGTCGGTCGCTGGCCGCGGGTCGCCGAGGGCCCGCAAGCCGCTGACCTGCGGATTTGTGTTTTCCCGCGGGCCCCGTCTACTGTTCTCGACGTCAGCCCGACAGGGAGGAACGGACACCACCGCGGTGAACGAGAGTTCACGCGAAGTAGGCCGGTCCCGGGGCAGACCCCACCGAACAGCAACTGGGAGACCAGGACGTTTCGGAGCGCCCGCAAGGGTGGTCAGGAGCGGGCCGAGAGGCTGCTACAGTGGGCGTCCCACCGCAAAGCAAGCGCTTCGTCGGAGGGCATCCGGATCGCCTGAGAGGGCAGCCGGACGCCGAACAGCGAGTTTCTGGAAACGGAAACAGCCTGCTAGAGTGGGACACCTCGCGGAGAGCCAAGCGCGCTCGAACCACCGCTTCCAGCAGGAAGCGCAAGGATTTGACGCCCAAGAGCGATGCGAGTAACTTTGAAGGGTTGCCCCGGGACACCGGCCGAAAGGCCAGTCGATGGTGCGCGTCCGAACCTTGAGAACTCAACAGCGTGTCAAAAATCGATGCCAATTACCTCGTCTCGAGGTGGCAGCGAACCAGGTCGTATGGCTTGGGGATGCAGTCACTCTCGAACGAAAATCCTTTGGTTGACAATGAATTTCTAGCAATAGCTAGTTGTTCTTGCTCAGTCAGTGAAACAACCCTTCTTGGGTAACAGTTTCGTGGTCCTCGGATCACGAGCTAAACATCAATGGAGAGTTTGATCCTGGCTCAGGACGAACGCTGGCGGCGTGCTTAACACATGCAAGTCGAACGGTGACGATCAGAGCTTGCTCTGATCTGATCAGTGGCGAACGGGTGAGTAACACGTGAGTAACCTGCCCCAGACTCTGGAATAACCCCGGGAAACCGGAGCTAATACCGGATACGAGACGAAGCTGCATGGCTATCGTCTGGAAAGTTTTTCGGTCTGGGATGGACTCGCGGCCTATCAGCTTGTTGGTGAGGTAATGGCTCACCAAGGCGACGACGGGTAGCCGGCCTGAGAGGGCGACCGGCCACACTGGGACTGAGACACGGCCCAGACTCCTACGGGAGGCAGCAGTGGGGAATATTGCACAATGGGCGAAAGCCTGATGCAGCGACGCCGCGTGAGGGATGACGGCCTTCGGGTTGTAAACCTCTTTCAGCAGGGAAGAAGCGAAAGTGACGGTACCTGCAGAAGAAGCACCGGCTAACTACGTGCCAGCAGCCGCGGTAATACGTAGGGTGCGAGCGTTGTCCGGAATTATTGGGCGTAAAGAGCTTGTAGGCGGTTTGTCGCGTCTGCTGTGAAAATCCGGGGCTCAACCCCGGACTTGCAGTGGGTACGGGCAGACTAGAGTGTGGTAGGGGAGACTGGAATTCCTGGTGTAGCGGTGAAATGCGCAGATATCAGGAGGAACACCGATGGCGAAGGCAGGTCTCTGGGCCACTACTGACGCTGAGAAGCGAAAGCATGGGGAGCGAACAGGATTAGATACCCTGGTAGTCCATGCCGTAAACGTTGGGAACTAGGTGTGGGTCTCATTCCACGAGATCCGTGCCGCAGCTAACGCATTAAGTTCCCCGCCTGGGGAGTACGGCCGCAAGGCTAAAACTCAAAGGAATTGACGGGGGCCCGCACAAGCGGCGGAGCATGCGGATTAATTCGATGCAACGCGAAGAACCTTACCAAGGCTTGACATATGCGAGAACGCTGCAGAGATGCAGAACTCTTTGGACACTCGCATACAGGTGGTGCATGGTTGTCGTCAGCTCGTGTCGTGAGATGTTGGGTTAAGTCCCGCAACGAGCGCAACCCTCGTTCTATGTTGCCAGCACGTAATGGTGGGGACTCATAGGAGACTGCCGGGGTCAACTCGGAGGAAGGTGGGGATGACGTCAAATCATCATGCCCCTTATGTCTTGGGCTTCACGCATGCTACAATGGCCGGTACAAAGGGCTGCGAAACCGCGAGGTGGAGCGAATCCCAAAAAACCGGTCTCAGTTCGGATTGGGGTCTGCAACTCGACCCCATGAAGTCGGAGTCGCTAGTAATCGCAGATCAGCAACGCTGCGGTGAATACGTTCCCGGGCCTTGTACACACCGCCCGTCAAGTCACGAAAGTCGGTAACACCCGAAGCCGGTGGCCCAACTCTTTGAGAGGGAGCCGTCGAAGGTGGGACTGGCGATTGGGACTAAGTCGTAACAAGGTAGCCGTACCGGAAGGTGCGGCTGGATCACCTCCTTTCTAAGGAGCACTGGTCGCGAAAGCGATCCAGAGCCTGGTCTGAGTGCGAATGTCGCTCAGCAGGTGCTCAAGGGTGGAACATCGATTATTTGGCGCTGACATCAACTCGCAAGCAAGTACAGGTCTTCGGACTGGGAACGCGACCGAGAGGGTGCCGGCGCCTGACACGTTGTTGGGTCCTGAGGGCTTCGGGCGAAAGCTTGAACCTCAGGCCGGTAGATCGGCCAGGACCCTTCCCACGGATGAACCACCGCACGGTGCTGTTGAACAGGCACACTGCGGTAGGCACCGAGACGGGGAAGGGGCCGCCCGTACCTTGAGAACTACACAGTGGACGCGAGCATCTTTATAAACTCAAGTTTATAAGGGCAAACGGTGGATGCCTTGGCACCAGGAACCGAAGAAGGACGTAGGAATCTGCGATAAGCCTCGGGGAGTCGATAACCAGACTGTGATCCGAGGATTTCCGAATGGGGAAACCCGGCTGGAGGCAAGTCCAGTCACTCTCACCTGAACACATAGGGTGAGTAGAGGGAACGTGGGGAAGTGAAACATCTCAGTACCCACAGGAAGAGAAAGCAACCGCGATTCCGTGAGTAGTGGCGAGCGAAAGCGGAACAGGCTAAACCGATCATGTGTGATAGCTGTCAGGCGTTGCATGGTCGGGGTCGTGGGACTTTTCAGTCAGGACTGACATCCTGACATGGAGTCAAAAATGCGCGTTATAGTCGAAGGGCATTGAATGGCCCGGCACAGAGGGTGCGACCCCCGTAGACGAAATGATGTGCACTCCAGAGAAGTATCCCAAGTAGCACGGGGCCCGAGAAATCCCGTGTGAATCTGGCGGGACCACCCGCTAAGCCTAAATATTCCCTGGTGACCGATAGCGGACAAGTACCGTGAGGGAAAGGTGAAAAGTACCCCGGGAGGGGAGTGAAATAGATCCTGAAACCGTTTGCCTACAATCCGTTGGAGCCTCCTTGTGGGGTGACAGCGTGCCTTTTGAAGAATGAGCCTGCGAGTTAGTGCTCAGTGGCGAGGTTAACCCGTGTGGGGAAGCCGTAGCGAAAGCGAGTCCGAATAGGGCGATTTAGTCGCTGGGTCTAGACCCGAAGCGGAGTGATCTACCCATGGCCAGGTTGAAGCGACGGTAAGACGTCGTGGAGGACCGAACCCACTTAGGTTGAAAACTGAGGGGATGAGCTGTGGGTAGGGGTGAAAGGCCAATCAAACTCCGTGATAGCTGGTTCTCCCCGAAATGCATTTAGGTGCAGCGTCACGTGTTTCTTACCGGAGGTAGAGCTACTGGATAGCTAATGGGCCTCACCAGGTTACTGACGTTAGCCAAACTCCGAATGCCGGTAAGTGAGAGCGTGGCAGTGAGACTGCGGGGGATAAGCTCCGTAGTCGAGAGGGAAACAGCCCAGACCACCATCTAAGGTCCCTAAGCGTGTGCTAAGTGGGAAAGGATGTGGAGTTGCATTGACAACCAGGAGGTTGGCTTAGAAGCAGCCACCCTTTAAAGAGTGCGTAATAGCTCACTGGTCAAGTGATTCCGCGCCGACAATGTAGCGGGGCTCAAGCACACCACCGAAGCTGTGGCATTGACACTTTGCCCGGCCGTGACATCTGAGGATCCACGGTCCAAGCGTGTTGATGGGTAGGGGAGCGTCGTGTGGCCAGGGAAGCGGCGGAGTGATCCAGCCGTGGAGGCCACACGAGTGAGAATGCAGGCATGAGTAGCGAATGACGGGCGAGAAACCCGTCCGCCGAATATCCAAGGGTTCCAGGGTCAAGCTAATCTGCCCTGGGTAAGTCGGGACCTAAGGCGAGGCCGACAGGCGTAGTCGATGGACATCCGGTTGATATTCCGGAACCGGCGAAGAACCGCCCATGACGAACCTAGTGATGCTAAGCGCCTGAAGCTCGATGACGTCTTCGGACTGACTCGAGTGGAGCGCGCGACCCGATCTAGTACTAGTCAAGCGATGGAGAGACGCAGGAAGGTAGCTGAGCGTGGCGATGGTAGTCCACGTCTAAGGGTGTAGGGAGTGAGATAGGCAAATCCGTCTCACACATATCCTGAGACCTGACGGGTAACCCGTATGGGTGAAATCAGTGATCCTATGCTGCCAAGAAAATCTTCTAGCGAGGTTCGAGCCGCCCGTACCCCAAACCGACTCAGGTGGATAGGTAGAGAATACCAAGGCGATCGAGTGAATCGTGGTTAAGGAACTCGGCAAAATACCCCCGTAACTTCGGGAGAAGGGGGGCCCTGATCGTGACGGCACTTGCTGCCCGAGCGTGATCGGCCGCAGAGACCAGGGAGAAGCGACTGTTTACTAAAAACACAGGTCCGTGCGAAGTCGCAAGACGATGTATACGGACTGACGCCTGCCCGGTGCTGGAAGGTTAAGAGGACGGGTTAGTTCTTCGGGACGAAGCTCAGAATTTAAGCCCCAGTAAACGGCGGTGGTAACTATAACCATCCTAAGGTAGCGAAATTCCTTGTCGGGTAAGTTCCGACCTGCACGAATGGCGTAACGACTTCTCCACTGTCTCAACCACGAACTCGGCGAAATTGCACTACGAGTAAAGATGCTCGTTACGCGCAGCAGGACGGAAAGACCCCGGGACCTTTACTACAGCTTGGTATTGGTGTTCGGTACGGCTTGTGTAGGATAGGTGGGAGACTTTGAAGCCGGCACGCCAGTGTCGGTGGAGTCAACGTTGAAATACCACTCTGGTCGTTCTGGATATCTAACCTCGGTCCGTGATCCGGATCAGGGACAGTGCCTGGTGGGTAGTTTAACTGGGGCGGTTGCCTCCTAAAAGGTAACGGAGGCGCCCAAAGGTTCCCTCAGCCTGGTTGGCAATCAGGTTTTGAGTGTAAGTGCACAAGGGAGCTTGACTGTGAGACAGGCATGTCGAGCAGGGACGAAAGTCGGGACTAGTGATCCGGCGGTGGCTTGTGGAAGCGCCGTCGCTCAACGGATAAAAGGTACCCCGGGGATAACAGGCTGATCTTGCCCAAGAGTCCATATCGACGGCATGGTTTGGCACCTCGATGTCGGCTCGTCGCATCCTGGGGCTGGAGTAGGTCCCAAGGGTTGGGCTGTTCGCCCATTAAAGCGGTACGCGAGCTGGGTTTAGAACGTCGTGAGACAGTTCGGTCCCTATCCGCTGTGCGCGTAGGAAACTTGAGAAGGGCTATCCCTAGTACGAGAGGACCGGGATGGACGAACCTCTGGTGTGTCAGTTGTTCTGCCAAGAGCACGGCTGATTAGCTACGTTCGGAAACGATAACCGCTGAAAGCATCTAAGCGGGAAGCGTGCTTCAAGATGAGGTTTCCATGGACTTCGGTCCGAGAGGCTCCCAGCTAGACTACTGGGTTGATAGGCCAGACGTGGAAGTGCAGTAATGCATGTAGCTGACTGGTACTAATAAGCCGATAACTTGATTATAAAGATGCTACGCGTCCACTGTGTGGTTCCCGAGATACGGTCGGGATCAGAACCACTGATTGATATCTCCATAGAGTTTCGGCTGTCATAGCGAAGGGGAAACGCCCGGCTCCATTCCGAACCCGGAAGCTAAGCCCTTCAGCGCCGATGGTACTGCACTGGTGACGGTGTGGGAGAGTAGGACGCAGCCGGACATACTTTCAAAAGGGCCATCCCACTCGGGATGGCCCTTTTGCATTCTCTTTTGAATTCCTTTCAGCATTCCCCCTCACCGCAGAGCCTGTGGGAATGCTGCGCTCGTGGGCACTGCCACAGGGGGTGGTGACCCAAGCGGAGCGCAGTCCGTAGACTGCGACCGATACCTGCACAGCGAGGAGCTAACGTGCCCGAGAACCAGTCAGGCCGAGGTGGCCAGGACCGTCGTCCCTCATCGGGAGGTGGGCGCCCCTCCGGTGGAGGCAGTGGCCGCGGTGCATCCGCACCTCGCGGCGGGTCGGCTGCTCGTGGCGGGTCCGCCCCCCGTGGCGGGTCAGCCGCTCGTGGCGGGTCAGCCGCTCGCGGTGGTTCGGGGCCCCGTGGTGGTTCTGCCTCCCGGGGTGGCTCGAGGGAGGCCGGCGCCTTCGACAACGGTGAGCGCGGCGGTCCGCGCCTTGCCCCGAAGAAGCCGAAGCTGCCCGAGCCCCGCATCGCGGAGGGCGTCACCGGCAAGGAGCTGGATCGCTCGGTGCACCAGCAGCTGCGCACCCTGAGCAAGGAGAACGCCGAGGGTGTCGCCCAGCACCTCGTCATGGCTGCGGCCCTCCTCGAGGTCGACGACCTCGAGAGCGCCGAGGCGCATGCCGAGACTGCCGTTCGTCGCGCCGGCCGCGTGCCCGCGGCCCGGGAGGCGCTTGGCCTGGTGGCCTACCGCAAGGGGGAGTGGGCCAGGGCACTGAGCGAGTTCCGGACCGCGCGGCGACTCAGCGGCTCCTCGCACATGCTCGCGCTGATGGTCGACTGTGAGCGTGGCCTCGGGCGGCCGGAGCGCGCTCTCGAGCTCGCGATGTCTCCCGAGGCCAAGACCCTCGCCGTCGAGGACCGGGTCGAGCTGGCCATCGTGATCTCCGGCATCAGGCGTGACCTCGGGCAGCTCGAGGCGGCTCAGCTGGCACTGGAGATTCCGCAGCTCAAGTCGACGCGCAAGCCGTGGACGGCTCGCCTGTCCTACGCCTACGCCGAGACCCTGCTGGGTGTCGGTCGGGACGAGGACGCCCGCGACTGGTTCGCGCGCGCAGCCGACGCGGACGACGACCTGGAGACCGACGCCGCCGAGCGGCTCGCCGAGCTGGACGGGGTCATTCTGACCGACCTGCTCGAGGGTGAGGAGGACGACGACATCGTCGACTCCGGCGACCCGGTCGGCGGCACCCTGCCGACGCGCGGAGAGGCTCCGGGCAGGGAAGCCCGTTAGGGTGCCGGGACTGATCGACGACTACTCGGCGGTCGTCTGTGACCTCGACGGGGTCGTCTACCGCGGTCCCGACGCAGTGGACTTCGCTGTCACGGCGCTGACGGCGCTGACGGTGCCGATCCTCTACGCGACCAACAACGCCTCACGTCCGCCCGAAGAGGTTGCGGCGCACCTGAGCGACCTGGGCCTGCATGTCACGGGCCGCGATGTCGCGACGAGCTCGCAGGCGGGTGCCGTCGCGCTGTCCGGGTTGCTGCCGGCTGGGGCCAGGGTGCTGGCCATCGGCGGCGCTGGCGTGCGCGAGGCACTGGAGCACGCGGGTTTCGAGGTGGTGACGCCCCAGCAGGCAGGCGAGGAGCCGGACCTGGTGGTCGCCGGTGTGCTCCAGGGCTACGGCCCGTCGGTCACCGCCGCAGACCTCGCAGAGGCGGCGTATGCCGTGTCCAACGGAGCCGTCTGGGTGGCGACCAACACCGATGCCACGCTGCCCACCCACCGGGGTACCGCTCCGGGCAACGGCACCCTCGTCGCGGCGGTGCAGCGGGCGACGGGTCGCGATCCGCTCGTGGTCGGCAAGCCCCATGCGCCGTTGTACCGCCTGTGCGCGGACCGGCTCGAGCGTCCGCCGGCCCAGGTCCTTGCGGTCGGCGACCGGCTGGACACCGATGTGGCAGGGGCCGTCGAGGCGGGGATGGACTCGGCGCTGGTGCTGACCGGGGTCGACTCCGTCTCGAGCCTGGCCGTGGCACCACCCTCGCAGCGCCCCACCTACCTGCTGGAGGACCTGCGCGCGTTGACGGAGCCGTATCTGTCGGTCGAGACCGACTATGTGTGGTGGGTCTGCGGCGGCGACCGTCGTCGGCTCGTCGACGGTTCCTGGGACGTGGCCAGCGCAGGGAGCCCCATCGAGACGGCCCGGGCCGGAACGGCCTGCCTGCACGAGGCGATCGACCACGAGGAGCTCGGACTGGACGCGGTTCTCAGACTCGTTCCCGAGATCGACGCGTGGCAGTAGCGTGAGGGGCGCGAGCGGCGCCCGGCCCGCTCCATCGAGGAGGACCATCGTGGCTTTCGAATCCGTGCGCAGTTATGTGCAGCTCGCGAGTGGCTTGGGCGAGATGACCAGGGCAAGGGCGATGGAGGCGGCCCAGGGGCTGCTGGCGCTTCCCGGCGCCGACGAGGTGACTCGACGTGCCGTGCAGGCCTCGACGCTTGCCGACCAGCTGCTGGAGGCCGCCCGGGCGAACCGGGCCAACCTGCTCACCCTGGTGCAGGGCGAGGTGGAGACCGCCCTGAAGAAGGCTGACGTGGCTCGAGTCGCCGACGTCGATGCGGCCCGGGCCGCGATGGCGGTGGTGACCAAGGAGATCGCCGAGCTGCGGGCCATGCTCGCGGCCACCGGCGCGGCAGCGGTGGCCGGGGCGTCGCGCAGCTCACTGGCTCGCTCGGTCGGCGTCTCGGGTGCCGTGACGACAGCCCAGCGGGCAGCGGCACCCTCAGCAGAGTCGGCGCCGACCCCGCCGCCCGCGACGGCCGCGCCGAGGAAGACCGCGGCGAAGACGACGACTGCCCGCAAGACTGCCCCCGCGGCGAGGAAGACGGCGGCGAAGTCAACGACCGCGAAGAAGGCTGCGACGAAGCGGGCGGCGGCCAGCAAGACTGCGACGCCTGCGAAGAAGTCGACAGCGGCGAAGAAATCGACCACGGCGAAGTCGACCACAGCCAAGAAGACGGCTGCGAGGAAGACCGCATCGAAGAAGACCACTGCCAAGAAGACGACTGCCAAGAAGACGACTGCCAAGAAGGCTTCAACGTGAACGAACACCACCCCGTCGACCTCGACCGTCCCTCGGACTCTGCCGCCGCGGACTCCGCCGCCACAGACTCCGCGGACTCTGCCCCCACAGACTCCGCGGGTCCGGACTCGGGCCACGCCGCCGAAGTGGCTCGTACCTCGCGGCACGACAATCCGACGGACCGCGCCGAGTCGCTCGGGACGGGCCTGGGCGACCAGGCGACGGGTGACATCGTGATCGACGCAGCGCTCCAGGACCTGCAGGACGCCCCCGCCGACGACCTCGACGCCCAGATCCAGGCAGGTCAGCGGGTACAGCAGACCCTCCACGCGCGGTTGTCCGACCTCGCCGGCGAGTGAGCGACGCGACCCGCCTCGACCTCGAGCTCGTCCGGCGTGGACTGGCACGGTCCAGGGGGCACGCCCGAGCCCTGATCGACGCGGGTGACGTGAGCATCGACGGTGCGTCCGCCGCCAAGCCGGCCACCCTCGTGGGGCCCGGACAGCACGTCGAGGTGCGCGAGGAGGGACCGCGCTGGGTGAGCCGCGCGGCATACAAGCTCGTGGGTGCCCTGGAGACGTTCGGTCCCGACGGGCTCACGGCGCAGGGCAAGAGGTGCCTCGACGTGGGCGCCTCCACGGGCGGCTTCACCCAGGTGCTCCTGCACCACGGTGCCGCCCACGTGACGGCGCTCGACGTCGGACACGACCAGCTGGTGCCGGAGCTCGCCGCGGACGCGAGGGTCACCGAGCGGTCCCGGACCACCGTCCGCGAGCTCAGGGCTGGCGACATCGGGGGAGCGGTGGACCTGCTCGTGGCCGACCTGAGCTTCATCTCGCTGACCTTGGTGCTGAACACCTTTCGAGGCCTGCTGCTCGACACCGGCGACGCGATGGTCCTGGTCAAGCCGCAGTTCGAGGTGGGCCGCACCCGCCTCGGCAAGGGCGGCATCGTCCGCGCCCACGGCGACCGCGCCTGGGCCGTGACGGAAGTCGCCCGCGCGGGCATCGCTGCCGGGCTGCACCCCCGAGCCCTGGCGAGGAGCCCGATCGAGGGCGGTGAAGGCAACGCCGAGTACCTGCTGTGGCTGACCCCGCGCGACGCCGAGTCGATGGGATGGGAGGCTCTGGTGAGCAGAGCGGACGAGGTCACGGCACCGTGACCGGAACCATCGTGGAGGGGACACCGTGAGCGCAGGAAGTACGACGCAGCGACGCAAGGTGCTGCTCGTGGCCCACCCGCGCCGCCAGGAAGCCCAGGACGTGGCGGCCGAGGTGGTCGAACGGCTGCACGCCGCGGGCATCGACGTGGTGGTCCAGCGTGACGAGGCCACCGCCGTCAAGCTGGTCCAGCACCCCGGGGTCACCCTCGTCGACGACGCCGACACCGCCGCGGAGGGGTGCGAGCTGGTCTGCGTGCTCGGCGGTGACGGGACCATCCTGCGCGGCGCCGAGGTGTCGCGGGGGACCGGGGCGCCCCTGCTGGGGGTCAACCTGGGCCACGTCGGCTTCCTCGCGGAGGCCGAGCGGGAGGACATCGACGCCACCGTCGAGCACATCGTCGCGAAGACCTACTCCGTCGAGGAACGGATGACCCTCGAGGTCTCGGCCTACGTCAACGGGGATCCGGTCTACACCAGCTGGGCCCTCAACGAGGTGACGGTCGAGAAGGCCAACCGCGAACGCATGCTGGAGGTCGTCGCCGAGATCGACGGTCGCCCTCTCACCACGTGGGGGTGCGACGGCGTGGTCGTGGCGACGCCCACCGGGTCGACCGCGTACGCCTTCTCCGCGGGAGGGCCGGTGGTGTGGCCCGACGTCGAGGCGGTGCTCCTGGTCCCGATCAGCGCGCATGCCCTGTTCGCCCGGCCGATGGTGCTCGGACCCAGCTCGCACCTCGCCCTCGAGGTGGTCCCCGACACCTTGGGGACGGGCGCGCTGTGGTGCGACGGCAGGCGGGCCGTGGACCTGCCGCCCGGCGCCCGCATCGAGGTGGTGCGCTCGCAGACCCCCGTCCGGCTGGCGCGGCTGACCACGTCGCCCTTCACCGATCGGCTGGTGGCCAAGTTCGACCTGTCCATCCACGGCTGGCGCGGTGAGGCGCGGCGTGAGGGCGCGGTCCGCGGTGGCCAGGCGCCCTCGACCGCCTGAACCACCCACCGCCAGCCTGACCGGCCGCGTCGGTCGTGCGTGAGAGGCTTCGACCGTGCTGTCCGAACTGAGGATCCAGGGACTCGGCGTCATTGACGACGCCGTGCTCGAGCTGCACCCGGGGCTGAACGTCGTCACCGGCGAGACCGGCGCGGGCAAGACCATGGTGGTCACCGGCCTGGGACTGCTGCTGGGCGCCCGCGCGGATGCCGGACTGGTGCGCGCCGGAGCGGGCACGGCCGTGGTGGAGGGCGTCGTGGACGTGGCCAGCGACCATCCCGCCGCCCTGCGGGCCGCCGAGGCTGGGGCAGACGTCGCCGACGGCCTCGTCCTGGTGCGCTCGGTGTCGGCCGAGGGCCGGTCCCGCGCCCACGTCGGAGGACGCACCGCTCCGGTCGGCGTGCTCGGCGAGATCGGGGAGCACCTCGTCGCCGTCCACGGCCAGGCCGACCAGTGGCGACTGCGGCAGAGCGACCAGCACCGGGCCGTGCTCGACCAGTTCGGCGGGGCACCGCTGGACAAGGTCCTCCAGCGCTATACCGAGGTCTACGAGGCCCACCGGGCCGCGGCCGCCGAGCTCGCGAGCCTGCGTGAGCAGGCCCGGGACCGGGCCCGCGAGATCGAGGTCCTCCAGCACGGGCTCGAGCAGCTCGAGCAGGTCCACCCGCAGTCCGGCGAGGACGCCGACCTGCGGGTCGAGGACGAACGCCTCGGTCACGCCGAGGGACTTCGCCGGGCGGCGTCCTTGGCCCACGACCACCTGGCCGGCGAGCAGGAGTATGCCGTGGAGTCGGCTCCCAGCGCGGTCGAGCGGATCGCCGCGGCGCGTCAGGCCCTGACCGGCGAGGTCGAGCACGACCCCGCGCTGCGTGAGCTGGACCGCAGGCTGGCCGATCTCGGGTACCTGGCCGCCGACCTGGCCGCGGATCTCAGCGGCTACC
This sequence comes from Pedococcus badiiscoriae, assembly GCF_013408925.1. NCBI lineage: Bacteria > Bacillati > Actinomycetota > Actinomycetes > Micrococcales > Intrasporangiaceae > Pedococcus > Pedococcus badiiscoriae. Next base: position 2,914,942 of record NZ_JACCAB010000001.1, read on the forward strand.
TCTCCGACGTGGAGGTCGACCCCGCCCGGATGGCCTGGGTCCAGCAGCGCCGCGCCGACCTCACCACGCTGACCCGCAAGTACGGCGAGACCATCGACGACGTCCTGGAGTGGGGTCGCGTCTCGGCCCAACGGCTCGACACCCTGATGGGTTCGGACAGCCGGATCGAGGCCCTCGAGCCGGAGGTGGTCAGGCTCGCCCAGGAGCGTGACACCGCGGCGCAAGCCCTGACCAAGGCGCGCAGCGCCGCTGCCAAGCGCCTGGCTGCCGCCGTGACGGGCGAGCTCGCCCACCTGGCGATGGGTCAGGCGACCGTCGACGTGGCGGTCAGCCCCCGCACCGGTGGCCTGGCCGTCCACGGCGGGGACGACGTCGAGATCCTGCTGGCGGCGAACCCCGGCAGCCCGGCCCGCACCGTGGCCAAGGCCGCCTCCGGTGGTGAGCTCTCGCGCGTCATGCTGGCGCTCGAGGTGGTCACCGGAGCAGCGGGTGGCAGCGACGTCCCCACGTTCGTCTTCGACGAGGTCGACGCGGGGGTCGGGGGCACCGCCGCCCTCGACGTCGGAGCCCGGTTGGCTGCCCTCGCCCAGCACGCGCAGGTCGTGGTGGTGACGCACCTGCCCCAGGTGGCGGCCTACGCTGACCGGCACCTCGTGGTCCGCAAGTCCAGCGACGGGCACATCACCTCCAGTGGCGTGCACGCCCTCGAAGGGGAGGACCGCCTTCGCGAGCTGGCTCGGATGATGGCTGGCGTCGACACCGGGACGTCTCTCGACCACGCCCGCGAGCTCGTGGACGAGACCGCCTCCCGGCGCGGCTCCGCCGCTCGCGTCTGACCAGCGAAGCCGGGCGCCCTTGACTCACGTCGCTGGCGGGCGCCCGCGTGGGGGCCGCGGCATACCTGAGGGCCCATGGGAGGATGGGACACCATGCCTCTGAAGTTCCCCCGCCAACGTGCCCGCGACCCCGAGACCCCGGGGCTGCGCGGGCTGGTCCGCGTCGACGCCCGCACCAAGAACCTCACCAAGCGGCTGCGGCCCGGCGAGATCGCGGTCATCGACCACCAGGACATCGACAAGGTCAGTGCCGAGGCGCTGCTGGCGTGCAGGCCCGCGGCAGTCATCAACGCGGCACCGTCGATCTCGGGGCGCTACCCCAACCTCGGCCCCGAGATCCTCGTCGACGCGGGCATCCCGCTCATCGACAACGTCGGCAAGGACGTGATGCACGACCTGCACGAAGGCCAGCAGGTCCGGATCGAGGGCGATGAGGTCTGGGTGGGCGACGAGGTCGTCGCCAAGGGGCAGGCGTTCGACCATGACCTGGTCCAGTCGTCCATGGTCGAGGCGCGGGCCGGTCTCGCGGTGCAGCTCGAGGCCTTCGCGGCGAACACCATGGAGTACCTCCGCCGCGAGCGGGAGCTGCTGCTGGACGGCGTCGGGGTCCCCGAGATCCGGACCAAGATCGATGGTCGGCACGCCCTGATCGTCGTCCGCGGCTATCACTACAAGGAAGACCTGCGCATGCTGCGCAGCTACATCCGCGAGTACCGCCCGATCCTCATCGGTGTGGACGGTGGGGCCGACGCGCTCCTCGAGGTCGGGCTCATGCCCGACCTGGTCGTCGGCGACATGGACTCGGTCTCGGACTCGACCCTGCGCTGCGGCGCCGAGATCGTCGTGCACGCCTACCGCGACGGCAACGCCCCCGGTCTGGAGCGGGTTCGACGCCTGGGGATCGAGCCCGTCGTCTTCCCGGCCACCGGGACCAGCGAGGACGTCGCGATGCTCCTCGCCGATGACAAGGGTGCCGAGCTCATCGTTGCCGTCGGCACGCACGCCACCCTGGTCGAGTTCCTCGACAAGGGTCGCAGCGGCATGGCCAGCACCTTCCTGACCCGACTGCGCGTGGGCGGCAAGCTCATCGACGCCAAGGGTGTCAGCCGGCTCTACCGCTCGCGGATCTCCAATCTCGCCCTCACCAGCATGCTGCTGGTGGGGCTGTGCGCCCTGTTCGCGGCGCTGTGGTCCACCACGGGTGGGCGCGCGTTCCTCCAGGTACTCGGCGCCCGCTGGGATGACATCTGGTCCTTCGTCGTAGGAATTGTCACGTGATCGACTTCCGTTACCACCTCGTCTCCATCGTCTCGATCTTCATGGCCCTCGCCGTGGGCATCGTGCTCGGCGCCGGCCCGCTCAAGGAGAACATCGGCAACACGCTCACCTCCGAGGTCGCGAACCTGCGGGCCGACAAGGCCGCCCTGCGCAGTGAGCTCACCGCGGCCGACAAGGGCACCCAGGCCCGAGACGAGTTCACCTTGGCGAGCAACCGCACCCTGCTCGCGGGGCGGCTCAAGGGCACCACGGTGACCCTCGTCGTGCTGCCGGGCGCCGACTCGAACCTGGTCAAGACCACCCAGGGCACCCTGGCCACGGCTGGTGCGGTGGTCGGATCGACGATCTCGGTGCAGGACACCTGGGTCGACCAGGACAAGGCGGCGTTCAGGGCGACCCTGGGCCAGCAGCTGGCCAGCCAGGTCGGCGTGCCCATCGACCAGTCCGGGGGTGACGTCGTCAACGCCGTGCTCGCGCGGTCGGTGCTGGCCAAGGCCGGCTCCACGTCCACCGGCGCGGCCGCGGCCCTCGAGGGCCTGCGCACCGGCGAGCTCATCCGCTACACCCCGGACAAGGTCACCGCATCCTCGGTCGCCGTCATCGTGGCCGGGATGGTGACCGGTTCGGACGCGGCGGTCCGCGAACAGCGCGCGACCGGACTGAGCCACCTGGCCGGTGCCCTCGACGCGGCCGGTGCCGGAGCAGTCCTCGTCACCCAGAGCCTTGCCCCCGGGGCGACGAACACGACGTCCGTGGTCAGCACCTCGCGTGCGGACGGTGACCAGTCGAAGCTCCTGTCCACGGTCGACGACGCCGACATCCCGATGGGCCAGGCCAGCCTCGTCTTCGGTGTGCTCGAGCAGGAGGCCGGAAGGTCCGGTCAGTACGGCCTCGCGCCGGACTCCTCGGCGACCTTCCCCCCGCTGGCGACCAAGTAGCCGCCGTGCGTGCACTGGTGTCCGGCGCCGTCGCGGGCGCGCTCGCGGCCTCGACACTGCGCCTGCTGCGCCACCGCCCGCCCGGTGGCGCGACCACCTGGGACCGCACCAACCACGCCGGGCGCACCGTCACCCTCCTCGAGGGCCCCGCGTATGCCGTCGGGGCAGCGGGCGCGTCGGCCCTGCTGGGTGCCGGCCCGGGCCCAGTCGTCGCCGCGGCGGCCTCCGCCGGACTCGGCGCCCTCGACGACCTGGCCGGGGACTCGGACAGCAAAGGTCTCAAGGGACACCTGGGCGCGCTCGCCCGCGGGCAGGTCACGACGGGGGCCGTCAAGATCCTCGGCCTCGGCGTCACGGGCCTGGTGTCCGCCGCCCTCATCGACCGGGCCGGGGTCAGCGACGGGGCCTGGGTCACCGACCGTGCCCACGCTGGGGGAGGCAGCCGCCCGCGCGGCATACCCGGTGCGATCGACACGCTCGTCGGGGGTGCGGTGATCGCCGGCACGGCGAACCTGCTCAACCTGCTCGACCTGCGCCCCGGTCGTGCCCTCAAGGCGACGATCCTGCTCGGCGCGCTCACCGCCACCTCGCCGGGTTCGGCGGCTGCGGCGGGAGCCGCCACCGGTGCCGCCATCGGCCTGCTCCGCCCGGACCTGGCTGGTGAGGCGATGCTCGGTGACACCGGCGCCAACAGCGCGGGCGCCCTGCTCGGCGCCGCGCTGGTCCAGCGCGCGGGGCGCCGCGGCCGGCTGGTCGCCCTCGCCGCCCTGACGGCCCTGACCCTGGCGTCCGAGAGGGTCTCGTTCACCCGGGTGATCGAGTCCACCCCCGGGCTGCGCGAGCTCGACGCCCTGGGTCGTCGATGACTGCGCGGTGCCGTCGATGACCACCACGTCGGTGGGCTCGTCCGTCGCGAAGGCCGCCGCGGTCATCGCGGTCGTCACCCTGCTCGCCCGGGTGGCCGGCTTCGGGCGGACCATCGTGTTCTCGCGCACCGTCGGCGCGGGTGGCGTGGGTGACACGTACCAGACCGTCAACATGCTCCCCAACGTCGTCTACGAGGTCGCCGCCGGCGGAGCTCTGGCCGCCGTGGCGGTGCCCCTCATCGCCGGCCAGCTCGGGGCGGGACGCCGGGAGGACGCGGACCGGACCGCCTCGGCCCTGCTGACCTGGGCGGTCACCGTGCTGGTGCCGCTCTCCATCCTGCTGGCGCTGTCGGCGCCGTGGCTGAGCAAGGCCCTGCTCGGCCACACCGCAATGCCGGGCGCGGCAGACCTCGGCACGACCATGTTGCTGGTCTTCGCTCCGCAGGTAGCCCTCTACGGCGTCGGGGTCGTGCTCGCGGGGGTGCTGCAGGCGCACCGGAGGTTCCTCGCCGCGGCCCTCGCCCCGCTGCTGTCCAGCCTCGTGGTCATCGCCGCGTACCTCGGGTACCGCGCGGTGGCCGAGCCGCGGACCACGCCTGCGAACATCTCCAGCGGGGCGACCTGGGTGCTGGCGGGCGGGACGACCCTCGGGGTGGTCGTGCTGAGCCTGCCGCTGCTGGTGCCCGCCCTGCGGGCCGGCGTACGGCTGCGGCCGACCTTGACCTTCCCCGAAGGAGTGGCCCGGCGGGCCGGCTCGCTGGCCGGGGCGGGCGTCCTGGCCCTGGTCGCCCAGCAGGCCGCGGTCTCGACCACCCTGTGGCTCACCCACGCGCCGCGCACGATCGACACCGGCGTCGTCAACGTCTACGCCTACGTCCAGGCGGTCTACCTCCTGCCGTATGCCGTGCTGGCCGTGCCGATCGCGACGTCCGCCTTCCCGGCGCTGGCCCGGTCGGGCGCCCTGGAGGCGCTCCAGGAGCACGGAGGGACCCCCGCGAGGGACACCCTCGCGGCCGCCCTGCGGGCGATCCTGCTGCTCACAGCCGGTGCGGTCACGGTGCTGATGGCCGTCTCCCGACCTATCGGGGTGTTCTTCGACTCGTTCGACAGCGCCCGCAGCTCCGGGGGAGCCGCGGCGTTGACGGCGCTGCCCGGTGCCCTGTCGGCGTATGCACCGGGCCTCGTGGGGCTCTCCGTGGCAGCACTGCTGACCAGGGCGCTCTACCTCCGAGGGCGCCCGCTGCACGCCGCACTGGCCGTCGCGGCGGGATGGGCCCTGGCCGCCCTCATCCCGTTGGTGCTGATCCCCGAGGGCTCTGTCGCGGGAACGACGCTCGGACTGCTCGGCATCGGCTCGACGGTCGGCATGACGGTCTCCGCGGTGGTCCTGGCGCTCCTGGTGCGCAAGGCCTGGGGCGTCGAGGCGATCCAGGGCTCGGGCCGCACCCTCGGTGCGGCCGTCGTGGCGGTCGCGGTGGGCCTGGCGATCGGCGACACCGTGGCACGCCAGCTGTCGCCGAGCGGGACGTGGTCGGCCCTGGGCAGCGGGCTGCTCGTGGCGCTGGTGACCGTGGTGGCCTACCTCGGCGTCATGATGGTCGCCGACCGGAAGGCCATGACGGCCCTGCGCGACCGTGGCCGGCGCCGGGGGACCTCCGCGTGAGGGTCGTCATGCTCCTGGGCCGCAGCACCGGCGGCATCGGCACCCACGTCGCCGACCTCACCGCGGACCTGCGGGCGCTGGGCGCCGACGTCACCGTCGTCACCGACCGGTCCACGGCTGAGCGGTTCGCCCTGTCCGGCGCCCGGCTGTGGTGGCCGGGCAGGAGCTCGGGACTCCTCGGATCCCTGCGCGGGCTCTGGCGGTTGCGCGGGCTGGCGCGAGGCGCTGACGTGCTGCATGCCCACGGCCACCAGGCGGGCCTGGTTGCCGTGGTCGCGACGGCGGGCACGGGGACCCCCGTGGTTGTCAGCCAGCACAATGCTGTCCTGGGAGCCGGTCCGCGGCGACGCCTGCTCGACGGCATCCTGCGCCTGGTGGCCCGTCGGGCCACGCTCGTGACCGGCGCCAGCAGCGACCTGGTCGACCAGGCGGTGCGGATGGGCGCGCCTCAGGCGCGGCTGGCGGCCGTGCCCTCACCCCGGGTGCAGGAACTCCTCGAGCGGGAGCCGCTCGCCGACGACGCACGACGCGCCCTGGCCGCAGAGCTGTTGCAGGAGAACGGGATCGAGACGGAGCCGGGTACGCCGATGGTGCTGACCATCGCCAGGATCGCTCCCCAGAAGGACCTCGCGACCCTCGTCGACGCCGCCGCCTCGACCGCGTCCGGGATGGACGGCACCCGTGCGCCAGGACCGGTGTGGGTGGTGGTGGGGGAGGGCGACGACGCCCTGCTCACCAGCCTGCGGCGGCGGGCCCTGGCGCAGGCTGCACCCGTGCACTTCGTGGGTGCGCAGCCCGACCCCGGTCGCTGGCTGCGTGCGGCCGACGTGTTCGTGCTCACCTCGACCTGGGAGGCCCGGGCGCTCGTCGTCCAGGAGGCGATGGCGGCGGGCGTGCCGGTCGTGGCGACTGACGCCGGGGGGCTGCCCGACCTCGTGGGCGGTGTCGGCGTGCTCGTGCCGGTCGGGCGGGCGGACGAGACGGCGGACGCCGTGGGGCGCTACCTCGCCGAGCCGGCCGCCCGGCATACGGCGTCGGCGGCGGGCCGCGAGCGGGCCGCATCGTGGGATGACGGCAAAGCCACGGCGAGTCGCTGGCACGAGTGGTACGCAGCGCTGCCCGGCATGACGTAGGCTTGAACCCCGTGGTGGAACAGACGAAACACATCTTCGTAACCGGCGGCGTTGCCTCTTCTCTCGGCAAGGGTCTGACCGCGTCCAGCCTCGGGCATCTGCTCCGTGCTCGCGGCTTGCGCGTGACCATGCAGAAGCTCGATCCCTACCTCAACGTGGATCCGGGCACGATGAACCCGTTCCAGCATGGTGAGGTCTTCGTGACCGACGACGGTGCGGAGACCGATCTCGACATCGGTCACTACGAGCGGTTCCTCGACAGCAACCTCGTGGGCAAGGCCAACGTCACCACCGGGCAGGTCTACAACCAGGTGATCGCCAAGGAGCGTCGCGGCGAGTACCTCGGCGACACCGTCCAGGTCATCCCGCACATCACCAACGAGATCAAGGAGCGGATGCGGGCCCAGGCGGCCGGCAGCCCCGGCGTCTCCAGGGTCGACGCTCCCGACGTCATCATCACCGAGATCGGCGGCACGGTCGGCGACATCGAGTCCCTGCCGTTCCTCGAGGCCGCCCGACAGGTCCGCCACGACGTGGGCCGCGACAACGTGTTCTTCCTGCACGTCTCGCTGGTGCCCTACCTCGCCCCGAGCGGCGAGCTCAAGACCAAGCCCACCCAGCACTCGGTCGCAGCCCTGCGGCAGGTCGGCATCCAGCCCGACGGGCTCGTGCTGCGCGCCGACCGCGAGATCCCCGACGGCATCAAGCGCAAGATCTCGCTGATGTGCGACGTCGACACCGAGGCCTGTGCCGCGGCCGTCGACGCCCCGAGCATCTACGACATCCCGAAGGTGCTGCACAAGGAGGGCCTCGACGCCTACGTCATCCGTCGCCTCGGCCTGAACTTCCGCGACGTCGACTGGCACGACTGGGACGAGCTGCTGCGGCGGGTCCACAGCCCCGAGCACACCGTGGAGATCGCGCTCGTCGGCAAGTACATCGACCTGCCGGACGCCTACCTCTCGGTCACCGAGGCGATGCGCGCCGGTGGGTTCCACCATGACGCCAAGGTCTCGATCCGCTGGGTCGCCAGTGACGAGTGCCAGACCGAGGCCGGGGCGCAGAAGGCGCTCGGCGGAGTCGATGCGGTCCTCGTGCCGGGCGGTTTCGGCGTCCGGGGCATCGAGGGCAAGCTCGGCGCGCTCCGGTGGGCCCGCGAGCACCAGGTCCCCACCCTCGGGATCTGTCTCGGCCTGCAGTGCATGGTGATCGAGTACGCCCGCAACGTCGCCGGGATCGCGGGTGCGAGCTCCACCGAGTTCGACCCCGGCACGCCCGCTCCGGTCATCGCGACGATGGAGGAGCAGAAGGCCTTCGTCGAGGGCGCGGGAGACCTGGGCGGCACCATGCGCCTCGGCTCCTACCCCGCCAAGCTGGCCGAGGGATCGGTCATCTCGCAGGCCTACGGCGCCGTGGCGGTCGACGAGCGCCACCGACACCGGTACGAGGTCAACAACGCCTACCGCGCCCAGCTCGAGGAGGCCGGCCTGGTCTTCTCCGGCCTGTCGCCGGACGACAACCTCGTCGAGTTCGTCGAGCTCCCTCGTGAGGTGCACCCCTACTACGTCTCGACGCAGGCGCACCCCGAGTTCAAGTCGCGACCGCACCGGGCCCACCCCTTGTTCGCCGGACTGGTCGAGGCCGCCATCGACGCCCAGCGCGCTGCTCGGCTGGTCGAGGTGGAGCGGCCGCGCAGCACGGTCGACGCCACCGCGTGACCGACGGGCCCGAAGGCTCGCACGGGTCGGGCGGGACGGCGCCGCTCGCCGACCGCCACGAGTCGCTGCCCGTGCGCCACTCGGAGGTGGCGATGCACGGACGGGTCTGGGACGTCGTGCGCGACCGCGTCGACCTGGGCGAGGCCGGTGAGGTCACGCGGGAGTACGTCCGCCACCCCGGCGCCGTGGCCGTGGCCGCCCTGGACGAGCAGGGCCGGCTCTGCCTCATCCAGCAGTACCGGCACCCCGTGCGGACGTTCGAGTGGGAGATCCCGGCCGGGCTCCTCGACGTCGCGGGGGAGGCGCCGCAGCTGGGCGCCGCCCGTGAGCTGCACGAGGAGGCGGACCTGGTCGCCGCCACCTGGCACGTGCTCGCCGACTACGTCAGCTCACCCGGGGGCCTCGACGAGGCCCTGCGCATCTACCTCGCCCGCGACCTCACCGCCGTGCCCGAGTCCGAGCGCCACGTCAGGGACGGCGAGGAGCTGGGTATGCCGGTGCGCTGGGTCCCGCTCGAAGAGGTGCGTGACGCGGTCCTCGCGGGGCGCGTGCACAACGCCACGGTGACGATCGCGGCGCTGGCGGCACTGGCAGCCAGGGAGCTGGGCTGGACCACGCTCCGGGCGCCCGACGCCCCGTGGCCCAGCCACCCGGCACACCGGGGCTAGACAGGCTGGATGGGGCTGGTTTGCGCCGGTCGGCGCAGTCGGGGCAGGACGTCCACCAAGAGCGCGAGGCCGAAGAGCGCGCCGAGCAGGAGCAGCCCGACATAGGGGTCGAACGTCTCGACCCGGCTCTGGGCCACGTTGTCCGCCGGGGTCAGGGCCACCGTCACGATGGGCGACACCCAGCTGTCCGGCACCAGGCTCATCAGCGCCCTCACGCTGACCACGATCGACAGGGACGCGATCGTGCCCGCGGTGAGGGACGCCTGCACCAGCCCCCCGCGGCGAGACGAGTAGCCAGCACCCGCTGCGGCGGCGAACACCAGGAGGGCGGCCACCGTGGCGTCGCCGGGCACGACGTGGCCAATCCCGACGACCGCCAGCCAGAGCAGGGCCGCGCTCGCCCCGAAGGCCGTGCCGACTTCCAGTGCGGCGCGTCGGGCGCCGATCCACCCACGGGTACTCATGCCACGACGGTAGGTCTGTCGCTCGGCCGACGGCTCAACCCGTTGCAGTAGTGGAGGCCGCAGTGGTGGAGGCCGCGGTAGGGGACGCCGCAGTTGTGGACGGAGGCAGGGCACGGCCCGTGGCGCTGCGCTAGCGTGACGCCATGACCGCCCCCATCGCGACCTCCCACGGCGCGCTACAGCGCGCGTCCGACCGGGTGCCCGCGGGCCGGGTGCGCTGAGTGGGCGCCTTCGGGGCGGGCGCCACGACGGGCTGCCCCTGCGGGACGGGTCTGGCCTATGCCGCGTGCTGCGGACCACTGCACGAGGGCGCCCGGGCTGCGCGGACCGCCGAGCAGCTCGTGCGCAGTCGCTACGCCGCGTTCGTCGTCGGCGACGCGGCATACCTGGCGCGCACCTGGCACCCCCGCACCCGGCCGGCCGAGCTCGACGTGCAGGGTGGTCCGGTGTGGCGCGGTCTGACCGTGATCGCGACCGCGGACGGCCGCGAGGACGACTCGATCGGTGAGGTCGAGTTCGAAGCGGCCCACGACGGGGGAGTGCTGCGCGAGCGGAGTCGCTTCGTCCGGCGGGCGGGTCGCTGGGTCTACGTCGACGGCGACGTCCGAGCCTGACCGGGCGGCAAACCGATTCGTATGCCGCGTGGCCCGGTCCGTAGGATGGCCGGGTTCACCACCCGCCCGAATCGAAGGATCTCTCGTGCTCCGCACCCATGAGGCCGGCACCCTGCGCGCCGACCACTCCGGCCAGACCGTCACGCTCACGGGCTGGGTTGCCCGTCGGCGCGATCACGGTGGAGTGGCGTTCCTCGACCTGCGCGACGCCAGCGGTGTCGCCCAGGTGGTCGTCCGGGACGAGGTGCTCGAGGAGGGCGGGGCCCACGACCTGCGCAACGAGTACTGCGTGCGCGTCGTCGGTGAGGTCAAGGCCCGCCCGGAGGGCAATGCCAACCCCGACCTGCCGACTGGCGAGATCGAGGTGATCGCCGGCGAGATCGAGGTGCTCAACGCCTCGGCCCCCCTGCCGTTCCAGATCGACGAGCGGGTCACCGTGGGCGAGGAGGCTCGCCTCAAGCACCGCTACCTCGACCTGCGCCGCCCGGGTGCATCGTCAGCGGGGTCGGCGATCCGGCTGCGCTCGCGCGTCAACGCTGCTGCCCGCTCGGTGCTCGGGGCGCGCGACTTCGTCGAGATCGAGACGCCGACGCTGACCCGGTCGACGCCCGAGGGTGCCCGCGACTTCCTCGTGCCGGCCCGTCTGGCCCCCGGCTCGTGGTACGCCCTGCCGCAGAGCCCCCAGCTCTTCAAGCAGCTGCTCATGGTCGCCGGCATGGAGCGCTACTACCAGATCGCCCGCTGCTACCGCGACGAGGACTTCCGCGCCGACCGGCAGCCCGAGTTCACCCAGCTCGACATCGAGATGTCCTTCGTCGAGCAGGCCGACGTCCTCGAGCTCGGCGAGGAGATCGTCAAGGCTGTCTGGCAGCTCATCGGGGTCGAGCTGCAGACGCCGTTCCTGCAGATGACCTATGCCGAGGCGATGCGCCGGTTCGGTTCGGACAAGCCCGACCTGCGGTTCCGCAACGAGCTGGTCGAGTGCACCGACTACTTCGCGGACACCCCGTTCCGGGTCTTCCAGTCCGAGTACGTCGGCGCCGTCGTCATGCCCGGGGGAGCCTCGCAGCCGCGCAAGCAGCTCGACGCGTGGCAGGACTGGGCCAAGAGCCGCGGGGCCAAGGGTCTCGCCTACGTCCTCGTCGGCGAGGACGGGGAGCTCGGCGGTCCGGTCGCCAAGAACCTGTCCGACGCCGAGCGGGCCGGCCTCGCCGCGCACGTGGGTGCCCAGCCCGGTGACTGTGTCTTCTTCGCCGCGGGCGCCACCAAGTCGTCCCGCGCGCTGCTCGGTGCCGCCCGGCTCGAGATCGGCCGTCGCTGCGACCTCATCGACGAGGACGCTTGGTCGTTCCTCTGGGTCCTCGACGCCCCCCTGTTCGAGCCGACCTCCGAGGCCGTCGCGGCCGGCGACGTGGCCGTCGGTGGCGGTGCCTGGACCGCGGTGCACCACGCGTTCACCTCTCCCAAGGCCGAGTTCCTCGACACCTTCGACACCGACCCGGGTCCCGCCCTCGCGTACGCCTACGACATGGTCTGCAACGGCAACGAGATCGGCGGCGGGTCGATCCGTATCCACCGCCGCGACGTGCAGGAGCGGGTCTTCAGGGTCATGGGCCTGTCGCAGGAGGAGGCGCAGGAGAAGTTCGGCTTCCTCCTCGACGCGTTCGCGTACGGCGCGCCGCCGCACGGTGGCATTGCGTTCGGCTGGGACCGCATCGTCTCGTTGCTGGCGGGCACCGAGTCGATCCGCGACGTCATCGCCTTCCCCAAGTCCGGAGGCGGCTACGACCCGCTGACGGCCGCTCCCGCGCCGATCACCCCCGAGCAGCGCAAGGAGGCCGGCGTCGACGTCGTGCCCGAGGCGAAGCCCGACACCGGGGCCTGAAGCCCACCAGCACCGATCGGTATGCCGCCCGCTCACCTCGAGCGGGCGGCATACCCATGCCCCGCAGGGGTCGACCACCGACTCCCCGCTGACGCGGTCACTTGGCCAGGAACGCCACCACGGCCGCGTTGAACTCCTGGGCGTGGCTGGTGTTGATGCCGTGTGGTCCGGCCTCGAGGACGACGAGCTCGCTGCCCTTCACGGCCTCGTGGGTGCGCTGACCCGAGACCTGAAACGGCACGATCGCGTCGCTGTCGCCGTGGATGACCAGGGTCGGCACGGTGACCCGAGAAAGGTCGCCGGTGAAGTCGCTGACCCAGGAGTGGATGCACTCGGCAGCGGCGTGGACGTCGGCCTGGGCCGCGAGTGCCAGAGCCGCCTGCCGTTGCTCCTCGGTGATCTTGAGCTCGCCGTGCGCGCTGAAGAAGTTCGTCAGGAACCCGTCGAAGAACCCAGGCGGGTCGGCGCGCAGCTGGCCCTGCATGGAGCTGACCGTGTCGAGGTCGAGGCCGCCGCCGGGGTGGTCGTCGTCCTTGAGCAGGCAGGGTGGGATCGCCGCGGCGAAGACCACGCTGTGCACGCGCTCCTCTCCACGGGTCCCGACGTAGCGCGCCACCTCGCCCCCACCCATCGAGAAGCCCACCAGGCTGGCGTCCCGCAGGTCGAGCTCGGTCATGAGGACGTCGAGGTCGCTGGTGAGCGTGTCGTAGTCGTAGGAGGAGGCCTGACCCGGCTTGTCCGACTGGCCGAAACCCCGACGGTCGTAGGTGAGCACGCGGTACCCCTCCTCCCGCAGGACCGGGGTCAGGTCCGACCACGAGGCGCCGCTGAGCGGCCAACCGTGGATCAGCACGACAGGTCGGCCGGAGCCACCGCTGTCCTCGTAGTGGATCTCGACGTCGCCGTTGCTGACGGTCGTCATGTCAGTCCTCTCGTCCGGGTCGGGTCACACGCATTCACGCACGAATCTAGGCACACTCCGACCTTCGCGCAGGTCGGGACTCAGCGGGTCACTCAGTGATGCCGAAACGGGCGTGCCAGCGGCGCAGTCCTGCCGGGGCCCACCAGTTCCAGTCCCCGAGCAGGGCCATCGTGGCCGGCACGAGCAGCATCCGGACCAGCGTCGCGTCGATCAGCACTGCGACGGCCAGACCCACACCGGTCTCCTTGATGACGAGCAGCTGACCGGCGACGAAGCCCGAGAAGACGATCACGACGAGCACCGCTGCCGAGGTGATGATCCGCCCCGACCGTTGGAGCCCCGCAATGACGGCCTGGTCGTTGCTCGCGCCCCGTTCGTGCAGCTCGACGATCCGCGACAGCAGGAACACCTCGTAGTCCATCGACAGCCCGAAACCGAAGGCCAGCACCAGCATCGGGATCGTCGACTCGATCGCCCCGACGGACTGGAAGCCCAGCGGGCCCTCGAGGTGGGCCTGCTGGAAGACCCACACGACGACCCCCAGGCTGGCACCGAGGGACACGACGTTCATGAGCAGCGCCTTGACCGGGATGACGACCGAGCCGGTCATGAGGAAGAGCAGCACCAGGGTGGCGAGGGCGACGAGGGCGAAGGCGATCGGGGCCCGCGCGCGCAGCGAGTCGGTGAAGTCGCGCAACCCGGAGGCCTGGCCGATCACCGAGGTGGGGAAGGCGGGGCGGTCGGCTCGCAGCGCCGCCACGGCATGGCGCGCGCCCTCGTCCAGCGGTCCGCCGGGGGTGTCGATGTCCACGAGGGTCAGCCCGTCGGCGACCCGCTCGACCCTGCCGACCAGGCGGTGCCCGTCGACGACGGGCAACGCCGCGGCATACGCCTGGGTCTCCTGGAGCCCAGCCTGGGCGACCACCTGCACGTCGGGACCGGACAGCTGCGGGTAGCTGCGCTCCAGGGCCGTGAAGAACTCGCGCTGGGGCGCGCTGACCGGCAGCAGCTCGCGGCCGGAGGAGGTCAGCCGCAGGTGCAGCGCCGGGGCGGCCAGGGTCCCGAGCACGGCGAGCACCGCGACGATGATGAGGAGCGGGTGCCGGAAGACCCTCGTGGCGAGGCGCGAGAAGACGCCCACGTCGGGAGCCATCTCGGTGCCTCGCTTGAGCAGTCGGCGCGCGCCGACGACGCACAGCGCGGGCACCAGGGTGAGCGCCACCAGCATGGCCACGAGGACGACGGACAGACCGGCGGACCCGATGGCCTTGAGGATCGACGCCTCGAAGACGAGCAGACCGCCGAGGGAGATCGCCACGGTCAGGCCGGAGAACACGACGGTGCGCCCGGCCGAGTCCACCGTGCGGGCGACCGACGCGAGGATCTCCTCCTGGGTGATCTCGGATGCAGGTCGACCCTGCACGCGGCCGCGCAGCTCCTCGCGGAAGCGGCTGACCGTGAGCAGCCCGTAGTCGATGCACAGACCCAGCCCGAGGACCGTGACGACGTTCACCACGCTGGCGTCGAGGTCGATGACGTGCGAGAACGCGAGCAGCGACGCGAGCGCGCCGCCGATGGAGGCGATGGCGCCGAAGATCGGCATGCCGGCGGCCACGAAACCACCGAAGACCAGCACCATGACCAGGAAGCTGATCGGAAGGGCGATCCCCTCGCCGGCCCGCAGGTCGACCTCCACCTGGGAGGTGATGGACTTGATGAGGTCGGCGAGGCCGCCCGTCGTGCCCTTGGCGCCGGGCACGGCGGCGACGAGGCGCGCGAACTGCGCGTCGACCTGGGTCTGCGCCCGGTCGCGCGCCGCGCTCGCGAGACCGGGGTCGTAGGTCACCACCGCCGCGAACCCGTTTCCGGAGGTCGGCAGCAGGGCCCTGGCTGCCGGACTGCCGAGGCCCCCGGGCACCAGCTGGGGCGCGGCGAACGAGGCCACCCCGTCGATGCGGCTGATCGCCTCGGCGGCAGTGCGCACGGCCCTGACACTCGCGGGGGCCGAGGCATCGACCCCGGTGACCTGGAGCAGGTGGGTCGAGGTGCCGGATCGGCCGGCGGCCACGAGCAGGTCGCGGCCGTGGAGGTTCTCCCCGGCCACGGAGGGTTCGCCGGACTTGAGGCGGTCGAACAGCGACTGGTTGCCGAAGGCGCCGGTCGCGCCCGCGAAGGCGGCGACGACCGCGATGAGCCAGACCACGATGACCGTCCGGGGGTGACGCCCCACGAGACCACCGAGGTGCGACAGGGCCGACGCGGACCGGTCGGGGTGGGCGGCGGCGGGGAGCGGATGGTCTGGGGCGTCGGACACGGGGGATAGCCTGCCACTCGTGGGACCTGGCGCTGACGGTGACTTGTTCGGTGCGGCCGTGTCCGCGCGGGACGGCGACGGCATGCCGTCCGGCGCCTCGCTGCCTCCCCTCGCCGTCCGGATGCGGCCGCGCTCGCTCGAGCAGGTCCGGGGTCAGACCGACGTGCTGCGACCCGGGAGCCCGCTCCGCCGGCTGATCGAGGGTTCGGGCGGATCGGCGGGGGCGCTCAGTGCGATCATCTGGGGACCTCCCGGCACGGGCAAGACGACCCTGGCGCATCTCGTGGCGACTGCCGCGGACCGCCGGTTCGTCGAGCTCTCCGCCGTGACGGCGGGGGTCAAGGACGTCCGGACGGTGATGGACCAGGCCGCCCGCGAGCGAGACATGTACGACCGCCAGACCGTGTTGTTCCTCGACGAGATCCACCGGTTCACCAAGGCCCAGCAGGACGCCCTGCTCCCGGGGGTCGAGACCCGCCAGGTCATCCTCGTCGCGGCGACCACCGAGAACCCCTCGTTCTCCATCATCGCGCCGCTGCTGTCCCGCTCGATGCTCATCACGCTCACCTCCCTGTCCGACGACGAGGTTCGCGACGTGCTGGCCTCCGCCGTGGCCGACGACCGGGGGTTGGCGGGGGAGTACGCGCTGGCCGACGACGCCACCGAGCACCTCGTCCGGATCTCCGGCGGGGATGCCCGGCGAGCCCTCACGGCGCTGGAGGCGGCCGCGGGAGTGGCGCAGGACGGCATACCCGCCGGCTCCTCGCGCGAAGGGCCGGTCGAGATCACGCTCGCGCACACCGAGCAGGCGGTGGCCTTCGCGAGCGTGCGCTACGACCGGACCGGTGACCAGCACTACGACGTCGCGTCGGCGCTGATCAAGTCGATGCGCGGCTCCGACGTCGACGCGGCCCTGCACTACCTCGCGCGGATGCTCGAGGCCGGGGAGGACCCGCGGTTCATCGCGCGGCGCATCGTGATCGCGGCCAGCGAGGACGTCGGCATGGCCGACCCGACCGCCTTGCAGACCGCGGTCGCAGCCATGCACGCGGTCGCGCAGATCGGCATGCCCGAGGCCCGGATCATCCTCGCCCAGGCGGTCGTCCACAACGCCCTCGCACCCAAGAGCAACGCGGCATACACGGGCATCAACGAGGCCATCGCCGACATCCGCGCCGGTCGCGGCGGCGCGGTGCCCCCGCACCTGCGCGGCAGCGGGTATGCCGGTGCGACGAGGCTGGGGCACGGCGATGGTTACGTCTACGCGCACTCCGAGCCGGACGGGGTCGCCCAGCAGGACTACCTGCCGGACGACCTCCAGGGCAGGACCGACTACTACCGGCCGACGGACCGCGGTTTCGAGGAGCGCCTCGGTCCGCGGTGGGAGTGGCTGAGGTCCCGGATTCGTCGGGAGCGTCGGTAACGACGGGCAATGGTCCCCGGCCGGACGGGGACCCGCCGAGGGCTCGGTTCGTCAGCCGGCCACTGCCCGTCCGTGCTCTCGCGGCGGCAGGGGGCGCGGCTGCCCGTCCTGGACCGCCACGCACGCAGCGATGGCCCAGGCGACCCACGCGGGGCGTCGCATCACGTCGTTCCAGGTGAACCTCAGGAGGGTCCAGCCGCACGTGGCCAGCTCGGTGTAGCGCCGACAGTCGCGCACCAGCTGGTCCCTCTGCCCGTGGTGGGCGAAGGACTCGGCCTCGATGGCCAGGCGGCGCCGCACGTCCCCGAGGTCGACGGTGGCAAAGCACCCGGCATCGGCGATCTGTACCTGGGGTCGTGCCTCGAGCCCGGGCACGCCGAGGGCGATCGCCCGCAGCACGGACTCGAAGGGGTTGGCAGCCCGGCCGTCGGCGGCTTCCACCACGCGACGCACCCGGGTGGCACCCGGACCGTTCGCGGCTCGGGCTGCTGCCTCGAGCTGGTCCCGGGTGACGTCCCCCGCACGAAGAGCCGAGTCCGCGATGGCGAGAGCCTCGTCGAAAGGGAGCTTGCGCGCGCAGTCGACGACCGTGCGGACGAACCCGGTGACCCCCCTGGCCCGCTCCCGCTCGGACAGGTCGCGGTAGGTCACCTCGAGACCGCGGTGGGAGATCTTGCGCTTGCGCGGCACGGTGAGCCAGGGGCGGGTGGGCGGCCACTTCACCGCCCAGCCGTGCTCGACCGCCGCGCTGAGGTGCGACAGGACCGCGGTATGCCGCGCCGCGGCCTGACGGTGTCCGACGACCGAGGGCAGGACGTAGCGGCCGCGCCCCACCTTGACCACGCTGCCTTCGCGCACGGCCCGGCTCAGGGCCCGTTCCGTGGTCACCCGCCGCAGCTGGCTCCAGGTGGCACGCCCCCCGAGCTGGCTCAGCGCCTCGGTCGGGGTCATCGGTCCATGCTGGCGCGGCTGGGGACGCGATTCGGAGTTGTCCACAGGGGGTCAGGTGTGGCCACGAACGGTCAGTCTTTGTCGTCCGGCGACAGACACGCCGCGCCGCGCCGCAGGTCGGAGTGCCATTGCCCGTGGCAACTCGCGCGAGGACGACCTCGCGTGCGGGGTAGGGTGCCCGCATGGATTCAGTGAGTCTGGGCGACATCGCGGGCATGATCGCGGCGCTGGCCTTTGCGTTCCTCGTCTTCCGACTGGGCAGCGTCATCGGCAAGGCCGGCAAGATCCTCGACGAGACGAGGGTCAGCCTTCGCAACACCACGGAGAACGTCCAGCCGACCCTGCTCAAGCTCACCGACACGGTCAGCCTGACCAACGAGCAGCTGGCCCGGGTCGACGGCATCACGACCAACGTCTCGGCCATGACGACCAACGCCAGCGCGCTGACCTCCCTGTTCGCGGCCACGCTCGGCTCGCCCGTCGTGAAGGTCGCCGCCTTCACGTACGGGGTCCGCTCGGCCATGGGTGCCAAGGGCACCCGCAGCGCAGGCGGCCGTCGCCGCCGCAGGGGCTGATCACCGTGGCGCGTCTGTTCTGGGTGGCTCTCGGGGCCGCAGCGGGTGTGTATGCCGTGCGCAAGGTCAGCAAGGCCGCCGAGGCCTACACGCCGACCGGGGTCGCGCACGGGCTGGCCGACTTCGGCGACGGCCTGCGCGAGCTCGCGGCTGCCGTGCGTGAGGGCATGGCCGAGCGTGAGGGCGAGCTGCGTCTGGCCCTAGGGATCGATGCCGGCACCGCCGAGGACCCCCAGGCGAGCGCGGCACGGCTCGACGCCGCGTCGGCCCGGGCCCTGCTCGACGACCCCACGGGTCCACGGCCCGGCCGAGCTTCGTAGGGGCGCCAGCGCACCTGCGCCGCCGCCCCGGCACACCCCTGTTGTTTGCCCGTACGATTCGTCATGCCGGCCCGTCGGTGGCCCCGCATGCGCCTAAGGACTGAGTACTCCATGGAAACCGCCGAGATCAGGCGCCGCTTCCTCTCGTTCTACGAGAGCAAGGGCCACACGATCGTCCCCTCCTCGCCGCTGGTCTACGACGACCCCAACCTGTTGTTCGTCAACGCCGGGATGGTGCCGTTCAAGCCGTACTTCCTCGGTCAGCAGGCTCCGCAGTGGGACCGCGCCACCTCGGTGCAGAAGTGCGTGCGCACCGGTGACATCGAGGAGGTGGGCAAGACCTCACGGCACGGCACCTTCTTCCAGATGAACGGCAACTTCTCGTTCGGCGACTACTTCAAGGAAGGCGCCATCACGTTCGCCTGGGAGCTCATCACGACGCCCCAGGGCCAGGGAGGCTACGGCCTGGACCCCGACAAGATCTGGCCCACGGTCTACGAGGACGACGACGAGGCGTTCGACCTGTGGAAGAACACCATCGGCGTGCCCACGGAGCGGATCGTCCGGCGCGGCAAGCTCGACAACTACTGGCACATGGGGGTCCCCGGCCCCGGCGGCCCGTGCAGCGAGATCTACCTCGACCGTGGCCCGGAGTACGGCCGCGAAGGCGGTCCGGCCGTCGACGAGGACCGCTACCTCGAGTTCTGGAACCTCGTGTTCATGCAGTACGAGCTGTCCGCCGTCCGCGCCAAGGACGACTTCGACATCTCCGGCGACCTGCCCAAGAAGAACATCGACACCGGCATGGGCCTCGAGCGGATGGCGACCCTGCTCCAGGGGGTCGACAACCTGTACGAGATCGACGAGGTCTACCCGGTGCTGGACCGGGCGGCCGAGCTGACCGGCAAGAAGTACGGCGCCCACTCCGGCCACGCGGCCAGCGAGTCGCACCCCGACGACGTGCGTCTGCGGGTCGTCGCGGACCACGTGCGGTCGAGTCTGATGCTCATCGGCGACGGCGTGACCCCCGGCAACGAGGGTCGCGGCTACGTGCTGCGCCGGATGCTGCGTCGCGCGGTGCGCTCGATGCGACTGCTGGGGTTCGACGAGCCGAGCCTGCCGCTGCTGCTGCCGGTGTCCCTCGAGCGGATGAAGAACTCCTACCCCGAGCTGGAGGCCGGTTTCGACCGCATCTCCCAGATCGCGTATGCCGAGGAGGAGGCGTTCCGTCGAACCCTCGCCGCGGGCACGACGATCCTCGACACGGCGGTCTCGCGCACCAAGGACTCCGGTGGCACGACCCTCGCCGGTGACCAGGCGTTCGCGCTGCACGACACCTACGGCTTCCCCATCGACCTGACGCTCGAGATGGCGTCGGAGCAGGGCCTGGAGGTCGACCGCGAGGGCTTCACCCGGCTCATGCAGGAGCAGCGCAACCGGGCCAAGGCCGACGCCAAGGCGAAGAAGGGCGGCCACGCCAACACCGAGGTCTGGAAGGACCTGCGTGCCCTCGGCGCCACGGACTGGCGCGCCTACCAGGAGCTGACCAGCGACGCGAAGGTGCTCGGCATCGTCGTGGACGGTGAGCGCGTCGAGGAGCTCGAGCCGGGCCAGCGCGGTCAGGTCGTGCTCGACCGCACGCCGTTCTATGCCGAGTCCGGCGGCCAGATCGCCGACGAGGGCGTCATCACCGCCGACGGCGCCCACCTGAAGGTGGTGGACGTCCAGCGACCCGTCAAGGGACTGGTCGCGCACACCGTCGAGGTGGTCTCGGGTCCGCTGCGGACCGGTCAGGACGTGTCCGCGCAGGTGGACGCCGACTGGCGGGTCTCGGCCTGCCAGGCGCACTCGGGCACCCACGTCGTGCACGCGGCGCTGCGCCAGGTGCTCGGCCCGACCGCCCTGCAGTCGGGCTCGTACAACAAGCCGGGCTACCTGCGACTGGACTTCGCGTGGGGCCAGGGCCTCTCGCCCGAGACCCGCAGCGAGATCGAGGAGGTCGCGAACCTCGCCGTCCGCCAGGACCTGCCGGTCTCCGCGCAGTACATGACCCTCCCGCAGGCGCGCGAGTTCGGCGCCCTCGCGCTGTTCGGTGAGACCTACGACGAGCAGGTCCGCGTCATCGAGATCGGCGGCCCCTGGTCGCGCGAGCTCTGCGGTGGGACGCACGTCGGCCACTCCTCGCAGATCGGCGCGCTGACGGTGACGGGGGAGTCGTCCGTCGGATCCGGGGTGCGACGCCTCGAGGCCTTCGTCGGCATGGAGGCACTGCGCTACCTCGCCAAGGAGCGGGCCCTGGTCGCCGAGCTGACCGACATCGTCAAGGTGCAGCCCAGCGAGCTCCGGGACCGGGTGGCGGCCCTCGTGACGCGCGTCCGCGACGCCGAGCGCGAGCTGGAGAAGCTGCGTCGCGAGCAGGTCCAGGCAGCCACCGGCAAGCTGGTCCACTACGCCCACGACGTCGCCGGCGTCCGGGTGCTCACCCACGACGCGGGCGATGGCGCATCGGCCGACGACCTGCGCACGATGGTCCTGGACCTGCGCGGCCGCCTCGGCGACACCGCGCCCTCGGTCGTGGCGCTGACGGGTGTGTCTGCCGGTCGGCCGGCCATCGTGGTGGCCACCAACCCCGGCGCCCGTGAGCGGGGCATCAAGGCCGGCGCCCTGGTGCGGCTCGCGGCCCAGGTGCTCGGCGGCGGCGGTGGCGGCAAGGACGACCTGGCGCAGGGCGGCGGGACCGACCCCAGCCGCACCGGCGAGGCGCTCGGCCAGATCGACAGCGCCGTCCACGCGGCGACCCAGGGACCTGGGTGAACCAGTCCGCCCCCACCTCGATGCCCACCCGCCACGGCCGGCGGGTGGGCATCGACGTCGGCAGCGTGCGCATCGGCGTCGCTGCCAGCGACCCGGACGCCCTCCTGGCCACGCCGGTGCGGACCGTGGCGAGGGATCCCGACCCCACCGCCGCAGCCTCGGCCGACCTCGAGGAGGTGGCCGCCATCGTGACCGAGCTGGCGGCCGTGGAGGTCGTGGTCGGCCTGCCTCGCACCCTGGCCGGTGCGGAAGGACCTGCCGCGGAGGCGGCCCGCACGTATGCTGGGCGGCTGTCGGTGCGCATCGCCCCGGTGCCCGTGCGTCTGGTCGACGAACGGCTCACGACGGTCGACGCACACCGCAACCTCCGCGAGAGCGGGGTCGACGGTCGGCGTCAGCGTTCGGTTGTCGACCAGGCCGCCGCGGTGCTCATCCTGCAGGGTGCGCTCGACGCGGAGCGCAACTCCGGGCGACCGCCCGGTGAGCTGGTCAGGACGGACGGGCGCAAGCCCAGGACGAAGGACAGGCGGCGATGACCAACCCCCATCTGGAGCACTCGATCTTCGGGGGGCACGAGGACGGGCACGGGAGCCCGTCCGACATCCGCAGCCGATCGGACCGTCGCCGGCCCGGGCGGCGACCGCGCCGTCGGGGGCGGCGTTTCGGCTGCCTGTTCGTGGCGCTCGCGATCGTCGCGGGGGCGGCGTTCGCGGCATACACGGTGCTGCGCCCCGTGGTCGACGGCTTCTTCGCGAGCAACGACTACCCGGGCCCCGGCACGGGTGAGGTGCAGGTCGTCGTCAACGATGGGGACACCGGCCGCACCATCGGCGCCGCGCTGCAGAAGGCCGACGTCGTCAAGTCGGTCAAGGCCTACCTCGACGCCGCCGCGGCCGACCCGCGCTCGGCGGCGATCCAGCCCGGCAGCTACACGATGCGCAAGCAGATGACGGCCAAGGCCGCCCTGGCCATCCTCGTGGACTCCAAGAACCGCGTCGTCCCGCGCGTCACCGTGCGCGAGGGGCTCTGGAAGAGCGAGGTCTTCGCGGCCCTGTCCAAGGGCACCGGCGTGCCGGTCGCGGACTACATCGCGGCAGCCAAGGACGCCCAGGCCCTCGGCCTGCCGGCGGCCGCCAAGGGCAACGTCGAGGGATATCTCTACCCCGCGACCTACGAGTTCCCGGTGAAGGCGACGGCGGCCCAGCAGCTCAAGATCATGGTGGCCCAGGCGCTGGCCGAGCTCCAGAAGGCCGGCGTCGCGGAGGCCGACTACCAGCGGACGCTCATCGTGGCCTCGATCGTCGAGGGCGAGGCCGGGGTCGCCGACCGTGGCAAGGTCGCCCGCGTCGTGGAGAACCGCCTCGACAACCCGAGGGGCCCCACCGTCGGCCTGCTGCAGATGGACTCGACGGTCAACTTCGCGCTCCAGAAGCGCGGCAACCTCACCAAGCCCCAGTACGACTCCGCGAAGTCCAACCCCTACGACACCTACACCCACAAGGGCCTTCCCCCGGGTCCGATCAGCAGTCCGGGCGCCAAGGCCATCGAGGCCGCTGCGCACCCGACCCCGGGGCCGTGGTTCTACTTCGTGACGGTCAACTACGACACCGGCGAGACCCTCTTCGCCACCACCCAGGCCGAGCACGACCGCAACAACGCGCAGCGGCAGGCCTGGTGCGACGCCAACAAGCCGAAGTGCGAGGGCGGTGGCTGACCCGCGCCGCGCGGCGGTCCTCGGATCACCGGTGGCGCACTCCCTGTCACCGGTGCTGCACAGCGCGGGCTACCGAGCGCTGGGCCTCACGCAGTGGTCGTATGCCGCGCACGAGGTGCGCGAGTCGGAGCTCGCCGGGTGGGTGGGCGCCCTCGACGGCTCGTGGCGGGGACTCAGCCTCACGATGCCCCTCAAGGAGGTCGCCTCCACCGTCGCCACGACCACCACCGAGACGGCCCGCGTCACTGGTGCGGTGAACACGCTGGTGCGCCGGGGCGACGGTGGCTGGGACGCCCACAACACCGATGTCCGGGGGATCGAGGCGGCGCTGGCGGCCGTCGAGCACGGCGGTAGCACCACCGTGCTCGGAGGGGGCGCCACGGCGCGGTCCGCGGTGATCGCCCTCGGTGGCCTCGGGGTGGAACGGATCCGGCTCGCGGTGCGCGGTGAGCCCCGGCCCGAGACCCTGCGCGTCGCCGTGCACGCCGGCATCGCCGTGGAGGTCGTCCCGCTGGCGTCGTGGGGCAGAGGTCACCGCGGCGGACTCGTGGTCAGCACCCTGCCGCCCGCGGCCTCCGAGTCGGCTGCGCTGGCCATGGGGCACCACAGCCGCCCGGGCACCCTGATGGATGTGGTCTACGCGGACTGGCCCACGCCGCTGGCCCGCGCGGCCGCCGCGGTGGGCATGGAGGTGGTGTCGGGGCTCGACATGCTGGTCTATCAGGCGGCCGAGCAGTTCCGGCTGTTCACCGGTGAGCAGGCGCCGGTCCAGGCGATGTACGCGGCCGGGAGACAGGCCCTCGGCCGATGATCGACGTCGCTACCGGCTCGGGGGTCGCCGCCTGGGTCGTCCTCCTGCTGGCCGTGGCAGGGGCGGGCCTCGGAGCGCTGACGGGGCGCACGCTCGCGCGGGCCGGCTACCGGATCGAGTCCGACGAGGCCGGCGCGCCCCCTCGCCACTGGTGGTGGCCGGCCGTCGAGCTGGCGCTCCTGTGGGCGCTGGTGGGCTGGCGGTTCGGCGACTTCGCGGGCTGGGCCGCCCTGCCGCCGTACCTGTTGTTCGCCTGGCTGGCCGTCGGGCTGGTGTGGATCGACGCCGACGTGCACCGGCTCCCGGACGGGCTGGTGCTGCCGGCCTACCCTGCCCTGCTCGTGCTGGTCGTCATCGCCACGGCCGGCCTGGGTGACTGGAGCGCCCTCGTGCGGGCGCTGGCCTGCCTGGCGGGCATGTACGCCCTGTACTTCGTCCTGGCGTTCGTCTCGCCGAGCTCGCTGGGCTTCGGCGACGTCAAGCTGTCCGGCCTGATCGGGCTGCTGCTGGGGTGGATCGGCGTCGGGCAGGCCGTGGTCGGCCTGTTGGCGGCGTTCGTCGTGGGTGGGCTGATCGCGGTGGTCATGCTGGTCGGGCAACGGGTCGGGCTGCGCTCGCACATCGCGTTCGGGCCGTCGATGATCGCCGGCGCGTTCGTCGCGCTGGTCTTCGAGTACCACGTGCTGGCCTAGCCGAACCGGCCCGTGGCCTGCATGGGAGGATCGGGGCATGCTTCGCTGGTTGACCGCAGGTGAGTCCCATGGCCCGGCCCTCCTCGCGACGATCGAGGGTCTGCCGGCCGGGGTGCAGGTGACGACCAAGGACATCGCGGCCGCCCTGGCCCGGCGCCGCCTCGGCTTCGGCCGTGGTGCCCGGATGAAGTTCGAGCAGGACGACGTCGAGTTCCTCGGTGGCCTGCGCCACGGCGTGACGATGGGCTCCCCGGTCGCCATCCGGATCGGCAACACCGAGTGGCCGAAGTGGGAGACGGTGATGTCGCCGGACCCCGTCTCCGCGCAGGCGTATGCCGCGTCCGACGACGTCAACGCCGACAAGGAAGTTGCCCGCAACCGGCCCCTGACCCGCCCCCGCCCCGGTCACGCAGACCTCGTCGGGATGCAGAAGTACGGCTTCGACGATGCTCGTCCCGTGCTCGAGCGGGCCTCGGCGCGGGAGACCGCGGCCCGGGTGGCGCTCGGCGAGGTCGCCTCGCGGTTCCTCGACCAGGCATACGGGATCCGTCTCGTCTCGCACACCGTTGCCATCGGGGCAGCCGGGGTCGCGCCGGACGCCCCGCTGCCCACCCCCGACCAGGTCGAGCAGATCGACGCGGACCCGGTGCGCACCCTCGACGCGGCCGGCTCCGCCGCGATGGTCGCCGAGGTCGAGGCCGCGAAGAAGGACGGCGACACCCTCGGCGGCGTGGTCGAGGTCCTGGCGTACGGCCTGCCTCCTGGCCTGGGCTCCCACGTCCACTGGGACCGGCGTCTCGATGCCCAGCTCGCGGCCGCACTCATGGGCATCCAGGCGATCAAGGGCGTCGAGGTCGGCGACGGCTTCCGCACGGCTGCCCGTCGCGGGTCCGCGGCCCACGACGAGATGGAGCGCGACGAGTCGGGGGTCATCCAGCGGCGCACCGGTCGCGCGGGCGGCACCGAGGGCGGCATGTCCACCGGTGACGTCCTGCGGGTGCGGGCTGCGATGAAGCCCATCTCGACGGTGCCCCGCGCCCTCGACACGGTCGACACGACCGGTGCCGACGCGGCCAAGGCGATCCACCAGCGGTCCGATGTGTGCGCGGTGCCGGCGGCGGGGGTGGTGGCCGAGGCGATGGTCGCCTTGGTGCTCGCACAGGCGTGCGTCGAGAAGTTCGGCGGCGACTCGGTGAGCGAGACGGCCCGCAACCACGCGGCATACCTCGCTTCCATCCCCGAGGCGATGCGCACGTGGTGAACGCCGTCACCGGACCCCGTGTCGTCCTCATCGGACCCCCGGGAGCGGGCAAGAGCACGATCGGCCGTCGCCTGGGCAAGGCACTCGACCTGAGCTGGCACGACACCGACCGGGCCGTCGAGGAGTCGGCGGGACAGTCCATCGCGGACCTCTTCGTCGACCACGGGGAGGCCCACTTCCGCGACCTCGAGCGCGCGGAGGTGCTGCGCTCCCTGAGTCAGGAGACCGGGGTCGTGTCGGTCGGCGGGGGAGCCCCGATGGACCCCGAGGTGCAGGCCGCCCTGACCGGACGCACCGTGGTCTTCCTCGACGTGGGCATCGCCGATGCGGCGCGGCGGATCGGGTTCGACGCGAGCCGCCCGTTGCTGACGGTCAACCCCAGGGCGAGCTGGACCAGGATGATGAACGAGCGCCGACCGACCTACCAGCGGCTGGCCACCCTGACGGTCGACACCGCCGGACGCAAGCCGGCTGCCGTGGTCGAGGAGATCGTCGGGCTCCTCGGCGCCGTGACCGCAGGAGGCCAGGCATGAGCACGAGCATGAGCGCGAGCCGCATCAGCGTCGGTGGAGAGTACGACGTCGTCATCGGGACCGGGCTGCTCGACGAGCTGCCCGGCCTCATCGGGGAGGGCGTCCAGCGAGTCCTCGTCGTGCACCCACGCGCGCTGGCCGCCACGGGCGAGGGTGTGCGTGAGGCGTTGGTGGCCAAGGGTTTCGAGGCGTATGCCGCGGAGGTCCCGGACGCGGAGGAGGCCAAGACCGCGCAGGTCGCGGCGTTCCTCTGGGGCGTCCTCGGGCAGGCCGGCTTCACCCGCTCCGACGCCATCGTGGGCATCGGGGGAGGAGCGACGACCGACCTCGCGGGGTTCGTGGCGGCGACGTGGCTGCGCGGCATCAAGGTCGTCCACGTCCCCACCACCCTGCTCGCCATGGTCGACGCCGCCGTGGGAGGCAAGACCGGGATCAACACGCCCGAGGGCAAGAACCTCGTCGGGTCCTTCCACCCGCCGGCCGGGGTCCTGTGCGACCTCGCGACGCTGGGGACGCTGCCGCCCCACGACTTCGTGGCCGGGCTGGCCGAAGTGGTCAAGTGCGGGTTCATCGCGGACCCGGTCATCCTCGACCTGGTGGAGGCCGACCCCGAAGGGGTGAAGCGCCCCGACGGACCCCACGTGCGCGAGCTCATCGAGCGAGCGGTCAGGGTCAAGGCGGACGTCGTCTCGCAGGACCTCAAGGAGGCCGACCTGCGCGAGATCCTGAACTACGGCCACACGTTCGGGCACGCCATCGAGCAGGTCGAGCGCTATGAGTTCCGGCACGGCGCCGCGGTCTCGATCGGCATGGTCTACGTCGCGGAGCTCGCACGCCTCGCGGGCAAGCTCGACGACGCCCTGGTGGAGCGGCACCGTTCCATCCTGGGCTCCGTGGGCCTGCCGGTGTCCTACCGGGGCGACCGATGGCCGCAGCTGCTCGAGGCGATGAAGCGGGACAAGAAGTCGCGTGGGTCGCTGCTGCGGTTCGTCATCCTGTCGGGGGTGGGGCGGCCGGTCCGTCTCGAGGGGCCCGATCCGGCGCTGCTCCAGGCGGCGTATGCCGAGGTCAGCCGCGACTGACCAGGGCCCGAGAGATTTCCAGATCCTTCAGAGCCAACGTTCAGCCGACGTTCAGAACCCCAGTCCATAGTCGCCCCATGGGAAGTCGCCGTCGATCAGGGTGGGGCGACTGATGGAAATCACTGACGTGAGCCTGCTGGTCCTGTTGGGCCTGGTGGCCCTCGCGCTGTTCGGCCTCGTCGTGGCCGGGGTGCCTCGCTTCCACAACGTCCTGGCGGTTCGCGCCATGCGCGCTGCCCAGGTCCTGCTGCTGAACCTCGTGGTGGTGGCTCTGTGCGGGGCAGTGCTCAACGACCAGTACGTCTTCTACTCGAGCTGGGCGGACATGTTCGGCTCTCGGGCGACGCAGGTGAGGCTCCACCACGGTGGGACGGCCCACCAGGCGATCGCTGCCCAGGTGGCCGGCCCGGGCCTGTCTCACGTCGTCAGCCTGGGCCCGCTTCCACCGCTTCCCCAGCCCGGCTCGCGGCTGCAGACCTACAACGTGGTCGACCATCGCTCGGACGCCCAGGGCCAGGTGCTCGTCTACCTGCCCGTCGGCTACGACCCGACGTCGTCGCGCACCTACCCGGTGGTCCTCGGGCTGCACGGCTTCCCGGGTGGCCCGCAGAGCTTCGTGCGGCTCAGCTTCCTCAAGAGCATCGACTCCCTCACCGCCGAGCACCGGTTCGCGCCGTCGATCGTCGTGATCCCGAGGATCGACACCCCCTCGACCCTCGACACCGAGTGCGTCAACGGTGCCGCGGGTCAGCAGCAGACCGACACCTGGCTCTCCCAGGACATCCCGGCGTGGACGCTGCGCCACTTCCACGTCCGCACCGACCGCACCTCGTGGGCCACCGTGGGGTACTCCTACGGTGCCTGGTGCGCCGCGTCGCTCGCGTTGCGCCACCCTGACGTCTTCGGCGCCGCGGTCCTCCTGCAGGGGTACTTCCGGCCGGACTTCAGCGCCGGGTACGACCCACTGGGCAAGGCGAGCCTCCACGCGTACGACCTGATCGCCCTCGCCCGCAGGGACCCTCCGCCCGTCGCGATGTGGGTGCTCACCTCCCGCGAGGACTCGCTGTCCTACCCCACCACGTCGAAGTTCCTCAGCGTGGCGCGACCGCCCCTCGACATCGTGGCCACCGTGCTCGCCCACGGCGGCCACCGGGCTGCGGTCTTCGACCCGCACATCCCCGACGCCATGGCCTGGCTCGGCCAGACGCTGCCGGGCTTCCACGCGTAGGTGAGCGATTCGGGGGAGCGTGGGGCCGACGGCTAGACTGTCCGCCGACTCCCACCCCGAACCATCCGGGCGTAGCAGGAAATGAAAACGTCCGGGACTGTCGCGCGCTCACGCGCGCGCGGCATACCGGCTGCCTTGAAGAGAAGAGAACACACGTGGCATCGACCAACGACCTCAAGAACGGCCTGGTCCTGAACCTCGAGGGCCAGCTCTGGTCCGTCGTGGAGTTCCAGCACGTCAAGCCCGGCAAGGGCCCGGCGTTCGTGCGGACCAAGCTCAAGAACGTCCTGTCGGGCAAGGTGGTCGACAAGACCTTCAACGCGGGCGTCAAGGTCGAGACCGCCAACGTCGACCGCCGCGACATGCAGTACCTGTACAAGGACGGGTCCGATTTCGTCTTCATGGACGGGTCCACCTACGAGCAGATCCACATCCCCGAGGCGACCGTCGGCGACGTCGCCAACTACCTGCTGGAGAACCAGACGGCGCAGGTCGCCACCCACGACGGGACCGTTCTCTACGTCGAGCTGCCCACCTCGGTCGTCCTCGAGATCACCTACACCGAGCCGGGCCTGCAGGGCGACCGGTCCACGGGTGGCACCAAGCCGGCCACCCTCGAGACCGGGGCGACCATCAACGTCCCGCTGTTCCTCGAGCAGGGCACCAAGGTCAAGGTGGACACCCGCGACGGTTCCTACCTCGGCCGCGTCAACTAACGGAGCCCCGACCCTGTGTCTGCCAGAAGCAAAGCGCGCAAGCGCGCGATCGACCTCCTCTTCGAGGCCGAGAACCGCGGGCTGAACGCTCGCGACCTGCTCGCCGAGCGACTCGCGAAGCCGGTCACCGAGGCTCCGCTCAACCAGTACACCTCCGACCTCGTCGAAGGCGTGGTCGCGCACTGGACCGACATCAACGAGCTGCTCGCGACCTACTCGCAGGGCTGGACCCTCGACCGGATGCCCAGCGTCGACCGCGCGATCCTGCGGCTCGGGGCGTTCGAGGTGCTCTACGCCACCGAGGTCCCCGAGAGCGTCGCCATCGCCGAGGCCGTCGAGCTGGCCAAGAGCCTGTCCACGGACGACTCGCCGAAGTTCGTCAACGGCCTGCTCGGCCGCCTGGCCGAGGTCAAGCCGACGCTCGCCTGACGCGGAACCCTTCGGGTACCGCCAGACGTCACACCGGTATGCCACGGATGAGGTCCGGCTCCGCCAGGCTGCTCACGGCAGCTCTTGTGGCAGGTCTCCTGGCCACGGGGTGCGGCAGCCAAGGGGGCCCAAGGGGCCCAGGGGGCAGCTCGGGCTCGGGCTCGCGTGGGCCCTCGGCATCGCCGTCGTCCTCGACGGATCTCACCACGACGCAGCCCTCTGGTCCGAAGCAGCCCCAGCTCACCATCGAGGGGACCGTCGCGGCGGGGGTCGAGGGCTCGTGCCTCGTACTCAGTGCCGCTGGCCGCGTCTACCTCCTGGTGGGTGACACCACCGCTGTCGTGGCGGGGGAGCGTGTCAGGCTGACCGGCCGGCCGGCCCCCTCCCTGAGGACGACCTGCCAGGCGGGGGTTCCCTTCCAGGTCCAGCAGGTCGAGAAGATGACGCCCGCGCCAGGCGGCTACGCACCTCGGTAGGACGACCTTCGGGGGCCCGGCGAGCGCCGAGCCCCCGAAGGGTGAGAGGTGCGGTTCTGCGGTCGATCAGCCGGTGACCGAGACGACCGTGGAGCCGACCGGGGTGCCGTCGATCGCATGGGACACGACACCGAGGTAGTCGGTCCCCGCGGTCAGGCCGGTCCACGACAGGCCGACCGTCGTGGTCCCGCCGATCACCGCAGCCACCGGGCTGCCCGAGGTCACGGCGAGGCTGCCGCCGGAGGTGGACGGGACCAGCCAGCTGCGCAGGTCGAACGCCGTGCCCGGTGCCGGGACCGCCCACCCGTGGACGACCATGGTGTACGTGCCGTCGGCCGGGTTGGTCAGGGTGATCTGCTCCTTCGTCCCGCCATTGGTGCTCGAGGCGATGATCCGCCCGTCCGGACCCTTGAGGTAGAGGTCCAGGTCGGTGGGATCGGGCAGGACCAGCGACCACTTGGCCAAGGTGACTCCCGACAGGGTGAACGGGATCTGCTTGACTCCCGCGCCGTCGTCAGGGCTCGGGTAGGTCTGGTCGGGGTCCTGGTCGATCGTGCCAGGGTTGTCCGTGGCCGGGACCAGCCCGTGAGGCGTCGCCGTGTAGGCGCCCCTCTTGCCGAACTGGACGCTGAGCGAGGTGCTCCCGCTGGTGCCGCTGCCGGACACCGCGGACGGCGCCTGGATGTCGACTCCCTTCACGGCGATCGGGCTGCGCAGCGAGTAGCCGCCGCCCTCCCAGGTCAGGGACCCGAAGCGCCACTCACCCGACGGTGCCGCGCCGGTGTTTGTGATGGCCACGGTGAAGGAGGCCGAGTCGCCGGCCGCGATGGCCAGCGTCGACGGAGAGACCTTGACCGAGTACCCGGGCGGCGCCGAGATGGACGGCCGGACCGAGATCCGCCGGCCCGACACGTTGGTCAGCGTGCGCGTGACCGTCGTGCTTCCCGGGACGGCCTCGACGCCGATGGCCGCATAGTTGAGGCCGGCAGCTGTCGTCGGGACGCCGGAGGCCGCGAGGTTGGCGCAGGTGGCCGCGGGGTTCCTGAAGATCTCCGGCCCCTCCGCGCAGAGGAAGCCGAGGTACTGGGTGAGCCCGGCGTCGTAGACCAGGCCAGGCTGGAAGGCCGAACCCCGTTCCCGCGGCTGCCCGACCATGGCCAAGCCCGAACCCATGGCGAACGGTCCCGCCTTGCTCCGGCGGTCGTTGTCACGGACGTTCGTGTCAGCCGTCGTCATCAGGGCCGACTTGGCCGCGGCCGCGGACCAGTCCGGGTGGACCTGCCTGAGCAGGGCGTAGGACCCTGCGACGACCGGGCTGGACATCGACGTCCCTGCGATCGCCTGGAAGAGCTCGCCCGCAGGTTGGCTGCCAGGGCTCGGGAACGGCGTGTTGCCGGCCATCACCTGGACTCCGGGAGCACTGATGTCCGGCTTGATGATGTCCCCGGCGGTCGGGTTCTCACCGCGGCTCGAGAAGGCCGCGACGGTCGGCGTCGGGAACGGGGCGGTCGTGATGCCCCCGGCCACCAGCTGGCCTTCGGCGTCGGGCCGAGAGTTGGCCCAGTCGAGGATGGCCTGGCCCGGCGTCTTGTCGACCATGACGGTCGGGACGTAGAAGTTGTCGGTGAAGATGTTGTCGACGTCGTTCTGGTTGTAGAGCACCATCCCGACACCGCCCGCCCGCTGCACCTCGAAGCTCTTGGCGATGCGACCGTTGCTGCCCCGACCACAGATGACGATCCTGCCGGACACCTTGGCGGGGTCCAGAGATCCTGCCGTGCACAGGCTTGGGCTGCTCGCCCCCGCCATCCCGGCCCTCGCCGCGTCGACCATGGGGGCCCTGCCCAAGCCCTTGGTCACCGACCCGCCGACGTACGACTTTCCGTTGCCGAGCTTGACGATCCCGCGGTAGAAGGTGGGATGCGTGGTCGCGCCGACCGCCGTCACCCACGGGACGTCCGCCGGGCCGCCGATCGTCGCGGCGCCAGGGCCGCTGTTTCCGGCTGACACCGCGGTGAGAACGCCCGCGTCTGCAGCGAACAGGAAGGCGATCGTGTCTCCCGAGACGGTCTGGGCACCCCCGCCGATCGAGTAGTTGATGACGTCGACCCCGTCCGCGACGGCCTGGTCGATGGCAGCGGAGAGGTCGGAGGTGAAGCCACCGCCGTCGCCGAGGGCCTTGTAGGCGATGACCTGGGCGCGCGGGGCGATCCCGGAGATGACGCCCTTGCTGACGCCGGAGATGCTCGCGTGGACGTTGGCGTCACCGGCCGCGGTCGATGCCGTGTGGGTGCCGTGGCCCTCGTTGTCGCGCGCCGAGTCGAACTCGTGCGGGGTCAGGCCTGCGTTCGCCTTGTAGGTGTCGAGGAACTCGCGCGCGCCGACGAGCTTGTTGTTGCACGTGAACGGCTTGTCGTTGGGGTTCCACGCTGTGTTCCCGAAGGCGCAGGCGGACCGCCCGCTGGAGTCGAGCTTGGGCGCGGGCGGCAACGTGCCGTCGTCGGCGAAGCTCGGGTGCTCGGGCCAGATGCCTGTGTCGATGACACCGACCAGCACCCCCTGTCCCGTGACGCCCGAGGCATACGCGTCCCCCTTGCCGGTCAGGCCCAGGAAGGCGTTGAGCCCGTTGACCGCCCCGGAACCCTGCTCGCCCTGATGGTCGTCGTTGCGCACCGCTGTGGGCTGGCGCAGCTCGTCGGGCAGGACCAGCGCGACGTTGGGGTTGTGCGCCATGGCGTCGGCGCTACGCAGGTCGGTGCGGACCGCGAACCCGTTGAGGGCGTTGCTGTAGTCGGACGTCTTGCGCGACGACGCCACCCCCGCTGCCCTGAGGACGGCCTCGTGGCTGGCCCTGAGGGCCGCCTTGCGCTGCTTGGCCCTGGGCGTGCCGAGGTCCTTGGTGGCGATCGAGCGCACCAGCGGGTCCGCCTTCATCACGACGATGTAGCTGCCGGTCTTGCTCTTGACGACCCCCGAGCCCAAGGCGCTGGCCCCCGGCGACGAGGTCGCCGCCCAGCCTGGTGTGGTGGCGACGCAGAGAGCTGCTGTTGCAGCCCCTGCCATGGCGATAATGCGTCTCACGTCATCTCCTCCCGTCCGGTACGCGTACCGGAGCCAGCCAACGGACAGGACGTCCCTGTACGGAGTGACCTGATTCCCCCCGACCGTCCCTGGCCGGAATCTAGACCCGTTCACGCCACCCCACACCTCGAAAAGTCGCCGGGGAGCCGGGAGCCCTCTGGTCGGGCTCAGGGCTCGCAGAGGAAGGGGCCCCGCGGACCGCCGTGGTAGTGCCAGGAACGGCCCGCGGCCTCGAGCCGGGCATAGGCGCCGTCGACGGGGACCTGAGGGTAGGCCATTCCTGGTTGAGGGCACCCGCAGGAGTGGTCCGACCACGTGACAGACCCCAGAGCCGTCACGAGGACCGTGTCGACGGGCAGGTGGAGGCGGGTGGCCAGGTCGGCACGGGCGAGTTCGGCCCAGTCGAGCAGCTCTGGGTCCACCCCGTCGACCACCACGCGCTGGCGGGGCGGG
This sequence comes from Pedococcus badiiscoriae, assembly GCF_013408925.1. NCBI lineage: Bacteria > Bacillati > Actinomycetota > Actinomycetes > Micrococcales > Intrasporangiaceae > Pedococcus > Pedococcus badiiscoriae. The sequence goes on from NZ_JACCAB010000001.1 coordinate 2,948,800, forward strand.
CGAGCGACCGGTAGGTCCGCCGCGGGCCGCAGGACATCTTCGCCGCTCATCCATCCACGGTAGTAGTCCCGGCCGCCCTGGCAATGGACTCCTCTCCCGACACGTGGCCACGTTGCCAGGCGAGAGGCGAGGGGCTGTAGAGTCATCGACGAACGACATCCTTTAACGACCTGTCCCGTGAGGCAGGGAAGGAGGTCCTGGCGCGATGCGTCCTGACTTTGCTGCACCCTCGGCGGTCGACCCCGACGGCCCCGTCGCCCCCTCCGTCGATGCTGCCCCCTCCGCTGACGCTGCCGCGTCGGCCGACGCAGCTGTCCCCGGTGACGCTGATGTCCCCGATGAGGACTCGCGCACGGTCATGACCGAGGCCGACGTGTCCCGGGTGCTGCGACGCATCGCCCACGAGATCCTCGAGCACAACAAGGGCGCGGCCGACCTGGTCGTCCTCGGCATCCCCACCCGGGGGGTCGCGCTGGCTCGCCGCCTCGCCACTCTCATCGGGGAGGTGGAGGGCGTGCCTGTGGCGGTCGGCGCTCTCGATGTCACGATGCACCGTGACGACCTGCGCAGGCAGCCGACCCGCAGCCCCATGCACACCGACATCCCCGTGTCCGGGATCGACGACAAGGTCGTCGTGCTCGTCGACGACGTGCTCTACTCCGGTCGCACCGTCCGCGCGGCCCTGGACGCCCTCTCCGACCTCGGCCGCCCCCGGATCGTGCGGCTGGCCGTGCTCGTGGACCGGGGTCACCGCGAGCTGCCGATCCGAGCCGACCACGTGGGCAAGAACCTGCCCACCTCGAGCACGGAGAAGGTGCGCGTGCGCCTGAGTGAGCCGGACCAGGTCGAGGACCAGGTCACCATCGCCGGAGGGGAGTCCCGATGACCGCCACAGCGATGACCGAGACGCTCACCCGTCGGCACCTGTTGTCGTCCGCGGACCTGAGCCGCGACCAGGTCCGGGCCATCCTGGACACCGCCGCGGAGATGCACCGCGTGCAGCAACGCGAGGTCAAGAAGCTCCCGACCCTGCGGGGACGCACGGTGGTGAACCTCTTCTTCGAGGACTCCACGCGCACGCGCAGCTCGTTCGAGATCGCGGGCAAGTGGCTGTCTGCCGACGTCATCAACATCAGTGGCAAGGGGTCGTCGACCTCCAAGGGGGAGTCGCTGCGCGACACCGTCCTGACCGTCGCAGCGATGGGCGTGGACGCTCTGGTGATCCGGCACCACGCGAGCGGAGCAGCCGAGCAGGTCAGCCGGTGGGTCGACGCGCACGTCATCAACGCCGGCGACGGCATGCACGAGCACCCGACCCAGGCGCTGCTCGACGCGTACACGATGGAGCGCCGGCTCGGTGACCTCGAGGGTCGGCACGTCGTCATCGTCGGCGACCTCACCCACTCCCGCGTGGTGCGTTCCAACCTCATCACCCTCAAGACCCTCGGCGCCCGGGTCACGCTGGTCGCCCCGCCCACCCTGATGCCCAGCGGCATCACGACCTGGGCGCGGACCGACGGGTTCGAGCTGAGCAACGACCTCGACGCCGTGCTGCCGACGGCGGACGCGGTGATGATGCTGCGGGTCCAGCGCGAGCGGATGAGCGGCGGGTTCTTCCCGACGGCACGGGAGTACACCGTCGGCTACGGGCTGACCCGGGCACGGCTCGACGCGCTCACGACAGCCAACCCGGACGCCGTCATCTGCCACCCCGGGCCGATGAACCGCGGCCTGGAGATCGCGGCCGACGCGGCCGACAGTGCCCAGTCGCTCATCCTCGACCAGGTCAGTGCCGGCGTCGCCGTGCGGATGTCGGTGCTCTACCACCTGCTTGCCGGCGTAGGAGAGGAGAGCTGATGGCCGCGCTGCTCGTCACGGGGGCGAACCTGCTCGGGTCCGGGGCCCAGGACCTGCTCATCGAGGACGGGGTCATCACCGAGGTCGGACGGCTCAGCGCCAAGGGGCAACGGCACCGCGACGTCCTCGATGCCGACGGCCTCGTCGCGCTCCCGGGCCTGGTCGACCTGCACACGCACCTGCGCGAGCCCGGCCGTGAGGACGCCGAGACCATCGCCTCGGGTTCGGCCGCCGCCGCGGTCGGTGGCTTCACGGCGATCCTCGCGATGGCCAACACCAGTCCGGTGACCGACACCGCCGAGTCGGCCGAACGCATTCTCGACCTGGGTCGGGCGGCAGGCCTGGTCGACGTCGTCCCGGTGGGCGCGGTCACCAAGGGCCTCGCGGGCGACGAGCTCGCTGAGCTCGGCCTCATGCACCGGTCGAGGGCCTCGGTCACCGTCTTCTCCGACGACGGGCACTGCGTGCACGACGCCCGCGTGATGCGCCGGGCCCTGGAGTACGTGCGCTCCTTCGGTGGCGTCGTCTCGCAGCACGCCCAGGACCCGCACCTGGCGGGTCCCCAGGCGTGCGCCCACGAGGGAGAGCTCTCCGGCCGCCTCGGCCTGCCCGGCTGGCCCGGCATCGCCGAGGAGTCCATCGTGGCCCGGGACGTCATGCTCGCGCGCCACACCGGCTCGCGGGTGCACATCGCCCACGTCTCCACCGCCGGTACCGTCGAGGTGGTCCGCTGGGCCAAGGCCCAGGGCATCAACGTGACCGCCGAGGTCACCCCCCACCACCTCGTCCTCACCACCGACCTGCTGTCGGGCTACGACCCGACCTACAAGGTGAACCCGCCGCTGCGACCCCAGGAGGACGTGGACGCGCTGCGCGCCGCGCTGGCCGACGGCACCATCGACGCGGTCGCGACGGACCACGCGCCGCACGCCCGCCACGACAAGGAGCACGCCTTCGTCGACGCGGCATTCGGCATGCTCGGCCTCGAGACCGCCCTGTCGGTCGTCAGCGACGTCATGGTCGGCGGCGGGCTGCTCGACTGGGACGGGGTCGCGCGCGTCATGTCGGTCGCTCCGGCGAGGATCGCCGGGCTGGCCTCCCACGGCCAGCCGCTCGCCGTGGGATCGCCCGCCCACCTGACCCTGGTCGACCCCACCGCGACGGTCACCGTCGACCGCGGCTCCTCGCTGTCGTTGTCGCGCAACAACCCCTGGCACGGCAGCACCCTGCGCGGCGCGGTCCACGCCACCGTCTTCGCCGGCCGTGTGACGGCCCAGAAAGGAGTCATCGCGTGACCCGTCTCCAAGCCGTCGGCGTGATGCTCGTGGCCCTCGGCCTGATCTACGCCCTGCTGTATGCCGCGTGGTTGCGCAAGGGGCGCGACCACGCGTCGGCGGCCATCGCCGCCGAACGCACCCGGATGGCGAGCGACCACGACAAGGAGGCGTCTGCCGTCAAGGAGAAGCCGGCGCAGGTCACCGCCGAGGGGACCTACGTCAGCACGACGACCGCGCAGAGCAGGCTCGAGCGGGTCGCCGTCGAGGGCCTGGGCAACCGTGCCAAGGCGACCATCATCATCAGCCGCGGTGACGTCGACGAGCTGGTCCGCATCGACCGGCAGGGTGAGTCCAGCGTCATCATCCCGGCCGGCCGGCTCCTCTCCGTCCGACGGGACCGCGGCATGGTCGGCAAGTTCGTCGGGGCCCCGCGTCTCGTGGTGCTCCAGTGGCGCGCCGAGAACGACGACATCTACGAGACCGGCTTCCTGCCGCGCTACAAGGCGGACGTCGACCGCGTCGAGTCGGCCCTGTGGTGGCACACCGGCGACACGTCGGATGCCCTCCGCGAGCCGCCCACCGATCAACACACCGAAGGAACGACGACATCATGAGCGCCGCTGCACACGGATTCGACGCTGCCGGATTCGACGCTGCCGGATTCGACGCCGCCGGATTCGACGCCGCCGGGTTCGACTTCGACAGGGTGCTCGACAAGGAGCTCGCCAGGGAGCCTGCCGTCCTCGTCCTCGAGGACGGTCGCGTCTTCCGGGGCGACAGCTACGGCGCCACGGGTCAGACGGTGGGCGAGGCGGTCTTCTCCACGGGGATGACCGGCTACCAGGAGACCCTGACCGACCCGAGCTACCACCGGCAGGTCGTGGTCATGACGGCCCCCCACGTCGGGAACACCGGGGTCAACGACGAGGACGACGAGTCGAGCAGGTTCTGGGTCGCCGGCTACGTCGTGCGAGACCCCGCCCTGCGGCCCTCGAGCTGGAGGTCCACGAGGTCGCTCGAGGACGCCCTCGTCGACCAGGGTGTCGTCGGGGTCTGCGGCATCGACACCCGCGCCCTGACCCGGCACCTGCGTGAGCGGGGTGCGATGCGAGTCGGCATCTTCTCGGGCGACCGCGCCACGGCGCCGGTGGCCGAGCTCGTCGCCGCCGTGCGGGAGGCCCCCCTCATGAAGGGGGCGGCCCTCGCGGCCGAGGTGAGCACCGAGCAGGCCTATGTCGTGCCGGCGGTGGGCGAACGGCGCTTCACGGTGGCCGCTCTCGACCTCGGGATCAAGGCGATGACCCCAGCGCTGATGGCCCAGCAGGGCATCGAGGTGCACGTCCTGCCGGCGGCGTCCACGATCGAGGACATCCGCGCGGTGGGGGAGGCCGGCCCCGACGGCGTGTTCTTCTCGAACGGGCCCGGCGACCCGGCCACTGCCGACGCCGAGGTGGCCGTGCTGCGCGAGGTGCTCGACGCACGGATCCCGTTCTTCGGCATCTGCTTCGGCAACCAGCTGCTCGGGCGCGCGCTGGGCTTCGGCACCTACAAGCTCAAGTACGGCCACCGCGGGATCAACCAGCCGGTGATGGACCGCAGCACCGGCAAGGTCGAGGTGACGGCCCACAACCACGGCTTCGCCGTGGACGCCCCGCTCGACGGGGCGGTGACCGCACCGAGCGACGGTGACGGCACGGCATACGGGCGGGTGCGCGTGTCGCACGTGTGCCTCAACGACGACGTGGTCGAGGGGCTGGAGTGCCTCGACCTGCCCGCCTACTCGGTCCAGTACCACCCGGAGGCTGCGGCCGGACCGCACGACGCGGGCTACCTGTTCGACCGGTTCGTGCAGCTCATGGAGAAGGGAAACCGCGCCTGATGGCGAAGCGGGAAGACATCAAGAGCGTCCTGGTCATCGGGTCCGGACCGATCGTCATCGGCCAGGCCTGCGAGTTCGACTACTCGGGCACGCAGGCCTGTCGGGTGCTGCGCGAGGAGGGCATCCGGGTGATCCTGGTGAACTCCAACCCCGCCACGATCATGACCGACCCGGAGTTCGCCGACGCGACGTACGTCGAGCCCATCACCCCGGAGGTCGTCGAGGCGATCATCGCGCGGGAGCGGCCCGACGCGGTGCTCGCGACCCTGGGTGGGCAGACTGCCCTCAACTGCGCGATCGCCCTGCACGAGGCCGGCGTCCTGGAGAAGTACGACTGCCCGCTCATCGGCGCCAACGTCGAGGCCATCCAGCTGGGGGAGGACCGCGAGAAGTTCAAGGGCGTCGTGGAGCGCTGCGGCGCCGAGTCGGCCCGGTCGATGATCTGCCACTCGATGGACGAATGCCTCGGTGCCGCAACGGAGCTCGGCTACCCGGTCGTCGTACGCCCGTCCTTCACCATGGGTGGCCTCGGGTCGGGCTTCGCCTACGACGAGGCCGACCTGCGGCGCATCGCGGGCGACGGTCTGCAGTACTCCCCGGTCACCGAGGTGCTCCTCGAGGAGTCGATCACCGGCTGGAAGGAGTACGAGCTCGAGGTGATGCGCGACCACGTGGACAACGTCGTCGTCGTGTGCTCGATCGAGAACCTCGACCCGATGGGCGTGCACACCGGTGACTCGATCACCGTGGCCCCCGCACTCACCCTGACCGACCGCGAGTACCAGCGCCTGCGCGACATCGGGATCGCGATCATCCGCGAGGTCGGGGTCGACACCGGCGGTTGCAACATCCAGTTCGCGGTGAACCCCGTCGACGGTCGCATCATCGTCATCGAGATGAACCCGCGCGTGTCGCGGTCGTCGGCCCTGGCCTCCAAGGCGACCGGGTTCCCGATCGCCAAGATCGCCGCGAAGATGGCCATCGGCTACACCCTCGACGAGGTGCCCAACGACATCACGCGGGAGACGCCTGCCAGCTTCGAGCCCAGCCTGGACTACGTCGTCGTCAAGGTGCCGAGGTTCGCCTTCGAGAAGTTCCCGGCGGCAGACCCCACCCTGACCACGACGATGAAGTCGGTGGGCGAGGCGATGTCCATCGGCCGCAACTTCACCGAGGCCCTCCAGAAGGCGCTGCGCTCGATGGAGCGCAAGGACAGCACGTTCCACTGGGACGGCCCGACGCCGAGCCAGGAGCAGGCCCGCACCCTGCTGCACATCGCGAGGACGCCGACCGACGGGCGGATCGTCACCGTCCAGCAGGCGATGCGCGGTGGGCTCTCGGTCGAGGAGGTCCACGAGGCGACGGGCATCGACCCCTGGTTCCTCGACCAGATGGCGCTCATCAACGCGATCGCCGACCGGGTCGTCGCTGCACCCGAGCTGACGCCGGCGGTGCTGCGGCTGGCCAAGCGACACGGCTTCAGCGACGGACAGCTCGCCTCGCTGCGCGGTATGCCGGAGGCGGTCGTCCGCGGTGTGCGGCACGCGCTGGGGGTGCGGCCGGTCTACAAGACGGTCGACACCTGTGCGGCCGAGTTCGCCGCCACGACGCCGTACCACTACAGCACCTACGACGAGGAGACCGAGGTGGCGCCGCGCGAGAAGCCCGCCGTCATCATCCTCGGCAGCGGCCCCAACCGGATCGGCCAGGGAGTCGAGTTCGACTACTCGTGCGTCCACGCCAGCTTCGCCCTGCGCGACGCGGGCTACGACACCGTCATGGTCAACTGCAACCCCGAGACCGTCTCCACCGACTACGACACCAGCAGCCGGCTGTACTTCGAGCCGCTGACCCTCGAGGACGTGCTCGAGGTCGTTCACGCCGAGCAGCAGGCCGGCCCGGTCGCCGGGGTCATCGTCCAGCTGGGTGGCCAGACACCCCTGGGCCTGGCCAAGGCGCTCAAGGAGGCCGGCGTGCCCATCGTCGGCACCAGCCCCGAGGCCATCGACCTCGCCGAGGACCGTGGCGCCTTCGGACGCGTCCTCGCCGAGGCCCAGCTGCCGGCACCCAAGCACGGCACGGCCTACAGCGCAGCCGAGGCGGTGGAGGTGGCCCGCGAGATCGGCTACCCCGTGCTCGTGCGGCCCTCCTACGTCCTGGGCGGACGCGGCATGGAGATCGTCTACGACGACGAGACCCTGGCCACCTACGTCACCCGGGCGACCGTGGCGAGTCCCGAGCACCCGGTCCTGGTCGACCGGTTCCTCGACGACGCGATCGAGATCGACGTCGACGCGCTCTACGACGGCAGCGAGATGTACCTCGGCGGGATCATGGAGCACATCGAGGAGGCCGGCATCCACTCCGGGGACTCGGCCTGCACCCTGCCGCCGGTGACGCTGGGCGTGGCCGAGCTGGAGCGCGTCCGCGAGGCGACCCTGCGGCTGGCCGAGGGCATCGGCGTGCGCGGCCTGATGAACGTCCAGTTCGCGCTGGCCCAGGACATCCTCTACGTCCTGGAGGCCAACCCCCGGGCGTCGCGCACCGTGCCGTTCGTGGCCAAGGCGACCGGGGTGCCGGTCGCGAAGGCGGCGGCCAGGGTGATGCTCGGGGCGACCATCAAGGAGCTCCGCGAGGAGGGCCTGCTGCCACCACAGGGCGACGGCGGCTCGATGCCCAGCCACGCACCGGTCGCGGTCAAGGAGGCGGTGCTGCCCTTCAAGCGGTTCCGCACCCGCGACGGCCAGGTCGTCGACAGCCTGCTCGGCCCGGAGATGCGCTCGACCGGCGAGGTCATGGGCATCGACCAGGACTTCGGGACGGCGTTCGCCAAGGGAATGCTCGCGGCCGGCTCAGGCCTGCCGCGCGAAGGGCGCATCTTCGTGTCGGTGGCCAACCGTGACAAGCGGGCCATGATCTTCCCCGTCAAGCGCCTCGCCGACCTCGGCTTCACCATCGTCGCCACGACGGGCACCGCGGATGTGCTGCGGCGCAACGGGATCCCGTCCCAGGTCGCCCGCAAGCACAGCGAGCGCGACGCCGGGGACGAGAGCATCGTCGACCTGATCCTGGCCGGCGAGATCGCGATGGTCGTCAACACCCCGAGCGGTCCCAACGCGCGGGCCGACGGCTATGCCATCCGCGCGGCCACGACCTCGATGGACCGGCCGATCGTCACCACCGTGCAGGAGCTGGCCGCGGCCGTCCAGGGCATCGAGGCCCAGATGCAGGGGGAGTTCACCGTGAAGCCGTTGCAGGAGCACGCCCGGGACCTCGACCTCTTCGGCACGGGCACGGGCACCGGCCCGGGCACAGCCACGGGGACGGGTGGGGTCGCGTGAGCGCGGCGACCACGCGGCATACCTCGCAGGGCAGTGGCGTCGTGCAGGTGACCGGAGAGCTCATCGCGACCCGACGGGTCGGCGCCTACCACCACCTCACGTTCGTGGCCCCGGGGCTGGCCGAGCTGGCCCGTCCCGGCCAGTTCGTGGCCCTTGCGGTCGGTGGCGACACCAGCGCCACCCTGCTGCGCCGGTGCTTCTCGATCCACAAGGTCAGTCCGTCGGGCACCTATGGCGGCACGGTCGACGTCGTGATCTCGGCCGTCGGGCCGGGCACCCGGTGGCTCAGCACGTTGCGAGCGCACGACGAGGTCGACATCGTCGGCCCGCTGGGTCGCCCCTTCCCGCTGCCCACGGAGCCGGTGGCGTGTGTACTCGTGGGAGGTGGCTACGGCAGCGCGCCGCTGTTCTGGCTCGCCGAGGCGTTGCGCGAGCGTGGCTGCCACGTCGAGCTGGTCCTGGGGGCGGCCACCGAGTCCAAGCTGTTCGGGGTCCTCGAGGCGCGTCGGTATGGCGATGGTGTCTCGGTGACGACGGACGACGGCTCGGCGGGGACGAAGGGCTGGGTGTCCGACGTGCTGCCGGACGTCATCCGGCGCACCTCTGCTGCCGTGGTCTACGGCTGCGGCCCGATGGGGATGCTCAAGTCGATCACGGACGTCGCCACCGCCGAGGGGGCCGTCGCACAGGTCGCCGTCGAGGAGTCGATGGCCTGCGGTGTCGGCGTGTGCATGACCTGTGTCATGCCGGTGACCGGCAACGACGGAGCCACCCGGATGGTCCGTTCCTGTGTCGAGGGCCCGGTGTTCCGGGGCGACCGGGTGCGGTGGGACGCCTTCGTCGACGGCGTGTGCCGCGTGCCCGCCGACACGGTCGGAGCACCGCGGGTGGGTGGCCACTGATGCCGGTGGACATGTCCGTGCGTCTCGGGTCCGTGACGCTGCCCAGCCCCATGATGACCGCCTCCGGCTGCGCGGCGAACGGGCGCGAGCTGGCGCGGTTCTTCGACATCCGCGAGCTGGGGGCCTTCGTCACCAAGTCGGTGATGGCTGACCCGAGGTCGGGGCGCGGCACTCCGCGGATGGCTGAGACCCCAGCGGGCATGCTCAACTCGATCGGCCTGCAGGGGCCGGGCATCTCCGCGTTCGTCGACAAGGACCTGGCGTGGCTCAAGCAGGCCGGTGCCCGGACCCTGGTCTCCATCGCCGGCAACACCAGTGGCGAGTTCGCCGACGTCGCGGCGACGCTGCGCTCCAGTGACGCCTTCGACGCCGTCGTGGGCGTGGAGGTCAACATCTCGTGCCCCAACGTCGCCAACCGCGGCCTCGTGTTCGCCTGCGACCCGATGGCCAGTGCCAAGGTCGTCGCCCTGGTGCGTGAGCAGCTGCCGCGCGACACCCCGGTCTTCGCCAAGCTGACTCCCGACGTGACCGACATCGTCGGCGTCGCGCAGGCCTGCGTGAAGGCGGGCGCCGACGGGCTCACCATGATCAACACCCTGCTCGGCATGGTCATCGACACCGACCGGCTGCGCCCCCAGGTGGCCGGGGTGACCGGCGGGCTCTCCGGTCCGGCGATCCGGCCGGTGGCCGTGCGTGCCATCTGGCAGACCCGCGCCGCGATGCTGGAGGGGCGGCTGCCGACGGTGCCGATCATCGGCGTCGGGGGCGTGCGCAACGGGCGGGACGCCCTCGAGCTGGTCGCGGCCGGAGCGAGCGCCGTCCAGGTGGGGACTGCCACGTTCAACGACCCCAACGCCCCCGTGCGGGTGGGTCGTGAGCTCGCAGAGCTGTTGCAGGACAAGGGATTCGAGCGGCTCACCGATGCGGTCGGCGTCGCCCACGGGAGGCTGGCGTGAGCATGGAGGATGTGAACATGGACGACGCGAACATGGACGACGCGAGCCTGCGGGACGTGGGCCTGCAGGAACCGACGTTCGGACAGCGCCTGCGCGCCGCGATGGACGGCTACGGCCCGTTGTGTGCCGGCATCGACCCGCACCGCGCCCTGGTGGAGTCGTGGGGTCTGCGATACGACGTCGACGGCCTCGCTGCCTTCACGGACACGTGCGTCGAAGCATTCGCCGGGCATGTCGGCGTGGTGAAGCCGCAGTCCGCCTTCTTCGAGGTGTTCGGGTCCGCGGGGGTCGCCGTCCTGGAGGGTGCCGTCCGGGCGCTGCGGGAGGCGGGCACCCTCGTGATCCTGGACGCCAAGCGCGGTGACATCGGTTCGACCATGGCGGCCTATGCCGAGGCCAGTCTCGGCAAGGACGCGGTCGCGCCGGCCGACGCGGTCACGCTGAGCCCCTACCTCGGGTTCGAGTCACTGCGTCCGGCGCTCGACCTCGCGGCCCAGACCGGGCGGGGTGTCTTCGTCCTGGGTCTGACGTCCAACCCCGAAGGCCGGACCGTCCAGCACGCGCGACTGCGGGACGTCAGCGTCGCCGAGTCGATGGTGGCCGGTGCGGCCGCCGAGAACGCCGGGGCGCGCGAGCGCGGGCAGCTCGGCAGTGTGGGGCTCGTCGTCGGGGCGACCGTCGGCTCGGCCGTCCAGGAGCTCGGTCTCGACCTGGCCGGCGCGGCGGCGCCCCTGCTTGCTCCCGGGGTGGGGGCGCAGGGTGGCACGAGCGAGGACCTGCGTCGCGTGTTCGGCGATGCCCTCCCCAACGTGCTCCCGTCGAGCAGCCGTGAAGTGCTCAGCGCCGGACCTGACGTGGGCGGCCTGCGCGATCGGGCGGTCCGCACGAGCGAGTCGCTGGCCGCCCTGCTGCGCTGACGACGACCCGCCCGGGAGCCTCGACGGGAAACCCGGCGGCGCGGTTGCTAGAGTCGGAAGAGATCACCGAGACACGAACCCGTGCCGAATCCGCTTGCGCAAGGAGTACCACCGTGGCCCTTCCCCCGTTGACCCCGGAGCAGCGTGCCGCGGCCCTCGAGAAGGCTGCGGTAGCCCGTCGCGAGCGTGCGGCGGTGAAGAACCGCCTGAAGTACGCCCAAGGTTCGCTCAAGGAGGTCATCGCCGACGGCAAGGCCAACGAGGTCGTCGGCAAGATGAAGGTCTCCGCGCTGCTCGAGTCGATGCCCGGCGTGGGCCGGGTCCGCGCCCGCCAGATCATGGAGGAGGTCGGCATCTCCGAGAGCCGCCGAGTCCGCGGCCTGGGTGCCAACCAGATCTCCGCGCTGCTCACCCGCTTCGACGAGGCGTGAGCCGACCCGAACCCGTCGGCGAGGACCGCCCCCGGCGGCTCGTCGTGCTCGCCGGACCCACGGCAGTCGGCAAGGGCACCCTCTCGGCCTACGTGCGCGACCACTTCCCCGAGGTCTGGCTCTCGGTCAGCGCCACCACCCGCAGGCCGCGGCCGGGCGAGGTCGAGGGTGTCCACTACCACTTCGTCGACGAGCCCGAGTTCTCCCGGATGGAGCAGGCAGGCGAGCTCCTCGAGTCCGCCGTGGTGCACGGTCGCAACCACTACGGCACCCCACGCGCCCCGGTCGAGCAGGCCCTGCGCGAGCACCGGATGGCCCTTCTCGAGATCGACCTGCAGGGCGCCCGGCAGGTCCGGGCGACCATGCCGGAAGCGCTCTTCGTGTTCCTCGCGCCGCCCAGCTGGGACGAGCTGGTGCGCCGACTGGTCGGTCGCGGGACCGAGGACGCGGAGGAGCGCGAGCGCAGGCTGGACACCGCGAAGGTCGAAATGGCCGCCGAGGACGAGTTCGACGTGACCATCGTCAACGACGACGTTCGTCGTGCGGCCGAAGAACTCGTATCATTGATGCGATCCCACTGACCGAACAGCTGCCCTTGTCCCCTCGCAGCTGCCTCTGACAACAGCTGCACCTGACAACAGAAGCGAGTACCCCGTGTCTGGAACCGTCGCCAACCCGATCGGCATCACCAACCCGCCGATCGACGACCTGCTCACCAAGGCCGACTCCAAGTACGCCCTGGTCATCTACTCGGCCAAGCGCGCCCGCCAGATCAACGCGTACTACAGCCAGCTGCAGGAGGGCCTGCTCGAGAACGTCGGCCCGCTCGTCGACAGCCAGGTCCACGAGAAGCCCATGTCGATCGCCCTGCGCGAGATCAACGAGGGCCTGGTCACCTCCGAGCCGATCGAGGGCTGAGCCCGGAACGGGACGGACGAGAGCGGGGGACAGGCGCAATGGCGCGCATCGTCCTGGGAGTCAGCGGCGGGATAGCGGCCTACAAGGCGTGCTCGCTGCTGCGCCTGCTCACCGAGGCGGGCCACGACGTGACCGTCGTGCCGACCGAGTCGGCACTGCAGTTCGTCGGTGCCCCCACCTGGGAGGCGCTGTCCGGCAAACCCGTGCACACCGGGGTCTGGGAGTCCGTGCACGAGGTGCCTCACGTGCGGCTCGGGCAGACCGCGGACCTGGTCGTGGTCGCGCCCGCGACGGCGGACCTGCTGGCCAGGGCCGCCCACGGCCTGGCCGGTGACCTGCTCACCAACGTCCTGCTGACCGCGCGGTGCCCCGTGGTGATGGCTCCGGCCATGCACACCGAGATGTGGGACCACGCGGCCACCCAGGCCAACGTGTCGACGCTGGCCGAACGCGGCATACACATCATCCCGCCCGCGTCGGGGCGCCTCACCGGCGCGGACTCGGGGCCAGGGCGCCTTCCCGAGCCCGAGACGCTGTATGCCGTGTGCGAGCGGATCCTGGCGCACCCCGCTCCCCACTCGACCAGGGCCACCGCGGCCAGTGCCGCCGCGGCCAGTGCCACCTCGGCCACGACGTCCCAGGCCACGACGTCCCAGTCCATGACATCCCAGTCCACGACGTCCCAGGCCACGACGTCCCAGTCCACGACATCCCAGGCCACGACATCCCAGCTGGAGGGGCGCAGGGTCGTCATCTCCGCCGGGGGGACGCGCGAGCCGATCGACCCGGTGCGGTTCCTCGGCAACCGCAGCTCGGGCAAGCAGGGCTACGCCCTCGCCGTGGTGGCCGCCCGTCGGGGGGCGACGGTGACCCTGGTTGCGGCCAACCCCTCCCTTCCCACCCCCTCGGGCGTGACCGTGGTGCCGGTGTCCACCGCCCTGGAGCTCCAGTCCGCCGTCGAGCGCGCCGCCAAGGACGCCGACGTCGTCGTGATGGCTGCCGCCGTGGCGGACTTCCGCCCCGCGCAGTACGCCGACGCCAAGATCAAGAAGACGCACGACCCGGACCAGCCCGACGCCGCGCCGACGATCCAGCTCGTCCGCAACCCGGACATCCTCGCCGGGCTCGTCGAGGCGCGCGGCGAGGAGGCCAGCCCAGTCATCGTCGGGTTCGCGGCGGAGACGGGCGACGACCGGGGTGGCGTCCTCGAGCACGCCCGCGACAAGCTGGCGCGCAAGGGCTGCGACCTGCTCGTCGTCAACGAGGTGGGGCTGGACAAGACGTTCGGGCAGGACGAGAACACCGTCCACATCCTGCGGCTGGGGTCCAGCCACGTCACCGAGGCGGGACCGGCGTCCAAGGAGCTGGTGGCCGCCGCAGTGTGGGACGCCGTCCAGGAGATTCTCTGACCTAGGTAGACTCTCGGGGTTGCGCGACATGTCCGTCGTCGCGCACGCCCCGCCATCCTCCGCACCACCATCAGCACCGCTCAGCACCGTCAGCATTCGCAGCTCCAGAGGAGATTTGAGTGTCCGCTCGCCTGTTCACGTCCGAGTCCGTCACCGAGGGCCACCCGGACAAGATCTGCGACCAGATCTCCGACGCGATCCTCGACGCCATGCTCGACCAGGACCCGGGCAGCCGGGTCGCGGTCGAGACGATGGTGACGACCGGCCTGGTTCACGTGGCCGGCGAGGTGACCACCGAGGCCTACGTCGAGATCCCCAAGATCGTGCGCGACACGGTTCTCGGCATCGGCTACGACTCCTCCACCAAGGGCTTCGACGGAGCGTCCTGCGGCGTGGAGGTCTCGATCGGCCAGCAGAGCCCCGACATCGCCCAGGGCGTCGACACGGCCTACGAGAACCGCACGGGTGGGGTCGACCCGCTCGACAAGCAGGGCGCCGGCGACCAGGGCCTGATGTTCGGCTACGCGTGTGAGGACACCGCCGAGCTGATGCCGCTGCCGATCCACCTCGCCCACCGGCTGGCCGAGCGCCTCACGACCGTGCGCAAGAGCGGCGACGTCGCCTACCTGCGCCCGGACGGCAAGACCCAGGTGACCATCGGCTACGACGGTGACAAGGCGGTCAAGCTCGACACCGTCGTCCTGTCCACGCAGCACGCCGAGGACATCTCGCTCGACGGGCTGCTGGCACCTGACATCATCGAGCACGTCATCAAGCCCGTCCTGGCCGAGCTGGCCGACGAGGGCACCGAGCTCGACCTGTCCGACTACCGGACCCTGATCAACCCGACCGGCAACTTCGTCATCGGTGGACCGATGGGCGACGCCGGCCTCACCGGTCGCAAGATCATCGTCGACACCTACGGCGGGATGGCCCGTCACGGTGGCGGCGCGTTCTCCGGCAAGGACCCGTCGAAGGTCGACCGGTCGGCCGCCTACGCCATGCGCTGGGTCGCCAAGAACGTCGTCGCCGCGGGCTTGGCCCGTCGCTGCGAGGTCCAGGTCGCGTATGCCATCGGCAAGGCCCAGCCGGTCGGCCTCTACGTCGAAACCTTCGGCACCGAGAGCGTGCCGGTCGACAAGATCCAGGCCGCGATCTCGACGGTCTTCGACCTGCGCCCGGCCGCGATCGTCCAGGACCTCGACCTGCTCCGCCCGATCTACAAGCCGACGGCGGCCTACGGCCACTTCGGCCGCACCCAGGCGGGCTACGTGGAGAACCCCTTCACCTGGGAGCGCACCGACCGCATCGACGCCCTGCAGAAGGCCGTCAAGGACTGACGGCCCCCTCCGCTAGGTTCGCTCCCGTGAGCGGACAGGAGGGCGGGACCGAGCAGCTGGAGCTGATCCGCTCCACGCTGCCGCGCACCCGCACGCCTCGCACCGAAGCCACCGCGTCCACGGACCCGGTGGCTTCGGTCGTCGTCGACACCGGGCTGGCGCACCTTGACCGTCCGTTCGAGTACCTCGTCCCGGAGTCGATGGCCGACACGGCCGTGCCCGGCGCGCGGGTCAAGGTGCGCTTCGCCGGCCAGGACCTCGATGGCTTCGTGGTGGCGCGGGCCGCGACCGCCGAGCACGAGGGGCGGCTCGCGCCCATCCGCCGGGTCGTGTCGCCCGAGCCGGTGCTGGGGCCGACCCAGCTCCGGGTCGCCACGGCGGTCGCGGCTCGCTGCGCTGGGTCGCTGGGCGACGTGCTCAGGCTCGCGGTGCCCCCGCGCCACGCCGCCGCGGAGAAGGCCCTGGCCCTCGACCCGCCGACCCCCGACCCGCTGCCCGGCGCGGGAGGCACAGGAGGCGCGGTAGGCACGGGAGGCGCGGGAGGCCCGGCAGGCCCTTGGGACAGGTATGCCGCCGGGCCGGCGTACCTGTCGCGGTTGACGGCGGGGGAGTCGCCCGCGGCGTCATGGCTGGCGGAGCCGATCACGGACCCGTCCCAGGACTGGCCGGCGGCCCTGGCGGCGGCGGCCGCCGCCACCCTCGCCGGTGGACGCGGCAGTGTGATCGTCGTCCCGGACCGCCGCGACGTGGGACGGGTGGATGCCGCCCTGACGCAGGCCCTCGGCCCCGGGCGCCATGTGCGGCTCACAGCCGACCAGGGACCACAAGCGCGCTACACAGCGTGGCTCAAGGTGCTGCGCGGGCACGTGTCGGTCGTCGTCGGCACCCGGGCGGCCGCGTTCGCGCCGGTGCGGGAGCTGGGGCTGGTGGCCTGGTGGGACGACGGCGACGACCTTCTCGACGAGCCCAGGTCCCCCTATCCCCACGTCCGCGACGTGCTCCTGACCCGCGCGTCGGTGGAGGGAGCTGCGGTCCTGTCGGGAGGGTTCACGCGCACGGTGGCGGTGCAACGGCTGGTCGACACGGGAGAGCTGCGGGTCATCGCAGGCGGTGGCGTCCGAGGTGCCGCCCCCCGCGTGCAGGTGGCCGGCGAAGGGGTCGAGGTCGAGCGTGACGCCGCGGCGGCGTCAGCGCACCTGCCGTCCCTCGCCTGGCGGACCGCCAAGGCGGCCCTCGAGTCCGGGCCCGTCCTGGTGCAGGTGCCGCGCCGCGGCTACGTCCCCTCACTGTCCTGCCAGACCTGTCGCACCGCCGTGCGGTGCTCCCACTGCGGCGGACCGGTCGCGCTGGGCTCCCGTCAGGCCGAGCCCGCCTGCCGCTGGTGCGGGCGAGGGGTCGGCCGGTTCGAGTGCCGGCACTGCGGGGGCCGCGAGCTGCGTTCGTCGGTGGTCGGCGCGCGGCGCACGGCAGAGGAGCTGGGCCGGGCGTTCCCCGGGGTCCCGGTCCACACCTCGGGAGCCGGCGCCGTGCTCGACCGGGTGGCGGCGACGCCGTCGCTCGTCATCGCCACCCCGGGCGCCGAACCCGTCGCCGACGGGGGGTATGCCGCGTGCCTGCTCCTCGACGCCTGGGCCAGCCTGGACCGACCCACCCTCGACGCGGGGGAGGAGGCGCTGCGTCGGTGGCTTGCGGCCGGCGCCCTGACCCGTGGGGCCGCGGCGGGGGGCCAGCTGGTGCTGTGCGGTGCTCCCGGCCACACGACGCTGCCGGTCGTCGAGGCCCTGGTCCGCTGGGACCCCGCGTGGTTCGCCGCCCGCGAGCTCGCCGAGCGCGGCGAGCTCTCCCTGCCTCCGACCGTCGCGATGGCCGCCGTGACGGGCGACCGCAGGGCGGTCGAGGTGGCGCTCCGGCTGGCACACCTGCCCCCGGGGGTCGACCAGCTGGGGCCGCTCCCGGTTTCCGACGACGCCGTCCGGGTCCTGCTGCGCGCCCCGCTCGAGGAGGGCCCAGCCCTCGCCTCGTCCCTGGTCGCCATGAAGGCCGTGCGCAGCGCCCGCAAGGAGAAGACGAGCATCCAGGTGAGGATGGACCCGCGCGACCCCGCCACCTGACCGGGCGTTCCAGCAGCGGCGCGGCCGCGGCATACACTGGCAGCCCCTGTCGCCCAGCCCAGTCATGCTCGTCCAAGCCATGCTCGTCCAAGGAATGCGTTGTCGATCCAGAACATCCGCCTCTTCGGCGACCCCGTCCTGCGCACCCCGGCCGAGCCCGTCGTCGACTTCGACCGGGAGCTGCGGCAGCTGGTGAAGGACCTGACCGAGACGATGATGGACGCCCCCGGGGCGGGGCTCGCCGCGCCGCAGATCGGGGTGGGCCTTCGGGTGTTCACCTACTGGGTCGACGGCGAGCTGGGCCACCTCGTCAACCCCGACCTCGACCTCTCGACCGAGCTGCAGGACGGCGAGGAGGGCTGCCTGTCGTTCCCGGGCCTGAAGTTCGAGACGCCGCGGGCGCTGCGGACGGTGGCCAAGGGGTTCAACCAGTTCGGCGAACCGGTGGTGGTCGAGGGCTCGGCACTGCTGGCGCGGTGCCTGCAGCACGAGACCGACCACCTCGACGGGATCCTGTTCATCGACCGGATGGACCGCGAGCAGCGCAAGGCCGCCATGCGGGCGATCCGCGAGGCGCAGTGGAACGGCGGCGACGCCCCGGTGGTCAAGGTCAGCCCGCACGCCACCTTCGGCCGGGGAATGTGATGCGACTCGTCTTCGCCGGCACCCCCGAGCCGGCTGTGCCGTCGCTCGATGCCCTCGTCGCCTCGCCCCACGAGGTCGTCGCCGTGGTGACCCGGCCGGATGCGCGGGCGGGGCGCGGACGGGGCGTCGTGAAGTCCCCGGTGCGCCTACGGGCCGAGGAGCTCGGCATCGAGGTCCTGACCCCGGACCGTCCCGGTGACCCTGAGTTCCTGGATCGGCTGCGGGCGATCGCCCCGGACGCCTGCCCTGTCGTCGCCTACGGTGCCCTCCTCCCGCAGCCGGCCCTCGACATCCCCCGGCACGGCTGGGTCAACCTGCACTTCTCGCTGCTGCCTGCCTGGCGCGGGGCCGCGCCGGTGCAGCACGCCGTGATGGCGGGGGACGAGGTGACCGGCGCCTCGACCTTCCTCATCGAGACGGGCCTGGACACGGGTCCGGTCTTCGGGCTGATGACCGAGCGGATCCGTCCGCGGGACACCGCCGGTGACCTGCTCGGCAGGCTCGCCGAAGGGGGAGCGGGCCTACTGGTCGCCACGATGGACGGCATCGCCGACGGGGCCCTCACGCCCGTGCCGCAGGCGAGTGACGGCGTCTCGCTCGCCCCCAAGATCGAGGTCGAGGACGCGCGGGTGCGCTGGGACCGACCAGCGGTCGCCGTGGATCGGCAGGTGCGCGGGTGCACTCCCGCGCCGGGCGCGTGGTCGACCTTCCGTGGCGAGCGCATCAGGCTGCTGCCCGTCCACGTCGACGAGGGGTATGCCGGGCCGCCGCTGGCGCCGGGCGAGGTCGCCGCCGGGAAGCGCGAGGTCCACGTGGGCACGGGCAGTGGTCCGGTCCGCCTCACAGACCTGAGGCCCCACGGCAGGAAGCAGATGACGGCGGCCGACTGGGCGCGCGGCGCCCGCCTCGAGGCAGGAGAACGGTTCAGCCATGAGTGACCAGGGACCACGCGGGCCACGTCGCGACGACGGTGGCCGCCGCGACGACGCTGACCGTCGTGACGACGGTGGCCGTCGCAACGCCAAGGGCCGACAGCGCCCCGAGCGGACGCACGGCGACCGGGAGCGCTCGGCGCAGCGACCCAGCGAACGCAACCGCAGCAGCGACCCGCAGCGCCTCGCGGCCTACACGGTGCTGCGCGCCGTCGCCGAGGGAGCCTACGCCAACCTCGAGCTCCCGAAGGTGTTGCGGGACAGGGGAATCCGTGGCCGCGATGCGGCCTTCACGACCGAGCTCGTCTACGGTGCGGTGCGCATGCACGGTCTCTACGACCCCATCATCAGCGTGGCGGCGGGACGGCCCCTCGCCAAGATCGACCCCAACGTCCTGGACACCCTCCGACTCGGCACCCACCAGCTGCTGGGAATGCGGGTGCCGACCCACGCGGCGGTCGACGAGACGGTGGGCCTGGCCCGGAAGGTCAACGGCGCCGGCGCTGCCGGGTTCGTCAATGCCGTGATGCGCCGGGTCAGCGAGCGTGACCTCGACGCATGGCTGACCGAGGTCGTCCCGTCGGGCGAGCTGACCGCGCGCTTGGCGGTGGAGCAGTCGCACCCGGAGTGGATCGTCAAGGCGCTGCGAGCCGCCCTGCTCGGCCATGGTGCCGCGGACGCCGACACGGCCGACGCCGAGCTGACGGCCCTGGTGGCCGCGGACAACGCCCCGGCCAAGGTGTCGCTGGTGGCCCGACCCGGGCTGTCCACGGTGGCCGAGCTGGTGGACGCGGGCGCTGTCGCGTCCCCGCTTTCACCCGTCGGCGCGGTCCTTGACGGAGGCGACCCCGGCGGCATACCTGCGGTGCGCGAGGGGCGCGCGGCGGTGCAGGACGAGGGCTCGCAGCTCGTCGCCCTGGCCCTCGCCGCCGTTCCCCTGGCGACCGAACGGGCTGACGGGGCTGACCGGGCTGACGGGGCTGACCGGGCTCACCGGGCTGGCGCGACCGAGCAGTGGCTCGACCTGTGCGCCGGCCCCGGCGGCAAGGCCGGTCTGCTCGCCGGCCTGGCCCTTCAGGCAGGCGCCGACCTCACGGCCAACGAGGTGAGCGAGCACCGCGCCGACCTGGTCCGCCAGACGCTCCGTCCGGCGATCGCCCGGGCGGACGCGGCCGGTCGCAGCCTGACCGTGCGCACCGGAGACGGCCGGCTGGTGGGGGAGGAAGAGCCCGCCCGCTATGACCGGGTGCTGGTCGATGCGCCGTGCACCGGGCTGGGTGCCCTGCGCCGTCGCCCGGAGGCGCGCTGGCGGCGCACCCCGGCCGACCTCGCCGATCTCGGCAAGCTGCAGCGCGAGCTGCTCGCCGCAGCCATCGACGCGACCGCTGTCGGTGGGGTCATCGCCTACGCGACCTGCAGCCCCCACCTCGCCGAGACCACATTCGTGGTGGGCGACGTCACGAAGCGCCGCTCGGATGTCGAGCTGCTCGACGCGCGCGAGTTCGTTCGTGCAGCTGACGGTGCCCCGGTGGTCGTGCCTGGACCGGGGCCGACTGTGCAGCTGTGGCCGCACGTGCACGGCACCGACGGGATGTTCCTGGCACTGCTGCGCAAGCGCTGACCGGAATAGCCACCGCGGGCGGCAGGTTGGCCCACAGGTGAGCACCCCCGCGCTGTCCGTCCTCGACCTCGTCCCCGTCCGCCAGGACCAGAGCACCCGCGATGCGCTGGCCGCCACGCGGTCGCTGGCCCGGGTCGCCGACCGGCACGGCTACCGCCGCTACTGGCTGGCCGAGCACCACAACATGCCTGCGGTCGCGGCGACGAACCCACCGGTGCTGATCGCGATGGTCGCCGCGGCCACCGAGCGGATCCGGGTCGGCTCCGGCGGGGTGATGCTGCCCAACCACGCGCCGTTGGTCGTGGCGGAGCAGTTCGCGCTGCTGGAGGCCGCCCACCCCGGGCGGATCGACCTCGGCATCGGTCGTGCACCGGGCACGGACCCGGTGACCAGCTACGCGCTGCGCCACGGCGCCGGGGGCGTCGAGGCCGATGCGGTGGCGCGCTTCCCGCAGTACGTCGACGACGTCATCTCGCTGATGTCGACCGAGGGCGTCGGCATCCGGGTGGGCGGGGACGTGCACCCTTTGAACGCCACGCCCCGGGCCGAGTCCGTGCCCGAGGTCTGGCTGCTCGGCTCGTCGGACTACTCGGCGCGTCTGGCGGCCGAGCGCGGACTGCCGTACGTCTTCGCCCACCACTTCTCGGGGCGGGGCACGGCGGCCGCGCTCGAGCTCTACCGCTCGGGCTACACGCCGACCGAGACCCACCCGGCCCCTCGCACGTTCCTCACGCTCAACGTCGTGGTGGCCCCCACGCAGGCAGAGGCCGACCGGCTCGTGCTGCCCAACCTGGCCTCGATGGTCGCGCTGCGCACCGGCGGACCGCTGGCGCCCCAGCTCCTCGTCGAGCAGGCCGAGGAGGCCGGGATCGCTGACGCGCACCGGGCGCTGGCCGACGAGATGCGGAGCCGGTGGGTCGTCGGCACTCCCGACTCGGTGGCCGAACAGGTCGTCGCGCTGGCGTCCGAGCACGCCGTCGACGAGGTCATGGTGCACCCCGTCGCGGGCGCGCTGGCGGGCACCCCGGCCGACCGCGCCCCGGCCCGGGAGGCCACCCTGGCGCTGCTGGCAGAAGCGTTCGGGCAGCAGGAGGCCTAGCGCTGGGTGGGTAGTCGTGTGGGTAGTCGTGTGGGTAGTCGCGTGGGTAGTCGCGTGGGTGGTGGGTGAAGAGCGCGCGGCGGGTAGTGGGTCGGGCATCACCGGTGCCGCCTACTACTGTGGCGGCGTGCAGATCTCGCCGAGCATCCTGTCCGCGGACTTCGCCAACCTCGAGTCCGAGCTCCAGCGCATCGCCAACGCCGACTGGGCCCACGTGGACGTCATGGACGGGCACTTCGTGCCCAACCTCACGCTGGGCCTGCCGGTCGTCGAGGCCCTGGCCCGGGTCAGCCCCATCCCGCTCGACTGCCACCTCATGATCGAGGACCCCGACCGCTGGGCGCCCCAGTATGCCGAGGCCGGTGGCTCGTCGGTGACGTTCCACATCGAGGCCGCGCACGACCCCCGGGCCCTGGCCCGGAACCTGCGTGGGCTCGGAGCCCGGGCCGGGATGGCGATCAAGCCGGGCACGGCGTTCGCTCCCTACGAAGACCTCCTGCCGGACCTCGACATGGTCCTGGTGATGACTGTCGAGCCCGGGTTCGGCGGCCAGTCGTTCATGGCCGACCAGATGCCGAAGGTCGCCCAGGTCCGCGAGGCGGTCCGCCGCCACGGTGGCGAGATCTGGGTGCAGGTGGACGGGGGAGTGTCGGCCAAGACCATCGAGGAGTGCGCCGCGGCCGGAGCCGACGTGTTCGTGGCCGGCTCGGCGGTCTACGGCGCCCAGGACGCCGCCGCCGCGGTGGAGGAGCTGCGCACCCTGGCGACCGCCCACGCCTGCTGATCCAGCCGTGTCAGCCTGTCTCGTCCCAGCGGCGGTAGGCGTCGAAGGGGTCGCGCTCGACCACGGCAGGTTCCGCCATCGCGCGTCCTGGCCCATCCGCTGAGTCGCCAACGCGCGGCGGGAAGGTCGTCAACACGCGGTCTGGCGGAACCTCGATGTCAATCCAGCGAGCCGGCTCTCCCGTCGGCGGTACGTAGGTCGTCTCGAGTCCGGCGTCGATGTCCGACTCCGAGTCCGGTCGCCTCAGTTCGTCCGGGTCCGGGGGCCGCAGCCGGTGACCGTGGCGGTTGACGACAACGAGGCCGTCGGGTCGGGTCGGGTCGCCGGTGATGGTGAAGTCCCCACGGTCGAGGGCGTCGTGGTGGAACGGACAGAGACTCACCTGGTTGTCGACATCGGTGGTCCCGCCGGTGGCCCATTCCCTGAGGTGGTGGACCTCGACGAACCGGGTGACCGAACATCCCGGGAACCGGCATCCGCGGTCGCGGTCCTCGATCAGCCTGCGCGAGCGCGGTGGGAGGATCCGCATGGTCCGACCCACACTGACGGGCCGTCCCTGGGTCTCCCAGACCGGCTGAAGCACACCGTCGGCGAGGAAACGCGCCAGCAGTCGCTGCGGGATGGCGCCCCCGTTGTTGACCCACGCCCCTGCGGTGTCGAGGTGGAGGTAGACCCGGTAGTGGCTGGCACTGCTCGTCGATGCCACGCCGGCCAGGGACCGCTGAGCCATCTCCGCGAGGGCGTCCGCATAGGTCGGGTGCAGGCGCTCCTGCCCACCCACGGCCGATGCGCCCGGTTGGGCGTCCGACACGGTCCTGTCCGCCGCCCGCCGGTCATCGCCCCGTTGGCGGAGGAACAGGGCGTCCTTCGCCTCCTTGACGGCCTGCTCGACGAGGGCGCCGATGGTCGCCGGTGCGCTGTAGCGGAGCTGGAACCGGCCGTCGCGGTCGTAGCTCATGGTGAGCTCCGGGACTGCACACGCTCGCCGCTCTGACTCGCTCCCGGGCGGTGTCGCCGGCCGGGTCTCTGGCGTGATCCCTACGGCCTCCGACTCGGCTGGGTCAGCGAGAGGTTCGGCCGCGGCATCGTGGGCACCGGCATCGAGGGCACCGGCATCGAGGGCACCGGCATCGTGGAAGGCGTGCCGACTCACGACGCGGCGCAGCTGGGGCACCGTGGCATGGCGGGCGAGATGGGTCATCGAGGCCTGGTAGCTCGCGGGCACGTGGTGGGCCACGACGGCAGCCGCATCGAGCGAGAGCTCGCCGGCGCTCACCGCAGCGGCCGTCTCAGGCAGCTCGGCGCGACGTCGCGCGACGACGACCACGTCGCGCGCGTGGGCGGGCGACAGGCCGGCCCGCACCGTGAAGTAGTGCTCCGGTGAACGGAACCCTCCGTCTCCCCAGAGCCCGCCCTCGATCAGCTCCACGGCGACGTCGACCAGCTCGGCGTGCGCCCTGTTGAGCCGGCCGGCAGCCGTCGCCGTGCGGGCCCACAAGGCCCGCTGGGCCTCGGCCCGCTGGGCGGCAAGGGGACTCGATGACATGTACCAATCGTACAGGTGTTCGAACACGGTTGGAAGATTTCTCCACAGCCGGTTCGACGGCAGCACAACCAAACTCGCGTCGTTGACGATTTTGCCCGTGAGGACCGTCACGCGGACGGACGCGGCGCTCCCGCTGGCACTGCGGCATACTGGACCGTGACGTGCTCCGGGGTCGGTGTAATTCCGAACCGGCGGTGACAGTCCGCGACCCGACCGCAGCCAGCGGCCGGTTGACTGGGTGGAACTCCCAGACCGACGGTGAAAGTCCGGATGGTAGGCAGCACGCGACAGCGGGACCAGTGGGTTCGCAGTGCGGCAGTTGCCGACCCTGCGCCCACCCTCGCCAGCAGGCCCGCCTGCATTCCCCGGAGCTCAACCGACACGGTTTCGAGCAAGGGCAGGACAGTGGCAGTGCAGTCGACGATCGACACGGCGATGATGCGTCGTGCCCTCGCGCTGGCCGCCCACGGTCCCCGGGCCAACCCGAACCCGCGCGTGGGGTGCGTCCTGGTGGACGCCTCGGGCGAGGTCGTGGCGGCCGGTTGGCACCGGGGCGCGGGGACACCGCACGCGGAGGCCGACGCACTGAGTGCCGCTGGCGAGCGGGCTGCCGGGTGCACGGCCTACGTCACCCTCGAGCCGTGCAACCACAGTGGCCGCACCCAGCCCTGTGCGATGGCCCTGTATGCCGCGGGCGTGGCTCGCGTGGTCTACGCGCAGACCGATCCCAACCCGGCAGCGGCCGGTGGCGCACGGTGGCTTCGCCGCAGGGGCGTCAGGGTGGACGGCGGCATCCTGGCGACGGAGGCCCAGGCCCTGAACCCCACCTGGACGCACCTCGTCACCACAGGGCGGCCGTGGGTGACCTGGAAGCTCGCGACCACCCTCGACGGTCGCAGCGCGGCCGCCGACGGGTCGAGCCAGTGGATCACCGGCGAGGCGGCCCGGGCCGATGTCCACGAGCAGCGTTCCCGGTGCGGTGCGATCCTCGTGGGGACCGGCACGGCGCTCGTGGACGACCCGCAGCTCACCGCCCGGCGCCCCGACGGCACGCTGTACCCCGAGCAGCCGCTGCGCGTGGTGATGGGTGAGCGCGACCTGCCGGCCGGCGCCCGCGTCCTCGACGACGCGGCGCCCACCTGGCAGCTGCGGACCCGCGACCCCAAGGACGTCCTGACGGCGCTCGCCGAGGCCGAGGTGCACCACCTCTGGCTCGAAGGAGGCCCCACCGTCGCGGCGGCCTTCATGGCCGCCGACCTCGTCGACGAGCTGGTGGCCTACGTCGCACCCGTCCTGCTCGGGCGCGGGCGCCCCTCCGTCAGCGATCTGGGAATCACCTCGATCGACCACGCGCTGCGCCTGCAGCCGACCGACATCACGCTGATCGGCACCGACGTGCGGATCACGGCCTCACTGAAGGGAGCTCGCTGATGTTCACGGGCATCGTCGAAGAGCTCGGCCACGTCGTCGAGCTCGAACGCGGCGCGGACTCGGCCCGGCTCACCGTCGCGGGACCACTCGTGACGTCCGACGCCGTCCACGGCGCCTCGATCGCCGTCAACGGCGTCTGCCTGACGGTGGTGGAGCACGACGACTCCGGGCAGTTCACCGTCGACGTCATGGCCGAGACCCTCGACCGCAGCAGCCTCGGTGCGCTGCGTGCCGGTGACCGCGTCAACCTCGAGCGCGCGATGGCCGCCACGAGCAGGTTCGGCGGCCACATCGTCCAGGGTCACGTGGACGGCACCACCACGATCCTCGCCCGGACACCGGGGGAGCGCTGGGAGGTCGTGCAGCTCGGCCTGCCGAACGCACTGGCCCGGTACGTCGTCGAAAAGGGGTCGATCACGGTCGACGGGGTGAGCCTCACGGTCTCCTCCGTCGACGACGTGACCTTCAGCGTCTCCCTGATCCCCACCACGCTCGCCCTCACCACGTTGGGACACAAGGAGGTTGGCGACACCGTCAACCTCGAGGTCGATGTCCTCGCCAAGTACGTCGAACGCATGATCACCACCAAGGAGACCTCCGCATGAACATCTTCAGTCGGCTCTACGAGGCGCACCTGACGATCGCCGGCCACCCCATCACGTGGCGCGAGATCGTGGGCAACGCCTTCGGCTTCGCCTCAGCCATCGGGGGGCTGCGACGCCGCGTCTGGGCCTGGCCGACCGGCATCGTCGGCAACGTGCTGCTGTTCACCGTGTTCATCGGTGCGACCTTCGACGCCCAGGCCCAGCAGCCCCTGTTCGGCCAGGCCGGTCGGCAGGTCTTCTTCATCCTGACCAGCGTCTACGGCTGGTGGCGCTGGAACGAGCACCGCAAGGCGCACAGCGACCCGTCCGCCGCCGCCATCACCCCGCGCTGGGCCACGGTCCGGGAGCGGACGGCATACCTGGTGGCGGCCGCGGCCGGCGTGGTGGTGTTCCAGTGGGTGTTCTCGGTGATCGGGGCAGGCTGGCCTGCGCCGCGCTGGTACTTCTGGTGCGATGCCTGGATCTTCGTCGGCTCGATGGTGGCCACCTACGCGATGGCCCGCGGCTGGAACGACTTCTGGCTCGCGTGGATCGCGGTCGACCTCGTCGGGGTGCCCCTGCTCTGGCACTCCCAGTACTACCCGACGGCCATCCTCTTCGTCGTCTACGGCGCCCTGGTCATCTACGGCTTCTTCGTGTGGCTCAAGGCTTCCCGTGAGGAGCGCGACCCCGCTCCCGAGCTGGCGGAGGTGTCCGCATGATCGGCCTGGCCAGCATCGAGGTTGCTCTCGCGGCACTGCGCGCAGGGCGTCCGGTGCTGGTCACCGACAGTGAGGACCGCGAGAACGAGGGCGACGTCATCCTCTCCGCGCAGACGCTGACGGACGAGTGGCTGGCCTGGACGATCCGCCACACCAGCGGCTACCTCTGCGCCCCCATCACGAGCGAGACCGCCGACCGGCTCGGGCTGCCGCTCATGGTCGCCGACAACCGCGACCCGCTGCGGACCGCCTACACGGTGAGCATCGACGCCGCACACGGCGTCACCACGGGCATCAGCGCGGCCGACCGTGCGAAGACCATCCGGCTGCTGGCAGAGCCCTCCGCGACGTCCGAGTCCTTCGTCCGTCCCGGTCACGTGATCCCGTTGCGGGCCAAGGCCGGCGGCGTGCTGGAGCGAGCCGGTCACACCGAGGCCGCCGTGGACCTCTGCCGGCTCGCGGGGCTGGCGCCGGTCGGCGCGATCGGCGAGCTCGTCAACGACGACGGCACGATGATGCGGCTGCCCGAGGTGCTCGCCACCGGAGCGGTCAACGACATCCCCGTCATCACCATCGAGCAGCTGATCGCCTGGCGTCAGCTGCACGACCGCGTCGAGACCCTGGCCGAGACGACGCTGCCCACGCGGCACGGCGACTTCTCGGCGGTGGGGTTCCGCGACAAGCTGACCGGTGACGAGCACGTGGCGCTGGTCAGCCCGCGTGGCGCCACCGGACCGAAACCGTTGGTGCGACTGCACTCCGAGTGCCTCACCGGTGACGCCTTCGGTTCGCTGCGGTGCGACTGCGGGCCCCAGCTCGAGAGGTCCATGGAACGCATCGCCGCGGAGGGCGGGGTCCTGGTCTACCTGCGTGGCCACGAGGGGCGCGGCGTCGGGCTCGTCTCCAAGCTGCAGGCCTACGCCCTGCAGGATTCGGGTCTCGACACCGTCGACGCGCAGCTCGAGCTGGACCTCCCCATCGACGGCCGGGAGTACGCCGCCGGCGCGGCCATCCTCACTGCGCTCGGCCTGGACGTGGTGCGACTGCTGACCAACAACCCGGCGAAGGTCGAGGCGTTGCAGGGGTACGGGATCGAGGTCGCGGCCGTCGAACGGCTCTCGATCGCGCCCAACCCCGCCAACCGGGCCTACCTGCGGACCAAGCGCGACCGGATGGGTCACGACCTCGTCATCGACGCGAGCGACCAGGGAGCCAGCGCGTGAGTGGGCACGGCGCCCCTGACGTCACAGCCGACGGTTCCGGGCTGCGGGTTGCGATCGTGGCCGCGTCGTGGCACACCGAGGTGATGGACGGGCTCGTCGCGGGAGCGCAGCGCGCCCTCGCCGGGGCCGGGGTGCAGGACGCGCCCCTCGTCCGGGTGCCGGGCACCGCCGAGCTGACCGTCGCCTGCGCCAGGCTCGCGCCCGCCTACGACGCGCTGGTGGCCCTGGGGGTCGTGATCCGCGGTGGCACACCGCACTTCGAGTACGTCTGCTCCGGCGTCACCCACGGCCTGGCAGACGTGGCGGTCGCCACGGGGTGCCCCATCGGCTTCGGCGTGCTCACGTGCGACGACGACGAGCAGGCCCTGGACCGCGCCGGGCTGCCGGGGTCCAGCGAGGACAAGGGCCACGAGGCGGCGATGGCCGCGGTGGCGACCGCGGTCACCCTCGGTGCCCTGGCTCCCCGTACCCTTGCCCCGTGAAGACTTTCGACTCCCTGTATGCCGAGCTGGCCGAGAAGGCGGTGAGCCGTCCCGAGGGGTCCGGCACCGTGCGCGCGCTGGACGCCGGCGTGCATGCGATCGGCAAGAAGATCGTGGAGGAGGCCGCCGAGGTGTGGATGGCTGCTGAGCACGAGGGCAAGGACCGCACGGCCGAGGAGATCAGCCAGCTGCTGTACCACCTCCAGGTCCTCATGGTCGCCTCCGACCTCACCCTCGACGACGTCTACGCACACCTCTAGAAGGACCTGACGGACATGTTGCGAATTGCTGTGCCCAACAAGGGTTCCCTGTCCGAGCCCGCGATCGAGATGCTGCGCGAGGCCGGCTACCGCACCCGTCGTGACACCAAGGAGCTGGTGCTCACCGACGCCGACAACGAGGTGGAGTTCTTCTACCTGCGCCCGCGCGACATCGCGGTCTACGTCGGGTCGGGCACCGTGGACTGCGGTGTCACCGGACGCGACCTGCTGCTCGACGCGGGCAGCGGGGCGATCGAGGTCATGACCCTCGGGTTCGGGGGTTCGACCTTCCGGTATGCCGCGAAGCCCGGCACCTGCGCGAGCGTCCCCGAGATCTCGGGCCACCGCGTCGCGACGAGCTATCCCGGGCTCGTCGGCAAGCACCTCGCCGACCACGGCGTCAGCGCCGAGGTGGTCCGACTGGACGGAGCCGTCGAGACGGCCATCACCCTCGGCGTCGCGGACGTCATCGCCGACGTCGTCGAGACCGGCACCACCTTGCGGCAGCAGGGGCTCGAGGTCTTCGGCGAGGAGATCCTGCGCAGCGAGGCCGTCCTCATCCGGCGTGAGGGCTCGCACGAGACCGCGGCCGTCGACGTGCTCCGGCGACGCCTCACCGGGGTGGTCACCGCGCGCCACTACGTGATGCTCGACTACGACGTCCCCCTCGACCTCGTGGAGGCCGCCTGTGCCATCACCCCCGGACTGGAGTCGCCCACGGTCTCGGCACTCCAGAACAAGGAGTGGGCCGCGGTGCGGGCGATGGTGCCGCGGGCGCGGACCAACGCCATCATGGACGAGCTGTACGACGTCGGGGCGCGCGCGATCCTGGTGACCGACATCGCTGCCTGCCGGTTGTGACCGCGGTGACCCCATCGGGTCGGGCCGCGAACGCCGACGAGCAGGCTGCCTTCGCGACCTTCCGGGCGCGGCGGGGCCGTTCGGTGGCCTACGTGTTCGGCGGTGCCACCGTGGTGGTGTTCGGCGTGATCGCCGCCCTGCTGCCGGGACCGGCCGAGGGCGGCAACTGGCAGACCGGCGACAGGATCTTCTTCGCCGGGGTGGGGATCGCGATCGCGGCCCTGCTGTGGCGCTTCGCCTCGATCCGGGCGGTTCCGACGCGCGAGGCCCTGACCGTGCGCAACCTGTTCACCACCCGCACGGTGGACTGGCAGGAGATCGTCGACGTGCGGTTCTCCGGTGGCGACCCCTGGGTGACGATCGCCCTGTCCGACACCGACACCCTCGCCGTGATGGCGATCCAGAAGGCCGACTCCGACTTCGGGCGCTCGGAGGCCGGCCGGCTGGCGGCCCTCGTCCAGGCGCTGGGGCCATCCGCCGCGAGCCCTGACGTCACCCTCGACTGACTCGCCAGGAGTCTGTGCACAGAGGCTTGCACCTCCGCCCAGAGATCAGCTCACGGGGAAGAACGCGCAGGGTCTGTGCACAGATGTCCGCTGCGACCCGGCCGGAGGCCGCGTGAGGTCGTGAGCCGGTCAGGCGACCTTGCGCAGGCGGGGCCGCAGCAGCGATGCCAGTGCGAGCTGTCCGAGCATGAGGATGGTCAGCGTGCCCCAGACCGCCGTGAACGACCCTGACAGGTCGCGGATCGCTCCCATGGTCGCCGGGCCGAACGACGCGATGGTGTAGCTGACGAAGAACGCCATCCCGGCCAGCCGTCCGCTCGCCGCGGGACTGCCCGCGTAGTCGACCATCAGCACCAGGCCGAGTGCGAAGGCCGCGCCCTGGCCGAGCCCCAGCACGGTGGCCCACGCCCACGGCGCCACGGCCGGGGCCAGCCACAGCCCGGCCTGCCCGAACAGCCCGAGCACGGAGGCCGACAGCAGCAGCACCCGGCGGTCGCTGATCTTGTCGGTCAGGGCCGGGGCCGCCAGGCCGGACACGAGCTGAGCCGCGGTGAAGACCGAGAGCAGGTAGCCGGCATGCGTCGGGTCCCAGCCCCGGGTCGTGTAGGAGGGGGCCAGCCAGGCCAGCGTGGAGTAGAACTCGACGGACTGCACCGACAGGTACCCCGCGACCAGCCAGGCGGTCGCGTGTCGCCAGGGCAACCGTGCCGGGGCCACCACCGAGGGGTTGGCCGCGCGGTGCCGGGCGTGCCCTGTCAGCACGGGGACCCAGGCGAGCACCCCGACGAGCGCCAGCCCGGACCACGACCCCAGCGCGGCCTGCCAGGAGCCCAGCCAGCCCTGCAGCGGCACCGACAGCGCGGACGACGCGCCCGCTCCGCCCATCATCGCCAGCATGTAGAGGCCGGTGACCAGCCCGGCACGCTCTGGGGGAAACAGCTCCTTGACCAGACCGGGGAGCAGCGTGCCCCCGATGGCGATGCCGACGCCGGCGACGAACGTGCCGGCATACAAGGGCCACGTGGCGCCACCGGCGAACCGCAGCGCCAGCCCCACCGCCACAGCCGCGATGGACAGCTCGATGGAGGCGGCGGCCCCGAGCCGAGCGGCGATTCGCTGGGCGAACGGCGCGAAGAGGCCCATGCACAGCACCGGCAGGGTCGTCAGCGCGCCCAGCGCGGTGTTGGAGAGGCCGAGGTCGTGCGCGATCGACTCGGTGAGCGGCGGGACGCTGGCCATGGCCGTCCGCAGGTTGGCAGCCACAGCGACCAGCGCCAGGGCCATCAGCCACACGGGAGGGAGGTGGGGGCTGCGACGAGATGACATCGCTCTCAGTCTCGCAGCCCCGCTCAGTCGGCCTGCGGGCTGGTCGACGTCGACTCGGGCACCAGTTCACGGGCCTGCGTGAGGGGCATCCCGGTGAGCATCAGCAGGTCGACGACCATGGACCGGATCTGGGCCCGGATCACCTCGCTGGAGAGTCCCGCGGACGGGTCGATGACGGCGCTCGCCTCGCCGATCCGCTGCAGTCCGACGCGCGCGTTCGTCGGCAGCCGGCGTTCGCCGAGCTCCCGGGAGATGTCCTGGCTCGTCTCGGCGAGGGTGTCCAGCAGCCGCAGGTAGGCCGGGGGGACCTCCTCCCCACGCCAGGTCGCGATCGCGGCGCGCCGGACCAGGACCCGCAGGTTGCGGATCGCGCGGTCGAGCGGTTCGAGGAGGTCGGCAATGGCCTGCACCCCGGGAAGGTGCCGCCGCCGGAACGGTGACAGCCGGACGAGCGCGATGCCTTCGGCGGACAGCGCCCTGGCCTCGTCGAGCATCGACTCGGAGTTGCGCGCGCGGGACAGCGTGGCGGACGCGAGGTCCGAGTCGTGCTCCCGGAGTGAGCGCGCCGTGTCAGCGAGGATCTCCCCGATCTCGTGGACCACCAGCGAGGCCTGCTGCCGCGGCCTGCGCAGCGGCGCTGCCGGGGCGACGAGGGTGAACAGCAGCGCGACGACCCCGCCGACCACGGCATCGAGCCATCGGGTGAACGCCTGCCCGGACCCCGCCACGAGGGTGGTGACGATGACCGACTGCACCCCCGCCTGGGTGATGAGCAGCATCCCGGCACCGAGGAGGGCGGCGACGCTCATCGCGAGCACCACGACGACCACGATCTGCCAGAACCCCGACCCGAAGAAGTGGACGAAGACATCCCCGACGAAGACGCCCACCGCTACGCCGATCATGACCTCGGTGACCCGACGCAGTCGTTGGCCGAACGACATCCCCAGGGAGATCATCGCCGTCACCGGGGCGAAGAACGGCCGGGTGTGGTGCAGGACCGCGCTGGCGACCCACCAAGCGGTGGCGGCGCCGAGCCCGCACTGGACGATGAAGAACATCCGGCTGAGCAGCCGGTCGGTGCGGGCCCGGGCCTCCCTGCGCGAGCGGGCGGCGGCGCGGGCCAGGTCGGCGCTGGGCACGTCAGCCGTTCTGGCGGTAGGCGGTCTCGAGCAGCGGCTCGAGCGAGCGGAGGTCGTCCTCGTCGGCGTCCGCGGCCAGGTGCAGCCAGTGGGTTGCCTGGGCGAAACCCTTGGCGGGAGAGAGGCGCTCGTCCTCGGGAGCGGGCCCCCGGAAGCGGAAGCCCACGCGTACGGTCCCGCGCGGACCCGGAGCCACCGCCACGAACTGGGTCTTGCGGATGACCGGGATGTAGGTACCCCGCCCCTCACGCCGGGCGTCGTCCCCCAGAGCCTCCGCCAGGGTCATGACGGCGTCGTGGATCGGGCGCAGGTGCGCCTTCGACCCGCTGTAGAGCGCATCCGTGTAGGCGTCGACGTCAGGGCGCTGCCAGCCCGCGCCGGTCGCCGCAGCGTCGGCGATGGCCCACTGGGAGTTCTGCGGGACTCCGTGCACGTCCTTGAGCCAGGCGCGGACGGCCCGCTGGTCGAGGGGATCCGGACCCGACTCGCGCACCAGCGCCACCCACTCGTCCAGCCCACGACCGGTGCGTTCCGCCATGGAGGTGGTGACGGCCGCCATCATGTCTGCCGGTTCCATGACTCCGATTATGTATGCCGCGACTCCCGTGCAGCCCCGCGCTGTCGCCCTACTGGCGCACCTCGGTCGTGTCGATGAACAGGTCCGCCCGCTCCCAGGTGCGGTCCGCCTCGTAGAGGCGACGTTCCTGGATGGCCCAGTCCTCCCAGAAGGCCGCGAACCCGGCGTCGCGGGCCACGCCCCGTGCCCTGCGCACGGACTCCTCCGCCTCCACCCAGACGAGCACCGACGCGGCCTTGCCAGCCGGGAGGGCGCCCGCCCCGCAGCCCTCGATGACGATGACCTCGGACGATGGCAGCTGCACCCACTCGGCGTACTCGTCCCTGGCCCAGTCCCAGCGGCGGTACCGAGCCGGGAGGCCTTCGGTGAGCGGGCCGACGATCCACTCCTGGGCCCGCTGCGTGCCGGCCCGGAGCCCACCCCACCCGGGGTAGAGGTCGTCCATGTGCACGGTGGGAGCGGCGAGGGCGGCCGCGACGGCACTCGCCAGGGTCGTCTTGCCGGCCCCACTCGGTCCATCGATGCAGACAAGGCGCGTTGTGCCGCAAAGGGCGTCACTGGCATCGACCAGCGTCGTGATAGCCGCGACTGCTTCCGTTATCTGGTCGCTGGGCATGTGTTCCAGCCTAGATCGCTAGGCTCGTCGAGTGAATGTTGCGACCCGTGTGATCCCGTGCCTGGACGTGGACGGGGGCAGGGTGGTCAAGGGCGTCAACTTCGCCGACCTGCGCGATGCGGGGGACCCGGTGCAGCTGGCGAGGGCCTATGGCGAGCAGGGCGCGGACGAGCTGACCTTCCTCGACGTGACGGCCAGCAGCGGCAACCGGGAGACGACGTACGACATCGTGCGCCGCACCGCGGAACAGGTCTTCATCCCGCTGACCGTCGGTGGGGGAGTCCGCACCGTCGACGACGTGGACCGGCTGCTGCGGGCCGGCGCCGACAAGGTCGGGATCAACACGGCCGCCATCGCCCGACCCGAGCTCATCTCGGAGGTGGCGGACCGGTTCGGCTCGCAGGTGCTCGTGCTGTCGGCGGATGTGCACCGGCGCCGGGACGCGTCGGGTGCTCCCACGAGCGAGTTCGAGGTCACCACGCATGGCGGCCGCCAGGGAGCTGGCCTGGACGCGATCGAGTGGTGCGCCCGGGCGGCAGACCTGGGTGCCGGGGAGATCCTGCTCAACTCGATGGACGCCGACGGCACCAAGGACGGTTTCGACCTCGAGCTCATCGAGCTGGTGCGACGCGAGGTGCGGATCCCCCTGATCGCCAGCGGGGGAGCCGGACGGGTCGACCACTTCGCCCCCGCGGTGCGTGCTGGGGCGGACGCCGTCCTGGCGGCCAGCGTGTTCCACTTCGGAGAGCTCACCATCGGTGAGGTCAAGGACGCCTTGCGGGAGGGCGGCATACCGGTGCGCTGAACGCGCCTGGGCCCATCCTCTGGCGGGCCTAGGCTCCGGCGGGACGGGCTCACGCTCCGGCGGGACGGGCTCACGCTCCGGCCGGCGGGAGAGCCTCATCCCAAGCCGAGGGGGGCGTCCCACAGGCCCGCCACGGCCGCTTCGCCGCCCGTCACGTCGAGGGCGGCCACCCGGCGCCGACCGTAGGCCGCGAGGAGCAGCTCGGACGGGAGGCCCTCGACCACCACCGTGCCGAGGTCGGTCGCCTCCTTGACCTGGAGCGAGTCGCGGCCCGGCGTACGCAGGACGACCCCGACCGGGCTTCGGCGGAAGAACAGCTTGCCCATGCGGGACAGGGTCTTCCACAGAGCGCGGCTCTCCCGCTCGGTGAGCTCGCGTCGCGGCCCCACCGCTTCGTCCCCGCGCAGGACGTCCTCGTGGTGGATGAAGAACTCGACGAGGTTGACCGCGTTGTCGACCCGGCTGTTCTGGGTCGGGGACCAGGCCGGGGGACCGGATCGGACGAGGTCGACCAGCTCGTCCCACGGCTTGGCCGCGTACTCGGCCATGCCGTCCTCGAGCCGGGAGGCCAGGGCGGGGACCCAGATCCCGGGCGCGAGGTCGGGCCGGCGCTCGCGCACCACGAGGTGCGCCGCGAGGTCTGCCGTCGTCCAGGGCGAGCAGAGGGTCGGCGCGCCCGGACCGGTCGTCACCAAGGTGTCACAGAGGGCTTCGCGCTCGAGCCTGGCCAGGTGGGTCATGGAGTCATCATGCCGGGCCCGTGAGAGGGTTGCTTTCCCTACCCATGTGCCCGATCCGGAGGTTCGTCGTGTCCGTCGACGCTGCGCCGTCGCTGAGCCGCAGCCTCCGCATCGTGGGCGTGGGGATCCGGCGTGAGCCGCGATGGTTCGCGTTCGCGGTCGCCGGCAGCACGCTCTACGGGGTCATGACCGTGCTGACGGCCTGGGCGATCGGCAAGGTGACGCGAGAGCAGGTCCAGCCGGCTGTCGCCGCTGGACACGCGACGCCGACGCAGCTGTGGACCATCCTCGGGTGGGTCGCGGGCGTCGTGCTGGTCAACGTGGTCGGGGTCGTGATCCGTCGCATCGCGGCCGGTTACACGATGTACAACGTCGCGGCCGGGTTCCGGCGCGAGGTGACCCGGCAGTACCTCCGCCTCCCTCTCGCGTGGCACCACCGGCACCCGTCCGGGCAGCTGCTGTCGAACGCCAACGCCGACGTCGAGGCCACCTGGAACGTGTTCGCGCCCCTGCCCATGGCGATCGGCGTGATCGTCATGCTGGTGGCCGGCATCGTGCAGATGGTGCTCGTCGACCCCGTCATGGCGCTCATCGGTCTCACCGTGTTCCCGTTGCTGTTCCTGGCGAACATGGTCTTCCAGCGGGCAATGTCGCCCCGGGTCTCCCGGGCCCAGCAGCTGCGGGCCGAGGTCAGTGAGGTCGCGCACGAGAGCTTCGAGGCCGCGCTGATCGTCAAGTCGATGGGGCGCGAGCAGGAGGAGTCCGACCGGTTCGAGGAGGTCACCCGGCGGTTGCAGGCGGCCAACGTCGAGGTCGGCCGCACGCGCGGCACCTTCGACCCGGTCATCGAGTCCATCCCGACCCTGGGCACGCTCGCCGTGCTCGCGGTCGGGGCTCACCAGGTCGCGTCGGGCGCGCTGACCCCGGCCGCCGTCGTGCAGGTCGCCTACCTCATCTCGGTCCTTGCCTTCCCGGTCCGCGCCCTGGGCTGGGTGCTCGGTGAGCTCCCGCGCACCGTGGTCGGCTGGGACCGGGTCGACGCGGTCCTCAAGGCCCGCGGCGAGCTGGCATTCGGCGACACCGCGCTGCCGCGCCGCGGGGCCTCGCACGCCGAGCTGACCGGGGTCTCGTACTCCTACGACATCCTCGACGAGGCGGGTCAGGAGACGACCTTCGAGGCCATCCACGGCGTCTCCCTCGAGGTCCCTGCGGGGTCGACGGTCGCCCTGGTGGGCCCGACCGGCTCGGGGAAGACGACGCTCACCAACCTCACGCTGCGCCTGGTCGACCCGCACCGTGGGCACGTGACCCTCGACGGGTTCGACCTGCGCGAGATCGCCCGGGGCGGCGTCTCCGCCGCGGCCGCGCTGGTGCCGCAGCAGACGTTCATGTTCGACGACACGGTCAGCGGCAACGTCGCGCTGGGCGGTGACTACACCGACGAGCAGGTGTGGGACGCGCTGGAGCTGGCGCAGGCGACCGGCTTCGTCTCCGAGCTGCCCCTGGGCCTGCAGACCCGGGTGGGCGAGCGGGGCGCGTCACTGTCGGGTGGCCAGCGCCAGCGGATCGCCTTGGCCCGCGCCGTGATCCGCAGGCCGCAGCTGCTCGTCCTCGACGACGCCACGAGCGCCGTCGACCCCGCGGTCGAGCAGGCGATCCTGGCGGGCCTTCGACGGTCCAGTGCCGGCACGTCGGTCCTCGTCGTCGCGTACC
This sequence comes from Pedococcus badiiscoriae, assembly GCF_013408925.1. Lineage (NCBI taxonomy): Bacteria > Bacillati > Actinomycetota > Actinomycetes > Micrococcales > Intrasporangiaceae > Pedococcus > Pedococcus badiiscoriae. The sequence continues at coordinate 2,985,753 of NZ_JACCAB010000001.1, forward strand.
GCATGTCGACGATCACGCTGGCCGACCAGATCGTCTACGTCGAGGGCGGCCGGGTGGTCGACCACGGAACGCACCGCGAGCTGGAGGAGCGGTGCGAGGGCTACCAGCGTCTCGTCACGGCCTACGCGCGGGAGGCGGCTGAGCGGGCGGCGCTGGCCGCCGACGAGGAAGGGGCCTCGGCGTGAGCACGTCCATCGACACGACCTCGTCCCTGGGGACCCTGGCGACGCTGCGTCGCGGCCTCGACCTGTCACCCGAGCTCCGACGCGGGCTGGGGATCACGCTCGCGCTCGCGGCGGTCACCACGGTGGGGCGGATCGTCGTGCCCTTCGTGGTCCAGCAGACCACCGACCACGGCCTGCTCGGCAAGAACGGGCCGGACCCGGCGCTCGTGACCCGCTACGTGCTGCTGGCCCTCATCGCCGTCGCCGCCACCGCGGTGAGTGCGTATGCCGTGAACGTGCGCCTGTTCAAGGCCTCCGAGGCCGGGCTGGCGTCCTTGCGGCTCAAGGCGTTCCGCCACATCCATGACCTGTCGATGCTCACCCAGAACACCGAGCGGCGGGGCTCGATGGTCAGCCGGGTCACCTCTGACGTCGACACGATCAGCCAGTTCGTCCAGTTCGGCGGCATCATCCTGGTGCTCAGCCTCGGACAGATCGCCGTCGCGACGGGGCTGATGTTCTACTACAGCCCGCTGCTGACGGCGGTCGTGTGGCTGTGTTTCGTGCCCCTGCTGTTCGTCATCCGGCGGTTCCAGACCATCGTCGGCCGGGCCTACACGCTCGTGCGCGAACGGGTGGGCGACCTGTTGGCGGCGGTCTCGGAGTCCGTGGTGGGGGCGGCCACCATCCGGGCCTACGGGGTCGAGGAGCGCACGGCGCACCGCATCGACGCCGCCATCGAGGCACACCGCAGCGCGTCGATCCGGGCCCAGGTGCGCTCGGTCGTGGCCTTCTCCTCGGGTCAGCTCGTCGCCGGCCTGACCTTGGCGGTCGTGCTGGTCGTCGGGACCATCCAGGCGACCCATGGCCACCTCACCCTCGGGCAGCTGCTCGCATTCCTCTTCCTGGTGAACCTCTTCACCCAGCCGGTGCAGCAGGCCACCGAGATCCTCAACGAGCTCCAGAACGCGGTCGCCGGATGGCGTCGCGTCATCGGGGTGATCGACACCCCGGCCGACGTCGCCGACCCCGGGGACGAGGGACAGGTGCTGCCCCGGGGACCCATCGCGGTGGACTTCGATGCGGTCTCGTTCGCGTACCCCGGCGCCGACACCGTCCTGCACGACGTGAACCTCGCCATCGGTCCGCGCAGCCGGGTGGCGATCGTCGGCGAGACCGGCTCGGGGAAGTCCACCCTGGCCAAGCTTCTCACCCGCCTGATGGACCCCACCGAGGGCACCGTACGCATCGACGGCGTCGACCTGCGGCAGGTCCGCTTCTCCTCCCTGCGGGAGCGCGTCGTCCTGGTGCCCCAGGAGGGATTCCTGTTCGACGCGTCGCTGCGCGAGAACGTCCGGTTCGGGCGTCCCGACGCCACCGACGAGGACATCAGGCTGGCCCTCACCGAGCTGGGCCTCGATGCCTGGCTGGAGGGCCTGCCGCAGGGCCTGGCCACCGACGTCGGGCAGCGGGGTGAGTCGCTGTCTGCCGGCGAGCGGCAGCTGGTCGCCCTGGCTCGCGCCTACCTCGCCGACCCGGACCTGCTCGTCCTCGACGAGGCCACCTCCGCGGTCGACCCGTCCACCGAGGTCCGCCTCCAACGAGCCCTCGAGGGCCTCACCCGGGGGCGCACCTCCATCGCGATCGCCCACCGGCTCTCCACCGCCGAGGCCGCCGACGAGGTCATCGTCGTCGACCGCGGGCGCATCGTGGAGCGCGGCCCGCACCGTGACCTCGTCCAGCAGGACGGCGTGTATGCCGCGCTGCACGCGTCCTGGGCCGCTCAACAGCGCGGCTAGCGAGCTCCCGTCCCCTGTCCGGCCGCGGGCTGCTGAACCACCGTGTGCGGGCGACCTCGACCTTCCTCTGGCGCAACCCGCGGCGGAGACTTCGAGGGTGGCGTCTGGGATCGTCGTCGGTGCGAGCGTTGCGGGACTGCTGACCGCTCGAGTCCTCTCCGACCACCTGGACGACGTGGTGGTCCTGGAACGGGAACGGCTCACCGACTCCCCCCGCCCCCGCGGACACGTCCCCCAGGGCCGGCACCTCCACCTCCTGCTGATCGCCGGGCTGAACCGGTTGACCGAGTGGTTCCCGGGGATCGACGACGAGCTCGAACGACTGGGGGCGGTGCGGATCGACGGCAGTCGCGCGTGGGTCTACCAGGCAGGTGGCTACCGCGCGCAGGGCGACTGGGGGCCGTCCGCGCTCAGCCTGACGCGACCGCTGCTGGAGCAGGTCCTCCGTCGCCGGATCGCCTTGCTGGACAACGTGACCCTTGAGGACGGCGTGCTCGCGAGTGGGCTCGACCTCACCGACGGACGAGTGACCGGGGTCGTGGTCGACGGTGTGTCACGACCGGCCGACCTGGTCGTCGACTGCTCCGGCCGCTCCTCGCGGATCGCCCACCAGCTGGAGGAGTCGGGTGTGCTTGTGCCACCGGTGTCGCGGGTGAGCATCGACTGCGCCTACACGAGCGGCTTCCTTCCGCGGTCCCGCGACGACTTCGAGGGCACCTTCGTGGTTTGCGGCACCTCACCACCGACGTCGTTCCGCGCCGGTGCGGTCATGCCCGTGGAGGGGGAGCGGTGGATGGTCACATTGGCCGGGGTGCACGGCGACCCACCCGGAACCAGCGAGGACGAGGTGCTGGCCTTCGCGCGCAGCCTGTTGTCACCGGCGGTGGCCCAGCTGCTCGAGCGGGCCGGCCCGCTGTCGGACGTGGCGGCATACCGGTTCCCGTTCAGCCAGCGCCGGCACTACGAGAAGGTCGAGCGGCTCGTGCCGGGGCTGCTCACCCTCGGCGACGCGGCGTGCAGCTTCAACCCCATCTACGGGCAGGGCATGTCGTGTGCCGCCCTCCAGGCCGCGGCACTCGATACCACGGTCCGCGAGGTGGGGGCCCACTCGCCGGACCTGCCGAGACTCTTCCACCGACGAGCCGCCACGATCATCGACGCACCGTGGTCGATCGCCGTGGGGGCGGACTTCCTCCACCCGGACACGGTCGGACCGAAGGCCAAGGGGACGGATGCGGTCAACCGCTACGTCCTGCGGGTCGTGAGGGGGACCCACACCTCGGTCAGGCTGGCGAAGTCGTTCAACCTGGTGCTCAACCTCGTGGAGCCCACGGCCTCGCTGCTGCGGCCGTCGGTCGTCGGCAGGGTGGTCGCAGCATCCGTCCCGGGACCGCACCGGGCGGCCCCGGTGGGGCACCCGCGCGTTGCCCCGCCGGGTGAGTGAGCCGGAGCAGTAGCGCCAGGCAGCAGGCCGCCGGAACGCCCGACAGCCCGAGCCAGTTGGTACGTTGCCCTCGGTCAGCGCCGACCGGCATACGAGGGGTAGTCATGCGACAGGAACAGGAACGCGAGGTGGGCGAGCCCGCGGCCGTTCGGTCGTGGCTGCGCCTTCGCACCCCGGGGGACCGAGCCAGGCTGGTCCTGGCCAGTGCCCTGATGCTGTTCGTGGAGCTGGCCCTGATCCGCTGGACGTCGTCGAACAACCTCTACCTGGTCCACATGACCAACTTCGTCCTGCTGGCGAGCTTCCTCGGCATCGGGCTGGGGTTCCTGCGGGCCAGAGCCGGGCGCGACCTCTTCCCCCTCGGTCCGGTCCTGCTCGCGACCCTGGTCGCATTCGTCCTGGCCTTCCCGGTGCGCACCGGCACCGGGCGCGGTGGCCAGTGGCGGCTGATCGGGATGTTCGACTGGGCGCCGCTTCCTCGCTGGCTCAGCCTCTCCGTGATCTTCGCTCTCACGGTCGCGACCCTGATGGCTCTGGCGCAGGAGGTGGCGCGGACCTTTGCCCGGTTCGAGCCACTCGAGGCCTACCGGCTCGACGTGGTCGGCAGCCTCACCGGCATCGCCTGCTTCGCGGCCCTGTCGTTCCTGCGGTTGCCGCCGCTGGGGTGGGGACTCGTGGCCGCAGCCGTCTTCGTCGTCCTGCTCGGGCGGCGGCTGCTGTCGCCGTGGCGCGGGCCGGTGATCGCCCTGGCTGTCCTGGTCCTGCTGCTGGGCACCGAGTCCCTGGTCGGCAGCTTCCAGTGGTCGCCCTACTACAAGATCCACACCACCCAGCTCGCCGGCGGCATGTTCCGGGTCGAGGTCAACAACACGCCGCTCCAGACCGCGCTCCCGGTGGCCGACATCCGGCGCGACTCGCCGTTCTACCTCTACCCCTACACCTACGCCGGCTCGCGCGACGACGTGCTCGTCATCGGCGCGGGGACCGGCAACGACGTCGCGGTGGCGCTTGCCCAGGGCGCCAAGCGGGTCGACGCCGTCGAGATCGACCCGGCGATCATGCAGCTCGGGCGCGACCACCACCCCGACCGCCCGTACTCCGACCCGCGGGTGACGACCCACGTCGACGACGGTCGGGCGTTCATGGAGCGCACCGACCGCCGGTACGACCTGATCCTTCTCGCACTCCCGGACTCCGCGACGATCGTCACCGGCCAGTCCGCGCTGCGACTGGAGAACTACCTCTTCACCACGCAGGCCCTGAAGCGGGCGCGTGCGCTGCTCAAGCCCGGCGGCACGTTCGCGATGTACAACTACTACGAGCCGTGGCTGCTCGACCGCTACGCCAACACGGTGCGCACCGTCTACGACGCCGCCCCCTGCGTGCAGCTCGGACCGAGCTACGGACCGCGCCAGCAGGCCGTGCTCACCCTGCGCAAGGACGCCAGCACCGGCGGCTGCACGACGACCTGGTCACCACGGACCACAGCCCTCGAGCCATCGGTCGACGACCGTCCGTTCCCCTACCTCGGCACCCGCACCATCCCGTCCTTCTACCTCTGGATGCTCGGCCTGGTGCTGCTGGCGTCGACCGTCGCGGTGCGCACCGTGGCGGGGCCCTTGCGCACCATGCGGCCGTACGTCGACCTGTTCTTCATGGGCGCCGCCTTCCTCTTGCTGGAGACGAAGAACGTGGTGCAGTTCGCGCTCCTCTTCGGCACCACCTGGGCGGTGAACGCGGCGGTCTTCGCCGGGGTGCTGCTGAGCGTCCTCGCCGCCATCGAGGTGGCCCGCCGCGTCACCATCCCTCGCCCCATCCTCTTGTATGCCGCGTTGCTGGCGGCTCTCGCGGCCGCCTGGCTGATCCCGCAGGACGCTCTGCTCAACCTCTCGCTGGTGCCCCGGTTCCTGGCCGGGGTGAGCATCGCGTTCGCGCCGATCTTCATCGCCAACCTGCTCTTCGCGGTGCGGTTCAAGGGCGCTGGCTCCAGCACGGTCGCCTTCGGGGCGAACCTCCTCGGTGCGATGGTGGGCGGCGCCCTGGAGTACCTCGCGCTGATCTTCGGCTTCAACACCCTGCTCGTGGTGGTGGCCCTGCTGTACGGCGCGGCGCTGCTCACCGGCCGCAAGCACCTCGTGCACCCTCGGGTCTGAGGTGGTCCGCGGCGGGTCCCAGCCCACCCCGGCATACCTGACGCATGGTGGGCGGCCCGACCGCGGTGGTCCGCACACGGCAGAATGGTCGGGTGACCTCCCCAGCAGTCCTCGACCCGGCCATCGCGGCGCGCCTGAAGCGCGACGCGCAAGGACTCGTGGCAGCGATCGTCCAGCAGCACGACACCGGCGAGGTGCTGATGCTCGGCTGGATGGATGACGAGGCGCTGCGCCGCACGCTCGGTGAGGGACGCGTGACGTTCTGGTCGCGCAGCCGTGGCGAGTACTGGCGCAAGGGCGACACCAGCGGCCACGTGCAGTGGGTGCGTTCCGTGGCCCTCGACTGCGACGGCGACGCGCTGCTGGTGCGGGTCGACCAGGTGGGGGCCGCCTGCCACACCGGTGACCGGAGCTGTTTCGACGCCGATGACCTCGGCGCGGCGGCGGGGTCGCCGTGAGCGACGTCAGCCCCGACCTGTCCTTCGGCACCACCTGGCCCAGTCTCGAGACCTTCCAGATCCTCGCCAAGGACCGTCGGGTCATCCCCGTGGTGCGCCGGCTGATGGCCGATGCCGAGACGCCGGTCGGGCTCTACCGCAAGCTCGCCAAGGATGCGCCCGGCACATTCCTGCTCGAGTCGGCGGAGCACGGCGGCGTCTGGTCCCGGTACTCCATCGTGGGTGCGGCGAGCCGGGCGACGTTGACGGAGAAGGACGGTCAGGCCCACTGGGTGGGGGAGCCGCCCGTCGGGGTCCCCACCGGTGGCAGTCCGCTCGACGCGTTGCGCGACACCGTCGCCGCGCTGGCGACAGAGCCGATCGAGGGCCTGCCACCCCTCACCGGCGGCATGGTCGGTGCGATCACGTATGACGCGGTGCGGCGTTGGGAGCGGGTGCCGGACGCGCTTCCCGACGAGCTGGGGCTGCCCGAGATCTCGATGATGCTCGCCACCGACCTGGCGGTGCTGGACCATGCCGACGGTTCCGTGCTGCTCGTGGCCAACGCCATCAACTACGACGCGACCGACGAGCGGGTCGAGGACGCCTGGGCCGACGCCGTGGGCCGCCTCGACGTGATGACCGCAGACCTCGCCGCCCCGGCGCCGAGCACGGTGGCGACGGTCGACCAGGACGAGTTCCGCCGGGCCCGCGACGAGGTGCGCAGCAACCTGACCCAGGCCGACTTCGAGGAGATGGTCGAGCAGGCGAAGGAGGACATCAGGTCGGGTGAGGTCTTCCAAGTCGTTCTGTCGCAACGGTTCTCGACTCCGTGTCGGGCCGATGCCCTCGACGTCTACCGCGCGCTGCGGTCGTCCAACCCGAGTCCGTACATGTACCTGGTGCGACTCCCGGCAGGTGACGACACGGCATACGACGTGGTCGGCTCGTCGCCGGAGGCGCTGGTCAAGGTGACGGGTCGCCGAGCGATCACACACCCGATCGCGGGTTCGCGCCCGCGAGGCAAGACCCCGGAGGACGACCAACGGCTCGCCGAGGACCTGCTCGCCGACCCCAAGGAGCGGTCCGAGCACGTCATGCTCGTGGACCTCGGTCGCAACGACCTGCAGCGAGTCTGCGAAGCGGGCACCGTGGACGTCGTCGAGTTCATGAACGTCCGCCGCTACTCCCACGTGACCCACCTCGAGTCCACCGTCGTGGGCGACATCCGCCCCGACCGGTCGGCCTACGACGTCCTCGTCGCGACGTTCCCGGCCGGCACCTTGTCCGGCGCGCCGAAGCCGCGCGCGCTCAGCCTGATCGAGCACTACGAACCCAGTCGCCGGGGGGTCTACGGAGGCGTGGTCGGCTACCTCGACTTCCACGGAGATCTCGACATGGCCATCGCCATCCGGACCGCGGTCATCAAGGACGGCGTCGCGCACGTGCAGGCAGGAGCCGGGATCGTCGCGGACTCCGTGCCGACGGCCGAGTTCGAGGAGACCGTCAACAAGGCCGCGGCCGCCCTGCGCGCCGTCGCCACCGCCGCTGCCCTGAGGACCGTCCAGTGACCAGCTCCCGTCTGACGTCGAAGCTGTCCGTCGTGCTGCTGGCCCTCGTGGGTGCCGCAGTCCTGCTGGTCGGGGCCGGCCGGGTCTGGGTGAGCGGCACGGTCAACGACGCCGTCCTCGGAGCGAGCCGCATCTCCGGCACCGGCAGTGAGGTCGCCTCTGGCGTGGTGGCTCTTGCGCTCGTGGGCGCTGCTGCGGCCCTGGCCAGCGCCACCAGCGGGGCCTTGGTGCGACGGGTCACCCTGGTGGTCCTCGCGCTGGCTGGTGCTGCGGAGTGTGCCGTCGCGGCGCGGGTGGCGCTGTCTCCGGCGAGCTCGCTGGGGGCCATCGCCGCGAAGGCGGCAGGCCGGACCGGCTCCCTCGAGACCCATGCCACGGCCTCGGCCTGGCCAGTGGTCTGCGTCGTCGCCGCGCTCATGCTGGTGCTGGCCGCCGTCGCAGGGTGGGTCGGCGCCGTCAGGTGGCGCGGCCTGGGGGCCCGGTACGAGACCCCGTCCACCTCGGCGGGTGCCCGTGGACAGCGCGTGGCGACCGACTGGGACCGGCTCGACGCCGGCGACGACCCCACTCTGCGCGACCCGTCCGCGGGCACCTGACAGAATGGGCATCGAACCCCACCGCGACGAGCACGCAGGAGCCACCCCCATGGCAGAGCACGAGATCCACGAAGAGGACCACGGACACAGCATCGCCGCCTGGACGGCCGTGATCATCATCCTCGTCGGGTCCGCTCTGGCGTCCTTGGCGGTGGTCCTGACCAGCACGCCGTTGTTCGTCATCGGCCTGGTCATCTGCGCCCTCGGGGCCGTCGCGGGCAAGGTCCTGTCGATGGCCGGCTACGGCGCCGTGACGGTCAACGGACCCGACGCCCCCGAGACCGGCAGGCCCGAGGTCGGGGTCAACTGACCCCCGGCAGCCCTCGGGCTGCCTGGTTGGCTGCCTGGTTGGCTGACCTGCTCCGTTCGAGGTCAGCTCGCCGACCAGGGCCGGGCGTCCGGCCCGGTCCACCCGCTGACCCGTGCAGGGACCGTCCGGTTCTGCTCGATAGCCTGTGGTCATGCCCACCGTGCTCGACGACATCGTCGCTGGCGTCCGCGAAGACCTCGCCGACGCGCAGGCCGTCATCCCGCGCTCCCGCATCGAGGAGCTCGCGGCTGGGGCTGCCCCTGCACTCGACGCGGAGGCCGCGTTGCGGCGCCCAGGACTGGCCCTCATCGCCGAGGTGAAGCGGTCCAGCCCGAGCAAGGGGGCGCTGGCGGCCATCGCCGACCCGGCTGCCCTGGCCGCGGACTATGAGGCCGGAGGTGCGACCGCGGTGAGCGTCCTGACCGAGCGGCGCCGCTTCCACGGCTCGCTCGAGGACCTCGACGCGGTCCGCGGGGCCGTGCGGATCCCGGTACTGCGCAAGGACTTCATGGTCGAGGACTACCAGCTGTTCGAGGCACGGGCGCACGGCGCCGACCTCATCCTCCTGATCGTCGCCGCCCTGGCCCAGGACGACCTGGTCCGCATGCATCGGCTCGCTCACGACCTCGGGATGACCGCGCTCGTCGAGGTGCACGACGAGGAGGAGACCCGTCGCGCCGTCGATGCGGGGGCCTCCGTGATCGGCGTCAACGCACGGAACCTCAAGACCCTCGCCGTCGACCCGGACACCTTCGGTCGGCTGGCCCCGCTGATCCCCGACTCCGCGGTCAGGGTGGCCGAGTCGGGCGTCGGCGGCCCCGACGACGCGGCCCGGTTCGCGCGTGAAGGCGCGGACGCAGTCCTGGTGGGCGAGGCACTGGTGCGGGGCAACGACCCCCGCCGCGCGGCATACGAACTCATCGCGGCAGGAGCCCCGACATCATGAGCGACCTGACCCCAGAACCACTGGCCCGCCCCGGTCGCTTCGGCGAGTTCGGTGGGCGCTATGTCCCCGAGGCCCTGATCCCGGCCCTCGAGGAGCTCGACGAGGCCCGCCGTAAGGCGATGGTCGACCCCGAGTTCATGGGCGAGCTCGAGCGGCTGCACCGCACCTACACAGGACGTCCGAGCATCATCACCGAGGTGCCACGGTTCGCCGCCCACGCCGGGAACGCGCGGATCATCCTCAAGCGGGAGGACCTCAACCACACGGGCTCCCACAAGATCAACAACGTCCTCGCCCAGGCGCTGCTGACCAAGCGGATGGGCAAGACCCGCGTCATCGCCGAGACCGGCGCAGGCCAGCACGGGGTCGCCACGGCCACCGCCGCGGCCCTGATGGGCCTCGAGTGCGTGATCTACATGGGCAAGGTCGACACCGAGCGCCAGGCCCTGAACGTCGCCCGGATGAAGATGCTCGGCGCCGAGGTCGTCCCAGTCCCCACAGGCAGCGCGACCCTCAAGGACGCGATCAACGACGCCTTGCGCGACTGGGTCACCAACGTCGGCAACACCCACTACATCCTCGGCACCGTCACGGGGCCGCACCCCTTCCCCGAGATGGTGCGCGACTTCCACCGGGTCATCGGTGTCGAGGCTCGCGCCCAGGTGCTCGACCTCACCGGACGACTGCCTGACGCCGTGATCGCCTGTGTCGGCGGAGGATCCAACGCCATGGGCATCTTCCACCGCTTCATCGACGACGCCGGCGTGCACCTGATCGGGATCGAGGCCGGGGGAGAGGGCGTCGAGTCGGGCAGGCACGCCGCGAGGTTCGCAGCCAGCTCGCCGGGGGTGCTGCACGGCACGTTCAGCTATCTCATGCAGGACGACGACGGCCAGACCCTCGAGTCGCACTCCATCTCCGCGGGGCTGGACTACCCGAGCGTCGGACCCGAGCACGCCTATCTGCGCGACACCGGGCGCGCCGAGTACCGCTACGCCACCGACGCCGAGACCATGCACGCGTTCGAGCTGCTCTGCCGCACCGAGGGGATCATCCCCGCGCTCGAGTCGGCCCACGCCCTCGCCGGGGCGCTCGAGGTCGGCCGCGAGCTCGGACCGGACGCGCTGCTGCTGGTCAACCTCTCCGGCCGTGGTGACAAGGACATGCACACGGCGGCGGAGTACTTCGGCCTCCTCGACGGCGAGGCGACTCCGGAAGGCACCGCCGACGAACCGCGCGCCGAAGGCGACGGAAGGACCCAGCTGTGAGCCCCACGACCACCGACCTCGGGGTCGGTCGCGTCCTCGAGCAGTGCCGGGCCGAGAACCGTGCCGCCCTCGTCGGCTACCTCCCCGTCGGCTTCCCCTCGGTCGAGGGCTCGGTCGAGGCCATGGTCGCGATGGTGGAGGCCGGTGTCGACATCGTCGAGGTCGGCATCCCCTACAGCGACCCCCTCATGGACGGCCCCGTGATCGCCTACGCGGCCGACCAGGCACTCAAGCGCGGGGTCAGGGTGAACGACGCGTTCACCGCCACCCGTGCCGTGCGGGACGCCGGAGCGCCGCCGCTGGTGATGTCCTACTGGAACCTCATCCTGCGCCACGGCCCCACCGCTTTCGCTCGTGAGCTCGCTGCGGCGGGTGGCGCCGGCATCATCACGCCCGACCTCATCCCGGACGAGGGAGGGGAGTGGATCGCGGCGAGTGAGGAGACCGGCCTCGACCGCGTCTTCCTCGTCGCGCCGAGCTCGACGGAGCAGCGCATCGCGGCTGTGACGGAGCAGTGCCGTGGCTTCGTGTATGCCGTGTCGCACATGGGCGTGACCGGGGCCAGGACGTCCATGGGAGACGCCGCCGCCGTCATCGTGAACCGCACCAAGGCAGTGACCGACAAGCCGGTCTGCGTGGGTCTGGGGGTGTCCGGTGGTTCCCAGGCGGCGGAGGTGGCGGCCTACGCGGACGGCGTGATCGTGGGTTCGGCCCTGGTGCGCTGCCTGACCGAGGCGGAGGATCTCGCGGGCGGGATCTCAGCCCTGCGCGCGCTGGTCGGCGAGCTGGCTGAGGGCGTCCGGAGCGGGCGTTGACCAGGAGCGCCGAGGCGACTCCGCGGCTGCGCGATCTCATCGGGCTCCTCGCCCGGCTCGTCCTCGGCGGCGTCATCCTCGCGGCTGGGCTGCTCAAGGTCGGGCACCTCGAGACCTCGGCGCGCTCGGTGCGGGCGTACCAGCTGCTGCCCTACGACGTTGCGGGCTACGTCGGCTACGGACTGCCGATCCTCGAGATCGCGGTCGGAGCACTGCTGATCCTGGGGTTGTTCACCCGTTTCGCCGCCGTGGTGGGCGGGCTGCTCATGCTGGTGTTCATCGCCGGGATCGCCTCGGCCTGGGCGCGCGGGCTGTCCATCGACTGCGGATGCTTCGGCCACGGGGGAACCATTGCGGCCGCCCAGACGCAGTATCCGCAGGAGATCGCCCGCGACGTCGGGCTCCTCCTGTGCGCCGCCTGGCTCGTCGTGCGGCCTCGAACAGCCTTCAGCGTCGAGCGGTTCCTGTTCCCCGAGTAAGACGGCACCGGGTCGACAGCCCGACTGACCAGCAGCATCCCGATCAGCACCACGAGAGGCCCCACGCATGACCAGCAGCAGCGCCAGCCGCAAGGCCAAGATCCAGGCCGCAGCGCCCAAGGGTTCGCTCCGCAGCGGCCAGGGCGGGGGCAAGGGCCCGAACCGCGTCGTCGTGGCCACCGTCGTGGTCGTGGTGGTGCTCGCCGCGGTCATCACCGCAGTCATCCTGGGCAGCCACGGCAAGCAGGCAGCCACGACGGCCGGGGGCTCGACCCTGCCCAAGGGCGTCGCCGCCATGGGCGCCGGGATCGTCGTCAACCCGGGGGCCCCGGCCACCGTGCCGACGCTCGACCTCTACGAGGACTTCCAGTGCCCGGTGTGCGCGCGGTTCGAGGACATCTTCGGCCTGCAGGTCGTCGACATGGTCAAGGCCAACCAGATCAAGCTGGTCGCCCACCCGCTGTCCTTCCTCGACGACAACCTGCACAACGACTCCTCGAAGCGTGCGGCCAATGCCGCGGCCTGTGCGGCGGACGCCGACAAGTTCCTGCAGTACCACGCGGCGACGTTCCAGGGTCAGCCCTCGACGGAGGGGGCCGGTTACACCGATGCCCAGCTCAAGCAGTTCGCCGTCCAGGCCGGGTTGGGTGGACCGACCCTCACCACCTGGGACCAGTGCTATGCAGCCAAGGCGCACAACCAGTGGGTCGAGTCGGTGCAGACGCAGTCCGAGAAGGACGGCGTCAACGGCACCCCGACGCTCAAGCTCAACGGCAAGGCGGTGGCCCTCGCCGGGCTCACCCGTGACACCCTCGCGGCACAGGTGAAGGCCGCAACCAAGTAGTCCGCTAGAACCCTGTGCAGGTCTGCGGCTCAGACATGTAGGGTCCACCCATGACTATGAACATGGGGGATCTAGGGCGAAGGTCCACCACCGGCGCGTGCCTCGTCTTCTGACGGCCGTGACGGCTGCCGTGCTCCTCACGGCAGCCGGCACCGGTTGCAGCGCCGACAGCCCGGCTCCCGGTGCCACGCCGGCCTCCCAGGTGGCGACCTACCGAGCGCCGAGCGCCTATCGGGTGGGGGAGTCGAGGCTCCGACTCCTGGTCAATGAGCTGGACCCCGGCTCGCCACAGAGGCAGATCCTCGCTGACGGGCACGTGAGCCGGAGCGAGCTCGACCAGGCGTGGCGCGCTTATGCCGGGTGCGTGTCCGATGTCGGTTTCGAGGTGTCGGACCCTGTCTGGGACCCCGTCAGCAACGTCGAGCTGCTCTACACCTACCGCCGGGTGGGCGCTGCTCTGCCGTCGTCCGCTGGCGACCAGCAGCCGACCGAGCCGACCGACGAGGCCAGCCGGATCGACGACTGCGAGGCAAGCTACTGGTTTCCCGTGTGGGCGATCTATGCCGCGGACACCCCCACTCACATGACCCCGCTGCTGGCTGGCGCCGTGGTCGCGTGCATGTCCCGGCGGGGCTACGACGTGCGAGGCAGCACCGGTTTCGGGCAGGTGGTCGGGGCGAGGAACGGATACGCCGAGGGGGCCCGGGTCGAGGCGGGCCGGTCCTGCGTGTCGGAGGCGATGGCTGCGCACTATCCGGACCTTCCGTACCGTCCCATTCGGTGACTAGGTAGCCTCCCTACAGGCTGCGGTCGCGGTCGGCTCGGCAACGCTGAAGGGTTACTCGCATGGCTGTGCACGTGGGAGTCCCGGCGTCTATCCCCAGCCCGACGTCGGGCGTGTGGCACCTCGGGCCGTTCCCGGTCCGCGCCTACGCCATGTGCATCCTCGCCGGCATCGTGCTGGCCGTCTGGATCACCGGTCGGCGGCTGGTCGACCGCGGGCACGCCAGGGAGAAGGCCGTCGACATCTCGGCCTGGGCGGTGCCGTTCGGGATCGTCGGTGGTCGGCTCTACCACGTCATCACCACCCCCGACCCGTACTTCGGGCAGGGCGGCCACCCGATCAAGGCGCTGTACATCTGGGAGGGCGGGCTCGGCATCTGGGGCGCCATCGCGCTGGGTGCGGTCGGTGCCTGGATCGGCGCCCGTCGGCACGGCGTGCCCTTCCTCGACTACATCGACGCCGCCGCACCCGGGGTGGCCGTCGCCCAGGCCCTCGGCCGCTGGGGCAACTGGTTCAACAACGAGCTCTACGGTCGCGCGACCGACCTCCCGTGGGGCCTGACCATCCACCAGTGGGACCAGTCGGCCGGTCACGCCGTGGTGGACTCGAGCGGGAAGGCCGTGGTGCTCGGCACCTACCACCCCACCTTCCTCTACGAGTCGCTGTGGTGCCTGCTCCTCGCGCTCTTCCTCGTGCTGGCCGACCGTCGCTGGACGCTGCGCCGCGGGCAGCTCTTCGGCCTCTACGTGATGGGCTACCCCCTGGGCCGGATCGTCTTCGAGCTGATGCGCAGCGACCCCGCACACACCATTCTCGGCGCGCGCGTCAACGTGTGGACGAGCATCATCGTCTTCCTGATCGGAGTCGCCATCGTCTGGTTCGGGAGGCGCCGCGAGGTGGCCGTCCCGCGCGAAGCGGTGTCTCAGCATACGGAATGAGCAGGCTCACATGGCGGGACAAACGGCACTCGGGCTATCCTGCCTGCAGCCGTGGCCAAGGCCGTCCACGCGCGTGACCTGGTGTGCCCAACTTGGGTTCCACGACGCACTTCTCCCCCAAGGACGGTGACCCGAACGTGACTCGTGCGCGCTTCTCCGCCCAGCCTGCCGACACCGGCCTCTACCGCCGTGAGTTCGAACACGACGCCTGCGGTGTCGCCCTCGTGGCCACCATGCGGGGAAGCGCCGGTCACGACATCGTCGACCACGCCCTCACCGCGCTGCGCAACCTCGACCACCGCGGTGCCACCGGCGCGGACCCCCTCGTCGGCGACGGCGCAGGCATCCTCACCCAGGTGCCCGACGCGTTCCTGCGTGCCGTCGTGGACTTCGACCTCCCCGTCCAGGGGGCGTATGCCGTGGGCATCGCCTTCCTGCCGGGTGACCAGGCCGAGCGCACCCGGGTCGAGGCCCGCATCGAGGAGATCGCGGGCGAGGAGGGCCTCACCGTCCTGGGGTGGCGTGACGTTCCGGTGGCCGCGGAGCTCGTCGGCCAGGCGGCCCGTGACTGCATGCCGTACTTCCGCCAGCTCTTCGTCTCGGCGGCCGTGGGGCGCATGGTCGGGCTCGGGCTGGACCGCCTGGCGTTCTGCCTGCGCAAGCGCGCCGAGCGCGAGACCGAGGTCTACTTCCCGTCGCTGTCCTGTCGCACCCTCGTCTACAAGGGCATGCTGACCACGGGCCAGCTGGAGCCGTTCTTCCCGGACCTGTCCGACCGACGGTTCGAGACCCAGCTCGCGCTGGTCCACTCGCGCTTCTCCACCAACACCTTCCCCAGCTGGCCGCTGGCCCACCCCTACCGGCTCATCGCCCACAACGGTGAGATCAACACCGTCAAGGGCAACCGCAACTGGATGAGCGCGCGCGAGAGCCAGCTCCAGTCCGACCTGATCCCCGGCGACCTCGAGCGGCTCTTCCCGATCTGCACGCCGGGGGCGTCCGACTCGGCGTCCTTCGACGAGGCGCTGGAGCTGCTCCACCTCGGCGGTCGGCCGCTGCCGCACGCCGTCCTCATGATGATCCCGGAGGCGTGGGAGAACAACCACGAGATGGACCCGGCTCGCCGCGCCTTCTACGAGTTCCACTCGACCTTCATGGAGCCGTGGGACGGCCCGGCGTGCGTGACCTTCACCGACGGCTCGCTGATCGGTGCCGTGCTCGACCGCAACGGGCTGCGTCCGGGCCGCTACTCGGTCACCGACGACGGGCTCGTCGTGCTGGCGTCGGAGTCCGGGGTGCTCGACCTCGACCCGACCCGCGTGGTCCGCAAGGGCCGGCTCCAGCCCGGACGGATGTTCCTCGTCGACACCGAGCACGGCCGCATCGTCTCCGACGACGAGGTCAAGTCCCAGCTCGCCGCTCAGCACCCCTACGACGAGTGGCTGCACGCTGGTCTCATCCACCTCGACGACATGCCCGAGCGCGAGCACATCGTGCACACGGCCGCCTCCGTCGCCCGTCGCCAGCAGACCTTCGGGTACACGCAGGAGGAGCTCAAGATCCTGCTCACCCCGATGGCGAGGACCGGGGGAGAGGCCCTCGGCTCGATGGGCACCGACACCCCCATCGCCGTGCTGTCCGACCGCCCTCGCCTGGTCTTCGACTACTTCACCCAGCTCTTCGCGCAGGTGACCAACCCGCCGCTGGACGCCATCCGCGAGGAGCTCGTCACCTCGCTCGGCACGGTCATCGGTCCCGAGGGCAACGCCCTGGCGGCCGGCCCGGCCCACGCCCGCCAGGTGGTCCTGCCGTTCCCTGTCATCGACAACGACGAGCTGGCCAAGATCGTCCACGTCAACGCCGACGGCGACCTGCCCGGCTACGCCACCCACGTGGTCCGGGGCCTGTATGACGTGACCGGCGGTGCGGCTGCGATGACGGCGCGCCTCGAGGAGATCTTCGCCGAGGTGTCGGCGGCGATCGCCGAAGGCGCGCGGTTCGTGGTGCTCTCCGACCGCGACTCGGGTCGCGACTACGCACCCATTCCGTCGCTGCTGCTGACCTCCGCGGTCCACCACCACCTGATCCGCGAGAAGACCCGCACCCTCGTGGGCCTCGTCGTCGAGGCCGGCGACGTCCGCGAGGTCCACCACGTGGCACTCCTCGTCGGGTATGGCGCAGCGGCCGTCAACCCGTACCTGGCCATGGAGTCCGTCGAGGACCTCGTCCGGTCCGGCGCGATCGACGGCGTGACTCCCGAGCAGGCCGTCAAGAACCTCATCAAGGCGCTCGGCAAGGGTGTCCTCAAGGTCATGTCCAAGATGGGCATCTCGACCGTCGCCTCGTACCGCGGCGCCCAGGTGTTCGAGGCGCTCGGCCTCTCGCAGGAGCTGGTCGACCGCTACTTCACCGGCACGGTCAGCCAGCTCGGCGGGGTCGGTCTCGACGTCCTCGCCGCCGAGACCGCGGCCCGCCACGCCGCGGCATACCCTCCGGACGGGGTGCGGCTGCCGCACCGCAAGCTCGGCGTCGGCGGGGAGTACCAGTGGCGGCGTGAGGGCGAGCCGCACCTGTTCGACCCCGACACCGTGTTCCGGCTGCAGCACTCGACACGTCAGCGCCGCTACGACATCTTCAAGCAGTACACCCAGCGGATCGACGAGCAGTCCGAGCGGCTGATGACGCTGCGCGGCCTGTTCACCCTCGGTGGTTCCTCGCCTCGGCCCGCGATCCCGATCGAGGAGGTCGAGCCGGTCAGCGAGATCGTCAAGCGGTTCAACACCGGCGCGATGTCCTACGGCTCGATCAGCCAGGAAGCCCACGAGACGCTGGCCATCGCCATGAACCGCCTCGGTGGGCGGTCCAACACCGGTGAGGGTGGCGAGGACGTGGACCGGCTGATGGACCCTGAGCGACGCTCGACCATCAAGCAGGTCGCCTCGGGTCGCTTCGGCGTCACCTCGCTGTACCTCACGAAGTCCGGCGACATCCAGATCAAGATGGCTCAGGGAGCCAAGCCCGGTGAGGGCGGCCAGCTGCCCGGCCACAAGGTCTACCCGTGGATCGCGGCGACCCGGCACTCGACGCCGGGCGTCGGCCTGATCAGTCCGCCGCCGCACCACGACATCTACTCCATCGAGGACCTCGCCCAGCTGATCCACGACCTCAAGAACGCCAACCCCGAGGCCCGGATCCACGTCAAGCTCGTCTCCGAGATCGGCGTGGGCACCGTCGCGGCTGGCGTCTCCAAGGCGCACTCCGACGTGGTGCTCATCTCCGGTCACGACGGAGGCACCGGCGCGTCACCGCTCACCTCGCTCAAGCACGCGGGCGGCCCCTGGGAGATCGGCCTCGCCGAGACCCAGCAGACGTTGGTGCTCAACGGGTTGCGCGACCGCATCGTCGTCCAGTGCGACGGCCAGCTCAAGACCGGGCGGGACGTCGTCATCGCCGCCCTGCTCGGGGCCGAGGAGTTCGGGTTCGCCACGGCTCCGCTGGTGGTCAGTGGCTGCATCATGATGCGCGTCTGCCACCTCGACACCTGTCCTGTCGGCATCGCCACCCAGAACCCCGAGCTGCGCTCCCGGTTCTCGGGCAAGCCCGAGTTCGTCGAGACCTTCTTCGAGTACGTCGCCGAGGAGGTCCGCGAGCACCTCGCGGCCCTCGGGTTCCGGAGCATCGAGGAGGCGATCGGCCAGGTCTCCGCCATCGACGCGACCCGTGCGGTCAACCACTGGAAGGCCGCCGGCCTCGACCTGTCGCCGATCTTCACCGACGTGGAGAGCCCCGACGGCTCGGCCCGGCGCAACACCACCGGGCAGGACCACGGTCTCGAGAAGGCCCTCGACCACCACCTCATCACGATCGCGCGCGAGGCGATCAACGACGGCACGCGGGTCACGGGGGAGGTGGCCGTCCGCAACGTCAACCGCACGATCGGGACGTTGCTCGGCCACGAGGTCACGAAGGCGCACCCGCAAGGGCTGCCCGACGACACGATCAACCTGACCCTGCGGGGCTCGGCGGGTCAGTCGCTCGGCGCCTTCGTCCCGCGGGGCGTCACCCTGCGGCTGCTCGGGGACGCGAACGACTATGTCGGCAAGGGCCTCTCGGGTGGGCGGATCGTGGTCCGCCCCGACCGGGCTGCCCCGCTGCAGGCCGAGGCCAACGTCATCGCCGGCAACGTCATCGGGTACGGCGCCACCACGGGCGAGCTCTACCTGCGTGGCCTCGTGGGCGAGCGCTTCTGTGTCCGCAACTCCGGTGCCACGGCCGTCGTCGAAGGAGTCGGCGACCACGGCTGCGAGTACATGACTGGCGGCACGGTCCTCGTCCTGGGCCCCACCGGTCGCAACTTCGCCGCCGGCATGTCCGGGGGAGTGGCGTACGTGCTGGACCTCGACCCCGGACGCGTCAACACCGAGCTCGTCGACCTGTCGCCCCTGCGACCCGACGACGAGACGGTCGTGCGGGACCTGCTCGGCGCACACGTCGAGTGGACCGAGTCCCCTGTCGCAGCACGGCTGCTGGAGGACTGGGAGTCCACCAGGTCGCGCTTCACCCTCGTCCTTCCGCGGGACTACCAGCGCGTCCTGGACGTGCGCTCCGCCGCGGAGGCGGAAGGACTCGACATCAACGGCTCCGAGGTCTGGGAGCGGATCATGGAGGCCTCCCGTGGCTGACCCCCAGGGCTTTCTCAAGACGCGGGAGCGCGAGCTGCCGGCCCGCCGACCCGTGCCGGTGCGCATCCGTGACTGGAAAGAGGTCTACGAGGAGCAGGAGCTCGGACAGCTGCAGCGCCAGGCTGGTCGCTGCATGGACTGCGGGATCCCGTTCTGCCACAGCGGATGTCCGCTCGGCAACCTCATCCCCGAGTGGAACGACCTGGCCTGGAAGGGCGACTGGCGCGAGGCGATCGAGCGGCTGCACGCCACCAACAACTTCCCCGAGTTCACCGGTCGGCTCTGCCCGGCGCCGTGTGAGACGGCCTGCGTCCTCGGCATCAACCAGCCGGCGGTGACCATCAAGCAGATCGAGGTCACGACGATCGACCGTGCCTTCGACGCCGGGTACGTCCAGCCGCAGGCCCCCGAGCGCCTCTCCGGAAAGACCGTCGCGGTGGTGGGCTCGGGACCAGCCGGTCTCGCAGCCGCCCAGCAGCTGACCCGCGCGGGTCACACGGTCGCGGTCTACGAGCGTGCCGACAAGCCGGGCGGCCTGCTGCGGTACGGCATCCCCGAGTTCAAGATGGAGAAGTCGGTCCTCGACCGCCGGATCGCCCAGATGGAGGCCGAGGGCACCCGCTTCCGCAGTGGGGTCGACGTCGGTGGCGACGTCACCGGCAAGCAGCTGCGCGACCGCTACGACGCGGTGGTGCTCGCCATCGGTGCGACGGTGCCGCGCGACCTGCCCGTCCCCGGACGTGAGCTCGACGGCGTCATGCAGGCGATGGACTTCCTGCCCCCGGCCAACCGCGTCGCGCTCGGCGAGACCGTGGAGGGCCAGGTCACCGCGGAGGGCAAGGACGTCATCGTCATCGGTGGTGGCGACACCGGCGCCGACTGCATCGGCACCTCGCACCGCCAGGGTGCGCGCTCGGTCACCAGCCTCGAGATCATGCCGCAGCCGGGGGAGGAGCGGGTCGCGGGCCAGCCGTGGCCGACCTACCCGATGCTGTTCCGGGTCGCCTCGGCCCACGAGGAGGGTGGCGAGCGCGTCTACGCGACGTCCACCAAGGAGATCCTCGGCGAGGACGGCAAGGTCTGCGGGATCCGGGTCGTCGAGGTGCGCCTGGGCGACAAGGGGTTCGAGGAGGTCGAGGGCACCGAACGCGTGCTCCCGGCCCAGCTCATCCTGCTCGCGATGGGCTTCCTCGGTCCGCAGGGCCCAGGGGTCGTCGAACAGCTCGAGGTCGAGCTCGACGAGCGCTCCAACGTCAAGCGGGACAACGACTACATGTCCTCGGTGCCCGGTGTCTTCGTGGCCGGCGATGCCGGTCGCGGGCAGTCGCTCATCGTGTGGGCCATCGCCGAAGGGCGTTCTGCCGCGGCCGGGGTCGACCGGTTCCTGACCGGCGCCACCGCCCTGCCGCGTCCCATCAACCCGAAGGACCGCCCCCTGGTCGTCTGACCCACCTCGCTGGGTGGTGCACCCGGAGGTATGCCGCGACACGGCATACCAGCGGGTGTCCGCAGGGTGACCGGGGTCACGTTCGCCGGGAGTCGACCGCTAGGGTCGATGCCATGCGCCGCGCCAAGATCGTCTGCACCCTCGGCCCCGCAGTGTCCTCCCCCGAGCGCATCCGCGAGCTCGTCGAGGCGGGCATGGACGTGGCCCGGCTCAACCTCTCGCACGGTGAGTACGCCGACCACGAGAAGATCTACCAGGAGATCCGGCGAGCCAGCGACGAGATCGGTCACGCGGTGGGCATCCTCGTCGACCTCCAGGGCCCCAAGATCCGCACGGCGCGGTTCAAGGACGGCCCGGTCGAGCTGCTCAACGGCGCGGAGTTCACCATCACGACGCGCGACGTCGACGGGTCCGTGACCGAGGTCGGCACGACCTACAAGGGGCTCCCGGGTGACGTGAGGCCGGGCGACTCGCTGCTCATCGACGACGGCAAGGTCGCGCTCCAGGCCGTCGAGGTCACCGACACCGATGTCCGCTGCGTGGTGACCGTCGGCGGCACGGTGTCCAACAACAAGGGCATCAACCTGCCCGGAGTCGCCGTCTCGGTGCCTGCCCTGTCCGAGAAGGACAAGGAGGACCTGCGCTGGGCCCTGGGTCTGCGGGCCGACATGATCGCGCTGTCGTTCGTGCGCTCGGCCGCCGACCTGGACGACGTGCACGCCGTGATGGACGAGGTCGGCGTCCGGCTGCCCGTCATCGCCAAGATCGAGAAGCCCCAGGCAGTCGAGAACCTCGTCGAGATCATCGAGGCGTTCGACGGCGTGATGGTGGCCCGGGGAGACCTCGGGGTCGAGCTGCCGCTCGAGGAGGTGCCGATCGTCCAGAAGGAGGCCATCGAGATCGCGCGGCGCAACGCCAAGCCGGTCATCGTGGCCACCCAGGTGCTCGAGTCGATGATCGAGAACCCGCGCCCCACCCGGGCCGAGGCCTCGGACGCCGCCAACGCCGTGCTCGACGGGGCCGATGCCCTGATGCTGTCGGGGGAGACCAGCGTCGGCGCCTATCCGATCATCGCGGTGCAGACGATGGCCCGGATCATCGAGAGCACCGAGGAGCACGGGCTGGAGCGGATCCGGCCCCTCGGGACCAAGCCGCACACGATGGGCGGTGCCGTCGCGGCGGCGGCGGTCGAGATCGGTGAGCTGCTCGGCGCCAAGTTCCTCATCACCTTCAGCCAGTCCGGCGACACGGCCAAGCGGATGTCCCGCATCCGTCCGCGAATCCCCATGCTCGCGTTCACCCCTGAGCCGCACACCCGCTCGCGGCTCGCGCTGGCCTGGGGCATCGAGACCTACCTCGTGCCGATGGCCCGGCACACCGACCAGATGGCCCAGCAGGTCGACAAGTCGCTGCTCGCCTCGGGCCGCGTCCAGGAGGGCGACCTCGTCGTCATCGTCGCCGGCTCGCCCCCCGGCATCCCCGGGTCCACCAACGCGTTGCGCGTCCACAAGATGGGCGATGCGATCAACAAGGTGGCGCCGGCCTACGAGGACCTCGCCGACTGACCTCTCGCGTCGCTCGCAAGGTTTCCCCTCGGGTCTTTCCCGACAAACCCGAAGAAGCCTAGTCAAGTCTAGGCGGTTGTGGTTGTATGACCGTGTCCGCACTGGGCGGGCACGGAGGGGGATCTCATGACATCGATCAAGCGCTGGGCTGTCGTCCCGGTGGTGTGCGGCCTCAGCACGGTGGTGCTGGCTGCACCGGCGTTCGCCAACTACTACAGCTGGGGAGTGGTGAACGCCTACGAGGGCTCGACCCTGGTGGCGAAGGGAAAGGGGACCGTCGGCGTCGACTACGGGCTGGACGTGATCGGCGGACACGCCACGTCCTACGACCCGCGACCGGGCGGGAGCCCTGCCTACGCCAAGATCCACTACAACTACACCGTCCCGATCTTCGACGGCCCTCGTGATGCCCGTGGCGTCGACAACGCCACGGCCACCTGGGTCGACAGGTTCGTCAACGGCAACCTCAACACCACCTACAGCGCCGCGGAGCTGCGCGGCGAGGCCTGCCAGAACGACAAGCTCGGCCCGGACGCGTGCAAGGGGAGCGCCTGGACCAACCAGAAGTGGTGACTGACGACCATCAGCTGGCAGCCGAGGGCGACGAGAGCGACCTCCGCCCTCGGCTGCGGGACGTCACCATGCGTCGCGGGTCCTTTGTCCTCGCCTGTCCCGAGTGGCGGACCCTGCCGGGACTGACCGCGGTCGTGGGGCTCAACGGCGCAGGTAAGACGACGCTCCTCGAGCTGCTGTCGGGCCGGCTGCGCCCTACCGAGGGCGAGGTCGAGCAGGCGGCCCGGGTGAACGTCCTGCCCCAGGTTGCCCGCCTGTCCAGCGCCGTGTCGGTGGCGGACCTGTACCGCTACCTCGCCGCCCTGCGTGGGGTCGGGCGCCGCGAGCGGGAGGCCGAGGTGCAGACGGCCCTGCGGATGGCCGGACTCCTCGACCACGAGGCCAGCCCGATGCGACAGCTCAGCGGTGGGTGGCAGCAGCGGGCTCTGGTCGGTCAGTGCCTGCTCGGGTCGCCGACCGTGCTGCTGCTCGACGAGCCGACCGCGTCCCTCGACGTCGGTGCGGCGCGCGCCATCTGGGAGCTGATGCGCGAGCTCTCGGGACGCCTGCCCGTGGTGGTCGCCACCCACGAGGCGTCGGCATCGGTCGAGTTCTGCGACCAGATGGTCGCCGTCTACGCCGGCGTGGTCGGCCAGGCTCTCGAGGGAGACCTGCTGCGCACCGACCTGAGTCGTGCCTCCGGTTCGGCTGAGAGCTTCCTCCTGGACCTGATCGCGCCGCAGGAGCGCAGCGCATGAGGGCACAGCTGCGGCGGCCGATGCCCTGGTTGGTGACGGCCTCGATGCTGGCGGCCATGGCGACGGTGCTTGCGCTGCGCGACGCGGACTGGATGGGAGACCCGCTCTGGGGCCAGGAGACCATCGGGGTCGCGCAGGGCTTGATGCTGCCGCTGCTGGCGGGCGCTGCCGCGATCGTCGGCTGGCAGGACATCCAGGGCCTCCTCACGCTGATCCCGGATGCACGGCTCCGCCTGAAGCACCTCTGCGCGACCCTCGCCGTGTGGGCCGTCCCCGTGGTGGTGCTGTATGCCGTGGCCAACCTGTTCGTGGTGCTGGCCTCCCGGTGGACCGACCCGTCGATCCCCAACGCGACGCCGTGGCCGGCGCTCACCCAGATCGGCGGCGCACTGCTCACCTTCCTGGTGGGGTACGCCCTGGGTGTCGTGCTGAAGTCCTGGCTGGGCTCGGTCGTTGCCGCGCTGCTCACGGCCGGGGTCCTGATCCTCGACCGCATGGGCGTCATCGCGACCGGGCTCGCGGAGTACACCGCCAGCGGGACGATGCTGGGAACGAGCGCCAATCCGCCGTACTTCGCGATGCGGCTCGTGTGGATGGTGCTCGTCGGCGCGGCGATCGTGGCCCTCGTCGTGACTGGCGCGGGCAAACGGGTCCCCCTCGCCGCGGCGCTCGGCGTCGCCCTGCTCATCGGGCAAGTGGCCTTCGGGTCCAACGACAGCTACACGGTGGTGCAGGTGCGGGCCGACAGCTGCACGTCCACGCCCGTCGTCGTGTGTGCGCCGCCGGAGTTTCGCGCCCGGGCCGAGAAGGCCTCGCAGATCGCCGGCGCGAGCGCGGCGACGCTGCAGGCGCTCGGGGCGCCCACACACAGGTGGTTCGTCATGTGGCAACCCGGGAACGACCAGCTGGACAACCTGATGCTGATCGATCCGGGCAAGATCCGTGCCCCTCTCCGGACCCGCGATGTGGTGTCCGGAGTCGTCGCTCCCAAGTCCTGCGAGCTGTGGCACGCGCCCGAGCCGCCACCGAACTCCTGGTTCTACAGCGCGGCGCTGGTCGAGTCCTACGTGATGAGCGAGCTCAACGGTCAGAGCGCCGAGCCCTACGGCCGGCTCCTGGCGACACGGGGCTCCGTCGGGGCACACGACCTCGTCCTTCAGGCGGCGACGGCACTCCAGGAGTGCGAACCGGCGAAGGTCCCGGCGTCGTTCGGCCTGGAGTAGGTGTGCGGTGATCCGCGGCTGGCTGGCCGATCACGACTGGCATCTGGCGGTGTTGTCCACGGGTCTGGCAGGGGTCGCCCTCGTGACCGGTCAGCCGATCCTCGCGAGCCCGCTGGGGGAGTCGTACCAGGGGATCACGGTGGGGCTGCTCGCCCTGCTGTGCAGCTGCGTGGGTTTCGCGCTGAGCCTGCGGTCACGCGCTGCCAGGGCCCTCAGCGTCCGGGCGGGCGCGAGATACCGCCTGCTGTGGTTCGTCGTGCAGCTGCTCGTGGTGGTCGCAGTCGCCGAGTCGGTGGCGGGCCTCGACCTTGCGCCCCGGCGTCTGGTGTTCGCCGTCGGCTGGGGCGCGGGGGTGGCTGGTCTCCTGGCGCTCGTGTCGGAGGGCGCTTCGATCCTGTACGGGTTCCTGTTGTTCGCCTCCGCCGTCCTGACTCCGCGAGGGGAGCCCGCTCGATGGTGGGCGCCGCTGGCTCACGCGCCCGTGCGGGATGGCGGGGTCGTGGTCGCGGCTATAGTGCTGCTGGCCTGTGGCGCCGTCTACGTGGCCAATCCGCGGCGAGGCCGAGGGTTCTAGCGCGATCGGATCGCCCGACCGCCCACTAGCTTGTCGTCGGGCGGCGTCGTCCCGCTATCCTGTGCGGCGGTGTCGACGCAGGTCGGCGCCACCCGCCGAAGTGCCTGATGTTCGGCAGGCCGAAGTGGTGGAATGGCAGACACGGAGCACTCAAAATGCTCTGCTCGAAAGGGCGTGCGGGTTCGAGTCCCGCCTTCGGCACCCAGCTGAGCTGTTTCCTTTTACCGGCAGTCGACTGCGAGCACAGGTTTGCCGATCACGTCGACCGCCTGCGACTCCGCTTCGAACCGAGCTGACTTCGTCTGGTCGGTGAGGCAGTCGGGCCAGCCGTCCATGTGCATCACGCCTTGAGCGTCGATCCAGGAAACCGACCCCATGAAGCCGTAGGACCACCCGTCTGCCACGAAGGATGCCTGCCGGCCCATGGTCGACACGTGAGCGGAGCCCGTAAGCCACATCGGTTGCGCCGCATCGCGCCCGACGCCGTAACCGATCAGCCCACCCAGCGACAGGATCGCCACCCCACCAACCAGCCATTTCCCCATGGCCCAAGACTGATGGGCAAGCCCCTCGCTGTCCACCAGCTCA
Organism: Pedococcus badiiscoriae; assembly: GCF_013408925.1. NCBI lineage: Bacteria > Bacillati > Actinomycetota > Actinomycetes > Micrococcales > Intrasporangiaceae > Pedococcus > Pedococcus badiiscoriae. The sequence goes on from NZ_JACCAB010000001.1 coordinate 3,011,690, forward strand.
GTGCGTGAGCAGGTTGAGCACGACGGTCAGCGCGACCGAGAGAAGTATTGACACGAGGATCATCGTGAGGCAGCCTGCAGCGCCCCCAAGGGGCCGGACGTCGACTCTTCCCACGCGCATGGGCCATGTCTACCCCGCGCAGCCCGGATTGACACCGGCAGGCTCTACCCTTGGCCGGGCAGACCGGGACACCGGTCTCTTTTCGATCGACAGCCAAGTGAAACATCCACAGGGGGACTCGTCCGTGTTGCAAGCTGGCTGGGTCCTGGCAGGGGTCGCTTCCACCGCACTCTCAGCGCTGACGAAGATCGCCGTCCACGTCCCAGCGGGGCTTTCGGTGGTGGCCAACTTCGTCACCGTGTTGGTTCCCGCTGCGGCTGTCTTCATGTGGATTCGTGGTCGAAACCCGCTGGTCAAGGGCGCGCTCGATGCTGATCGCACGCAGACGGTCGGCCCCGTGCTCGAAGAATATGGAGGCCAGTCGCGGCGAGCTGCGCGGAAGCGGTGCGAGTCGCGCACGAAGCGAGTGCTCTCAGGGAGCGGCAGCCGAGATGTTGCCGACGAACTGCGATGGCTCGACGTAGACCCCGAAGACGAGAAGCTCAAAGACAAGAAGCTCAAAGGCAAGAAGCGCAAAGACCAGAAGGGCAAAGACGAGAAGGGCAAGGACGAGGAACTCGAACCCGTCCGTCCGGTCGCCATGTACGGGTTCGGGAGGTCTGACACCGCTGCCGAGCTCGCTGCGCTGAGCGCTGCATACCGGAAATACGCCGTTCGGCTTCGTGCCCGCGGCCTGCTGGGAGGGGGCTTCGCGCCGATCATCGGTCAGGAAGCCGAGATCGCTGACGCAACAGCGCGTCGACTTCAGACGACCGCAATGTTCGCGCTGGGGCGCGCGTCGTCGACGGAAGACCCGACGCTGACCATCGCCCTACCCAAGCGAAAGACCCATCTGGCTCTCAGTCATATCGAGCAAGGGTCCGCGCCCGGGAACCACATCAACGTCCTCACGGTCACCCACGTCCACGAGCGGGTCGTGCTGGCCGGACAGTTCAGTGAGTGGCTCGCAAACACAGATGATGTTCGCACCATCCCCGTCTCGCTCGAGCAGTCCGATCAGGAGCTCGTGGCGAAGAACATCACGGGCAAGACGTTCGATGGAGTCCTTCCCTGTTTCCGGGGCGCGCTCGTCGAGCGCGACCCCGCCAGTGGGTGGCGGCGCCTGCACCTCGAGCTGGCCGAAACCTCATACAGCGCCATCGTCGCCACGCAGTACCCGGGCAGCCGCGGCACCGGTCGAGCGCGAGAGGAGCTGAACCACGAGGCGAACGTCCTCACGCTCTCGTGCACACCGGTAACCAGCGACGGCTTCCTGGCCTTCGGGCGACGCTCCAAGCATGTGTTCAACGCCGGACTGCTGACCCCTGCCATCAACGGCAACCTCGAAATGCGCCAGCGCTTCGGCATCTTGTACGACGCCGACCGGGACGGGGTGCCAGACCCGCTCATCGCCCTGGCACGCGAGGCCAAGGAGGAGCTGGCGCTCGAGATGAGCACCGACCGATTCCGCATCCTCGGGTTGACCCACTTCGACTCGGCCGACGAGGTGGGCACCCACAGCTTGCTCACGACGTGCCGCGTGGAGGTGACAGCTGCTCATCTGGCTCGCCGGGCGGCCCTTGCGGACCCCGCTGAGGGGCTGTGGGAGCTGGACGACGATCTCTGGTTCCTTCCCGAGCGACCTCCGGGCGGTTCGCAGTCGGCAGACGAGTGGGTCGACAGCGTCCTGCGCTGGTCGCTCAACTCGCCAGACCACACCCCCCACCTCACGAGCTCCCTGATCGCTCACAACTCAGGCGCCCTGTTTGAACGTTTCGGGTCGCCCGAGGGCGTGCAGGCGCATGTTGTGTCACTGGTCGGGGAGGAGCCGAGCCCGCCGCCCGAGGGCCTCTTCCGTTTGACTCGTGGGGAATGAGGCGCCTGACACCGTCAGACCGGAGCGCTGCACAGCGTCAGTACGTGTCGACTTCCACGAGGTCGACCCTGCGGTGGAACCGCATCCCGGCGCTGCCGCCGACGATGGCGCCGGCCAGGCTGGTGACAGCGGCGAGGACGAGTGCCACGATCCCCGCGGTGGTGAGGTCGGCTGACTTGATCGGCAGGCGCGGGAAGCTGTTCAGCTGTCCGAGCACGTCGTACTTGGTCCCCGCGACGGCGCCGACGATGCCGACGATGAGTGCGATGACCAGGGCCCACAACCACACCGCAAGGCCCTGCTTGGCGCCGTTGAAACGAGCCATGCGACCGGCCACGTAGCCGCCGCAGTAGTAGCTGACGAAGAGGATGACGGCCAGCGCCACCGCCCCCACGATGCCGACCGTTCCGACGTCCTTGGACGCCTTCGCGGCTGCCGCGGTCGCATCCGTCCCGGTGCCCAGCCCGACGGCGGTGCCCGCGGCCGCCAGGATCGCGGTGAGGATCACCGCCATACCCATGGCTGTGAGCCAGCCGAAGAAGGCGGATCCCAGCTTCATCCCGCCGAACCGTTCAGCCTGCGCTGCAACCCGCCTCTCGCCGTATGCCGCAGGCTCCTCGTCGCGCCCGAAGCTCTGGGTCTCGTCCGTGCTGGTCATGTGCGCCTCCTTGTGGTTCAGGGAAGTGGTGTCCAAGGGCTTGTCGCTCCACCTTGCTCCCCGTTGACCGCCCTGTCGAGTTGGCCAGCGCCGCATCGCTCGCAGGCGTCGAGCCGACTACCGCCAGGCGTCGAGCCGACTACCGCCAGCCGGTGGTGTGCACACCGCACCGGCCGATGTCCGGCGCCCGGTCGGGACTCAGCACGGTCCGGACCGTCCAGCGGATCCGCCGGCGGGTGATCACCAGGAGCACTCCCACCCAGAGGGCGATCGCCCAGCCCTGGGGTCCTTTCGGCGGGTTGGGAGGCGGGGGATAGGCGCCGTCGAACAGACCGGCGGCCTGCTCGAAATGGTTCTCCGATCCCGGGTAGAGGGTGTTGTCCACGAGGTAGAGCACCGGCAGCAGGGCGATCCCTCCGACGATGCTGCACACCGCCCACTGGTCGACGTGTCGCGACTCGTGCTGGGCGAGGTCACGGGCCCGGATGGGGTTGATGCGCGGGACCGGGGAGGCCATGAACACCTCGCCGACCATGCTGCCCATGTGCCCCGCGGCCTGCGGGACGAAGGCCAGCGTGATGGGCGGGTCACCCACGCTGCACAGCCCCCGACCAGGGGCCTGCGCGAACGCCAACGCGAGCCCGCTCACCGGTGCCGTCATCACGGAGCGGACCGTCGACCACAGGGGCGGCCGCTTCGGAGCGCGTGGGTCGATGACGCGCCGGCCTTCCGCGATGGACGTGTCGGCGACGCAGGCAGGCAGCTGGCGGGCTCGCTGGGAGACCCGCAGGCCGAACCCGGAGACGGAGAGGAGAGCCAGGACCACCATCGCGACCAGCAGTCGCCGGTGACGGCGCTGGCAGAGGTCACAGGCGAGCACCCGGCGTGGACGTAGCCAGCGGGTCCGGGGAAGCACGAGGAAGAGTCCGACCAGGCCGCCGCCGAGGAACGCCACAATCACCCACACGACCCGCATCGCCGCTGAGGTCGGCCGGCGACGGGGAGGGGCTGACTCAGCCACCTTGTCCTCCCACTGCCAATGCCCTCGATCCGCGGGATCTCGGGCGGGACGCCCGGACCCGCAGGGGGGACAGCCACCATCATCGTCGCTCTCGCGGTCCCCAACCAGCCTCCGGCAACCTGCCGTTAACGCGAGTCGCCTAGGCTTCCGCCGTGAGCGAGACCGAGAACCCGACGCCCCCGCCGTCTGCACGCACCCGCATCCTCGTGGCCGAGGACGAAGCCCTCATCCGGCTCGACCTCGCGGAGATGCTCGTCGAGGCGGGCTACGACGTGGTCGGCCAGGCGAGCAACGGCGAGCAGGCCGTCGAGATGGCCACCGAGCTCGTCCCGGACCTCGTCATCATGGACGTCAAGATGCCGGTCATGGACGGCATCACGGCGGCCGAGCAGATCGGTGCGGCTCGGATCTGTCCCGTCGTCATGCTCACGGCCTTCAGCCAGACCGAGCTCGTCGAGCGGGCCCGTGACGCGGGGGTGATGGCCTACATCGTCAAGCCGTTCACGGCCTCCGACCTCAGCCCCGCCATCGACATCGCCCGGCACCGCTGGACCGAGGTCAAGGCGCTCGAGCAGGAGATCAGCGACCTGGGGGAGCGGCTGGAGACCCGCAAGTCGGTCGACCGCGCCAAGGGCGTGCTCATGAAGAAGCTCAAGATCAGCGAGGCCGAGGCGTTCCGCTGGATCCAGAAGACGGCGATGGACCGGCGGCTCGGTATGCGCGAGGTCGCCGACGCTGTCGTCGCGGGGATGGACAAGGCCTGACCGTGGGTGTGGTGGTGCGCAGGGCGGCGTCGGCGGACTCCGAGGTCCTGGCGGAGGTGGCCGCGGCGACGTTCGCCCTGGCCTGCCCGCCGCACATCACCCAGCGAGCCATCGACACGTTCATCGCGGAGGTGCTCTCGCAGGCGTGCTTCGACGCCTATCTCGCGGATCCGCAGCGGGACCTGTTCCTCTCCGTGGAGGATGGCGCGGGCGGCACGGGCGGGACGCCCGACACGGTGACGGGGTACGCGATGGTGGTGCACGGCGAGCCGACCGATGCCGACGTGCAGACCGCCATCACCCTGCGGCCGACGGCAGAGCTCAGCAAGATCTACGTCCTGCCCGACCACCATGGCGCAGGCACCAGCCGGCAGCTGATGGGGGCCGCGCTCGAGGCCGCTCGGGATCGGGGTGCGGTCGGTGTCTGGCTCGGGGTCAACCAGCAGAACGAGAGGGCCCAGAGGTTCTACCTCAAGAGTGGCTTTGCCAGGGTCGGGACCAAGCGCTTCCTCGTCGGGGACCGCTATGAGCACGACTACGTGTTCGAGCGTGCCCTGTGAGCCGAGGAAAGTTGTTGAAGTCTTCACGAAGGCCCGCGAATGGGCCTAGAGTCCTGAGTCGGTCGCCTTTCGGGGCGCCACGGCCGCCGGGGGAGCCGTGTGCAGTGGTGAGGAGCAGTTCCATAGCGACGATGGAGGTACCCCGGTGAGCCGTCCCGCGATCAGCGTCAAGCGTGTCTCCGCCGACGAGGAGCGCTCCTTCACCGAGCTGTGGCTCTCGTCCAGGGTCGAGGCCGGCATCAGCGCCGAGGTGGCTGCCCGGGCTGCGTCCGAGGGTCGGGTGGCGACCGCGCTGCGCCGCGAGGACGTCCGGGCGTACATCGCCACCACCGAGGGTCGCCCGGTCGGCTTCGCCGTCGCCGCCACCAGCCCGTTCTCGTCGCTCACCGACAACCCCTGCGTGACGATCGACCAGCTCTACGTCGTCCCCGAGGCGCGCAAGCACGGAGTGGCCCGCCAGCTGATGACGGCCGTGACCCTGTATGCCGACTCCCGCGGATGCGACCAGATCGGCTGCAACGTCCCGGCTCAGCACCGCGAGGCCAACCGCTTCTTCGCCCGGCTGGGCTTCTCGTCCCAAGTGGTGCGCAGGGTCACCAGTGTGGCCGCGCTGCGTCGTCGGCTCGGTCAGGACGAGTCGGGGCACAGCTCGCTCGAGGCACTGCTGCACCGTCGGCGCTCGCTGCGCGCTCGCGACCGCGCCAGCGCCGGCAGCCGCCTCGCCGGCTGACGTCCAACCCCTGCCCCGGTAAGCCGCGGGATGGGCACACCGCGGCCCCCGGTACTCGGTGCGCTGTCCCGGGGGACTGCGCGCTCAGGCTCCGGGGGCGGCGTCGCGCAGCAGGCAGGTGATCCGGCAGGTGCAGGTGCGCCGGTCCTGGTCGTCCGTGATGACGATCTCGTAGGACGCGAGGGTGTTGCCCAACGACAGCGCGGTCGCCGTGCCGGTGACGAAGCCCGAGCGGGCGGCACGGTGGTGGGTCGCGTTGATGTCGAGACCCACGGCGATCCGTTCCGGGCCGGCGTGCAGAGCTGAGCCGATCGACCCGAGGGTCTCCGCGAGCACCACGGACGCCCCTCCGTGAAGGAGTCCGTAGGGCTGGGTGTTGCCCTCGACGGGCATCCTGGCCACGAGGCGCTCCGGCGAGGCCTCGAGCACCTCGATCTGCATGCGGTGCAGCAGGGAGTTCGGGTTCATCGACATCATCGCGTCGAGGGCGGCGGAGAAGTCACTGGCGGTCGCGGGGCTGTCACTCATAACCAATAGGCTGCCATGCGTGAGTCGCCTCCTGCTCCTCGACGGTCATTCCCTCGCCTACCGCGCCTTCTTCGCGCTGCCGGCCGAGAACTTCTCGACCAGCACGGGACAGCACACCAACGCCGTGTACGGCTTCACGTCGATGCTTATCAACGTGCTGCGTGACGAGCAGCCGACCCACGTGGCGGTGGCATTCGACGTGTCACGACAGACCTTCCGCAGCGAGCAGTACGCCGACTACAAGGCCACCCGCTCGGCCACCCCCAGTGAGTTCTCCGGCCAGATCCCGCTCGTGCGCGAGGTGCTCGACGCCCTCAAGATCCAGTGGGTCGAGGTCGACGGCTTCGAGGCCGACGACGTCATCGCGACCCTGACCACCATGGCCACCGCCGAGGGCATGGAGGTCGTCATCTGCAGCGGTGACCGCGACGCCTTCCAGCTCGTGACCGACTCGGTCACCCTGCTCTACCCGGTCCGCGGAGTCTCCGAGGTTTGGCGGATGACCCCGTCCGCGGTGGAGGCCAAGTACCTCGTGCCGCCGGACCGCTACAGCGACCTCGCCGCCCTCGTGGGCGAGAGCAGTGACAACCTCCCGGGCGTTCCGGGAGTGGGTCCCAAAACCGCGGCGAAGTGGATCACCCAGTACGGCGACCTCACCGGTGTCGTGGCCCACGTCGACGAGATCAAGGGCAAGGCGGGCGAGTCGCTGCGCGAGCACCTCGATGGCGTGCTGCGCAACCGACGCCTCAACCAGCTCGTCCGCGACCTCGACCTGTCGGTCGGCATCGCCGACCTCGAGCGCCAGAACTGGGACCGCGAGCAGGTGCACCACGTGTTCGACAGCCTCGAGTTCCGCGTCCTGCGCGACCGGCTCTTCGAGTACCTCGAGGCGCCCCAGGAGGAGGCAGACCACGGCTTCGACCTCGACGGCACACTCCTCGCGCCCGACGAGGTGGCCGGGTGGCTGCAGGAGTATGCAGCGCCCGGCGCCACCGTGGGCGTGCATCTCGTCGGCCGCTGGGGCCGCGGCACCGGGGACGTGACGGCCCTGGCGCTGGCCACCGACGGTGACGCGGCGGCATACGTCGACCTGACCACACTGGACCCGGCAGGGGAGGCGGCCGTCGGCGCGTGGCTGGCCGACGCGCAGCGTCCCAAGGTGCTGCACGACGCGAAGGGTCCGTTGTTGGCCCTCGCGGCACGAGGCTGGCCGGTCGCGGGGATCACGACCGATACCGCCCTGGCGGCCTACCTCGTGCGACCGGACCAGCGCTCCTACGACCTGGCCGACCTCGTGCTGCGGCACCTCGGGCGCGAGCTGCGCGCAGAGACCGACACCTCCGGACAGGGACTGCTCGACTTCGGTGACGAGGGAGACGCGGGCGCGCAGGACGCGATGGTCCGGGCGCGCGCGGTGCTCGACCTGGCCGGTTCGCTGGCCGAACAGCTCGAGGCCACCGGCGGCACCTCGCTGCAGCAGGACGTCGAGCTGCCGCTCGAGCAGGTGCTCGCGGGGATGGAGCGCACCGGCATCGCCGCCGACGTGGACGTGATGACGGGGCTGGAGGCGGACTTCGCGGCCAAGGTGCGCGAGGCCCAGCAGGACGCCTACGACGCGGTGGGCGGCGACCAGATCAACCTCGGGTCGCCCAAGCAGCTCCAGGTGGTGCTCTTCGAGACCCTCGGGCTGCCCAAGACGCGCCGCACCAAGACCGGCTACACCACGGACGCGGACGCCCTCAACGACCTGTACACCAAGACCGAGCACCCGTTCCTCGAGGCGCTGCTGCGTCACCGCGACGCGTCGCGCCTGCGGGTGACCGTCGAGGGGCTGCTCAAGTCGGTGGCCGATGACGGGCGCATCCACACGACCTACCAGCAGACCATCGCGGCGACCGGTCGGCTGTCGTCCACTGACCCCAACCTGCAGAACATCCCGATCCGCACCGACGAGGGCCGTCGGATCCGCGAGGTGTTCATCGTCGGCGAGGGCTACGAGTCGCTGATGTCAGCCGACTACAGCCAGATCGAGATGCGGATCATGGCCCACCTGTCCGGTGACGAGGGCCTGATCGAGGCATTCCGCACCGGCGAGGACCTGCACCGGTTCGTCGGCTCGCGGGTGTTCCACGTCGAGCCCGAGGACGTCACCCCGGCGATGCGGTCCAAGGTCAAGGCGATGTCCTACGGCCTGGCCTATGGGCTGTCCGCGTTCGGGCTGTCCAAGCAGCTCACCATCTCGACCGGTGAGGCCCAAGGGCTCATGGACGAGTACTTCGCGCGGTTCGGTGGGGTCAAGGACTACCTGGACTCCGTCGTCGCCGAGGCGCGCGGGACCGGATACACCCAGACCATGCTGGGACGTCGCCGGTACCTTCCGGACCTGACCTCCGACAACCGCCAGCGCCGTGAGATGGCCGAGCGGATGGCGCTCAACGCGCCCATCCAGGGGTCCGCAGCCGACATCATCAAGGTCGCCATGCTGCGGGTCGACGACGCGCTGCGCGAGGCCGGTGCCCGGTCGCGTCAGCTGCTCCAGGTCCATGACGAGCTCGTCCTCGAGATCGCTCCGGGGGAGCGGGACGACGTCGAAAAGCTCGTGCGTGCCCAGATGGGCGGCGCGATCGAGATGGACGTGCCGCTCGATGTCAGCGTCGGGGTCGGCCGCTCCTGGCACGACGCCGCCCACTGACATTTGGGTCTAAAACGGAAATTTGGCTTCCATAACGAATCCAAACCGTGATGTGTTACGGATCATGGCAACTTTTGTGAAGAATTGATGGTCCGGCTTGCCCTCCGTGCCCCATACTCTCCGGTAACCATGCACCCGCCAACGGACGCCGGGTGCTTTTCCTGTGAGGTGTACATGCGCAGAAGCCTGATCGCGGGGCTTGTGTTGGCCGTTTTTGCGGCCTTGATCATCGGACTCGGACAACTTCTTGGCCTGGATCTGGAACACGTTGCTCTGATGGGGGCGGCGCTCGGAGGAGTGCTGGGGCTCGTTCCCCACTCCCTTCCCTTGGGCAGGCTGGGTGGCTTCGCCGTGGGATTCGTCCTCGCGTGGATCGGCTTCGCTCTTCGGGCGGCGGTCCTTCCCGACACCGCCAGCGGCCGGGCGGTTGCGGCGTTCATCGTCGTGGCGGCCATTGCTGTCGCGTGCAGCGTGAGCGCTGGCCGGCTGCCCTTGTGGAGTGGACTTCTCGGGGCGGCCGCGATCGTGGGTGCTTACGAAGAGACCTACACCAATGCGCCCTCCCAGTTCCTGCAGGAGTCGCCCACTGCCGGCACGACTGTCCTCTTCGCCGTCGCGCTGGGCTTCCTTGCGACGTCGCTGCTCGGTGAGAGCCTCCGCAGCGAAGCGCATGAGTCCGACGGTGGTTGGAACTGGTTCAACCGCAGTGCAATCGACCAGAACGACAGCGACACCGTGGGTGTCGACGGCCTCGTGGCAGGAGACACCAAGTGAAGAGCAAGAAGTCCGCAGTAATTGGTGGAGCGGCTTTGCTGGGTGTGCCGGCAGCGCTGATGCTCGCGTGCGGCCCAGCCTTCGCGGCCTCCACGGGCGACGTCATCGTGAACAACACCGAAACTGTCCAGGCCTACCTCAACGCATCGGGCAAGGTCGATGTCGCTCGTGTGTACGAGCAGATCGCCATGCAGGGCAAGGGATCTGTCGATCTGGTCAACCCTGTCTCGACCAAGGGGCTCCGCAATCTCGATGGCTTCGGTGGCTTTGAGGTCAAGGGTGGTCAGATGGTTGGCACCTACTCGGTCGACGGGGAGAGGCGCCTCCGCACGGTGAGTGACTACACGAAGAAGCTGCCTCTTGAGGTCGACGTCAAGTACACCCTCGACGGTAAGGCAGTCGACCCGGGGGACGTTGTCGGCAAGAGCGGCAACCTCAAGGTCCAGTACACGGTCCGCAACGTCACGGGCCAGCCGGAGAATGTGACGTTCAACGACGGGACTGGCAAAGAGGCGACCGCCACAGAGAATGTCGTCATCCCCATGATCGGCTCACTGTCGACGGTCCTGCCCTCCAACTTCACGGACGTGCGGTCCGACGAAGCCAACATGGCCGGGGACGGCCGCGGTGGGACCAAGATGTCCTTCACGATGACCCTGTTCGGGCCCATCGGACAGCCTGAGGCGGCGTTCGGCTACGAAGCCAAGATCACCGATGGCGTCATTCCCAAGGCGTCCATCTCGGCACTCCCTGTGAGTCCCCTCGACAGTCCCACGTTCAAGGGTGGCGCCGAAAGCTACAAGGGTGGCGCGGAGACGGGAGCCACGCTCACGGCGGGCGCCACCGAGATCGACTCCAACCTGCTCAAGTTGCGCGACGGCGCTGGAGACCTGCTTGCAGGGCTCATCAAGCTCAAGGACGGCGCGAACCAGCTGCACAACGGTTTGGCCGGGCAGGCAGCTCCGGGCGCTGTGAAGCTCGCCGACGGTGCTGACCTACTCAAGGATGGGACGGGTCAGCTGGCCGCCGGGGCCACCAAGGCCAAGAGCGGCGCAGCACAGGTTTCCGGCGGCGCCACGCAGCTCGCCGGTGGTGCGCGCCAGCTCGCCGGGGGGTCAGCCACGCTCGCGGCCGGCTCGTCCGCCCTGGCTGATGGGGCCAGCGTCCTCGACGCCAAGCTGGGTCAGTACCAGGACGGCCTCACCCTGCTGGCCAATGGCATCCAGGCCATCCCGGCTAATCCCGACTACCAGCGGCTCCTGCAGGGCATCACGTCGATTCAGACCGCCATCGGGGACCCTAGCCGGCCGACAACCCTTCGAGGCGGGCTGACGGCGCTGAAGTCGGGCGTCACGACCCAGCTGCAACCGGGGATCAGTGCCCTCATCGCTGGCGTCGGCCAACTCCAGGCCGGCATTGCGGCGGCTATCTCCAGCGATCTCCCCCAGCTGAAGGGCCTCGCTGCGGGCGCCAAGAGCGCCCTCGCCCAGGTCGCAATCGTGGAGGGCTGCCTCACCGTCGGCGGGACGCCTGGTCCGAACGCCGCCACAGGCAACTGTCCGACCCTTCTCTCGGGGCTGACCCAGGCGGGCACGCTCGTCGTCGCCATGGATACTCCCATCGGCACGCCCGGGCTGCCGAATGGCGGTTTGACCCAGAAGCTTCAGCAGGCTTCCTTCTCGCTCGACGCCCACACGCCGGGCACCGCGGGGTCCCATGACCCAGGCGGTGTGCTGTACGGCCTGAACGCGCTCAAGGTGGGCGTCGACAACCACGCACCGGGCGCCCATGGCAGCACGGATTCCGGGGGCCTCGAGTATGGACTGAACGCGCTCCTCTTCGGCACGGACACCCACACCCCGGGCACCGCTGGCGCGACCGATCCAGGGGGCCTCGCCTATGGCATGGGAGCGATCAACGCCGGGGTCCAGTCCCTCGTCAACACGATCGTCTCCACCCTGCTAAACAGCCTTGGCACGCCCAGCACCGACCCGACGACGACGCTGCGCGGTGGGGCGGCAGCACTATCCGGTGGGGCTGCCCAGCTGAGCTCGGGTGCTGGTCGGGTCGCCAGTGGTGCCAGTCAGGTGGCCAGTGGCGCCGGAGCACTCGCGACCGGTTCTGGACAGCTTGCAACCGGTGCGGGGCAGCTGAACGGCGGCTTGGGTGATCTGGCCACCGGCGCAGGCAAGGTGGACAGTGGCGCCGGCCAGCTGAAGGACGGAGCCAACCAGCTGTCCAGCGGCTTGACTGATGCCGCGACGGGCTCGGGGCAGCTCGCGGATGGTTTGGGCCAGGCCGCTCAGGGCGCTCCCAAGCTCAAGGACGGTGCGCAGCAGCTCTCCGACCAGGGCACCAAAAAGCTGATCGAGGCCGGCAAGTCCACCGCTGCTGACTACGGGCAGAAGTACGCACTCATCGAGGCCGGGGCCAAGCGCGCCCAGGCGGAGGGCATGGCGTACGGAGCGCCCCCGGGGGCCACGGGGCAGACTGCGTACTCGTACGAGCTGGCCGGAGCCGACGGCGAGGGTGGTCGCAACCTGGGGCGCGGGTTCGGTGCCGCGGCTGTCTTCGGCCTCGCTGGGGCGGCAGCGGTTCTGCGGCGACGCTTCGTCTGACCCACAACTGGATGGGCGGTCCCCGAATGGGGGCCGCCCATCAGCATGCCCGCGGCCATACCTCGGTTTCGTGCCTTGACGATATTTCTTCAAGCTTCGGGGGAGTCGCCAGGTACGCCGACTTTGAAGGTCACGTCCGGGTGCAGACGAAGATCGCCGTGCCGGGGAAGTAGCTGCCGCGCAGGGGTGACCACCCGCCCCAGGTCTGCCCGTTGCGCTCGGGCCACTCCGGCTCGACGAGGTCGACGAGGACCAGGCCGGCTGCCACCAGCTCCCGGACGCGGTCGCCCACCGTCCGGTGGTGCTCCACATAGGTCGCCTCGCCCTGGTCGTCCGCCTCCACGTAGGGGGTCCGGTCGAAGTAGGACTGGGCCATCGTGAGGCCGGCCGTCCCGGGGTCGTCGGGGAAGGCCCACCGAAACGGATGGGTCGTGGAGAACACGAACCGGCCGCCCGGGCGCAGCACCCGTGCCACCTCGCGCATGAGCCGGGCCGTGTCGGCGACGAAGGGCACTGCTCCGTAGGCCGTGAACACGATGTCGAAGGTGGCGTCCCCGAAGGGCAGCGCCACGGCGTCGCACTGGGCGAACGGGACCGGTTGCGCCGGGGGAGTGACCCTCAGGTTGAGGTCGAGCCCCTGCCGCACCATCCCGGCCGACAGGTCGGTGGCGACCACCTGACCCCCGGCAGCGGCCACCCAGCGGGAGCACTGGCCCGCGCCGGCCCCGATCTCGAGCACCCGCCGCTGGGTCACATCGCCCAGCAGCCCGAGCTCGTCCTCGCGCCAGCCCTCCGGCCCCCAGACGAAGTCGGCGTCCCCGAGGAACCTCCCGTGCTCGGCGTAGTACTCGCCCGCCTCCGCGTCCCACCACGACCGGTTGGCGGCTGCAGTCTCCTCGGCGCCCGCCTCCCGACGGCTGACCTGCGCATACTCACTCACCGGCATACCCCTCGCGTTTTGACCGTGCACGGACACCGTCGGTAGGGTAGAGGCGCACTTCCGTGTGCGCGCTTCGTCGTGCCGCCGTCCGGCGGCTGGGGCAGCGTGAGCACAACAACCACCTTCTATTCACTGTCCACCATCGGAGTTCCTACTACATGACTGCCAGCACGGTCGAAAAGACCGCCCCTCAGGTTGCCATCAACGACATCGGCACCGAGGAAGACCTGCTCGCCGCGATCGACGCGACGATCAAGGATTTCAATGACGGAGACATCGTCGAGGGTGTCATCGTCAAGGTCGACCGGGACGAGGTCCTGCTCGACATCGGCTACAAGACCGAGGGTGTCATCCCCTCCCGCGAGCTCTCGATCAAGCACGACGTCGACCCCTCTGAGGTCGTCAAGGTCGGCGACGAGGTCGAGGCCCTGGTCCTCCAGAAGGAGGACAAGGAAGGTCGTCTGATCCTGTCCAAGAAGCGTGCGCAGTACGAGCGCGCCTGGGGCACGATCGAGAAGATCAAGGAAGAGGATGGCGTCGTCACCGGCACCGTCATCGAGGTCGTCAAGGGTGGACTCATCCTCGACATCGGCCTGCGCGGCTTCCTCCCCGCATCGCTCGTGGAGATGCGTCGCGTCCGCGACCTCCAGCCCTACGTGGGCAAGGAGATCGAGGCCAAGATCATCGAGCTCGACAAGAACCGCAACAACGTGGTCCTGTCGCGCCGTGCCTGGCTCGAGCAGACGCAGTCCGAGGTGCGCACCACGTTCCTCAAGGAGCTCCAGAAGGGGCAGGTCCGCTCCGGCGTCGTGTCCTCCATCGTCAACTTCGGTGCCTTCGTGGACCTCGGCGGCGTCGACGGTCTCGTCCACGTGTCCGAGCTGTCCTGGAAGCACATCGACCACCCGTCCGAGGTTGTCGAGGTCGGCCAGGAGGTCACCGTCGAGGTTCTCGACGTCGACATGGACCGCGAGCGTGTCTCCCTGTCGCTCAAGGCGACGCAGGAAGACCCGTGGCAGCACTTCGCCCGCACCCACGCGATCGGTCAGGTCGTGCCGGGCAAGGTCACCAAGCTGGTTCCGTTCGGTGCGTTCGTCCGCGTGGACGACGGCATCGAGGGCCTGGTCCACATCTCCGAGCTGGCCGAGCGCCACGTGGAGCTGCCGGAGCAGGTCGTCACGGTCGGTTCCGACATCTTCGTCAAGGTCATCGACATCGACCTCGAGCGTCGCCGGATCTCGCTGAGCCTCAAGCAGGCCAACGACGACAGCGCGCCCGTCGCCGAGTTCGACCCGACGCTCTACGGCATGGCCGCGGAGTACGACGAGGCCGGCAACTACAAGTACCCGGAGGGCTTCGACCCGGAGACCAACGAGTGGCTCGAGGGCTTCGACACCCAGCGTGAGAAGTGGGAGAAGCAGTACGCCGAGGCCCACACCCGCTGGGAGGCCCACAAGACCCAGGTCGAGGAGGCCACCAAGGCCGACGCCGAGGCAGCCGCCAACGCTGGTGCCGCGACGTCCTACTCGTCCGACTCGGGTTCGTCCTCGTCGTCCGACAGCGACTCGGGCAGCAGCAGCAGCCGCCCGGCCGCCCCGGAGTCCGAGGGCACGCTGGCCTCGGACGAGGCCCTCGCCGCACTGCGCGAGAAGCTCACCGGCAACTGAGTCCACCCCTCGCGGCACACCCTCGGGTATGCCACGTGGCTGGCTGCGAGAGGCCCGGTCCCCTTCGGGGGGCCGGGCCTCTCGGCATCTGCGGAGGTAACGTGCTGCCCATGGCACGGACCATCGCGACGAACACCACGGTCGACCTCGAGGGACTGCTGGACTTCGTCCGGCCCCGTCACCAGATGGTCGTGATCACCACCCGCTCGGACGGCCGGCCACAGGCGTCCCCGGTGACCGGGGGAGTCGACCAGGATGGCCGGATCGTCATCTCCTCCTACCCCGAGCGGGCCAAGACCAGCAACGCCCGCCAGCGTCCCGAGGTCAGCGTCCTGGTGCTGTCCGACGACTTCGGTGGGGCGTGGGTGCAGGTCGACGGGGACTGCGAGGTCATCGACGCCCCTGACTCGGTCGAGCCCCTCGTCGACTACTTCCGCTGCATCTCGGGGGAGCACCCCGACTGGGACGAGTACCGCCAGGCGATGCTCGACCAGGGCAAGTCGATCCTGCGGCTGACGCCCACCCGCTGGTCCCCGATCGCCACCGGGGGCTTCCCCGCCCGTCTCGCGGACTGAGGCTCCACTCTCTCCTTCGTGCCGCGACAGCCCACTAGGGTGGTCTGCATGTTGCGCGTCGGCCTCACGGGGGGCATCGGGTCGGGGAAATCGACTGTCGCGCAACGGTTCTCGGAGCTCGGGGCGGTGGTCATCGACGCCGACCGACTGGCCCGTGAGGTGGTTGCAGCCGGGAGCCCGGGCCTCGAGGCAGTCGTGGCGAGGTTCGGCGAGGGTGTCCTCGATGACGCGGGAGCCCTCAACCGGGCCGCCCTGGGGGCCGTCGTGTTCGCGGACGAACAGGCGCGTCGCGACCTGGAGGGCATCACCCACCCGCTCATCGCGCGCCGCACCGCCGAGCTCGTGGCGGCCGCCCCGGACGACGCGATCGTGGTGCACGACGTCCCACTGCTCGTGGAGAAGGACTACGGCCCCGGGTACCACCTCGTGCTGGTCGTGGGGGCTGACGAGCAGACTCGGACCAAGCGGCTGACGCGCACCCGGGGGATGACCGAGAGCGACGCGCGCAGCCGGATCGCGGCCCAGGCCACGGACCCCCAGCGCCGGACCGCCGCCGACGTGTGGCTCCAGAACGACGGCGCCAAGGACGACCTGCTCGCCGCGGTCGACGACCTGTGGCACGCGCGACTCGTGCCGTTCGAGGACAACGTCCGTCGCGGCATACGCGCGCCGAGGGCCGAGGAGCTCGTGCTGGTCCCGCACGACCCGACCTGGTCGGCGCAGGCGAACCGGCTCCTGGCCCGACTGCGGCTGGCCTTCGGCGATGCGCTCGTGACGGCCGACCACGTCGGCAGCACGGCGGTCCCAGGACTCCTCGCCAAGGACGTCATCGACCTGCAGGTCGGCGTCCGGTCACTCGCGGACGCGGACGACCCGGGCCTCGTCGAGCGCCTGACCAGAGCTGGCTTCCCCCGACCGGGCGGGCAGTGGGCCGACAACGGCAAGGACGGGACGGCGTGGCCGAAGCGGTTCCACGGCACCGCCGACCCCGGCAGGCCGGCGAACCTCCACGTCCGGGAGGTGGCCAGCCCCGGCTGGCGGTGGGCGCTCATGTTCCGTGACTGGCTGCGGGCTGAGCCCGGGGCCAGCGAGGAGTATGCCGGGCTGAAGGGCCGCCTCGCCGCCACCGGTCTGACCTCGAGCGAGTACGCCGACGCCAAGGAGCCCTGGTTCGACGGCATCCATGACAGCGCCGAGGACTGGGCCCTCCGGACCGGGTGGGAGCCCTCAGGTGGCTGACGACCGGAAGCCGCCGGGCGTCTACGGCGTCGGCGAAGAGCCGGACCCCCGCTTCTCGCTCGCCAACGAGCGGACAGCCCTGGCCTGGATGCGCACCGCCCTGGCACTTGTCGGTGGCGGTGTGGCGATCGTGTCGCTGGCCAGCCTCTCGACCCTGCCCTCCTGGGCCGCGCTGGTCGGCGCCGCCGCGTGCCTGGGCGGTGCCGTGTTGGCCGTCCGGGCCGTGACGGCCTGGGCGCGCGTCGAGGTCGCCCTGCGGCTGCGCCAACCACTCCCTGCACCGCGGGCCCTGGTGGCTCTCGCCGGTGGGGTGGTCGTCCTGGGTGCCTTCACCCTGGTCCTGGCCTTCGTGGAGATCGCCCGGAAGTGAGCAAGTGAGCCCGATACCCCAGCGGGACGCCCTGCAACCGGAACGCACCGCGCTGGCCTGGCAGCGGACGGCCATCACCGCGATGGTCGTCCTGGTCCCCTTGGTGCTGGTGACCCTGAAGCTCCGGCAGCCTGTCCTGACCGCTCTGGGGGCGGGTGCGATGGTCGCGAGCGTCGCCCTCGTCGTCTCGGTGCACCGCCGGTTCGGTCAGCTCGGCGATGACAGCCGTGGCTACTCGCCCCACCCGCCGATGCTCGGCGTGGCCCTCGTGACCGTGCTCGGCGGCCTGGGGGGAGTGACGTTGGGGCTCACCCTCTGGCTGCGCTGAGGACGGCGCTCTCAGCCGGTGCCACGCTCCCGCCCGGTCCTCGACGAGGTCAGGCGCCGGCCTTCGACGGGTAGCGCAGTCCCGCACGGGGTCTCGCGAACGCCGCGAGGAGGTTGGCGGTGATCTGGTCGGCAGCACGTCGCACCTGTGTCGACCGCGGGGGCTCGGTACAGAGGTCGGTGATCCCGCACACCCACTCGGTCGTGCCGGCGTTGAACACGCCGGCCCCGCTCGGAGCGGAGTAGTACGCGGTCGCCACGACGACGGTCTTGTGGTTCGGCAGCTGCGCATTGGAACGCAGGAGGATCTGGGTGTTGGGCGGGGCATGGGGATCCAGCGGGCCGTCGCCCTCGTTGCCGTAGAGCCGCGGGAGCACCGAGCCGACCTTCAGGCCGGTGCCCTTGAACAACCAGGCTGGAGTGGACTGGACCACGCCGTCGCCCTGGATGCCGACTCCGGACATGCCGAGGCCGGTAAGTGACGCGGGATCGCGACTCAGCGGCGCATCCCGCCACTCAGTCGTCTTGTCGGTCTGCACGGTGGTCGGGTCGAGGGCCTTCAGGCGGTAGACCGTCATCGACGTGACGTTGCCCAGGGAGTCTCTCTGCAGCCTCGGCTGCCAGTAGATCTCGTTCGCACCGAGGACCGCCAGGTTGGTTCCGTGGCCCACGGCGATGCTCAGGGTGTCGTAGTTGCGCCGGGTCCAGTACTCGCTGTGACCCGGGAGGATGGCCGTCGCGTAGCCGTTGAGCTGGGTGGGGTCGGCATCGAGGGACATGTCCGAGGTCCAGTCAGCGGTGATGTGGTGGCGCGCGAGCAGGACTGCCAGGGGCACGTCCATGGCGAACAGCGCGCCGCCCCCCGTCGTCAGCAGGGCACGGTGCGTCGAGGCCACGTAGGCGCGGTGCAGTCGCTGGCTTTCCTTCGTGGAACCATCGCCGAAGTAGAGGCTCCGTCCGCCGGCCTGGTTGTAGGCCAGCTGGGTGAGGTCCGAGCCGATGGCCAGGTATGCCGCGTGCTGCCCGCTGGTGAGCACGTACAGCGGCTGGTACGTGTCAGCCGCCCCCTTGTCGAGGTCGTGGAAGCGGATCACGTAGAGCCCCGGCGACCACGTCGCGGTGGGCATGACGTCGAGGGTCGTCGGCCAGGCGTTGTCCTGCGTCACGTGCGCAGGCATGGGCAGGTGTGGGTGGCGCCCCACGGCAACGGGGGCTGACCGCCAGACGAGTCGTCCCCTGAACCCGTGGTAGTCGCCCACCCGGATCGCCTCGACGACCACGCGGGTCGGTGTCGTCGCCGCCAGGTGCACGCCGAGGTGTTCTCCACACGCGGCATACGTCCGGTCGAGGTAACCCTGCACGGCGGGTTCATCGGCCTGCACCGCGCTCCGCCCACGCGGAAGCTGGACCCGCTGGCCGGGGCTCGCGAGCTCGCGCTCGAACCACCCTGGCGTGGCGTTGACACATCGAGGTGCCACGACCCCGGGCAGCTCCGGCGGGAGGGCTCCTGCTGCCGTGGCCTGTGGCTCGTTGACCACGCTGCTCGGGTGCGCCGCAAGGGTGGCACTGCCCGAGGTGGGCAGGGTCGCGCCTGAGCCGAGGGTACAAGCGGCCAGGGGGAGCAGGACCGTCATGGCCAAGACGGCCCGAAGGCGGTGGAGCGGCATGGTGTGATGGGACCACAGGGTCCCTGAAAGGGATCTGAGCCTGCTCTGCGACTCTGCGACTCTGTGACCCTGCGACTCTGTGACTCTGTGACCCTGCGACTCTGTGCCTTGGCGGGGCGCACTCCGGCGGTGGCGCTGTCAGGGGCGCGGTCTACCGTTGCAGGCATGCGTCCCACGACAGACCTGCAGCGCACGGTCGCTCCGTTCCAGGTCGTCTCCGAGTTCTCGCCCGCGGGGGACCAGCCCGCGGCCATCGCCGAGCTCGCCACCCGGATCAGGGCAGGGGAGAAGAACACCGTGCTGCTCGGCGCCACGGGCACCGGCAAGTCGGCGACGACGGCCTGGCTGATCGAGCAGGTGCAGCGGCCGACCCTGGTGATGGCACCGAACAAGACGCTGGCCGCCCAGCTGGCCAACGAGTTCCGCGAGCTGCTGCCCAACAACGCGGTCGAGTACTTCGTCTCCTACTACGACTACTACCAGCCCGAGGCATACATCCCGCAGACGGACACCTACATCGAGAAGGACTCCTCGATCAACGACGAGGTCGAGCGTCTGCGCCACAGCGCGACCAACTCGCTGCTGACGCGTCGCGACGTCATCGTCGTCGCGTCCGTGTCCTGCATCTACGGTCTCGGCACACCACAGGAGTACGTCGACCGGATGGCCCGCCTGCGGGTGGGGCAGGAGGTCAACCGCGACGACCTGCTCCGCCGCTTCGTCCAGATGCAGTACACCCGCAACGACCTGGCGTTCACCCGGGGGACGTTCCGCGTCCGCGGCGACACCGTCGAGATCATCCCCGTCTACGAGGAACTCGCGGTCCGCATCGAGTTCTTCGGCGACGAGATCGAGCGGATCTACACCCTGCACCCCGTCAGTGGCGAGATCATGCGCGAGGAGCAGGAGATGTACGTCTTCCCGGCGACGCACTACGTCGCCGGTCCGGAGCGGATGGAGCGGGCCATCCGCGGCATCGAGCTCGAGCTCGCCGACCAGCTCGCGGCGTTCGAGAAGCAGGGCAAGCTGCTCGAGGCCCAGCGGCTGCGGATGCGGACCACCTATGACGTCGAGATGATGCGCCAGGTCGGTTCGTGCTCCGGCATCGAGAACTACTCCATGCACATCGACGGCCGGGCTCGCGGGACCGCGCCGAACACCTTGCTGGACTACTTCCCCGAGGACTTCCTGCTGGTCATCGACGAGTCCCACGTCACGGTTCCCCAGATCGGTGCCATGTACGAGGGCGACATGTCGCGCAAGCGGCAGCTGGTCGACCACGGCTTCCGGCTCCCCTCGGCCATGGACAACCGCCCGCTGCGCTGGGAGGAGTTCCTCGACCGCATCGACCAGACCGTCTACCTCTCGGCCACACCGGGTCCCTACGAGCTGGCGCAGAGCGAGGGAGTCGTCCAGCAGATCATCCGGCCGACCGGGCTCGTCGACCCCGAGGTCATCCTCAAGCCCACCAAGGGCCAGATCGACGACCTGCTCCACGAGATCGGGGAGCGCACCAAGGTCAACGAGCGCGTCCTGGTCACGACGTTGACCAAGAAGATGGCCGAGGACCTCACCGACTACCTCCTCGACAAGGGCGTGCGGGTTCGCTACCTGCACAGCGAGGTGGACACTCTTCGACGCGTGGAGCTGCTCCGAGAGCTGCGGATGGGCGAGTACGACGTCCTCGTCGGGATCAACCTGCTGCGCGAGGGCCTGGACCTCCCGGAGGTCTCGCTGGTGAGCATCCTCGACGCCGACAAGGAAGGCTTCCTGCGCTCGGCCAGGTCGCTCATCCAGACCATCGGGCGCGCCGCGCGCAACGTGTCGGGTCAGGTGCACATGTACGCCGACAAGATCACTCCGTCCATGCAGGAGGCCATCGAGGAGACCCAGCGCCGCCGCGAGATCCAGATCGCCTACAACCGCGAAGCGGGGGTCGACCCCCAGCCGCTGCGCAAGAAGATCGCCGACATCACCGACCTGCTCCAGCGCGAGGACGCCGACACCGAGGCCCTGATCGGCTCGGGGCGCAGCCAGTCGCGGGGCAAGGGCGGTGGCCGCGGCGGCCGAGGGACCGTCCAGGCCGATGCCGGAGTGGCCACAGACCGCCTGCGCAACCTTCCGGCCAACGACCTGGCCAACCTGATCCAGGAGCTGTCCGCCCAGATGCACCAGGCAGCGGCAGACCTGCACTTCGAGCTGGCCGCCAGGCTGCGTGACGAGATCGGCGACCTGAAGAAGGAGCTCCGGCAGATGTCCGAGGCGACCAAGTGACGGGTGACGAGCTCCGGCGGCACTGCCTGGCCAAGCCCGGAGCCTGGGCCGACCAGCCATGGGAGGGTGACTTCGTCGCCAAGGTGGGCGACAAGATCTTCGCCTTCATGGGCAGCGAGTCGGTCGGGCTCAAGTGCGGCCCGAGCCGGGCCGAGGCCGACGAGTGGATCCTGCAGTACCCCGACGACGCGTCCGTCATGGCCTACATCGGCAGGTCCGGGTGGAACACCCTGCGCCTGGATGGGGCGATCCCCGACGACGAGCTCCGCGAGGCGGTCGACGCCTCCTACGACACGATCGTCGCCAAGCTGCCGAAGTCTCGGCGACCGGCGCCGGCCTGACGGGCTCCGCGGGCCCGAGTTGGGCTTGCGGGTCGAGTCTGGGAGACTGGTCCCAGATCATCGGAGGGGAGTATCCCCAAAGCGGTGTCCTCGTCATCACGGTCGCTCGTCGCACGGCCCACTCGGCCGCACGGCATACCGACCCGGGGAGCCGGTCCGCACCTGTCTGGGGCGGGAGAGACCTCCGGCCACCTCGTCGTGACCGGAAGGTTCCACCATGACCGCGTTCGTCGCCACCACCGCCACCCAGATGCAGGTCCCGACCTGGGTCTGGTACCTCACCGTCGGCCTCATGGCCGCGGTCCTCCTCTTCGACGTCGTCATCATCGCGCGACGCCCGCACGTCCCGTCGACGAAGGAGGTCAGCGTCGCGCTGGCCTTCTACATCGGCGCGGCGGTGGTGTTCGGCCTCGGCGTGTGGTGGTTCACCCACGACCAGGCCGGCGCGAAGTTCATGACCGAGTACTACGCGGGGTGGCTGACCGAGTACTCACTGTCCGTCGACAACCTGTTCATCTTCCTGCTCATCATGGCCAGGTTCGGCGTCCCGGAGAAGCTCCAGCAGTCGGCCCTGCTGATCGGGATCATCATCGCCATCGTCCTGCGGGGCATCTTCATCGCCGTCGGCGCCGCCGCGATCAACCAGTTCTCCTGGGTCTTCTACATCTTCGGCGCCTTCCTCATCTACACGGCCGTCAAGCTCGCCAAGGAGGGTGAGGGCAGCGACGACGACTACGAGGAGAACCGCTTCATGAAGCTCGTCGAGCGTCGGTTCCCGGCGACCGACCAGTACGCCGGCGCGAAGCTGTTCACCCGCCTCGACGGCCGGAAGCTGGCGACCCCCATGTTCATCGTGATCATGGCGCTGGGCACCACGGACCTGCTGTTCGCCCTCGACTCGATCCCAGCGATCTACGGCCTCACCAAGGAGCCCTACCTGGTGCTCACGGCCAACCTGTTCGCCCTGATGGGCCTGCGGCAGCTGTACTTCCTCATCGGCGGCCTGCTCAGGAAGCTCGTCTACCTCAGCCTGGGTCTGGCTGTCCTGCTCGCCTTCATCGGGGTCAAGCTGGTGCTGCACGCGCTGCACGAGAACGAGCTGCCGTTCATCAACGGCGGCGAGCACGTGACCGCCGCCCCCGACATCCCGATCTCGGTCTCGCTCGGTGCGATCGTCGTCATCCTCGGCGTCACGACGGTCGCGAGCCTGCGCAAGTCGCGCAGGGACGAGCGCGAGCGGCTCTCACCCTCCTGACGCGGCAGGGTCCTTGGGCTGGCCTGCGCCCATCACCAGCGTGCTGGCCAGCACGACGAGGCCCATCCCGGTCAGCTGCAGGGGCGTCAGGCGTTGGCCGAGCACGACCAGGCCGGCCAGAGCAGCCGCCGCCGGCTCGAGGCTGAGCAGGATGCCGAAGACTCCGGGGCTCAGGTGTCGCAGGGCGGCTAGCTCGAGCGAGTAGGGGAGCACGGAGGACAGGACGGCAATGCCCAGCCCCTTGGCCACCGACTCGGTGGACCAGGAGGGGGCGCTCGAGACGCCGAACGGCAGGGTCACGACGAAGGCGACGGCCATCGCGAGCGCAAGTCCCTCGAGCTGGGGGAACTCGCGGCCCGCTCGACCACTGGCGAGGATGTAGGCCGCCCAGCAGGCTCCCGCGAGCGCGGCCAGCCCCAGCCCGGTCCACTCCAGGTGGGCGAGCGGCGTGTTGAGAGCCTGGGAGATGAGCAGCACCCCCACAGCGGCCGCACCCACGGCCGCGAGGTCTCGCGGCCGGCGGGACAGGACTGTCGCCAGCGTGAGCGGGCCGAGGAACTCCACGGTCACCGCGACGCCGATGTGCAGGTGTGCCAGCGAGGCGTAGAACGCGAGGTTCATCAGTCCGAGGGCGCAGCCGAACGCGAGCACGGTCAGCCAAGCCGCGCGGCTGTGCCCGCGCACCCGAGGACGAGCGATCGCCCAGAGGATGCCCGTGGCGAACAGGAGACGGAGCGTGACGGACCCTCCGGCGCCGATCTGGGGGACCAGGGTGGCGGCCAGTGCGCCCCCGAACTGCACCGAGATGATGGCGGTGAGCACGAGGAGCAGCGGTCGTGCCGGAGTTCGCTTCGCCACCATGGTTGGCGACTCTAGTGACCCCCCGGCGGGGCCGATCCTCGCCTCTGGCGCCGCGGCGGTCGCAGGGGACGGGACGCATCGCGTGGCGAGAGCACGCAACCGACATGTATTGGGAAGGTCACCTAGTCCCTAATGACTATTGCTGCCCGTCTTTTTGAACTCATACCGTTGACGAGTCGCGGAACCACAAGGAGACCTCACAGGGGGTGCTGGTCTCCGGTCTGCGGGGTTGTGAGGGACATACACATGGCTGCAATTCTTGAAGAACGCCAGCGCCCAGTCGCTGGCGGCGAGATCGACACCGTACGAGCGCTGCTGCACGACCTGCGACAGCCGCTGGCGGCGATCCTGCTGCTCGCCGGCACCGAGGGCGGTGACGTCGGTCGCAAGATGGACGGTATCGCGGGACAGGCGCGTTGGCTCGCCGAACTGGTCGAGTCGAGCCTCAGCGAGGCTGCGGCCGACGACGTCACCTCCACGGACGTGGTGGCAGTGGCGACCCGCGCGGTGGCTCGCGCACGTGCCACGGCGAACTGTGAGATCACGATCGACTCGGTCGGGGCGCTGGATGCCTGGGCCCGACCGGTGGCCTTGAGCCGCGCCTTGGCGTGCGTGCTCGACAACGCCGTCCGTGCGGCCGGCGACGGCGGACACGTGCACGTCGACGCCTATGCCGACCACAAGGGCGCCCACCTCCTGGTCACCGACGACGGACCGGGCCTGGGCAAGGTCACCGCGCGGACGTCGCTGGGCCTGACCACCACCCGGGCCATGGTGGCTGCCTGCCACGGCTCGTTCACCCTGCACCCGGCCCATGGCGGTGGCACCGTCGGTGAGATCTGCCTCGCCCAGGTCGAGCTCGGGCTGGTGGCGTCATGAGGATCGTCGTCTGCGACGACCACCTGTTGCTGCTCGAGGCCCTCGGTCTCGCGCTCGGGGCTCGTGGACACGAGGTGGTCGCCCTGGCGGGCACTCCCGAGGAGGGAGTCAGCGCGGTGGCGATGCACCGACCCGACGTCTGCCTGCTGGACGTCAACTTCCCGGGTGGCACCTCGGTGTCGGCCATCCACGTCATCCGCGAGATCTCGCCCGAGACCAAGGTCGTGATGCTCTCGGCCGAGGCCGACCACTCGATCGTCGGCCGGGCGATCGCCGAGGGCGCGTCGGGGTACGTCGGCAAGGAGAAGCCGATCGTCGAGATCGTCGAGATGCTGGACCGCGCCGTCCGTGGCCAGCTCGCGGTGGAGCCGTCCCTGTTGCAGCGGGCCCTGCGTCCGCAGAAGTCGACCGACGACCCGTTGTGGGCGCTGCAGTTCCTGACCGACCGGGAGTGGCAGGTGATGCGCTGCATCATGGACGGTCAGACCACTGAGGAGATGGCGACCTCGCTCGGAGTGCAACGCAGCACCGCGCGCACCCACGTCCAGAACCTGCTGACCAAGCTCGGAGTGCACTCCAGGCTCCAGGCGGCGGCGCTGATGTCGGCGCACGGCTCGCAGGAGTCCTGGCCGGCCCACCTGCGCTGAGGCGCCGTGCGCCCGTGCGGCCAAGCGTCCGGCAGAACGGCCTAGTCCCGTCACCCTTTTGACGTAGGACGATCTCCGGCACGGGCCGGTTTTGTCCGCTCTGCCGGTACGCCAGCGTGGGGCCATGCCAGCCCCCGTGCGCGTCGTGCTCGTGGATGACCACCAGGTCTTCGTGGACGCCTTGGCCATCTGCCTGGGGGACTACCCGGACATCGCCGTGGAGGGTACGGCAACCACCGTCTCCCAGGCCCTGCGGCGCCTCCAAGAGGTCGAGTGCGACGTCCTCGTGCTCGACCTCGACCTCGCCGGTGAGGACGGCCTCGCCGTCGCGAGGGAGGCGCTGGCCACCAAGCCCAGCATGGGTATCGTCGTCGCAACCGGCGCGGCAGCAGGGGACCAGATCGTCGAGGCCGTCCAGCTGGGGGTGCGCGGCTGGGTCACCAAGAACGAGACTGCCGAGTCGCTCGTCGACGCCATCCGCGGTGTCGCGCGGGGGGAGACGCGGATCCCGGCAGGTCTGCTGGCGGGGGTGCTCGTGGCCCTGTCGCGCGGTCAGCGCACGGCCGTGGAGCACGCCCAGGGGATCCACGAGCTGACCGGGCGCGAGCTCGAGGTGCTCGGTTGCCTGGTGGAGGGCATGAGCCGCACCGAGATCGGGACCCTGCTGCACGTGTCGCCGAACACCGTGCGCACCCATGTCCAGAGCATCCTGCACAAGCTCAAGGTCCACTCGGCCCTCGCGGCCGTCGCGATCGCACGGCGAGCCGGGATCACCGGTGCGTCGGTAACGTCGCCTTAGGCGCCGACGTCGCCCTAGGCGCCGCGGGGGAGCTGTGGCAGGTCGCCCGTCGCGCTGACCCCGGTGTCGATCCGCCTGGCCAGCCAGAGCAGCACGCCGGCACGCGAGCCCCGGACCTCGGTCGTCGGCTCGCCGACCACCCACCGGTCGCCCTCCTGGGTCCGCAGGTCGAGGTCCGGCGGGTGGCTGCCCGTCCGCAGTCTCGACACGGCGTCGTCGATGAAGCGGTGCAGCACCTCGGGCTCGACATCGGTGAAGGAGAACCCGTCGTCGAGGTCGACGTGGTGGTAGACGACCTCGCGAAGCCGCATGAACGGCAGTGCCCGCGGCGAGATCTTCATGCCCCCGCGCATCTCGACCTCGTCGACGGCGAGCGGACCGCCGAGGGCTGCCAGCGGCGGGGCGAGCGCGGCCGCGGTACTGCGCAGGTCATCGGCGAAGACGCCAGCGGGTCGGTGGTCGCCGGCCGAGGCCGGCCCGGCCCGCAGGGCGCCCTCCTCGATCTCGGCGTCGCGCGCCGCGGTGCCACCCGGGTACATCTCCCGGGGCTGTCCGTCGAGCGCCCACTCGGCCAGTCGCCGGATCGCGTCCGCGTTCCGGGCCACGTGGCTCAGGACGTGGGCGCGGCTCCAGCCCTCGCACAGCGACGGCGCCCGGACGTCGGTCAGGTGGGTGGCGTGGTCCACCAGCAGCTCGGTATGCCGTGCCACCGCCCTGAGGTCCGCATCGAGGCCGGGACGCGGTCTCGGGGCACCGCCTGATCCAGCTCCGGCCTTGCCGGCGTCCTCGGTCACGGCAGCTCTCCTCCGGGGGTTGCGGCGCCTTTCCGTTCGGCCTCGGCGAGCGCGTGGGCCGCGCCGATGAAGGTGAGGTGGGAGAACGCCTGCGGGAAGTTTCCCACCATCCGCCCGCCATGGGGGTCGTACTCCTCGGAGATGAGGCCCACGTCGTTGAACAGCAGCACCAACCGGTCCATCAGCTCCCGGGCCTTCTCGACCTGGCCGCAGACGGCATACGCACTCACCAGCCACCATGAGCAGGCCAGGAACGGGTGCTCGTCGCCCGCGAGTCCGTCCACGCCGGTCTCGGTGCGGTAGCGCAGCAGGAAGCCGCCGCGCATCAGGTCCGCCTCGATGGCCGCGACCGTGCCGATGACCCGCGGGTCATCGGGCGGGAGGAACCCGACGAGGGGGATGAGCAGCAGCGAGGCATCGACCTCGGTGGTGTCGTAGTGCTGGGTGAAGGTGTTGCGCTCGGCATTGAAGCCCTTGCTGAGGATCTCGTCGCGGACCTGGTCCCGTAGGTCCCGCCACCGCTCGACGGGACCGTCGAGGCCCCACTTCTCGACTCCTCGGACCGCCCGGTCGAACGCCGCCCACACCATGACGCGTGAGTGCGTGAAGTGGCGCAGCGGACCGCGGATCTCCCACAGCCCGTTGTCCGGCTCCTGCCAGTGACGGGCCAGGTTCTGGACCAGGGCGCGCTGCATCGACCACGACTGGGTCGACACCTCGAGTCCCTTCGCGCGGGCTTCGTCGAGCGCGATCATGACCTCGCCGAGGACGTCGGACTGCCGCTGGTCGACGGCACCGTTCCCGATCCGGACGGGGGCCGACCCGGCATACCCGGGCAGGTGGTCGAGGGTGCGCTCGGGAAGGCGACGAGACCCGTTGATGGTGTACATGATCTGCAGGTCCTCGGGGTCGCCGGCGACGGCGCGCAGCAGCCAGTTGCGCCAGAGCCTGGCCTCGTCGACGTAGCCCGACGCCAGCAGCGCCTCCAGGGTGAGGGAGGCGTCGCGCAGCCAGCAGTAGCGGTAGTCCCAGTTGCGCTCGCCGCCGAAGTCCTCGGGCAGGCTCGTCGTCGGCGCCGCCACGATCCCCCCGAAGCGCGAGTGGGTCATCGCGCGCAGGGTCAGCAGCGACCTCATGACGAGCTCGCGGTAGGGGCCCTCGTAGTCGCACTGCGCCGCCCACTCGTTCGAGGCCCTGATGGTCTCGGCGATCCTCGAGTCGATGTCCAGGGGCGGTGGGACCTGCTCGTAGGAGGGGAACCAGGTCGTCGAGAAGGTGTAGGTCTGCCCGGCCTCGACCTCGAACTCGTCGACGTGGCGCCCGCCGCGGGCGCGGGGGAGCCGGCTGCCGCGCAGCACGAGCATGTCCGGCCCCGCGACAGCGGTGATCACGTCGCCGTCGAGGCGGTGGCCCGTGCTGTGCGAGACCCACGGTCGCACCTTGCCGTAGTCGAAGCGGACCACCCACTCGTGCTGCATGGTGACCGTTCCGTGCAGGCCCTGCACGCTGCGGACGATGTCGGCCCGTCCGTCGCCGAGCGGCATCAGGTCGAGCACCTTCACCGCGCCGGTGTCGGTCTCGTGGATCGTCTCCAGCACGAACGAGTTCTCGACGTACTTGCGGGTGCTCGTGGTCTGCCCCACAGGACCCAGGAGCCAGCGGCCGTGGTCGGGCGTGCCGAGCAGCGCGGCGAAGCAGGCGGACGAGTCGAAGCGCGGCAGGCACAGCCAGTCGATCGACCCCGCACGGCTCACGAGGGCGGCGGTCTCGGTGTCCCCGAGGACGGCATACTCCTCGATCGGCGTCGTCATGGCGTGAGCGTATTCGTTCCGGGGCCCAGGGGCAGGGTTCAGGGCCGGGTTCAGGGGCAGGGTTCAGGGGCGCGTCCGCCAGAGGGTGCCGACGCCCGCGCTGTCGCGCGTCACGAGCCAGACCTCCTGTCCGTGGGCCACCCACGAGACCGGCTCGCCGGTCGGCGGGCCTGCTCGCGTCGACCAGGTCTCCCCACGCCGGGTGAGCAGCTGGCTTCCGCCCTGCACGGGCACCATGACGAGGTCACGGTCGCCCAAGGCAAGGGGGGCGAGGGCGCGCCCGTTGTCCGGGAGGGTGGGAGTCGGTATGCCGGCCAGCCGGCGCGCGCTGGTGCCGTGCAGCTCCCACGCGCACAGGCGGCCCCCGACGGCTCCCACGACGAGGCACCGGGCCGGGCTGCAGGTGGCCGCGTGGGCCTCGCTGGGGGCGGTGCCCGGCTGCCGGGGCAGGTCGACCCGCGACCACGGGGCGCCCGCGGCCGTCGTGGTCCAGACGGCGGGGTCGACCCGGATGGCGCCGGGCTGGAGCCGGGTCACCGAGCCGGACAGGATCAGCCCGGACCCGTCACCGGCGATGGCTCCGGCGGAGACGAGCTCGTGCGACGTGCTGCCCAGTGCCGTGCCGGTGGAGGACTGTCGCCTCCACCGGGCGCCGGTGCGCAGCCAGGTGGCGATGTCGAGGCCGGTGCGGTCGCTCTGCCACGCACCGAGCACGACGGGTTCGGAGCCGGCGAAGGCGATGCCGACGAGGTCGCCGGCTCCCCAGCTGCCGAACACCCCGAAGGGCTGCTCCTGCTCGGCCAGCCCACTGCTCGTGCCCGACCACGTGGACCAGCGGTAGTTGCCGTGGGCCCCTCCCCGGGCTCCTCCCACGGCCTCCACGACGCTGCCGTGGACTGCCAGGGAGAACCACCTGGCCTCGAACGCGTACGGAGACCGTGGCGACAGCGGGACCGGGCGCAGGCTCGCAGGGTCCCTGCCCCGCAGCAGCCGCGGGTGAGGGCGGCCCGTGGCGTAGGCCCCGACCAGGACCTGGTCTCCCTGCGTGGCGAGGGTCACGGCGCTGAGGCCGTCCGGGAGGCTGAGGCGCTCCCAGGCCAGCGGAGCCGCCGCGAGCGCCCCGCCCGTGCTGGCGGGCTTCGCCGGGGAGGTGCAGCCGGTGCTGACCGCCAGGGTCAGCAGCATGGCCAGCACGACGGCTCGGACGGGTCCCACGACGCGCCCTGTGTGTCCCCTTGGCTCGGCCACAGTCGTCACGGTAGCTGCCGCGGCCCGTGGGTGGGGCGGGGGTTGTCGGTGCGGACACCTACCATGGAGCCCGTGACTTCAGCCGTGCCGACCCGCCGCCACCAGCACGACCAGCTCATCGTCCGCGGAGCCCGTGAGCACAACCTCAAGGACGTCTCCGTCGAGCTGCCCCGTGACTCCATGATCGTCTTCACCGGTCTGTCGGGCTCCGGCAAGTCGTCGCTGGCCTTCGACACCATCTTCGCGGAGGGCCAGCGCCGCTACGTCGAGTCCCTGTCCGCCTACGCGCGCCAGTTCCTCGGCCAGATGGACAAGCCCGACGTCGACTTCATCGAGGGGCTCTCACCGGCGGTCTCGATCGACCAGAAGTCCACCAACCGCAACCCGCGGTCGACGGTGGGCACGATCACCGAGGTCTACGACTACCTCCGGCTGCTCTTCGCCCGTGCCGGGCGCCCGCACTGCCCCGTGTGCGGGGAGCCGATCACCAGGCAGAGCCCGCAGCAGATCGTCGACCGGCTGCTCGAGCTGCCGGAGAAGACGCGGTTCCAGGTGCTGGCCCCCGTCGTGCGGGCGCGCAAGGGCGAGTACGTCGACCTGTTCGCCGAGCTGCAGAGCAAGGGGTTCTCGCGGGCGCGGGTCGACGGCGAGGTGGTGAGCCTCACCGAGCCGCCCAAGCTCGAGAAGCAGGTCAAGCACACCATCGACGTCGTGGTGGACCGCCTGGTCGCCAAGGGCGACGACACGGGCGCCAAGCGCCGCCTGACGGACTCGGTCGAGACCGCCCTGGGTCTGGCTGGTGGCGTGCTCGTCGTCGAGTTCGTCGACAAGGACCCCCAGGACCCGGAGCGCGAGCGCCGGTTCTCGGAGCGGATGGCCTGCCCCAACGACCACCCGTTGTCGATGGACGAGATCGAGCCTCGCTCGTTCTCCTTCAACAGCCCGTTCGGCGCCTGTCCCAAGTGCACCGGTCTCGGGACAGAGCTCGAGGTCGACCCCGAGCTGCTGGTCCCCGACGAGGACCTCACCCTGGCCGAGGGGGCGATTGCGCCCTGGGCCTCGACGAGCGGCTCGGCCGAGTACTTCCAGCGGGTCATGACCGCCCTGGGCCAGGACCTCAAGTTCACCATGGACACCCCGTGGAAGGCGCTGCCCGAGCGTGCCAAGGAGGCGCTGCTCCACGGCCAGAACTACAAGGTCCACGTCCGCTACAAGAACCGCTACGGCCGCGAGCGCTCCTACACCACCGGCTTCGAGGGCGTCGTCCCGTTCGTCAAGCGCCGGCACTCGGAGACCGACTCGGACTGGAGCCGGGAGCGCTACGAGGGGTTCATGCGGGAGGTGCCCTGCCCGGCGTGCGGCGGGGCCCGGCTGAAGCCCGAGTCGCTCGCGGTGCACATCGGCGGACGGAGCATCTCCGCCATCTGCGCCCTCGCCATCGCGGACTGCGCCAAGTTCCTCAAGGAGGTCGACTTCACCGCGCGCGAGCGCCAGATCGCCGAGCGGGTGATCAAGGAGATCGACGCGCGGCTGGGGTTCCTGCTCGACGTCGGGCTCGACTACCTCTCGCTCGACCGGCCGGCCGGCACCCTGTCCGGCGGCGAGGCCCAGCGCATCCGGCTCGCGACGCAGATCGGCTCCGGCCTGGTCGGCGTGCTGTACGTCCTCGACGAGCCGAGCATCGGACTGCACCAGCGTGACAACCACCGGCTCATCGAGACGCTGACCCGGCTGCGCGACCTCGGCAACACGCTCATCGTCGTCGAGCACGACGAGGACACCATCGCCACGGCCGACTGGGTCGTCGACATCGGCCCGGGCGCGGGGGAGCACGGCGGTGTCGTGGTGCACTCCGGACCGGTGCAGGGCCTGCTGGAGCACCCCGACTCGATCACCGGCAAGTACCTCTCCGGACGCCTCGAGATCCCGACCCCGACGCTGCGCCGGCCCCAGGAGAAGGGCCGCCAGGTCACGGTCGTCGGTGCCCGCGAGCACAACCTGCACGGGGTGGACGTGTCGTTCCCGCTCGGCAACCTCGTCGCGGTCACGGGAGTCTCCGGGTCGGGCAAGTCCACCTTGGTCAACGACATCCTCTACAACGTCCTGGCCAACAAGCTCAACGGCGCGCGCCACGTGCCGGGGCGTCACAAGACCGTCAAGGGGCTCGACAACCTCGACAAGGTCGTCCACGTCGACCAGAGCCCCATCGGTCGCACCCCGCGCTCCAACCCCGCCACCTACACAGGGGTTTTCGACGCCATCCGCAAGCTGTTCGCGACCACGACCGAGGCCAAGATCCGCGGTTACCAGCCCGGTAGGTTCTCGTTCAACGTCAAGGGCGGGCGCTGCGACGCCTGCTCGGGTGACGGCACGATCAAGATCGAGATGAACTTCCTCCCCGACGTCTACGTGCCCTGCGAGGTGTGCCACGGGGCCCGCTACAACCGCGAGACGCTCGAAGTCCACTTCAAGGGCAAGACCATCGCCGACGTCCTCGACATGCCGATCGAGGAGGCCGCCGACTTCTTCGCGGCGGTCCCGGGGATCGCCCGGCACATGAAGACGCTCAACGAGGTCGGCCTCGGCTACGTCCGGCTCGGTCAGCCCGCACCCACCCTCTCGGGTGGCGAGGCGCAACGCGTCAAGCTCGCCGCCGAGCTGCAGAAGCGGTCGACCGGACGCACCATCTACGTCCTCGACGAGCCCACGACCGGGCTGCACTTCGAGGACATCCGCAAGCTCCTGATGGTCCTCCAGGGCCTGGTCGACAAGGGCAACACGGTGATCGTCATCGAGCACAACCTCGACGTCATCAAGAACGCCGACTGGATCGTCGACATGGGTCCAGAGGGCGGCAACGGCGGTGGTCGGGTGGTCGCCGAGGGGACCCCCGAGCAGGTCGCGCAGGTCGAGGACAGCTACACGGGCCAGTTCCTCGCGCCGATCCTGGCCCGCAGTGCTCGCACGCCGCAGCGTGCCACCGGCGCCAAGCGCACCGCTGCCGCGGCGGCCACCAGGAAGAAGACGGCGACCAAGGTGACCGCTCGGAAGGCCGCCACGGTGCCGGCGACGAAGGCCACCGCGGTGACCGCGAAGAAGGCCACCAAGCGCACCCCGTGAGCTGCGAAGGGCCCCGGATCAGCTCCGGGGCCCTTCGCAGTCGGTGCTCACGCGACACGCGTCATGGAGCACTCCGTGGGTCAGTCCTCGCCGAGATAGGCCTTGCGGACGTCGTCGCTGGCGAGCAGCTCCTTGCCGGTCCCGGAGAGGACGATCTTTCCCACCTCGAGGACGTACCCCTGGTTGGCCCGGTTGAGCGCGGCCTGGGCGTTCTGCTCCACGAGCAGGATGGTGGTGCCCTGCTGCTTGAGCGTGGTCACCGTGGTCATGATGCGCTTCATCATGATGGGGGACAGGCCCATGGACGGCTCGTCGAGCATGAGCAGCTTGGGGCGGCTCATCATGGCCCGGCCCATCGCGAGCATCTGCTGCTCACCACCGGAGAAGGTGCCAGCCGGCTGGTTGCTGCGCTCGCCCAGGATAGGGAACAGGTCGTAGGCGGCCTTGAGGTCCTTCTTGACGTCGCCGTCGCGCCGCGAGAAGGCCCCCAGCATGAGGTTCTGCTCGACCGTCAGGCGCGGGAAGATCCGGCGTCCTTCGGGGGAGTGGGCGAGCCCGAGCGAGACGATCGAGTGTGCCGCCATGTCGTCGATCCGCTTGCCCTGGAAGCGGATCGAGCCGCTCGTCGGGCGCAGCAGACCCGAGATGGTCCGCAGCGTGGTCGTCTTGCCGGCGCCGTTCGTGCCGATCAGGGTGACCACCTCGCCCTCCTGGACCGAGAAGGTGATGCCCTTGACGGCCTTGATCTTGCCGTACGAGACGACGAGGTCCTTGACCTCCAGCATGGCGCTCACTCGGACACCTCCGTGGTCGTGGCGGGGCCCAGATCGGACGACTCGTCACTCTCGTCACTCTCGTCGTCGTCTCCGCCCCCGATGTAGGCCTCGATGACCCGAGGGTCCGACTGGACCTCGGCGGGGGTGCCCTCGACGAGCACCTCGCCGCGCACCAGGCACAGCACGCGGTCGCAGAGGTTGAAGATGAACCGCATGTCGTGCTCGATGACGACGACCGCCAGGCCACTGTCCCTGATCTTGAAGATCAGGTCGCTGGCCTGCCGGGTCTCCTGCGGGTTCATCCCGGCTGTCGGCTCGTCGAGCAGGATGAGCTTGGGGTCCGTGGCCAGGGCGCGGGCGATCTCGAGCCGACGCTGGTCGCCGTACGGCATGTTGCGCGCGAGGTGCTCGGCGGACTTGCCGAGACCCACGAAGTCCAGCAGCTCCTGGGCCCGTGCCCGGGTCTCGGCCTCCTCCCTGCGGAACTTGGGTCCGCGCAGGATCGAGGTGAGGGCCATCGAGCTCGTGCGGCAGTACCGGCCCACCATGACGTTCTCGAGCGCAGTCATGTTGGCGAACAGGCGGATGTTCTGGAACGTGCGCGCCATACCCGCGATGACGACGGCGCGGGGACGCGGCGGGATCACCGATCCCATCAACGTCACCTCGCCCTCGGTCGGCTTGTAGAGGCCCGTCAGGCAGTTGAAGAAGGTCGTCTTGCCGGCGCCGTTGGGGCCGATCAGACCGACGATCTCGCCCTCGTTGACGGTCATGTCGACGTCCTTGACCGCGGTGAGGCCGCCGAAGCGCATCGTGACGCCCCGGGCCTGCAGGATGGGGGCTCCGTGCGATGCCGCGGCGACGGGTGTGGTGGTGTCGGTGACGGTCATGCCGTGGCTCCCTGCTCCTCGAGATGGACTTCCTCGATGCGTTCAGCCAGCCCCTCGTCCTCTTCGTGGAACTCCAGCTTGCGCCGTTGGCTCGCGACCAGGCCCTCGGGACGGAAGCGCATCATCAGGACCAGCAGGAGGCCGAAGATAAGCAGTCGGTAGTCGGCGACGAACCGCAGCTTCTCGGGGAGCAGCTTGAGGATCGTGGCACCGACGAGGACACCGGCGACGGTGCCCATGCCGCCGAGCACGATGGCGGCGAGCAGGAAGGCCGACTCCAGGAAGACGTACTGGTCAGGGCTGACCGACACGTCGTGGTGCGCCTTGACGGTCCCGGCCATGCCGGCGAGGAACGCCCCACCGGCGAAGGCGAACAGCTTGAGGCCGAACACGTTGACGCCCATCGCCTCGGCCGCCTTCTCGTCCTCACGGATGGCGACCCAGCCACGGCCGATGCGGCTGTTGTTGAGGCGCGAGAAGATGGTGATGATGACGGCGGCGAGCACGAGCAGCAGGAAGTAGTAGTTCGCGAACCGACCGAGGGTGATGCCCAGGACGACGTGTGGCTGCC
This sequence comes from Pedococcus badiiscoriae, assembly GCF_013408925.1. Lineage (NCBI taxonomy): Bacteria > Bacillati > Actinomycetota > Actinomycetes > Micrococcales > Intrasporangiaceae > Pedococcus > Pedococcus badiiscoriae. The sequence goes on from NZ_JACCAB010000001.1 coordinate 3,047,061, forward strand.
CGAAGTCGAACGAGCCGAGCTTGAGGTCGGGGATCGCGGGGATGCCGTTGGGCCCGTTGGTGAGGTCCGGACCGTTGTTGCCGTCCAGGTTGCCCATGGTGAGGCGGAAGATCTCACCGAAGGCCAGCGTCACGATGGCCAGGTAGTCGCCCGAGACGCGCAGGGTCGGCGAGCCGATGATGAGGCCGAGCGTCGCCGAGAACAGGGCACCGACCACCACGACGACGATGAACGGCGGCTTCCACCCGATCTGGGCGAACGTGGAGGTCGACAACGAGGCACCCACGTAGGCGCCGGCGCCGAGGAAGGCGATGTACCCGAGGTCGAGCAGGCCGGCCAGGCCCACGACGATGTTGAGGCCCAGCGCGGTGGCGGCGAAGATCAGCACCTGCGTGGCGATCGACATGTTCTCGTCGGAGCCACCCTGGGTGAAGGGGAACAGGAACGCCACGACGAACGCACCGAGCATGAGCACCTGGCGGTTCTTCTGCGCGATGATCCCGATCCAGGTGAACACCCCGGACTTCGCGAGGGCGAACGCGACCGCCGCGAGCAGGACCAGGAAGAGCACGAAGCTGCCGCCGTCGGCGATGCCCAGGGCGTACGCGGCCCCGAACAGGACCAGCGCCATCATCACGATGATCGTGCTGATCTCGACCCAGGACGACGTCTTGGCGAAGAGCGGGTCCTTGTGTGGCTCGGACACGAGCATGAGGCCGCCCGCGGCCATGGCCAGGCTGCCCAGCCACGAGACCCACCCGCCGGGGTTGATGTTGATCAACCCTCCGGCCTGGACGGCGATGAGGACCAGTGCGAGGGTCATGTAGCCCAGGGCTCCGAGGCCGAGCACACGCACGGCCGCGGCCGTGTCGACCCAGCTCCCGAGCCTGGTCAGCGGGCCCCGGTGGGCGAGCAGGAACACGAGCGTCACGAGCGCCAGGAGAATCATGCAGTTCTGCACGCCGCCCGGGTAGAAGTTGATGGAGAGGTCCCCGAGCACGTCGCTCGAGTAGCTCCAGGACAGGAAGCACCCAGCCACGGTCACGACGATCCCGGCCAGGGTGAGCGGCCACGCGACTGCGCTCCCGCGCCCCGGGAACCGTTCGAGGAGTGGGGTCTTCGGCTGCTCCTGGTCGACGACGACCGGCGTCTCGGTGCTCATGCCCGGTCCACCACCCTGGCGCCGAGGAGGCCTTGTGGGCGGAAGACCAGGACGGCGATGAGGAGCGCGAACGCCCACACGTCCTTCCAGGCCGAACCGCCGAACTGGCCGGGGATGAACTGGGTCGCCATGGACTCGACGATCCCGAGCGCCAGGCCCCCGACGACGGCGCCCTGGATGTTCCCGATGCCGCCGAGGACGGCCGCGGTGAAGGCCTTGAGTCCGGCGAGGAAGCCCATCCGGAAGTCGATGTTCGAGTTCAGCAGCCCCTGGGCCACCCCGGCGATCGCGGCCAGCGCTGCACCCACGGCGAACGCGATCACGATGATGAGGTTGACGTTGATGCCCATCAGCTGGGCCGTGTCGGGGTCCTGGGAGACCGCCTGCATGCCCTGCCCGAACTTCGTGCGGTTGACGAAGTACCAGAGCAAGGCCGCACACATGAGAAGCGCCCCGACGGTGAAGACCGCGGCGCGCTGGATGGTCAGGCCCCCGATGTTGAGAGCCGAGCCGGTGACGACGTCGATCTCGGGGAAGGGGAGCTTGCTCTTGGCGCCGGGGTAGAACAGCCGGATCGCCTCCTGGAGGAAGACCGAGATGCCGATGGCCGTGATGAGCGGTGCGAGGCGTGGCGCATTGCGCAGGGGCCGGTAGGCGATCCGCTCCATGAGGACCGCCGTGAGCACGGAGGCAACCATGGCGCCGATGACCATCAGCGGCAGGACCCACAAGGAGGAGCTGCCCTTGAAGAGCACCGTCCACGTGGCCAGGGCACCGAACGCACCGATCATGAAGACCTCGCCATGGGCGAAGTTGATCAGCTGGACGATGCCGTAGACCACGGTGTACCCGACGGCAATGAGGGCGTACAACGACCCCAGCGTCAGGCCGTTCACGATCTGTTGCAGGAACTCAGTCATCGCTCTTTCCGGCCACCTCTCCGTGTCGAAAGCTGCTGCCACATTCAAGCAGGGACGGGCATCCGCCCGCCCCTGCTTGATGCTGATTTCTTGGATCAGTCCAGCGTCAGCTGAGGGTCTCCGTCTTGACGGCGACCCACTTGCCACTGTCGACCTTGTAGCCGGTGATGACCTTGGCGAGGGTGTCGCCGAACTCATCGAACTTCACCGTGCCGGTGACGCCCGTGAAGGAGACCTTCGACATGGCATCCACCGTCGCCTGACGGGCGCTCTTCGCGTCCGTGGCGCCCTTGAGGGAGATCTTCAGGGCGTCGATGATGGCGTTGGCGGCGTCGTAGGAGTAACCACCGTAGGCGGCAGACGGCTCGGCGTACTTCTCCTTGTCGTACGCGGCGAGGAAGGTCTTGCCCGCCTCGGTGCTGTCGGTCGGTGCGCCGACCGAGGTCGCGAGGTCACCGTTGGCCGAGGCGCCACCCGCGAGCTCGATGTACTTCGGGTCGAAGATGCCGTCACCACCCATGAGCGGAACCGCGAGGCCACCGGCCTTCATCTGCTTGGACAGGGGGCCTGCCTGGGGGTACTCGCCACCGTAGAAGACCGCCTGCGGCTTGGAGGGAGCGACCTTGGAGACGACCGGCGCGTAGTTCGACTCGTCGGGGTTGATCGTCTCGGCCGCGACGATGGTGCCGCCGCCCTTCTTGAAGGCGTCGGTGAAGTAGTTCACCAGGCCCTGCCCGTAGGTCTTCTTGTCGTGGATGGTCGCAACCTTGGTGATGTGGTTGTCGAGCAGGAACTTCGCTGCGAAGCCACCCTGGACGATGTCGTTGGTGCAGGTACGGAAGTACGTCTTGTACGGACGCGCCTTGAGGTCGGCACCACGGGTGAGCGTGGGGTTGGTGTTCGCCGGCGAGACCTGCGTGATGTTCGCGGCCGCGAAGACCGGCTGGGTCTGCTGGCTCACGCTCGAGTTGAGGTTGCCGACCACGCCGACGACCTGGTCGTCTGCCGCCAGCTTGGTGGCGGCGTTCTTGCCGACGTCGGCCTTGGCCTCGTCGTCAACGGGCTCCACCTGGAGCTTCCACCCGGGGATGGCGTTGCTGTCGTTGGCCTGCTTGACCGCAAGCTCGACCGAGTGCTGAATACCCTTGCCGAGGGCGGACAGGTCACCCGAGAGGGGGGCGATGACGCCGATCTTGGCGACCTTGCCGCCGCCGCCGCTGCTGGTGCTGCCACTCCCACCACGGGTCCCACAACCCGACAGTGCGAGCGAAGCCACGAGCAGCGAGGCGCCAGCGGCTACCACGGAACGCTGAGGCACGTTTCCTCCTGAGACAATGTTCTACGAGCTGGGGGCCCGATGGCCCGCGTTTGCCGCGAGCATTCGCACAGTAGACCGTTCCGCCCTCGAAAACAGGCACCTGCGGCAAGCCTGTGTCTATGTCGTTACCGGCGTCCCACGCGGAACGCGTGAACGTCATGTCAGCGTTACACGTCATACCCAGGTCCGGCAGGCATCCTGGGGCCACCGGGCAGTCCCTGGCCAAGGCACCTCCACCGAAAGGCGCGCGCATGACCACCCCCCAACAACGCTCCACCGAAGGCCACCCCACGACCGGACCCTCCCGCCGCACCGTGCTGACCTCCGTCGGCCTCGCCGGTGTCGGTGCCACGGTCCTGGCCGGCTGCACCGCCGCCGGCAACGCCGCGAGCAGCGCAGCCAGCTCGGCGAAGGACGCTGCGACGAGCGCCGTCAAGGCCGCGATCTCCAAGGCAACCATCCCTGTGGGCGGCGGCAAGATCTTCGCCGACCAGAAGGTCGTGGTCACCCAGCCCACGTCGGGCGACTTCAAGGCCTTCAGTGCCGTGTGCACCCACCAGTCGTGCATCGTGGCCGAGGTCGCCAACGGCACCATCAACTGTGCCTGCCACGGAAGCCAGTTCGACATCACCACCGGCGCGGTCAGGCAGGGGCCTGCCACCATGCCGCTCCCCGAGAAGACCGTCACGGTCAACGGCGACGGGATCTCGATCGCCTGAGGCTCCTCACGACGGCGAGCGACCGGGGCGCGACCCCGGGTGAGGTATGCCGCGTGGGCGCCACGCGGCATACCTCGACTCCCGCGCGGCGCACCGTCAGCCGCCCTCCATAGAGTGGAGTCGTGGCTGACCCGTCGACCTACCGTCCGGCGCCGGGGGAGATCCCCGTCGACCCGGGCGTGTACCGGTTCCGGGACGCCGCCCGGCGCGTGATCTACGTCGGCAAGGCCAAGTCCTTGCGGCCGCGCCTGTCCTCGTACTTCCAGGACATTGCCGCGCTGCACCCGCGCACCGCCACGATGGTCACGACCGCTGCGAGCGTCGAGTGGACGGTGGTCTCGACGGAGGTCGAGGCGCTGCAGCTGGAGTACTCCTGGATCAAGGAGTTCGACCCGCGGTTCAACGTCAAGTACCGCGACGACAAGTCCTACCCCTACCTCGCGGTGACCCTCGGGGAGGAGTTCCCGCGGGCGCAGGTGATGCGCGGGGCCAAGCGCAAGGGCACCCGCTACTTCGGGCCCTACGCCCACGCCTGGGCCATCCGCGAGACGCTGGACCTGCTGCTGCGGGTCTTCCCGGTGCGCACCTGTTCCTCGGGGGTGTTCAAGCGGGCCGGCCAGGTGGGCCGTCCGTGCCTGCTGGGGTACATCGACAAGTGCTCGGCGCCGTGTGTGGGCAGGGTGAGTGCGCAGGAGCACCGCGCCATCGCGGAGGACTTCTGCGACTTCATGGCCGGCAACACGACGCGGTTCGTCAAGCGGCTCGAGCGCGACATGGCGGCGGCGTCGAAGTCCCTGGAGTTCGAGCAGGCGGCCCGCATGCGCGACGACCTGGTGGCGCTGGGCAAGGCACTGGAGAAGTCCGCCATCGTCCTGGGCGACGGCACCGACGCCGACGTCTTCGCGCTCGAGCACGACGGGCTCGAGGTCGCCGTCCAGGTGTTCCACGTCCGTGGCGGGCGGGTGCGCGGGCAGCGTGGCTGGGTCGCCGAGATGGACGACGAGACCGTCCCCGAGATCGTCGGCCACCTCCTCCAGCAGGTCTACGGAGGCGAGTCGGGGGACAGCGTGCCCCGTGAGGTGCTGGTGCCGGTGCTGCCGGAGGACCCGGAGGCCGTCTCGACCTGGCTGGGGTCACTGCGCGGCTCGGGGGTGGACCTGCGGGTGCCGCAACGCGGCGACAAGCGCACCCTGCTCGAGACGGTGCACCGCAACGCCATGCAGTCGCTGGCCAGGCACAAGCTCGCCCGCGCAGGAGACCTCACGGCGCGCAGCCAGGCCCTGCAGGAGCTGCAGTCGACCCTCGACCTGGCCGATGCGCCGCTGCGCGTCGAGTGCTACGACATCAGCCACATCCAGGGCTCCCAGGTCGTCGGGTCGATGGTCGTCTTCGAGGACGGGCTCGCCCGCAAGTCCGAGTACCGCCGGTTCGTGATCCGTGGCGAGCAGGTGGACGACACGGCGGCGATGAACGAGGTGCTCACCCGGCGGTTCCAGCGCTACCTCGAGGAGCGCGACCAGGCCACCGATGTCGAGCTCGGCCTGGATCCCGAGACCGGTCCCGACCGGATCGACCCCGACACCGGCAGGCCCAAGAAGTTCGCCTACCCGCCGCAGCTCGTGGTGGTCGACGGTGGCCTGCCGCAGGTCAACGCCGCGCAGGCCGCCCTGACCGCGCTGGGCATCGACGACGTCGCCGTCGTCGGGCTCGCCAAGCGGCTCGAGGAGGTCTGGGTGCCCGGCCAGGACCACCCGGTGATCCTGCCGCGGACCAGCGAGGGCCTCTACCTCCTGCAGCGGGTCCGCGACGAGGCGCACCGCTTTGCGATCACCTTCCACCGGCAGCGCCGGTCCAAGGCGATGACCACCAGCGTCCTCGACGGCGTCCCCGGTCTGGGGGAGACGCGGCGCAAGGCCCTGCTGCGACATTTCGGCTCGGTCAAGAGGATCCGCGCCGCCACTGCGGAGGAGCTGCAGGAGGTTTCCGGCATCGGACCTGCGCTGGCGGCCACGATTGCGGCAGAGTTGGCCACTGCAGACACCGCCGCACCCGCCGTCAACCTGATGACCGGAGAGGTCCTCGACGGTGACTGAGCGCGATGAGCGAGGAGACGGGGCAGGGATGACCGACCAGGACGCCGACGGTGGCGAGGGGCTCGACCCTGCCGAGCTGGTGATCGTGACCGGCATGAGCGGGGCCGGGCGTTCGACGACCGCCAACGTGCTCGAGGACTCCGGCTGGTACGTCGTCGACAACCTCCCGCCGCACCTGCTGGTCTCGTTGGCCGACCTCGCCAACGAGGCGCCGCGGCGGGCCGGTCTGCCGCGACTGGCCGCTGTCGTGGACGTGCGCGCCCGCGGGTTCTTCGACCACCTCCAGACGGCCCTCGACGAGCTCCGCGAGCGCGGCTGGCGGCCCAACCTCGTCTTCCTGGACGCCACGGACGAGGCGATCGTGCGCCGGTTCGAGTCCGTGCGGCGACCGCACCCCCTCCAGGGCGACGGGAGGCTGCTCGACGGCATCGCCCGGGAGCGCGCCATGCTGGCGGACCTGCGGGCCCACGCCGACGTCGTCATCGACACCTCCGGCCTGAACGTCCACCAGCTCGCCAAGAAGGTCCACCCGGTCTTCTCCGGCGACAGTGGCCCCAAGGTGCGCATCGCCGTGATGTCGTTCGGCTTCAAGTACGGGGTGCCCCTCGACGCCGACTTCGTGTTCGACATGCGGTTCCTGCCGAACCCCTTCTGGATCCCGGAGCTGCGCAACTTCACCGGCCAGGACGCGCCAGTGGCCGAGTTCGTGATGGCCCAGCAGGGGGCGCCCGAGTTCGTCGACCGGGTGGTCGCGCTGATGGACCCGGTGACCCAGGGCTACATCCGCGAGGGACGGCGCTACGTCACGCTGGCGGTGGGCTGCACCGGTGGCAAGCACCGCTCCGTGGCCGTGGCCGAGGCCCTGCGGTCCCGCCTGACCACCGACGACGTGGCGACGTTCGTCGTCCACCGCGACCTGGGGCAGGAGTGAGCGCCCGGTGACCGGGCCCGCGGTCGTCGCCCTCGGTGGTGGACACGGTCTCGCCGCATCGCTGGAGGCGCTCAAGCTGGTCTGCGACGACATCACGGCCGTCGTCACGGTCGCCGACAACGGCGGGTCCTCCGGCCGGCTCCGCGACGAGTTCGACGTGCTGCCGCCGGGCGACCTGCGGATGGCCCTCACCGCGCTGTGTGACGACACCGAGTGGGGCCACACGTGGCGTGACGTCCTGCAGCACCGGTTCCGCGGCGACGGCCAGCTGGGTGGTCACGCCCTCGGCAACCTCCTCATCACCGCCCTGTGGGACCTGCACCACGACCCGGTCACCGGCCTGGACCTGGTCGGCCGCCTGCTCAACGCGCGGGGACGCGTCCTGCCCATGGCCGCCGTGCCCCTGGAGATCACCGCACGGGTGCGTGGCCTGGACCCCCTGGACGCGGACGCGCTGTCGACGCTGCGGGGGCAGGTGGCGATCGCCACGACCAAGGGGACCGTGCTCAGCATCGCCCTCGAGCCGGCCGACCCACCGGCGGCCCCGGCGACGGTGGCGGCAGTGCGTGAGGCCGACTGGGTGATCCTCGGGCCCGGGTCGTGGTTCACCTCCGTGATGCCCCACCTCATGGTGCCGGCCCTGCGGGACGCGCTGCACGACACGACGGCCAAGCGGCTGCTGACGCTCAACCTCGAGCACTCCGGCGAGACGGCCGGCTTCACGGCGGCCCGCCAGCTGGAGTCCCTGGTGGACCACGCGCCCCGGATGAGGCTGGACGCGGTCCTGGCCGACCCCAGCGCCGTCGACGATGAGGCAGGATTGCGCACGGTGGCCGCACGGCTCGGGGCGGAGCTCGTCCTCGCCCCAGTGGCGCAACGCGGCGCACCGGGGCACCATGACTCGCTCCGGCTGGCCGCGGCATACCGTGACCTTTTCGGCTGAGAACGGACATGGCGCGCAGCGACCATGGTTGAGTCGGAGGCGAGACCACGCCGGTGCCCTGGGGGCCCCGGCGCGGCGGGGGAGGCAGCAGAGCATGGGACCGGAGCCCACAGTTCAGGATCGCGAGATGGCAGGATGAACCAATGGCTATGACGGCGCGGGTCAAGGACGAGCTCAGCAGGCTCGACGTCACGAAACCCTGTTGCCGCAAGTCGGAGGTGGCCGCCACGCTGCGTTTCGCCGGCGGTCTGCACATCGTGGGTGGGCGGATCGTCGTCGAGGCCGAGCTCGACACGGCCAACGCCGCCCGGCGCCTGCGCAAGAACATCAGCGACCTCTACGGTCACCCGTCCGAGGTCCTGGTCCTGGCGGCCGGCGGTCTGCGCAAGGGCAGCCGCTACGTCGTCCGGGTGGTCCAGGACGGCGAGGCCCTGGCCCGCCAGACCGGTCTGATCGACGCCCGGGGACGCCCCGTCCGCGGGCTTCCGCCCAAGGTGGTCAGCGCCTCGGCCTGCGATGCCGAGGCGGCCTGGCGCGGCGCCTTCATCGCGCACGGCTCACTCACGGAGCCCGGACGTTCCTCGGCCCTCGAGGTCACCTGCCCCGGACCCGAGGCCGCCCTGGCCCTCGTCGGAGCGGCCCGCCGCCTCGGCATCCAGGCAAAGGCGCGTGAGGTGCGTGGGGTCGACCGGGTCGTCATCCGCGACGGCGATGCCATCGGGGCGATGCTGACCCGGCTCGGTGCCCACGACGCGGTCATGGCGTGGGAGGAGCGCCGGATGCGCCGTGAGGTCCGGGCCACGGCCAACCGGCTGGCCAACTTCGACGACGCCAACCTGCGGCGCTCGGCGCGGGCCGCCGTCGCGGCGGGTGCCAGGGTGCACCGCGCCATGGAGATCCTCGGCGACGAGATCCCGGACCACCTCAAGGAGGCCGGCGCGCTTCGCCTGGAGCACAAGCAGGCGTCCCTGGAGGAGCTCGGCCAGCTCGCCCAGCCCCCGATGACCAAGGACGCCGTGGCGGGGCGCATCCGGCGCCTGCTCGCGATGGCCGACAAGCGGGCCCAGGACCTCGGGATCCCCGGGACCGAGGCCAACCTCACGCCCGACATGCTGGACGCCTGAGCGCATGACACGGATCGCCGTGGTCGGCACGGGCTACGTCGGACTCTCCATGGCAGTCCTGCTCGGCCAGCGACACGAGGTCGTCGCCCTCGACATCGACGCGGCCCGCGTCGACCTGCTGAGCTCGGGGCGCAGCCCCATCGCGGACGCCGAGATCGAGACCTTCCTGGCCCACCACGCGCTGACGCTGACCTTCACGACGGACCCCGCGACGGCCTACGCGGGTGCGGAGTTCGTCATCATCGCGACGCCGACCGACTACGACCCGGTGACCAACTACTTCGACACCTCCACGGTGGAGAAGGTCGCCGCCGACGTGGTGGCCGCCAACCCGACCGCGGTGATGGTGGTGAAGTCCACGGTCCCTGTCGGCTTCACCAAGGGGCTGTCCGAGCGACTCGGCACCGACAACCTGCTGTTCAGCCCGGAGTTCCTCCGGGAGGGCAAGGCCCTCTGGGACAGCCTGCACCCGTCCCGGATCGTCGTCGGGGAGCGCAGCGACCGCGGGCAGGCGTTCGCCGACCTGCTGCGCGAGGGCTCCGAGGAACCCGACGTCCCCGTGCTCCTGACCGACAGCACCGAGGCCGAGGCCGTCAAGCTGTTCGCCAACACCTACCTCGCGATGCGTGTCGCGTTCTTCAACGAGCTCGACACCTTCGCCGTGACCCACGGCCTCGACCCGCGCCAGATCATCGAGGGCGTCGGCCTCGACCCCCGGATCGGTCCCGGCTACAACAACCCGTCGTTCGGCTACGGCGGGTACTGCCTGCCCAAGGACACCAAGCAGCTGCTGGCCAACTACCAGAACGTGCCGCAGTCGCTCATCGAGGCGATCGTCACGGCGAACACGACCCGCAAGGACTTCGTGGCGACCGACATCCTGCGTCGCAACCCCCGCATCGTCGGCATCCACCGGCTGATCATGAAGTCGGGCTCCGACAACTTCCGGTCGAGCAGCGTGCAGGGGATCATGAAGCGCATCAAGGCCAAGGGCGTGGAGATCGTGGTCTACGAGCCCGCGCTGGCCGATGACCACTTCTTCGGCTCACGGGTCATCCGTGACCTCGCCGAGTTCACCGAGCTGTCCGACGTGATCGTGGCCAACCGGATGGTGGCCGAGCTGGAACCCGTGGCCGACAAGGTCTACACGCGCGACCTGTTCGGCGGAGACTTCTGACCGACTCCGGTATGCCGCCGTGCCCGGCTCGGGCGCGCGAGGTTACCGGCCCGTACGCCGGACCGCCGTGGCTCCCGCTGGACCTGCTCGATAGGCTCGGGGCCGAGCAAATCCGTGCCGCGCCACGCGGCATACCGTCCCCCTCTGAGAAGGACTTGGCATCGTGACTGTTCGCGTAGGTATCAACGGCTTCGGCCGCATCGGCCGCAACTTCTTCCGCGCCATCGAGGCGTCGGGAGCCGACATCGAGGTCGTGGCCACCAACGACCTGATGGACAACAAGACGCTGGCCCACCTGCTCAAGTACGACTCGATCCTCGGCCGCTTCCCCGGTGAGGTGACCTACGACGACACGTCGATCACCGCCGGCGGCAAGACCTTCCGGGTGTTCGAGGAGCGCGACCCGGCCAAGATCGACTGGGCTTCCGTGGGCGCCGACATCGTGGTGGAGTCCACCGGCTTCTTCACGGACGCGACCAAGGCCAAGGCGCACATCGACGGCGGCGCGAAGAAGGTCATCATCTCCGCGCCCGCGTCCAACGAGGACATCACCATCGTCATGGGCGTCAACGACGACCAGTACGACGCGGCCAAGCACACCATCATCTCCAACGCGTCCTGCACGACGAACTGCCTCGGCCCGATGGCCAAGGTGATGAACGACGAGTTCGGCATCGTCAAGGGCCTGATGACGACGATCCACGCCTACACCCAGGACCAGAACCTGCAGGACGCGCCGCACAAGGACCTGCGCCGCGCTCGCGCCGCCGCCCTCAACATCGTGCCCACCTCGACGGGCGCGGCCAAGGCGATCGGCCTCGTGCTCCCCGAGCTCAAGGGCAAGCTCGACGGCTACGCGCTGCGCGTCCCCGTCCCGACCGGCTCGGCCACCGACCTCACCTTCGAAGCCGGCCGCGAGACGACGGCCGACGAGGTCAACGCCGCGGTCAAGGCCGCTGCCGAGGGTCCACTCAAGGGCGTCCTCGTCTACACCGAGGACCCCATCGTGTCCAAGGACATCGAGACCGACCCGGCCTCCTGCATCTTCGACGCGGGCCTGACCAAGGTCATCGGCAACCAGGTCAAGGTCGTCGGCTGGTACGACAACGAGTGGGGCTACTCCAACCGCCTCGCCGACCTGGTCGTCCTCGTCGGCCAGACGCTCTGACCTCCGTGCACTCGATCTCCGAGCTGGGCGACCTGCGCGGCAAGCGCGTCCTCGTCCGGTCAGACCTCAACGTGCCGCTGGACTATGACGACGCAGGCCGCAGGACGATCACCGACGACGGCCGCATCCGTGCGTCCGTGCCCACGATCAAGGCACTGTCCGACGCGGGTGCCCGCGTCGTCGTGTGCGCCCACCTCGGCCGGCCCAAGGGTGCGCCGGAGGCGAAGTACTCCCTGGCCCCGGTCGCCACCCGGCTCGGCGAGCTGCTCGGCCGGGACGTCACCTTCGCCACCGACACGGTGGGGGAGAGCGCCAGGGCCGCGGTCGAGGCCGCCCAGGACGGCGACGTCGTGCTGCTGGAGAACCTCCGGTTCAACCCGGGGGAGACCGCCAAGTCCGACGAGGAGCGTGCCGAGTTCGCCCGCCAGCTCGCGGCGTTGGCCGACGTGTTCGTCTCCGACGGGTTCGGGGTCGTGCACCGCAAGCAGGCCAGCGTCTACGACGTGGCGCGCCTGCTGCCGTCCGCCGTCGGCGGGCTCGTCGAGACCGAGGTCGGCGTCCTGCGGCGCCTGACCGAGGACCCGGAGCGCCCCTATGCCGTGGTGCTGGGCGGTGCGAAGGTCTCGGACAAGCTCGGCGTCATCGACAACCTGCTCCGGACGGCCGACCGCCTGCTCATCGGTGGCGGCATGGTCTTCACGTTCCTGGCGGCGCAGGACTACGAGGTCGGCAAGAGCCTCCTCGAGGCCGACCAGCTCGAGCAGGTCAAGGGCTACCTGGAGCAGGCCAAGGAGCGGGGCGTCGAGATCGTCCTGCCCGTCGACATCGTGGCCGCCTCGGAGTTCTCCGCGGACGCCGAGCGCGAGGTGGTCCCCGCCGGGGCCATCCCCGCCGACCGGATGGGGCTCGACATCGGGCCCGAGTCCGGCGTGCTGTTCGCCGAGAAGCTCAAGGACTGCAGGACGGTGTTCTGGAACGGCCCGATGGGTGCGTTCGAGATGGAGCCGTATGCCGCGGGCACGGCAGCCGTCGCGAAGGCCATCGTCGAGCTCACCGAGGACGGCGCATTCACCGTCATCGGTGGCGGCGACTCCGCCGCGGCGGTGCGCCAGCTCGGTTTCGAGGACGACCAGTTCGGCCACATCTCCACCGGTGGCGGAGCGAGCCTGGAGTATCTCGAGGGCAAGGAGCTGCCCGGCCTGACCGTGCTCGACGAGGAGACCACCCGCTGATGGCACCGAAGACCCCCGGACGCACGCCCCTCATGGCGGGCAACTGGAAGATGAACCTCGACCACCTGCAGGCCACCCACCTGGTCCAGAAGCTCGACTGGACCCTGCGCGACGGCCGGCACGACTTCGGCGCGGTCGAGGTGGCGGTGCTGCCGCCGTTCACCGACCTGCGGTCCGTGCAGACCCTCATCGACGGGGACCGGCTCGAGCTCGTGTTCGGCGCGCAGGACCTCTCGAAACACGATGCGGGGGCGTACACCGGCGAGGTCTCCGGTGCCTTCCTGGCCAAGCTTGGCTGCACCTACGTGCTGGCCGGACACAGCGAGCGGCGGGAGTACCACCAGGAGTCCGACGACGACGTCAACGCGAAGGTCAAGGCGGCCTACCGGCACGGCCTGACACCGATCTTCTGCGTCGGCGAGCCCCTCGAGGTGCGCCAGGAGGGCACCTACGTCGAGCACGTCCTCACGCAGCTCGAGGCGGGCCTCGCCGACGTCACGGCCGAGCAGGCCAAGGCGATCGTCATCGCCTACGAACCCGTCTGGGCCATCGGCACCGGCGAGGTGGCCACGCCGCAGGATGCCCAGGAGGTCTGCTCGGCGATCCGCACCAAGCTGGCCGAGCTCTACTCGGGCGACCTGGCCGACGCGGTCCGGGTGCTGTACGGCGGATCGGTCAAGGCCGGCAACGTCGCGGCCATCATGGCGCAGGAGGACGTCGACGGCGCACTCGTGGGCGGCGCGTCGATCGACCCCGCCGAGTTCGCCTCGATCTGCCGCTACCGGCACCACCTGGCCACCGCCTGAGCGGCCAGCAGGTATCCTGACTCTTGCTGCCTGAACGGGCAGCGACAAACTGACGTCGACTCGAGATGGGTGCTCCGTGGAAGCCGTACGCATTGGCCTGCAGGTCCTGCTGGTCGTCGGTGGTCTGTTCCTGACGCTGCTGATCCTGCTCCACAAGGGCAAGGGTGGTGGACTGTCGGACATGTTCGGTGGCGGCATGTCCACGTCGCTGGGTTCCTCCTCAGTGGCCGAGCGCAACCTCGACCGCTTCACCGTGGCCGTCGGCATCGTGTGGTTCGCCTGCATCGTGGGCATCGGTCTCATCGACCGGTTCTCCGCCTGAGTCACCGCACGACCGCCTGACGGCACACTGACAGCCCGTTCCTGACTCACCCTCCCTGACCAGACTCCTCCTCACCAGACAAGGACCTTCCGCACATGGCAGGTGGCAACGCAATCCGAGGCAGCCGAGTCGGCGCCGGCCCGATGGGCGAGGCCGAACGCGGTGATGCCGCGCCGCGTGTCTTCGTGTCGTACTGGTGCGCCAACGGCCACCAGACGCGTCCGAGCTTCGCGGAGGAGCCCGGCCTGGCCGTCCCCGAGACCTGGGACTGCCCGCGCTGCGGGTTCCCCGCGGGCCAGGACGAGGCGAACCCGCCGGCCCCGCCGAAGGTCGAGCCCTACAAGACCCACCTCGCCTACGTGAAGGAGCGTCGCTCCGACGCCGACGGCAAGGCCATCCTCGACGAGGCCCTGGCCACGCTGCGGGAGCGCAAGCTCATCCAGTAGCCAGGTCGGCGGCTGACTCGGCGTCGACGAGCCAGACCGTCTCGCGGAGGCCGTGCACCTGCGCCGCACTGGAACGCTCGGGGCCGGCCCCCTCGACGCCGTCGCGCACCGCTTGCGCCTTGTCCGCTCCGGCGACGAGGAACCAGACCCGGTCGGAACGGCTGAGGCACTCGAAGGTCAGCGAGACCCGGTCCGGCGGGGGCTTGGGCGAGTCGTGCACCGCCACGGCGATCGCGTCGGTGGTGAGCTGCGCGGGATGGCCGGGGAAGAGCGAGGCGACGTGGCCGTCGGGGCCGACGCCCAGGATCATCACGTCGAACGCGTCCCCGCCGCTGCCACGGACCGCCGCGGCATACTGCTGCGCGCTGTCCTCCGCGGAGTCACTGGCGTCGGGTCCGGCGACCCGGTGCACCCTGGCCGCGTCGAGACCCAGCCGGTCGAGGCCGGCCGCGTCATTCTGGGTGTCGTTGCGGTCGGCGTCCCCGGCAGGCAGGTAGCGCTCGTCTCCCCACCACACCGAGACCCTCGACCAGTCCACCGCCGAGTGTGCCGGCGCCTCGAGGATCGAGGCGATGATCGCGGAGCCGAGCGAGCCTCCGGTCAGCGACACGTGAGGCTCCCGCCCGGCCGCCTGCAGGTCGAGCAGCGTGGTGACGAGGCGAGCGGCCCCGGAGTCGGCGACCGACTGCTTGTCGGGGTGGACGACCACCAGGGGGGCGGTCATGCCTTCGCTGCCTTGCGCTGGGCGGCGGTGCCGGTCGACGTGGCCTTGGCGAGCTTGCGAGCGGCGGCCTTCTTGACGTCGGCGGTGGCCGCCGCGGCAGGGGGAGCCGGCGCCTGGACCATCTCCGAGCTGGCCGTCTTCGCACTGGCCCGGGCGAGCCTGCGCGCCTGGCGCTCGGACTCCTTGACCGAGGGCGCGTCGCCCTCGCGCACAGCCTCGCTGGCGGTCACCGTCTTGGTGCCGATCCGCGCGAGCCCGCTGCGGATCGCCTCCTCGTAGATCTCGTCGGGGTCGAGTCGGCGCAGCTCGTCGGCCAGGCACTCGGCGGTCGCCCGGCGAGCCAGCGAGATCCGCCGGACCGGTTGGCCGGGCTGGCTGAGCGTGGCGATGGCTCCGTCGGGTCGCACCAGGTCGATCGCGCCACTGCGCCGCTCCAGCCGGACACTGACCATGCCGGTCCCGGATCGCGAACGAGCCCGCCGCACCGGGCAGCGGAGCGCCTGGGCGAGCCAGGCGGCCAACAGGTCGGTCGACGGGGAGTCCGAGCCGCCGGTGACCGTGGCCTCCGTGACCGGCTCGAAGGGTGGCTGGTCCATGGCGGCCGCGAGCAGCCCCCGCCACAGGGTGATGCGGGTCCAGGCGAGGTCGGTGTCTCCCCGCGTGTAGGTGCCTGCTCGTCCCTGGAGCTCGGCTCGGGGATGCTTCGACTCGGCGGCGTCGGTGATGCGACGCTGTGCCATCGAGCCGATCGGGTCCTGGGCCAGGTGGGTGGGGGCATCGGTCGGCCACCACGCAACCACGGGGGAGTCGGGCAGGAGCAACGGGATCACCACGCTGCGGCCGTGTTCGGTGAGGGCGCCGTAGAGCCGGAGCACCACGACCTCACTGGCCCCGGCGTCCCCACCGACGCGGATCTGGGCGTCGATGCGTGACTGACCACGCTTGTTGCCGATGACCACGGCGATGATCCGGCAGGGGTGCTGACGGCTGGCGTCGTTGGCGGCCTGGATCGCCTCCTCGGCATCCTGCTCGTCGACGACGATGAGCAGGGTGAGGACGCGTCCCAGCGCCATCGCCCCGGTGTCCTGGCGCAGCGCGACCAGCTTCTTGCTGATCGCCACGGTGGTCGTGCTGGGCAGGTCGACGATCAAGGCATCCTCCAGACGCGGCCATCGCGGTGCATCATCTCGTCGGCGGCGGCCGGGCCCCATCCGCCGGCCACGTAGGGCTCGACCTTGGTCCGCTGCTTGGCCCAGTAGGCCTCGACCGGGTCGAGGATCTCCCAGGAGAGCTCGACCTCCTCGTGCCGGGGGAAGAGCGGCGGGTCCCCGAGCAGCACGTCCAGGATGAGGCGCTCGTAGGCCTCGGGGCTGGACTCGGTGAAGGCGCGGCCGTAGCCGAAGTCCATCGTCACGTCGCGCACCTCCATCTGCGCGCCTGGCACCTTGGCGCCGAAGCGCATGGTGATGCCCTCGTCGGGCTGGACCCGGATGACGATGGCGTTCTGGCCGAGCTCCTCGGTCGCGGTGTCGTTGAACGGCAGGTGGGGCGCCTTCTTGAAGACGACGGCGATCTCGGTCACCCGCTTGCCGAGCCGCTTGCCCGTCCGCAGGTAGAACGGGACGCCCGCCCACCGGCGCGAGTCGATCTCGAGCTTCATCGCGGCATACGTCTCGGTGCGCGAGTCCTTGGCGACGCCGTCCTCCTCGAGGTAGCCGATCACTTGCTCGCCGCCCTGCCAGCCGGCGGCGTACTGGCCGCGGGCGGTGGACTTGCCGAGGTCCTTGGGGTGCCGCACGGCGGACAGGACCTTCTCCTTCTCGGCGCGCAGGTGCTCCGCGGCGAAGGAGACCGGCTCCTCCATCGCGGTCAGCGCGAGGAGCTGCAGGAGGTGGTTCTGGATCACGTCGCGGGCCGCGCCGATGCCGTCGTAGTACCCGGCCCGGCCACCGATACCGATGTCCTCGGCCATGGTGATCTGCACGTGGTCGACGTAGTTGGCGTTCCAGACCGGCTCGAACATCTGGTTGGCGAAACGCAGTGCCAGCAGGTTCTGGACCGTCTCCTTGCCCAGGTAGTGGTCGATGCGGAAGACCGCGTCCGGCGGGAAGACGCCCTCGACGATGTCGTTGAGCTCGCGGGCGCTCTTCAGGTCGTGGCCGAAGGGCTTCTCGATGACGACGCGACGCCACGCGTTCGCCTCGGGCTTGCTCAGCCCCGACCGTTCGAGCTGCTCGCAGACGACGGAGAACGAGGACGGCGGGATCGAGAGGTAGAACGCGATGTTGCCGCCGGTGCCGCGCTCCTGCTCGAGGCTCTTGACCGTCTCGGCGAGCAGGTCGAACGAGGTCGGGTCGTCGAACGTGCCTGGCACGAAACGGAATCCCTCGGCCAGGTTGCGCCACACACTCTCGCGAAAGGGCGTGCGGGCGTACTGCTTGACCGCGTCGTAGACGATCTTGCCGAAGTCCTGGTCGGCCCAGTCGCGACGGGCGAATCCCACCAGCGAGAAGCCCGGTGGGAGCAGCCCGCGGTTGGCCAGGTCGTAGATGGCCGGCATGAGCTTCTTGCGGGCCAGGTCGCCGGTCACCCCGAAGAGCACCAGGCCGCAGGGGCCGGCGATCCGGGGGAGCCGCTTGTCGCGTGGATCGCGCAGGGGGTTGTGGTCCTGCGTCACCCGCGTCGGACTCATGCGTCGCCTTCCGTGGGGGACAGGTCTGCCAGCGCCTTGGTGACCTGCGCCAGACCCGCGTCGTGGTCGGTGAGGTGCAGCTGCAGGACGGGACGACCGTGCTCGGCGAGCACCTGGGCGTCGCCAGCGGCCTGGGAGGCGATGAAGTCACCGAAGGTGAACTCGCGCCCCGGGATCGCCAGGTCCTGGTGCGGGGCCGTCGTGATCTGCAGGTAGACGCCCGTGGCCGGCCCGCCCTTGTGGAACTGACCGGTCGAGTGCAGGAACCGAGGTCCCCAGCCGAAGGTCGTGGGACGTCCGGTATGCCGCGCGAGCCCGGGCCGCACGTCCGCGAGGGCCGCGTCCGTGAGCCGGTCCAGGTAGGCCATCACGGCGACGTAGCCGTGCTCCGGGTCGAGCTGGGCGAACAGGGCGGTGACGGCCTCGGCGACCGTGCCTGCCCCGCCGAGCCAGTCGCCGCCCAGTGCACGGATCTCCACGGCGCCGTCGGTGGCCGCAGGCGCCCCGGAGTCGCCGACTCCCTTGTCCAGCAACGCGCGCGCCGCCTTCTTGGCGCTCTCGACGTCGGGCTGGTCGAACGGGTTGATCCCGAGCAGGCGGCCGGCGGCGGCCGTGGCGACCTCCCACAGCAGGAGCTGCGCACCGAGCGGTCCGCTGACGGCGACCTCGGAGCGGCTGGCGTCCGCGCCACCGTCGGGGTCTGCGCCGAGGACGAGGTCGTCGTCGGAGTCGCTGACGAGCCGGGCGACGGTGACGTCCGCCGCCGGCCGGGCCACCTCGCGGTCGGAGTCGCCCGCCACGACGACCGGCAGGATGCCGGTGCCCTGCTTGCCGGTGCTCTCGGCGATCAGCTGCTCGGCCCAGTCGGCGAACCCGACGATGCCGGACCCCTCGTCGACGATGACGAGCTTGTCGCGCAGGGGGTCGGTGCCCGCCATCGCCGCGGCGAGGCGCAGGCCGGGGTTGGCGTCGTCGTCCGCGCTCAGCACGTCCGCGACGGCCTCGGCGTCGTCCAGCAGTGCCTCGAGGTCGGCGCCGGCCAGCCCGGAGGGGACCAGGCCGAAGGCGGTCAGGGCCGAGTAGCGGCCACCGACGTTGGGGTCGGCGTTGACGACTCGGTAGCCACCGGCCCGCGACTCCTCGTCGAGGGGGCTGCCGGGGTCGGTGACGACCACGATGCGAGCCGTGGGGTCGATGCCGAGCTCGGTGAACGCCGCCTGGAAGGCGCGCCGCTGCGAGTCCGTCTCCACGGTCGAGCCCGACTTGCTGGAGACGACCACGACGGTCCGCTCGAGGTCGGTGATCGCCGCGCGAACCATGTCGGGCTGGGAGGAGTCGAGGACGACGAGGTCCACCCCTGCCGTCGCGCAGATGACCTCGGGGGCCAGTGAGGAACCACCCATGCCGCACAGGACGACCCGGTCGACGCCTTCACCGCGCAGCTGTTCGCGCAGCGCGGCGATCTCACCCAGCAGGGGTCGGGAGGACCGGGGGAGGTTGACCCAGGACAGCCGGATCGCCGACTCCGACTCCGCCTCGGGACCCCACAGGGTGGCGTCCTGGGCGAAGAGCCTGCTCGCGAACTTGGCCTCGACGAGGTCGGCCACCTTCGTGGCGATGGCATCGGCCGCCGCGCCCGATGCCACCACGCCGAGAGAGCTCACTGGTCGGCCTGCTTGCCCGACTGCTCAACGTCGGCACGGGCGAGGTCGAGGTCGGACTGGGCCTCGTCGAGCAGCTCGCCCCACGACACCTCGAACTTCTCGACGCCCTCGCGCTCGAGCTGGGCGGTCACGTCGGCGTACGAGATGCCGAGGCTTTCGAGGGCGTCCAGCACCCCGCCGGCGTCCTGGTACCTGCCGGTGACCGTGTCGCCGGTGATCTCGCCGTGGTCGGCCACCGCGTCGAGGGTCTTCTCGGGCATGGTGTTGACCGTGTGGGGCGCGACCAGCTCGGTGACGTAGAGCGTGTCGGGGTAGGCGGGGTCCTTGACGCCCGTCGAGGCCCACAGCGGGCGCTGGGCGTTGGCGCCGTCGTCGGCCAGGTTCTTCCAGCGCGGGGTCGCGAACACCTCCTCGAAGGCCTGGTAGGCCAGGCGGGCGTTGGCCACCGCGGCCTTGCCCTTAAGCGCCTTGGCCTCGTCGGTGCCGATGGCGTCGAGCCGCTTGTCCACCTCGGTGTCCACGCGGGACACGAAGAAGGACGCGACGGAGTGGATCTGCGAGAGGTCCTTGCCCTTCTCGCGGGCCTGCTCCAGCCCGGTGAGGAAGGCGTTCATGACCCCGCGGTAGCGGTCGAGGGAGAAGATCAGGGTGACGTTGACGCTGATGCCCTCGGCGAGCGTCTGCGAGATGGCGGGCAGTCCCTCGACGGTGGCCGGGATCTTGATGAGCACGTTGGGACGGTCGACGGCGGCATACAGCTCCTTGGCCTGCTCGACGGTCTTGGCCGTCTCGTGGGCCAGCCGGGGGTCGACCTCGATCGACACCCGGCCGTCGACGCCGTTGGTCGAGTCGTACAGCGGGCGAAGGATGTCGCAGGCCCTCTGGACGTCCGAGGTGGTCAGCGCGAACACGGTCTCGTCGACCGTCTTGCCTTCTGCCGCAAACTTGCGCAGGTCGGCGTCATAGCGATCTCCCTTGGCCAGGGCGGCCTGGAAGATCGAGGGGTTGGTGGTCACGCCGACGACGCCCTTGTCATCGATGAGCTCCTGCAGGTTGCCCGTCTCGATCCGCTCGCGGGAGAGGTCGTCGAGCCAGACGGAGACGCCGTTGTCGGCGAGAGCCTTGAGTGCTGCGTTCTCAGTCACGTGGGTCACTTCCCTTTGCTGGCTGCGCTCTTGGTCGCAGCGCTGTTCTTGGTGGTGGTGTCGGTGGCCTTGGTCGGGGAGACCTCGGCGCGCGGGCGGGTCTGGGTGACGGTCGCCGCGGCACTGTTGCGGGCGGTCGCCTTGGCGTCCTTGAGGGAGTCCTTGGCGGCCTTCACCACGGCCTCCGGGGTGAAGCCGAACTCGCGGTAGAGCGTCTTGTAGTCGGCCGAGGCGCCGAAGTGCTCGATGCTGACGCTGCGGCCGGCGTCGCCGACCAGGTCGTGCCAGCCGAGCGAGACGGCGGCCTCGACGCTGACGCGAGCGCGGACCTCGGGCGGCAGCACGCGGTTCTGGTAGGCCTTGCCGGCGTCCTCGAACCACTCGCGGCACGGCATCGACACGACGCGGGTGGGGATCCCCTGGCGCTCCAGGGTCTCCCTGGCCTCCAGCGCGATCGACACCTCGGAGCCCGTGGCGATGAGGATGACATCGGGCTTGCCCTTGCCGTCGGCGCCGCCGTCGATGAGGACATAGGCGCCCTTGGCGACTCCGGTGGTCTTCGCGTACTTCTTCCGGTCGAGCACTGGGAGGTTCTGGCGGGTGAGGGCCAGCCCGGCGGGACGGCCGTTGCGCAGGACCTGGGCCCAGGCCGCGGCGGTCTCGTTGGCGTCGGCCGGGCGGACGACGTCCAGACCCGGGATCGCGCGGAGGGCCGCGAGGTGCTCGATCGGCTGGTGGGTCGGGCCGTCCTCGCCGAGGCCGATGGAGTCGTGCGTCCAGACGTAGGTGACCGGCAGCTGCTGGATCGCCGCGAGACGCACGGCGGGGCGCATGTAGTCGGAGAACACGAGGAACGTGCCGCCGTACGGCCGGGTCAGCCCCTCGAGCGCGATGCCGTTGAGGATCATCCCCATGCCGTTCTCGCGGATGCCGAAGTGGAGGGTGCGCCCATAGGGGCCGCCCTTCCAGTCGCGGGTCTGCTTGGCCTTGGGGATGAAGGACGGCTCGCCCTCCATCGTCGTGTTGTTCGACTCGGCCAAGTCGGCGGAGCCACCCCAGAGCTCGGGCATGACGCCTGCCAGTGCGGTGAGGACCTTGCCCGAGGCGGCGCGGGTGGCCATCCCCTTGTCCATGTCCGCGGGGAAGACCGGCAGGGCGTCGTCGAGCCCCTCGGGGAGCTTGCCGTCGACGAGCCGGTCGAGCAGGGCGGCACGGTCGGCATTGGCCTTGCGCCACGCGGCATACGTCTTGTCCCAGGCCTTGTGGGCGGCCTTGCCCCGGGCCACGACCTGGCGGGCGTGGGCGAGCACGGCCCGGTCGACCTCGAACGTCTTCGTGGGGTCGAAGCCGAGCAGCTCCTTGGTGGCCGCGATCTCGGCATCGCCGAGCGCCGAACCGTGGGACTTGCCGGTGTCCTGCTTGGTGGGGGCGGGCCACGCGATGATCGTGTGGAGGCGGACGAGGGTGGGACGCTTGGCCTTCTTGGACTTCTGGAGGGCCGTGAAGAGGGCGTCGACGTTCTCGACATAGGTCGCGCCGTCACCGTTGCCGCGCCAGTCGACGTCGACGACGTCCCACCCGTAGGCGGCGTAGCGAGCGGCCACGTCCTCGGAGAACGAGATGTTGGTCTGGTCCTCGATGGAGATCTGGTTGGCGTCGTAGATGACCGTGAGGTTGCCGAGCTCCTGGTGGCCGGCCAGCGAGCTGGCCTCGGCGGACACGCCCTCCATGAGGTCGCCGTCGGAGGCGATGACCCAGATGTGGTGGTCGAAGGGGCTCTCGCCGGCGGCCGCGTCGGGGTCGAGCAGGCCGCGCTGGCGCCGCTGTGCCATGGCCATGCCGACCGCGGAGGCGAGGCCCGAGCCGAGCGGGCCGGTGGTGATCTCGACGCCCCGCGTGTGGTGGACCTCGGGGTGGCCGGGGGTGAGCGAGCCCCACGTGCGCAGGGCCTGGAGGTCCTTGAGCTCGAGGCCGTAGCCGGACAGGTAGAGCTGGATGTACTGGGTGAGGCTCGAGTGCCCCGCGGAGAGGACGAACCGGTCACGACCGAGCCATGACGCGTCGCCCGGGTCGTGGGTCATGACGTTCTGGAAGAGCAGGTAGGCGGCGGGCGCGAGGCTCATCGCGGTGCCCGGGTGACCGTTGCCCACCTTCTGGACGGCGTCGGCGGCGAGAATGCGGACGGTGTCCACGGCGCGGACGTCGAGGTCGCTCCAGCCGGCCTTCCTGGCCACCGGTCGGGGCAATGCACTGCTGCGCTTCCTCAGGGGCTGGGACTTCGCGGATCGGGTGGTGGTGGGCACGGATCGGTTCTCCTCACACTGAGCTGCACAGGCGGCGCATGACAACGATCCGAGACTAGTCCCGTGGGTGACCTGCGTCGCATCCAGTCCCGCCCGTGGGCGCCTCCCCAGCCGGGATAGACTGACGGGGCCCGGAAGCACCAGTACCACCCGAAGGACGCCGTGACCGCACTCGATCCGACAGCCCGGATCTCTGCGTCCCCGGCCCCGGCCCCGGGACGCAGAAGCAAGGCAGCGGCATACCTCGCGCTCACCAAGCCCCGCATCATCGAGCTGCTGCTCGTCACGACGGTGCCGGTGATGTTCCTGGCGCACAAGGGGATTCCGTCGCTGTGGCTCATCGTCGCCACGCTGGTCGGCGGGGCGCTCAGCGCCGGCGCGGCCAACACCTTCAACTGTGTGTACGACCGCGACATCGACGCGGAGATGCACCGCACCAGCAACCGTCCGATGGTGACCGGGGAGATCAGCCCGCGCGCGGGCCTCGTCTTCGGAGTGGTCCTCACCGTCGTCTCGACCGTCTGGTTCGCCCTGGTCGTCAACTGGCTCTCAGCGGCCCTCTCGCTCGGCGCCATCGTCATGTATGCCGTGGGCTACACGATGATCCTCAAGAGGCGCACCGCGCAGAACATCGTCTGGGGTGGCGCGGCGGGCTGCATGCCCGTCCTCATCGGCTGGTCGGCGGTGGCGAACTCGGTGTCGTGGTCGGCCGTGGTCCTGTTCCTGGTGATCTTCTTCTGGACCCCGCCGCACTACTGGCCGCTGTCGATGAAGTTCAAGGACGACTACGCGGCGGCGCACGTGCCGATGCTCCCGGTCGTCGAGAAGTTCGTCGTGGTCGCCCGCCAGATCGTGGCCTACTCCTGGGCGATGGTCGCGGCGTCGCTGGCGTTGGTGTGGGTCAACCCGATGGGCTGGATCTACCTCGGCACCGCGATCGTCACCGGGGTGCTCTTCCTGCTCGAGGCCCACCGCCTGCTGCGGGTCGCCAAGACCGGTGCCGACCCCCGGGTGCTCAAGCCGATGCGCCTGTTCCACTTCTCCATCACGTACGTCGGCATCCTGTTCCTCGGCGTGGCCGTGGACCCGCTGCTCTACCTGCCGGTCGTCCCGCGCTGACGCGTCTCCCGTCGGAGCGCCCGTCGGACTCCGCTACCTGTTGCAGGTGACGACGAGGCCCAGCTGGGCCACCGACCGGGGCATGCTGAGGCGCACGCCACCGTCACCGCCGGACTTCGAGCAGTCCGGGACATAGCGCGGCCAGAAGACGAGCACCGCGCCGGCAACGACCAGGGCCAGCACGAAGAGCTGGCGCATGAGGTGGATGCGGGGCGTTTCCATGTCAGGAGTGTGCCTGCGTCGGCGCCGCAGCGGGAGGACCGTTCGGCCGATTTTTCAGCGCGTCGTGGACCGCAGCCTGACCATGGCGCGGGTGAGCGCGACCACGAGAAGCGTTGCAAGGAGCATGTGCACGAGCACCACCACCCAGGGCAGGCCGGTGAAGTACTGCGTGTAGCCCACCGCCCCCTGCGCCATGGTCACGGCGAAGACCACCGCCCAGGCCCGCCCGGGGGCCGAGGACGACCCCGTCAGCCGGCTGGCGACCCAGACGGCGACGACCAGTCCGACGAAGAGCGTGACCGCGTCGGCGTGCAGCCACGAGACGGTCCGCGGGTCGAACCCGAACCGTGCCGGCTGGGTGGCGTCGCCCGAGTGGGGTCCGGAGCCGGTCACCACGGTGCCCAGCAGCAGCACCACGGCGGCGACCGCGCAGGTGAGCCACCCGAGCCTCTCGACGAGCGGGTGGACCGCGAGGGCCCGCGCACCCCCGCCCTCCGGGGCGCGGAACACGAGGTATGCCGCAGCGGTCACCAGGCACATCGACACGAGGAAGTGGGCGGAGACCGTGGCTGGGCTCAGGCCGGTACGCACCGTGATCCCGCCCAGAACCGCCTGGACGCCGACGCCGCCGAGGACCACGAATGCCGCCACGCGCAGGTCACGACGGGGCCTGCACCACCGCCACACGGCATACAGGGTCGCGATCGCGGCGATGCTCACGACACTGGTCAGGGTGCGGTTGCCGAACTCGACGTAGCGGTGCCAGCCCTCGGCCTGGTGGGCCACCGGGGTGTAGGACCCGGGCACGCACTGCGGCCAGGTGGGGCAGCCGAGCCCGCTGCCGGTCAGGCGGACGAGACCGCCGGTGACGACGATCAGCACCTCGGCAACCAGGTTGGCGAGCAGGATCGTGGGCAGCCACACCCGTCCGGCAGAGGCCGTCGGGGCAGCGACGGTGGAGGGCGAGGCGGGTGCTGCGGTCACGCCACGAGGGTACGGCTCAGGGTCGGCACCGAAGCCGTCGGGGGAGTCCCGCTGGCGCTGGCGGTCAGTCGCTCCAACGGAAGAACCGGCGCGCCAGCGCCGTGGCGACCAGGGCCCAGACAGTCAGGACGAGCCAAGCCCCGGGGAGGGCCCGTCCCTCGACGAACGCCGCCCGCAGGCTGTCGCCGAGGGCCGCCGACGGCAGCAGCGCGACGATTCCGGCGAACCGCGCTGGGAGCTCGGTGCCGGCGATGACGACACCGCCGAGGGCGAGCAGCGCCACCCACAACAGGTTGGCGACGGCCAGCACCCCCTCGGCACGAAGGGTGCCCCCGAGCAGCAGCGCCAGGGCGACGAAGGCCCAGGTCCCCAGCGCGAGGGAGAGCACCGCCGCGGGTATGCCGCGCAGCGTGGGCTCCCAGCCCAGCGCCAGTCCGAGCCCTCCGATGACGACCACCTGCACGCCGATGACACTGAGCACCGCCAGCGCCTTGGCCAGGACCAGTCCGGTGCGGCCAAGCGGGGTCACGCCGAGGAGCCGCAGCACGCCGTAGCGACGGTCGAAGCCGGTCGAGATCGCCTGACCGGTGAAGGCCGAGGAGATGACGCACAGCGCGAGCACTCCCGGGACGGCGAGGTCGACCCGGCGACCGCCACCGAGCGAGATGGACCGGGCGTGGACGAGGGCGATGAGAACGGCGGCAGGCAGCAGCACGGCCACCAGCAGCTGCTCGCCGTTGCGCAGCAGCGTGACCGCCTCGAACCGCGCCTGCGCCAGGACCCGGGCGGCCGGTCCGGCCGGTCCGGCCGGGAAGGCAGAGCCGACCCCTGCGACCGGTGCGGCCGGGGTGGCTGGCGTGGCCGGCGTGGCTGGCGTGGACTCGGCGGTCATGCCACGGACCTGCGGGTGAGGGCGAAGTACCGATCCTCGAGCCGGCCGCCGCCGGTGACCTCGGCGAGCGAGCCCTGCGCGACCACGGCACCGGACGCGACGACGACGATGTGGTCGGCCAGCCGCTCCGCCTCCTCGAACGAGTGGGTGGTGAGGACCACCGCGGCGCCCTCGTCGGCGAGGGACCGCACGAGCTCCCACACGTCGAGCCGGGCATGCGGGTCGAGTCCGGCGCTGGGCTCGTCGAGGAAGGCGACCTCAGGACGGCCCACGAGGGCCGCCGCGAGTGCCACCCGCTGGCGCTGGCCGCCGGAGAGCCTGCGCACCGAGGTGCCGGCGAACTCGTGGATCCCGAGGCGTCGGACGAGGGGCTCGAGAGGTGCGGGGTCCGCATACATCGACGAGAGGTGACGCAGCAGGCGCAGCGGCCGGGCCGAGGCCGGCAGACCGCCGTCCTGGAGCATGACGCCGACCCGGGCCCGGTGGGCGGGGCCGGCCTTCCACGGGTCGGTGCCCAGGACGCGCACCTGCCCGCCGTCAGGGCGACGCAACCCCTCGCAGCACTCGACCATCGTCGTCTTGCCGGCGCCGTTGGGTCCGAGCACCGCGGTCACCGCGCCGGGCTCGGCCTGCCAGGACGCGCCGTCGAGCGCCGCCACGCCGCCGTAGCGCTTGGCGAGATCTGAGACGAGGACGGCGGGTGGCACGCCTCGAGTCTAGGCAGCCGCGCGGTCGGTGCCGGAGGCGGCCCGAGGACCTCAGAGGACTCGCCGGGGGCGAGGTGTGGGCGAGGTGTGGGCGGCTTCCCCATGTCGAGGGGTACCTCAGCGGCGGACGGTGAGGACATCGGGTCGACACGACCTCCACCGCACCAAGGAGCACGGTCATGAGCATCACCGCACATCCCTACATCGTCGTCGCCGAGCAGCTGTGGAAGCAGGAGAGCCTGTCCGGCGCCAACCTCGCCCCGAGGCGGGCGCACCGGCCCCGCACGCCCCGCACGCCGCGCAGCCCGCGCACGCTGCGGTGGCCGCGATGGCCGCGCAGGGCCCGCGACTGGCGCCTGCCCCGCCCGCTGGGACCCGCCGTGCGCACCACCCCGCGCCCGGTCTGAGGCCCCCGGGACGGCGCTGCGGCACAGATAGGGCAGTCGCCCCATGTGCCCGCCCGCCTCAGAGGAACACCGTGGAGACACGCCACCACCGGCACCACCCCACCACCAGCACCGCCATCCCACCACCAGCAAGGAGCACAGCATGAGCATCTACGCAGACCCGCTGTTCGTCGCCGCAGAGGTCCAGTACCGCACCCGGAACCTGTCGGACGGGCTGGCAGGGGCGGTCCCGGCGCGGCACCACGGCCACGCCGTCCGGACCGCCCTCGGTCGGGTCATCCACGTCCACCGTCACCCTCGGGGCGCCGCCCGCACCGGCCCTGCTCGCATCGCCTGACCGCGACGCCCCGATGGTGACCGCCCCGATGGTGACAGCGCCGATGGTGACAGCGCCGATGGTGACAGCGCCGATGGTGACCGCGCTGCACCCCGAATCCCACGACGCCGTGTCGGACCGCTCCGACATAATCGGTGCCGTGGGTTTCGAGCGTTCGTCAGCGGGCTTGTTCGTCGGACGTGACGCCGAGGCGACCAGGCTCGCCGCCCTCCTGGGACTCGACGCGGGACTCGACGCGCGGTCGGGGACCGGGATGGTCCTGTTGTCCGGTGACGCAGGCATCGGCAAGACCCGCATCCTCGCCGAGGTCGCGGCGCGGGCCCGCGCCCAGGGCTGGAGCGTGCTGGTCGGGCACTGCCTGGGCGAGGCCGGCCAGTCGCTGCCCTACCTGCCGTTCATCGAGGTCCTCGGACGCCTGGAGAGCACGTCGCCCGAGCTGCTCGACCGGGTCGTGACGGCTCACCCGGGGCTTGCCCGGCTGGTCCCGTCGCGTCGCGCCGAACCCCACCCCGACGACCCCGCCGACGCGGCGGTCGACCGCGGCGACCTCGTCGAGGCCGTCCACGGCGCGCTCGACGACCTGGCCTCCGACGGGCCGATCCTGCTCGTGGTCGAGGACGTGCACTGGGCCGACCAGTCCTCCCGCGACCTGCTGACCCTGCTGTTCACCCGGGGGTTCTCCCGGCGGGTGAGCATCGTGGCGTCCTACCGCAGTGACGACCTGCACCGGCGCCACCCCCTGCGGAACACCCTCGCGCACTGGTCGCGGCTGGCCGAGGTGGAGCGGCTCGACCTCGCGCCGCTGCCCGACGACGCCGTCCGCCAGCTGGTCCGGGGGCTGCAGGCCCGGCCCCTGGCCGAGGCCCAGGTGCGCCAGGTGGTCGAGCGCGCAGAGGGCAACGCCTTCTTCGCCGAGGAGCTGGTGGCCGCGACGTCGCTCGGCGGGTCGGGTCTGGCCGAGGACCTGTCGCGGCTGCTCCTCGTGCGCTTCGACCAGCTCGACACCGCGGGGCAGCACGTGGTGCGGGTGGCCTCGGCCGCCGGGCGGCACGTGTCCCACCGCCTGCTGGCGGAGGTCGCCGGTCTCGGCGAGGCCGAGCTCGACGCGGGTCTGCGCGACGCGGTCGAGCACCACGTCCTGGTCCCCACGGACAGTGGTGGCTACGCCTTCCGGCACGCCCTGCTGGGCGAGACGGTCTATGACGACCTCCTGCCGGGCGAGCGGGTGCGGGCCCACGAGAGGTATGCCGCGGCGCTCGGGCAGGACCGGTCGCTGGGGACCTGGGCGGAGCTGGCTCGGCACGCCTCGGCGGCGGGCCGGCGCGAGCAGGCGCGCGAGGCGAGCGTGCGGGCCGGCGACTCCGCCATGCGCATGGCAGGGCCGGAGGAGGCCTTCCGCCACTTCCAGAACGCGCTGTCCCTGATGCCCGAGACCGACCCCGAGTCTGATGCGGTGACCCTGCGGGCCGCCACCGCTGCCACTGCGGTGGGCCACGCCCTCAAGGCCCTCGAGCTGCTCGAGGAGCGACTGGCCCGGCGTCCGGTCGACGCGGACCCGGCCGGTCGCGCCGAGCTGCTCGCGGCCCTGGCCACGACGGCCCGGATCACGGAGAGCACGCTCGACACGCTGGCGGCGACCAAGGAGGGTCTCGGCCTGCTGGACGAGGTGGAGGAGGACCACCTCCAGACGCGGGCCCGGCTGCTCGCGGCGAGGGTGCAGGCCCTGGCCGACCGGGGAAGGGACGGCGAGGCGATCGCCGCGGTGCAGGAGTCCGTCGCCGCGGCCGAGGCCGCCGGACTCCGCGACCTCGCCGACGAGGTGCGGGTCGTCGAGGCCCGCATCCTCGAGCGGGCCGGAGACCCCGAGACCTCGCGGGCGACCCTCGAGCGGATCATCGCGACCTCGCGCACCCCCGGGGACCCGGCCGAGGTCCGGGCGTACCACCACCTCGGCTGGCTGCACCACCGGGCGGGACGGCTCGACGAGGCCGTCGAGGTCTACCGAAAGGGGGTCGAGCGCGCTCGGGGCGCCGGGCGGCCCTGGGCCCCCTATGCCTTCGACGGCCGGCTGCTGGCAGGGATCGCCGCCTACGAGCGGGGCCGGTGGTCCGAAGCCCTCGACATCCTCGACGTCTCCCGCGAGGTCCCGCCGGAGCCGGCCCGGTCCCTGCTGACCGGAGCCCGGATGTACGTGGCGGCGGCCCGGGGCGACTTCTCCGCCGTGGCGGGCCTCGATGTCTCCAGGCCCTGGTGGGAGCAGGAGGGACTGGTCTCGCTGCTCGCCGGCAGCGCCGCCATCGACCTCTACGGGCACGCCGACGACCTCGCGTCCGCCATGCGCGTGCACGACGAGGTGGTCGAGGTGCTGAACCGCGTCTGGTACCCGCTCTTCCAGGGTCAGCTACGGCTCGACGCGCTGCTGCTGGGCCAGCTCGGCAGCCACATCCAGCGGGTCCCGAGCTCCGAGCGGCCGGCGCTGCTGGCTCGCGGTGCCGAGCTCGCCGACTCCGCCACGCAGGTGTGGGACGAGGCGATCACCCGGCCGGGCAACGACGGCCCCGAGTCGACGGCCTGGCTGGCCAGGGCCGCGGCCGAGGCCCTGCGGTTGCGCTGGCTCGGGGGCGAGGAGGTCGACCCGGTGCGGATGGTGGAGGCCTGGAGGGCGGCGGTCGACGCCTTCGACGTCTACGGACACCCCTACGAGAGCGCCCGGTCCCGGGCCAGGCTCGGGATCTTCCTCAAGTCCACCGGCGACCCTCGCGGCTCGGACGAGCTCAAGGCCGCGCTCGAGGTCGCGCAGCGGCTGGGGGCCGAACCGCTGCGAGCCGAGATCCGGCTCGGCGGGGGAGTGCGCTCCACTCCCAGGCACTCCTCCCGTCAGGGCGAGGCACTGACGACGCGGGAGGCCGAGATCCTCGCGCTGGTCGCCCTCGGGCGCAGCAACCGGCAGATCGGCACCCAGCTGTTCATCAGTGCGAAGACCGCCAGCGTCCACGTGTCCAACATCATCGCCAAGCTCGGCGTCACCGGGCGGGGCGAGGCTGTGGCGGTGGCCCGCGAGCGGGGGCTGCTCGACTGAGCGGCGGGTTAGGCTCCCCTTGCTTTCCAGGGCCGAGGGTATTTACGTAACATCGACGTTGTGAATATCCCGGTTCATGCGGCGACGACCCAGGTGGCCCCTGCGGCCCTTGAGTCGCGCACCCGCGACCGGATCCTCCAGGTGATCAGCGAACGCGGTCCCATCACGGCCGCGACGCTGGCCGCCGACCTGGGGCTCACCGCGCCGGCCGTGCGCCGTCACCTCGAGAACCTCGAGGAGGCCGGCCTCATCGCCGAGCGTGAAGCAGCGCACGGGGTCAGGGGCCGGGGCCGCCCGGCGCGCTCCTTCGTGCTCAGCGACGCCGGCCACCAGGGCCTCGAGTCGGACTACGACCACCTGGCCACCGAGGCGCTGCGCTTCCTGGCCCGCGAGTCGGGCGAGGACGCCGTGCGCCGGTTCGCCGAGTCCCGCGTGGCCGAGCTCGAGGGACGGTATGCCGCGGACCTGGCTGCCGCGGGCACGTCGACCGCCGCGCGGGTGGACGCCCTGGTGGGCGCCCTGACCCGCGACGGTTTCGCCGCCTCGGCCCGCCCGGTGGGCGAGCCGGACTCCGCGAGCCCGTTCACCGGCATACAGCTGTGTCAGGGGCACTGCCCCGTCCAGCACGCGGCTCGGGAATTTCCACAGTTCTGTGACGCTGAGACTGATGCGTTCTCGCGGCTGCTGGGCGTGCACGTGCAGCGCCTGGCAACGCTCGCGCACGGGGACCACGTGTGCACCACGTTCGTCCCGACCAGCAAGCCACTGAGCACCCCCGCTGCGACACCAGCACCCGCGACATCAACACCTGCCCGATCAACACCTGCCCGATCAAAAGAAGGGTCGTCCACGCGATGAGCACCAACATCGAGGAGCGGAACCCGGGTCTGAAGGACCTGGGTCGCTACGAGTACGGCTGGGCCGACAGCGACACCGCCGGGGCCACGGCCAAGCGTGGCCTCAACGAGGACGTCGTGCGCGACATCTCGGGCCGCAAGGGCGAGCCCCAGTGGATGCTCGACCTGCGGCTGAAGTCCCTGCGCCTGTTCGGCAAGAAGCCGATGCCGACCTGGGGCAGCGACCTCACGGGCATCGACTTCCAGAACATCAAGTACTTCGTGAAGTCCACCGAGAAGCAGGCCGCCAGCTGGGACGAGCTGCCCGAGGACATCAAGAACACCTATGACCGGCTGGGCATCCCCGAGGCCGAGAAGCAGCGCCTCGTCTCCGGTGTCGCGGCCCAGTACGAGTCCGAGGTCGTCTACCACCAGATCCGCGAGGACCTGGAGGAGAAGGGCGTCATCTTCGTCGACACCGACACGGGCCTGCGCGAGCACGAGGACCTGTTCCGCGAGTACTTCGCGTCCGTCATCCCGGCCGGCGACAACAAGTTCGCCGCGCTGAACACCGCCGTCTGGTCGGGTGGCTCGTTCATCTACGTGCCGCCCGGCGTCCACGTGGACATCCCGCTGCAGGCCTACTTCCGGATCAACACCGAGAACATGGGCCAGTTCGAGCGCACGCTGATCATCGCCGACGAGGGCTCCTACGTGCACTACGTCGAGGGCTGCACCGCGCCGATCTACAAGTCGGACTCGCTGCACTCCGCCGTCGTCGAGATCGTCGTCAAGAAGAACGCCCGCGTGCGCTACACGACGATCCAGAACTGGTCCAACAACGTCTACAACCTCGTCACCAAGCGGGCGACCGCGGCCGAGGGCGCGACGATGGAGTGGATCGACGGCAACATCGGCTCCAAGGTCACCATGAAGTACCCGGCCGTCTTCCTGCTCGGCGAGCACGCCAAGGGCGAGACCCTGTCGATCGCCTTCGCGGGCGAGGGCCAGCACCAGGACGCCGGCGCCAAGATGGTCCACGCGGCGCCGAACACGAGCTCGACCATCGTGTCGAAGTCGGTGGCCCGTGGCGGTGGCCGCACGTCCTACCGCGGCCTTGTGCAGATCCTCGAAGGGGCGCACGGCTCCAGGTCGAGCGTGGTGTGCGACGCGCTGCTGGTCGACACGATCAGCCGCTCCGACACCTACCCGTACGTCGACATCCGCGAGGACGACGTGACCATGGGCCACGAGGCAACCGTCTCCAAGGTGTCCGAGGACCAGATGTTCTACCTCATGTCCCGCGGGATGACCGAGGAGGAGGCCATGGCCATGATCGTGCGCGGGTTCGTCGAGCCCATCGCGCGCGAGCTGCCCATGGAGTACGCCCTCGAGCTGAACCGCCTGATCGAGCTGCAGATGGAAGGAGCCGTCGGCTGATGAGCCTTCTGGCCCAGAAGAACCCCGACGCGCCGGTGGGGTCCCACGAGGACTCCGCCGCCGCGTTCGTCCCCGACCAGTCACGCGCCGAGCGCAAGACCTCGTATGCCGTCGACGACTTCGCCGTGCCCGGTGGCCGTGAGGAGGAGTGGCGGTTCACCCCTGTCGACCGCCTCTCGGCCCTGTTCCAGGTCGCTGCGAGCGAGACCGACAAGGTCTCCGTCGAGGTGCAGGCACCCGAGGGCGTGACGACGTCGCAGGTCGACCCGAAGTCCGCCGGCGTGCTGGTGCCCGCCGACCGGGCGTCCGCCGTGGCGTGGGCCGGTGAGCCCCAGGCGACCCAGGTGAGCATCCCGGCCGAGGCCGAGCTCACCGAGCCGGTGCGGATCACCATCACGGCCCGCGACCTGGCCCGGGTCAACGGCCACCTGGTGATCGACGCCGGTCACCACTCACGCGCCACCGTCGTGCTGACCCATCGCGGCTCCGCCGAGTGCGGGGCCAACGTGGAGCTCAAGGTCGGCGACGGAGCCGACCTCACCTTCGTGACCGTGCAGGAATGGGACGACGAGTCGCTGCACCTGACCCAGAACGACGCCCTGATCGGCCGGGACGCGCGCCTTCGCCACATCGCGGTCACCCTGGGCGGCAAGGTCGTGCGCGTCTCGACCAACGCGCGCTACTCCGGCCCAGGTGGCTCCTTCGAGGGCCTCGGCGTCTACTTCGCCGACGCCGGTCAGCACCAGGAGCACCGCCTGTTCGTCGACCACGAGGCGCCGCACTGCCACTCCAACGTCGAGTACAAGGGCGCCCTCCAGGGCGACACCGCGCACACGGTGTGGGTCGGCGACGTGCTCATCCGTGCCAGCGCCGAGGGCACCGACACGTACGAGCTGAACCGCAACCTCGTCCTCACCGAGGGTGGCCGCGCGGACTCGATCCCGAACCTGGAGATCGAGACCGGCGAGATCGTCGGTGCCGGACACGCCTCGGCGACCGGTCGCTTCGACGACGAGCAGCTGTTCTACCTGATGGCCCGCGGCATCCCCGAGGACGTCGCGCGCCGGCTGGTGGTCCGCGGCTTCTTCGCCAGCATCGTCGCCCGCATCGGGGTGCCCGAGGTCTCGGAGCACCTCATGGAGGTCATCGACGCCGAGCTCGGCGCGGTGCCCGGCATCGCCGCGATCGAGGACGTCGCGTGAGCGCCGTCCCCGAGCTGGTGCCCGACGAGGCCGAGTTCGTGCGGGTCTGCCGCGTCGACGAGCTCCCCGAGAAGGGCGCTGCCGCCGCCGACATCAACGGCACCATCATGGCCATCGTCCGCACCGCGAGTGGAGAGATCCACGCGGTCGACGACACCTGCAGCCACGCCAACGTCTCCCTCTCCGAGGGTGAGCTGGACGGGTGCACGCTCGAGTGCTGGCTGCACGGCTCGCGGTTCGACATCCGCACCGGCGAGCCGTCCGGCCCGCCGGCGATGGTGCCGATCAACGTCTACCCGGTGCGCGTCGAGAACGACGAGGTCTTCGTCAGCCCGACCCCCTTGAACGCCTGACAAGAAGAAGGAAAACGAGAACCCCATGGCAACACTTGAGATTCGTGGCCTGACCGTCACCGTCAACGTCGAGGACGGCACCAAGGAGATCCTGCGCGGGGTCGACCTCACGGTGAAGTCCGGCGAGACGCACGCCATCATGGGCCCCAACGGCTCGGGCAAGTCGACGCTGGCGTACTCGATCGCCGGTCACCCCAAGTACACGATCACCGGCGGCACCGTCACGCTCGACGGTGAGGACGTCCTGGCGATGAAGGTCGACGAGCGCGCCCGCGCGGGGCTCTTCCTCGCGATGCAGTACCCCGTCGAGGTCCCCGGCGTGACGGTCAGCAACTTCCTGCGCACCGCCAAGACCGCCATCGACGGCGAGGCCCCCAAGCTGCGCACCTGGGTCAAGGACGTCAAGGGCGCCATGGACGCGCTGCGGATGGACCCGGCCTTCGCCGAGCGCAACGTCAACGAGGGGTTCTCCGGCGGCGAGAAGAAGCGCCACGAGATCCTCCAGATGGAGCTGCTCAAGCCGTCGATCGCGATCCTCGACGAGACCGACTCCGGACTGGACGTCGACGCCCTGCGCATCGTCTCCGAGGGCGTCAACCGCGCCAAGGAGAACAGCGACGTCGGCGTGCTGCTGATCACGCACTACACGCGCATCCTGCGCTACATCAAGCCCGACTTCGTGCACGTCTTCGTCGACGGCCGGATCGTCGAGGAGGGTGGCCCCGAGCTGGCCGACCGCCTCGAGGCCGAGGGCTACGACCGCTACCTCGCCACCCAGGCCTGAGCACGGCACCCAGCCACGCGGCATACGCCATGAGTGCAACGACCTTCAGCGACAGGGAGCTGGCCCGGATCCGGGCCGGGTTCCCGATCCTGGCGCGCACAGTGCGTGACGGGAAGCCGCTGGTCTACCTCGACTCCGGGGCCACCTCGCAGCGGTATGCCGGTGCGCTCGACGTCGAGCGCGCGTTCAGCGAGCAGGTCAACAGTGCCGTGCACCGCGGGGCGCACCAGCTCAGCGAGGAGGCCACGGACGCCTACGAGGGCGCCCGGGCGAAGGCCGCACGGTTCGTCGGGGGAGCGGACGACGAGGTGGTGTTCACCAAGAACGCCACCGAGTCGCTCAACCTGGTGGCCTATGGCTTCTCGAACTCCGTTGCGGGACAGGCCAAGGACCCTCGGCTGGACCTCCGTGAGGGCGACGAGATCCTCGTCACCGAGATGGAGCACCACGCCAACCTGGTGCCCTGGCAGGAGCTCGCCCGGCGCACCGGCGCGACGCTGCGCTGGGTCGGGGTCACCGACGAGGGGCGGCTCGACCTCGACGGGCGGCACGGTCCCGCCCTCGGCGAGCTGCTCACCGAGCGCACCAAGGTCTTCGCGTTCACGCATGTCTCCAACGTGCTCGGCACCATCAACCCGGTCCGCGAGCTGACCGCGGCCGCCCGGGCCGTCGGTGCCCTCACGGTCCTGGACGCCTGCCAGTCCGCGCCGCACCTCGCGCTCGACGTCGCGGACCTCGGTGTCGACTTCGCGGCCTTCTCCGGGCACAAGATGTTCGGCCCCACGGGTGTCGGCGTCCTCTGGGGTCGCAGCGAGCTGCTGCACGCCATGCCCCCGTTCATCACCGGCGGCTCGATGATCGAGACCGTCCGGATGGAGGCGACCACGTACGCCCCGCCGCCGCAGCGTTTCGAGGCGGGTTCGCCGAACTCGGCGCAGGCGGTCGGGCTCGGTGCCGCGATCGACTACCTGGGTGAGCTCGGCCTCGACCGCATCGCGGCACACGAGCACGCCCTGACCGAGCGTCTGCTGGCAGGTCTGGCCGCGCGCCCGTGGGTGCGGGTCGTGGGTCCGGCCGAGGCGGTCGACCGGGTCGGGGCGGTCGCCTTCGATGTGCGGGGGGTGCATGCCCACGACGTCGGCCAGGTGCTCGACGACCAGGGCGTCGCCGTCCGGGTCGGGCACCACTGCGC
This sequence comes from Pedococcus badiiscoriae, assembly GCF_013408925.1. Taxonomy (NCBI): domain Bacteria; kingdom Bacillati; phylum Actinomycetota; class Actinomycetes; order Micrococcales; family Intrasporangiaceae; genus Pedococcus; species Pedococcus badiiscoriae. The sequence goes on from NZ_JACCAB010000001.1 coordinate 3,083,504, forward strand.
GTGGCCACTGCACCGCCGGATGGGCGTGACCGCGACGACGCGGGCCACGCTCGCGGCCTACAACACCCCGGCCGAGGTCGACACGATGCTCGACGCCCTCGACCGCGTCCCCGCGATCTTCGGGGTGGCGAGCTGATGGACCTCTACCAGGAGCTCATCCTCGAGCACTCCAAGCGCCCCTTGCACGCCGGGCTGCGCGAGCCCTTCGAGGCGCAGGTCCACCACGTCAACCCGACCTGTGGCGACGAGGTGACCCTGCGTGTCCACGTCGAGGGCAGCGGCTCGGACGCCGTGGTCAAGGACATTTCCTACGACGCGCTGGGCTGCTCCATCTCGACGGCGTCCACGAGCGTGCTGGCCGAGGAGGTCATCGGGCACACCATCGCCGAGGCCATGACCACCCACGAGGCGATGCGGGCGATGCTGACGTCCAAGGGTGCGGACCCCGGCGACGAGGAGGTCATCGGCGACGGGGTGGCCTTCGCCGGCGTCAGCAAGTACCCAGCGCGGGTCAAGTGTGCTCTGCTGGGATGGATGGCCTTCACCGACGCGTTGCACCAAGCAGGACACGACACCGACCGCAGCACCACGAGCACCCCGAACAGCAAGGACGAGTCATGAGCGACACCACCACCGCCACCCCCAACGTCGCGGACGTCGAAGAGGCGATGCGCGATGTGGTCGACCCCGAGCTCGGCATCAACGTCGTCGACCTCGGACTGGTCTACGGCATCACCGTCGACGCGCAGAAGCACGCCGTCCTCGACATGACCCTGACGTCGGCGGCCTGCCCGTTGACCGACGTCATCGAGGACCAGACCGCCCAGGCGCTCGAGGGCCTCGTCGCGTCGTACCGCGTGAACTGGGTCTGGATGCCGCCGTGGGGCCCGGACAAGATCACCGACGACGGCCGCGAGCAGCTGCGCGCGCTGGGGTTCAACCTCTGAGTCCTGCCGGGCCGAGTGCCCCGAGGTCGAGGGTCGTCGACGTAGCGCCCGAACGGATCGACGGCTGGCTGGAGCGCTTTGCCGCCAACAACGCCGACTCCGAGACGCCCCAACGCATCGTCGGGCGGGAGGAGTTCGCGCACGATCCGCTGGGCGTCCTGCTGATCCGTCGCGGCGGGTATGCCGTGGGTCTGGGTCGCGGCGCGACCTTCACCGAGTCCAAGGTGGGCACCCGACACGTGCAGTCGCGGACCGCCGCCGGTGGCTGGTCCCAGCAGCGGTTCGCGCGACGGCGGGGCAACCAGGCCGACGAGCTGGTGCGCGCAGTCGTCGAGCACACCCTGCGGATCCTGCCGCGCGGCGTCCCCAGTGGTCTGGTGGTCGGCGGTGACAAGGCCCTGGTCCGGGCGGTCCTGGACGATCCGCGCCTGGCCCACCTCGTCGCGCTGCCGCGACGCGAGCTCTACGACCTGCCCGATCCGCGCCGTGCCGTCCTCGAGGACGCGCTGTACCGCGGTCGGGCCGTCCGGGTCACCATCGAGGACGCCCCCGGTCTGTGAGCTGGCCTGCGAGCGGTCAGGTCACTCGACGGTGGCCGGGCTGAGGGTGTCGCACTGGTTGAGGTCACCGGTCTTGTACCCGGTGGTGAACCACCGCTGACGGGCCGCTGCCGACCCGTGCGTCCAGGTCTCGGGGCTCACCCGGCCCTGGGTCTTCTGCTGGATGCGGTCGTCGCCGACCGACGAGGCCGCGGAGAGGGCGTCCTTGATGTCCTTGTCCGTCAGCGGCTTGAGGAAGGCCACCTCACCGCCGTTGGTGCTCTGACCCTTGGTCTGCGTCGCGTGGTTGGCCCACACGCCGCCGAGGCAGTCCGCCATCAGCTCGATCCGGACGCTGCCGCTGTTCTTGCCCTGGGGGTTCTGCTGGGCCTGGTCGAGCAGGCCCAGGATGTCCTGGATGTGGTGACCGTACTCGTGGGCCACGACGTACTCCTGGGCGAGCGCCCCGCTGCTCGACCCGAACTGGGACGTCAGGATCTGGAAGAAGCTCACGTCGATGTAGACCTGCTTGTCGAGCGGGCAGTAGAACGGGCCGACCTGGTTGCTCGCCGTGCCGCAGGCCGACTGGGTCGAGCCGTTGTAGAGGATCGTCTTGGCAGGGGTGTACTGGCGCCGGTACCCGGGCAGCTCCTGGGCCCAGAAGGCGTTGACCGAGTTGACGGTGGCGATGACCCGGCAGGTGTCGTTCCGGTTGGCATCCGCCCCGGTCTTGCACTGGCTGAAGCTGGACCCGTCCTCGGTGCCCCCCGGCTGGACCTGGCCCTGGTCCGCCGTCCCACCACCGGGGTTGGTGGGCAGGTTGCCGGGGTTGATGCCGAAGATGAGGCCGATGATCAGCAGGATGATCCCGCCGATGCCGCCGCCGACCACCACGCCGCCGGGCGCGCCCCCGCCGCCGCCGCTGGACCCGACCTGCGAGGTGTCGATCTTGACGTCGTCGTTGAAGCTCATCTGGCCTCCGCGGTCGTGAGGGCGTGCGGGCCCCGTGCAGCTGTACGGGTCGGTCAACTCTGCCGGTTAGACTAGTGACCTCAGCCCCTGAGCGGCGCATCCGCACGATCGGAGCGCCCCACCCCCACCTGTGATGTCTGGAGTTCCGTCGTGATTGCCGCCAGCGGGATCGAGCTGCGTGCTGGGTCCAGGCTCCTGCTCGACGGCGCCACCTTCCGGATCGCCGCCGGTGACCGGGTCGGGCTCGTGGGGCGCAACGGCGCGGGCAAGACCACCCTGACCAAGGTGCTCGCCGGGCAGGGTCAGCCGGCAGCCGGCTCGGTGACCTCCACGGGCGAGGTCGGCTACCTCCCGCAGGACCCGCGCACCGGCGACCTCCACGTGCTCGCCCGCGACCGCATCCTGTCGGCCCGCGGACTGGACCGCATCATCACCCAGATGCGCGAGGCCGAGAGTGCCATGGCGAGCACCGACGACGACACGCGTGACAAGGCGATGAGGCGCTACTCCCGGCTCGAGGGCGAGTTCACGGCCCAGGGCGGGTATGCCGCGGAGTCCGAGGCAGCGACGATCGCCAGCGCGCTGGCATTGGACGAGCGCATCCTGGGCCAGCCGCTCGCGACGCTCTCCGGTGGTCAGCGGCGACGCGTCGAGCTCTCGCGCATCCTGTTCTCCGGTGCCCAGACGCTGCTGCTCGACGAGCCGACCAACCACCTCGACGCCGACTCGATCGCCTGGCTGCGCGACTACCTCAAGGGCTACCAGGGCGGCCTCGTGGTGATCAGCCACGACGTCCAGCTGCTCGACGCCGTGGTCACCCGGGTGTTCCACCTCGACGCGAACCGGGGCGAGCTCGACATCTACAACGTCGGCTGGAAGCCCTACCTCCAGCAGCGCGAGACCGACGAGCGGGCCCGCAAGCGCGAGTACGCCAACGCGACGAAGAAGGCCGCGGCCCTCATGGAGCAGGCCGAGAAGATGCGAGCCAAGGCCACCAAGGCCGTGGCGGCGCAGAACATGATCAAGCGCGCGGAGCGCATGGTCGCCGGTCTGGAGGGCGCCCGCACCACCGACAAGGTGGCCAAGCTTCGCTTCCCCGACCCGGCTCCGTGCGGCCGCACCCCGCTGCGGGCCAGTGGGTTGTCGCGGTCCTACGGCAGCCTCGAGATCTTCACCGATGTGGACCTCGCCGTCGACCGCGGCTCGCGCGTGGTCGTGCTCGGGCTCAACGGCGCCGGCAAGACCACCCTGCTGCGGATGCTCGCGGGGGTCGACACTCCCGACACCGGTGAGGTCGAGCCGGGTCACGGGCTCAAGCTCGGCTACTACGCCCAGGAGCACGAGAACCTCGACGTCACCCGGTCCGTGCTGGCCAACATGAAGTCTGCCGCTCCGGACTCGTTCGGGGAGACCGAGGTGCGCAAGGTGCTCGGGTCGTTCCTGTTCAGCGGCGACGACGTCGACAAGCCGGCCGGGGTGCTGTCCGGCGGGGAGAAGACCCGGCTGTCGCTGGCGATGCTGGTCGTCTCCTCCGCGAACGTGCTGCTGCTCGACGAGCCCACCAACAACCTCGACCCCGCGTCGCGCGAGGAGATCCTCGGGGCGCTGCGGACCTACAAGGGCGCCGTCGTCCTGGTCACGCACGACGAGGGAGCGGTGGAGGCGCTGGAACCCGAGCGGATCCTGCTGCTGCCCGATGGTGTCGAGGACCACTGGGGCCAGGACTACCTCGACCTCATCTCCCTCGCCTGAGGCCGGCCCTGAAGCCGGCGCGGCGGCCCCGGCGGGACCGGCATACCCACAGGTTTGGTGGGGATTGCGGTCGAATAATGGACGGTTATGCAATCCATAACAAGGTGGGCACAATAGACGGGTGACGCAGACCCCGACGCGACCCCAGCGGCAGGCAGGCAAGGCCACGGGCGCCTGGGCCGACGGCGACCGCACGCCGCTGAACGCCAACGAGGAGTTCAAGCAGGCCGACGACGGGCTCAACGTCCGGGCGCGGATCGAGGACGTCTACTCCAAGGAGGGGTTCGCCTCCATCTCAGGCGAGGACCTGCGTGGCCGGATGCGCTGGTGGGGGCTCTACACCCAGCGCCGCCCCGGGATCGACGGAGGCAAGACCGCCACCCTGGACCCCAGCGAGCTGGATGCCGAGTTCTTCATGCTCCGCGTCCGCTCCGACGGTGGTGCGCTCGACGGCGACCAGCTCCGCACGATCGCCGAGATCAGCACGGAGTTCGCCCGGGACACCGCTGACATCACCGACCGGCAGAACATCCAGCTGCACTGGATCCGGGTCGAGGACGTCCCCGAGATCTGGCGCCGGCTTGAGTCCGTCGGCCTGACCACCGCCGAGGCCTGTGGAGACACCCCCCGCGTCATCCTGGGCTCCCCGGTGGCCGGGATCGCCGCCGACGAGGTCCTCGACGGCAGCCCGGCCGTCCGCGAGATCCTCGAGCGCTACATCGGCAGCGCCGAGTTCTCCAACCTGCCGCGCAAGTTCAAGACGGCGATCTCCGGCAGCCCGAGCCTCGACGTCGCCCACGAGGTCAACGACATCTCGTTCGTCGGGGTCGACCACCCCGAGCACGGTCCCGGGTTCGACGTGTGGGTGGGTGGCGGCCTGTCCACCAACCCGATGTTCGCCCAGCGCCTGGGCGCATGGGTGCCGCTGGCCGAGGTTCCCGACGTCTGGAAGGGCGTCGTCTCGATCTTCCGCGACTACGGCTACCGCCGCCTGCGCAACCGGGCGCGGCTGAAGTTCCTCATGGCCGACTGGGGTCCCGAGAAGTTCCGCGAGGTCCTCGAGACCGAGTACCTCGGACGCCCGCTGCTCGACGGTCCTGCCCCGTCAGCTCCCTCCGCGCACCGCCGCGACCACGTCGGCGTGCACGCCCAGCAGGACGGCCTCTTCTGGGTCGGCGTCGCCCCCATCGCCGGCCGCGTCAGCGGCACCACCCTGTATGCCGTGTCCGAGCTGGCGGCGCGCCACGGTTCCGGGCGCGTGCGGCTCACCGCCCACCAGAAGCTCCTGGTCCTCGACGTACCCGAGCAGGAGGTCGCCGCCCTGACCGCCGGGCTCGAGGCGATCGGCCTGCCGACCTCGCCGAGCGAGTGGCGCCGGGGCCTGATGGCCTGCACCGGCATCGAGTTCTGCAAGCTGGCCCTCGTCGAGACCAAGGCGCGGGCCCACACCGTCATCGCCGAGATGGAGCGGCGGCTGCCCGACTTCGACGTCCCGTTCTCGATCCACATCAACGGCTGCCCCAACTCGTGCGCCCGCACCCAGGTCGCGGACGTCGGGCTCAAGGGCATGGTCCAGACCGACGACGACGGCAACCTCGTCGAGATCTTCCAGGTCCACCTCGGCGGCGGCCTCGGCACCGAGCCCCAGCTGGCCCGCAAGACCCGGGCGCTCAAGGTCCGGGCGCAGGACCTGCCGGAGTACGTCGAGCGGCTGGCCGGTCGCTTCCTCGAGCAGCGCGAGGGCGAGGAGTCTTTCGCCCACTGGGCCCACCGCGCCGAAGAGGACGACCTGCGATGAGCGAGTCGATCCGGTCGAGCGTCATCTACTACTGCCCCTTCTGCGCCGAGGAGGACCTCCGCCCCGTGGAGGAGCCCCAGGGGGCCTGGCGGTGCAACGCCTGTGCGCGCGTCTTCACCGTCTCCCTGAAGGCCGTCGACGCCACCCACATCCCCGGCCGCCTGCGTGAGGAAGCCGAGCTCCAGCGGGCCGAGCTCGAGAAGGAGTCCACGTCATGACCACCGTGACCGACACCCGCTCCGTGCAGGAGCTGCGCGCGCTCGCCGACGACGGCGCCGCGCGCTTCGCCGCGCTGGAGGCGGACCCCGCGAACGCGGCATACGAGGGGCGGGTCGAGCTGGCCCGGCAGGCCCTGGTCTGGGCCGCCGAGACCTTCGGTGAGCACCTGACCGTGGCGTCGTCCATGGGCGACGAGGTCCTCGTGCACCTCGTGGGCACCAGCATCCCGGGCGCGGACGTGTTCTTCCTCGACACCGGGTACCACTTCGCCGAGACCCTGGGCACCCGGGACGCCTACCAGGCCATGCTGCCGCTGAAGATCCGCACGATCCTGCCCCTGCTCACGGTGCCCCAGCAGGACGCCGAGTACGGCCCTAAGCTGCACGACCGCGACCCGGACTCCTGCTGCGCCATGCGCAAGGTCGAGCCGCTCAACCGGGCGCTCTCGACGCACCAGGCATGGGTGACGGGCATGCGCCGCGCCGACGCCCCGACGCGCACCGACATCGGCCTGGTCGGCTGGGACGAGCGGCGCGAGATGGTCAAGCTCAACCCGATCGCCGCGTGGACCGACGACGACGTGGACAGGTACGTCGACGAGCAGCAGGTGTTCCTCAACCCGTTGCGCCAGGAGGGCTACGCCTCGATCGGGTGCGCCCCCTGCACCCGACCCGTCGCCGAGGGCGAGGACGCCAGGGCCGGCCGCTGGGCCGGCAAGGACAAGACCGAATGCGGGCTGCACACATGACGACGACCCACGCGCCTGACGCGCTTCCGGCCCAGTACACCCTCGACCACCTCGACCACCTCGAGTCCGAGGCGATCCACATCTTCCGCGAGGTCGCGGGGGAGTTCGAGCGCCCGGTGATCCTGTTCTCGGGCGGCAAGGACTCCGTGGTCATGGTGCACCTGGCGCTCAAGGCGTTCGCCCCGGCGGCGCTGCCCTTCGCCCTCCTGCACGTCGACACGGGCCACAACTTCCCCGAGGTGCTCGACTACCGGGACGCCACCGTCGAGCGGCTGGGCGTGCGGCTCGTGGTGGCCCACGTCCAGGACTACATCGACGACGGCCGGCTCCGCGAGCGCCCCGACGGCACGCGCAACCCGTTGCAGACCGTGCCCCTGCTCGACGCCATCGAGGCCGGCAAGTTCGACGCCGTCTTCGGTGGTGGCCGTCGCGACGAGGAGAAGGCGCGGGCCAAGGAGCGCGTCTTCAGCCTGCGCGACTCCTTCGGCGCCTGGGACCCGCGCCGGCAGCGTCCCGAGCTCTGGGACCTCTACAACGGCAAGCACGCTCCCGGCGAGCACGTGCGCGTCTTCCCGCTGTCCAACTGGACCGAGCTGGACGTCTGGCGCTACATCGAGCGAGAGGGCATCGCGCTGCCCGACCTCTACTACGCCCACGAGCGAGAGGTGTTCGCGCGCGACGGGATGTGGCTGTCGGCGGGGGAGTGGGGTGGCCCCAAGGAGACCGAGACCGTCGAGACGCGTCAGGTGCGCTACCGCACCGTCGGCGACATGAGCTGCACCGGCGCCGTCGACTCCGAGGCCACCGACGTGGCCGGGGTGATCCTCGAGCTGGCCGCGTCCCGGCTCACCGAGCGCGGTGCGACCCGCGCCGACGACCGGATGTCCGAGGCAGCCATGGAGGACCGCAAGAAGCAGGGGTACTTCTGATGGCCACGACCGCCACGACCGCCACGACCCAGGAAGCCACGACCCAGGAAGCGCAGACGCCCGTGACCTCTGCTGTCCAGGACTCCCCGGTGCCGACCCGACGCCACGACCTGCTGCGGCTCGCCACCGCGGGCTCGGTGGACGACGGCAAGTCCACCTTGGTGGGCCGCCTGCTCTACGACACCAAGTCGGTGCTCGCCGACCAGCTCGACGCGGTCGAGCGGGTCAGTCGCGAGCGCGGCCTGGACGCCGCCGACCTGGCCCTGCTGACGGACGGACTGAGGGCCGAGCGTGAGCAGGGCATCACGATCGACGTGGCGTACCGCTACTTCTCCACGGCGACCCGGTCCTACGTCCTGGCCGACACCCCGGGCCACGTCCAGTACACCCGCAACATGGTCACCGGCGCCTCGACGGCCGAGCTCGCGCTCATCCTCATCGACGCGCGGCACGGCGTCGTCGAGCAGACCCGGCGACACCTCGCGGTCACCGGCCTGCTCGGTGTCCGTCACGTGGCCGTCGCCGTCAACAAGATGGACCTGGTCGACTGGTCGCAGCAGCGCTTCGACGAGATCGTGGCCGAGTTCGCGCGCCACGCAACGCGATTCGGCATCGAGGACGTCGCAGCGGTGCCCGTCTCGGCCCTCTTCGGTGACAACGTCGTCGACCGTTCGGACCGGGCCGGCTGGTACACCGGTCCCACCCTGCTCGAGCACCTCGAGTCGGTGCCGGTCGGCACCGATCCCTCGGCCCAGCCACTGCGGATGCCGGTCCAGTACGTCATCCGGCCCCAGAGCGCCGATCACCCTGACTACCGCGGGTATGCCGGTCGGCTGGCGTCCGGTGTCGTTCGCCCCGGCGACGTGGTCACCGTCCTGCCCGGTGGGGGTCGCACCACGGTGGCCGGCATCGACCGGGCCCGGGCCGACGGCTCGCTGGAAGCGCTCGAGGTGGCCTTCGCCCCCCAGTCGGTGGTGCTGCGGCTGAGCGACGACATCGACGTGTCACGGGGCGACCTGATCGCCTCGGCCGACGAGCCCAGCCTGAGCACCCGCAGCGTCGCGGGCACCGTGGCCGTGCTGTCCGAACGCCCCCTGCGGCAGCGTGACCGCGTGCTCCTTCGCGTCGGCACGCGCACCGTCCGTGCCCTCGTCGACGACATCGTGGACCAGCTCGACATCGCCACGATGGAGCACCGGGCGGCCCCGGACGGCCTGGCGCTGAACGCCATCGGGCGGGTCCGCCTGCGCCTCGCCGACGACGTCGCCATCGACGACTACCGCGCGCTGCGCCGCACCGGCGCCTTCCTGCTCATCGACGAGGCGGACGGTTCGACCCTCGCGGCAGGCATGGCCGACGCCCCCGACCGCAACGCAGGAGAGGGCATCTGATGTCGTCGCCGGACTATCCCCTGACACTCGACCTGGCCGGGCGCCGGGTCGTGGTCGTCGGCGGTGGGCCCGTGGCAGCCCGCCGCACCGCCGGCCTGGTCGAGGCCGGCGCCGAGGTGGACCTCGTCGCGCCGTTCATCTGCGAGGACCTCGCGGAGCTGCTGTCCGCCGGCAGGGTGACCTGGGTCGAGCGCGAGTTCCTCACCGGTGACCTGACGTTGAAGGACCGTGGGGCCTCTGGGGCCGACGATCCTGCGCAGTCGCGCGCCGAAGGAGTGTTCGAGCCGGCCTGGCTGGTGCACACGGCGACGGGCGACCCCTTGGTCGACGCCCAGGTCGCGAGTGAGGCCGAGGCGGCCCGGATCTGGTGCGTCCGCGCGGACGCCGCGCAGGACTCCTCGGCGTGGACGCCGGCGGTGGCCAGGGGCGCCGCGGGCACTGCCAGCGAGGGGCTCACCGTCGCGGTCAGCGCCGGGGGCGACCCGCGCCGTGCGACTGCGGTCCGCGACGCCGTGCTCGCTGCCCTCGACGGCGGCACCCTCCCCGTGCGCCGGGTGCGCCGGGTGCGCCGCGGCGCTCTCGAACGGGACGCTTCGGACCAGGGTGCTCCGGACCAGGACGCGACGCGTCCCGTCGGCCACGTGGCCCTCGTCGGCGGCGGGCCGGGCGCGGACGACCTCATCACCGTCCGCGGGCGTGCCCTCCTGGCGGCGGCCGACGTGATCGTGACCGACCGGCTCGGACCGCGTGGCCTGCTGAGCACCGTCGGCGCCGACGTCGAGGTCATCGACGTCGGCAAGACCCCGGGCAACCACCCCGTGAGCCAGACCCGCATCAACGAGCTGCTCGTCCAGCACGCCCGCCTCGGCAAGCGGGTGGTGCGGCTCAAGGGCGGTGACCCGTTCGTCCTCGGTCGGGGCGGCGAGGAGGCGCTGCACTGCGTCGAGCACGGCGTCCCCGTCGAGGTCGTGCCCGGGGTGACCTCCGCGGTGTCGGTCCCGGCGGCTGCCGGCATCCCGGTGACGCACCGGGGGATCGCCGCCTCCTTCGTCGTGGCTTCGGCGCACGAGGGCGCCGAGCACGTGCTCGCCGCCGCGGCCGACGCGGCCCCGGATGCCACCCTCGTGCTGCTCATGGGCATCACCCGGCTGGCCGAGACCGCCGCGGCCCTGGTCGCCGCGGGCCGCCCCGCCGACACCCCGGTGGCGCTGGTCGAACGCGGCTGGACCCCCGAGCAGCGCACCACGACGACCACCTTGGCCCACGCCGCGCGCGACGCCGTGGCGGCGGGCGTGCGGGCCCCTGCGGTGGTGGTGGTGGGTCAGGTTGTCAGCCTGCGTGAACGCCTCGGCGACCTCTCGGGGGAGTAGCGTCTCGCGGGTGACCACCGAATCCGACATCGTCCTGCTGGCGCACGGGTCGCCGGACCCACGCCACGCGCAGGGCGTCGAGGCCCTGGCCGCGCGCGTCCGCGCGCTGGCCCCGCACCGGCCGGTGCACACGGCATACCTCGACCACCACCCGCCCAGCCCGCGGGACACGGGGATGGCCCTGGGGCCGCACGCGATCGTCGTGCCCGTGCTGCTCACCCCGGCCTTCCACGCCAGGGTCGACGTGCCCACCGCCGTCGACGAGCTGACCCGGGTGTCCGGTGCGCACGTCGCGGTCGCCGACCCCCTCGGCCCGCACGAGCTGCTGCTCGACGCGGCGGAGGAGCTCCTTGCGGCGCAGGGAATCCATCCTGACCCCACCACGGCGGTGCTCCTGTATGCCGCGGGGTCCAGTGGCAGCGACGCCGTCGCCACGGTGGGACGCACCCTCGCCGAACACCCCCGCGTGGGGTGGGGGCCGTGGAGCGTGGCCGCGCTCGAGGGCGGGTCGACGATCGACCAGCTGCTGCGACGGCTCCCCGACGAGGTGGAGCGGACCGTGGTGGTGTCGTTCATGGTGGCCGAGGGGATCCTGAGGGACCGGATGGCGCAGCACTGCGGCCGGGCGGGTGTGTCGATGGTCGCCGGCGCTCTGGCCCAGACGTCGGCAGTGGCGCACCTCGTCCTGGAACGGGCGCACAGCGTCCTGGCGAAGGCGGATAGCCTGCCCGCGTGAGCGATGCAGCCAAGCCCCACCCGCACCTGACCGTCACCCGCGACGGCGCCGTCCTCACCGTCAGCCTGGACAATGCGGCCCGGCGCAATGCCCAGACCCCCAGCCTGTGGGCCGCCCTGGCCGCCGCAGCGACGGGCCTCGACCCGGATGTGCGGGTGGTGGTCCTGCGGGGCGAGGGTCCGTCGTTCTCGGCGGGGCTCGATCGCGGCATGCTCGCTCCCGGCGGGGTGCCCGGAGAGGTCGACATGGTCGCCATGGCGGCGGACAGTGCCGAGGCGGCTGCTGAGGTCATCGAGGACTTCCAGCGCGGGTTCTCGGCGTGGGCGACCGTTCCCGCGGTGGTCGTGGCCGCCGTGCAGGGGCACGCCATCGGGGCCGGTTTCCAGCTGGCCCTCGCCGCGGACCTGCGGGTCGTGGCCGATGACGTGCAGTTCACGATGAGGGAGACCTCCCTCGGGCTCGTGCCCGACCTGGCCGGCACGACGCCGCTGGTCTCGCTGGTCGGCGTGGCCCGGGCGCTGGAGATCTGCGCGACGGGCCGCTTCGTGGGCGCGTCCGAGGCCGTGGCCATCGGCCTGGCCAACGTCGCGGTGTCGGTGGACGCCCTCGAGGCCACGACGGCCGACCTGGTGGCTGCCCTGCTCGCCGCCCCCGAAGCGGCGTTGCGTGAGCTCAAGCCGTTGCTGCGCAGCGCGGCCTCCGCCGACCGCGAGACCCAGCTGCGCCTCGAACGCGAGGCCCAGGGCCGGCTGCTGCACGGCCTCGCCGGGTTGCTGCCCCGCTGACTCCCTGCCGTTCCGCGCTCGGCGCAATGTCAGTGGCCTGCCGCATGATGGGGAATGCGCCGTCATCGGGACGGCGTTTCACCGGCGTGAGCAGAGGAGACGTCCCGTGAGCCACTCGGGCTGGATGGCCATGCGTTCGCTGACCCGCGACGACTCGGTCAAGGACCGCAAGCTGGCACCCGGCACTGCCAAGCGGGTCGGGTCCTACGCGCGACCGTTCCGACGCGAGATCGGGCTCTTCCTGGTCCTGGTCATCATCGACTCGGCCCTCGTCGTGGCCACGCCGCTGCTGCTCAAGGAGCTGATCGACAAGGGCATCACCCCTCGTGACCGGGGTGTCGTCATCGCGCTCGCCCTGGTGGTCGCGGCCCTTGCCGTGGTCAGCGGGGCCCTGACCCTCGTGGAGCGCTGGTACTCCAGCCGGATCGGCGAGGGGCTGATCTACTCGCTGCGCGTCGAGGTGTTCTCGCACGTCCTGCGCCAGCCGATCGCGTTCTTCACCCGGGCCCAGACCGGCGCCCTGGTGAGCCGCCTCAACAGCGACGTCATCGGTGCCCAGCAGGCCTTCACGTCGGTGCTCTCGAGTGTCGTGAGCAACGTCGTCTCCCTGGTCCTGATCATCGCGACGATGGCCACGCTGTCCTGGCAGCTCACCGTCGCGTCGCTGGCCCTCGTGCCGTTCTTCCTGCTGCCCGCGCGGTTGATGGGCAAGCGCCTGGCCGGCCTCGCCCATGCGCAGATGGGTCTCAACGCCGATCTCGGGTCGCGGATGACCGAGCGGTTCAACGTCGCCGGCGCGCTGCTGGTCAAGCTCTTCGGTGACCCGCGGCGTGAGGACCGCGAGTATGCCGCGCAGGCGGCTGGCGTGCGCGACATGGGCGTGCGGATCTCGATCAACCGCAGCATCTTCTTCGTCGCCCTGACCCTGGTGGCCTCGCTGGCAACGGCGATGGTCTATGGCTTCGGCGGACTGATGGCCGTCAGTGGCGAGCTGTCGATCGGCACCCTGCTGGCGCTGACCGCCCTGCTGGCCCGCCTCTACGGTCCCCTCACCTCCCTGTCGAACGTCCGCGTCGACGTCATGACGGCCCTGGTGTCGTTCGAGCGGGTCTTCGAGGTGCTCGACCTGCAGCCGTTGGTGACCGAGCGTGCGGATGCCCGAGCGCTGCCGTCCGGTCCCGTCCGGGTCGAGGTCGAGGGTGTGGCGTTCCGCTACCCGTCGGCCGACGAGGTGTCGCTCGCCTCGCTCGAAAGCGTCGCGGCCGGGGACCGCAAGGGGAGCGGGGTCGTCCTGCGGGACATCAGCTTCGAGGCACAGCCGGGACAGCTGGTCGCCCTGGTCGGGCCCAGCGGTGCCGGCAAGTCGACGATCACGGCCCTCATCGCGCGGCTCTACGACCCCTCGACCGGAGCCGTGCGCATCAACGGCGTCGACCTTCGCGAGGCCACCCTCGGCTCGGTGGCCCAGACCGTCGGGATGGTCACCCAGGAGGCGCACCTGTTCCACGACACGATCCGGGCCAACCTCACCTACGCCGCTCCCGGTGCCACCGACGACCAGCTCGTCGCTGCCCTCAAGGCGGCCCAGGTGTGGTCGCTCGTGGGCTCCCTCCCGGAGGGGCTGGACACCGTGGTGGGCGACCGCGGCCACCGGTTGTCCGGCGGGGAGAAGCAGCGCCTGGCCCTGGCTCGCCTGCTGCTGAAGGGACCCGGCCTCATCGTCCTCGACGAGGCGACCGCCCACCTCGACAGCGAGTCCGAGGCCGCCGTCCAGCGAGCACTCGATACGGCCCTGGAAGGCCGTACGGCGATCGTGATCGCGCACCGGCTGTCCACGGTGCGCGGTGCCGACCAGATCCTCGTCGTCGACCAGGGCCGCATCGTCGAGCGAGGCACGCATCGCGAGCTCATCGAGCGTGGCGGGCTCTACAACGACCTCTACACCACGCAGTTCGCCGACCAGGAGCCCCGCAGCAGCGACGTCCCCGCCTGAGCGCGCTCGAGGGCCGACGTCGTCAGGCGTCTTCCTCGTCCCAGATGCGGACCTTCTTGGGGCTGGCCGGACCGGCCTGCTGCGGTGTCGTGGCACCCTCGAGGTACTCGCGGCGGGCCCCGAACCAGACCAGGACGAAGCCTGCGACCATCCCGAGCCACCACTGGAAGGCATAGGCCTGGTGCGGCCCTAGGTCGGTGTCGGGTGCCTCCAGAGGGGTGGGGCGACTCGGGGCGGAGCCGTCGGGGAGACGCTCGACGTCGAGCACGACGTACGCGCCGAGCAGCTGCGTGCCGACCCGCGAGCTGACCTCCGCCTGGTTGATGCTCGCGACCTGGCCCGCGGGCATCGACTTGCCCAGCGACGGCTCCCATCGGCGCAACCAGCCGGTCACCGTGAGCGACGCGGTCGGCGGGGGCACGACCCGGGGGAGGGTCTGCGCGGTCTGGGCGTTCATCACCCAGCCACGGTCGACGAGCACGGTCGCACCGGAGTCGTCGACGAACGGGACCAGCACCTCGTAGCCGTAGGTGCCCTGGTAGGGACGGTTGCGCACGAGCAAGGTCTTGTCCGCGGCATACCTGCCGTGCATCGTGACCCGGGTCCACTCCTCGGCGAGCGGCATGGGGGCCGGGCCCAGCACGTCGGTGACGGGGCGAGGCTTGGCGTCGTAGTGGGCATGGATGCGGTCGGCTCGGGCCGCCTTGGCCTCGTAGCGGTGCCATTGCCACTGGCCGAGGAAGTACGCGGCCACCGCGAAGGCCAGGGCGACCCCGAAGGCACCCAGCCACCGACGCGATGTGAGCACCTTGACCACTGCTTCACGGTACCCGGCTTAGGCTAGGGACCATGACGGGCCTTCCCTTTCCCAGCGTGCGCGGTGAGAGCCGTGCTCCTGAGGGGACCGTCGGGCTGCCTGACCAGCTGGGCAGGGTGGCCCGCGACCTGCGCGTGTCGGTGACCGACCGGTGCAACCTTCGCTGTCGGTACTGCATGCCGGCCGAGGGGCTGCCGTGGCTGGCCAAGCCCGAGATGCTCACCGACGACGAGCTCGTCCGGGTGATCGGGGTGTTCGTCGGCCTGGGGATCACGCAGATCCGGCTGACCGGTGGGGAGCCGTTGTTGCGCCGCTCCCTCGTCGACGTCGTGCGACGGGTGGCCGCGCTAGAGCCGCGGCCACGGATCGCCATGACCACCAACGGCATCGGCCTCGACCGCCTGGCCCAGCCGCTGGCCGACGCCGGCCTGGACCGGGTCAACGTCAGCCTCGACACCATCGACCCGCAGGAGTTCGCGGACCTGACCCGACGCGACCGGCTGCACGACGTCGAGCTGGGCCTCAAGGCCGCCGCAGCCGCTGGGCTGGCACCGGTCAAGGTCAACGCCGTCGCGATGCGTGGCATCAACGACCACTCCGTCGGCGACCTGCTCCAGTGGTGCCTGGACCGCGGGTACGAGCTGCGGTTCATCGAGCAGATGCCGCTCGACGCCCAGCACGGCTGGGACGCCTCCACGATGATCAGCGCGGAGGAGATCAGGGAGCGGCTGGGGGAGCGGTTCGAGCTCACACCGCTGCCCGCCGCCGACCGTGGCAGTGCCCCTGCCGAGCGGTTCCTCGTCGATGGCGGACCCTTCACGGTGGGCATCATCGCCAGCGTCAGCGCACCGTTCTGTGCCGCCTGCGACCGCACGCGGCTCACGGCCGACGGCCAGGTGCGCAACTGCCTCTTCTCCCAGCGGGAGACCGACCTGCTGGGGCCGCTGCGTGCGGGCGCCACGGACGAGGAGCTCGCAGCACTCATCCAGGGCGAGATGTGGCGCAAGGCGCCGGGGCACGGCATCGGCACCGCCGACTTCGTCCAGCCGGACCGTCCGATGTCCGCCATCGGAGGCTAGCCGCGCCAGGTCGGAGCTCGTTCAGCCGCAGCTCGTTCAGCCGGCTGTCTCGGGGATCGCGTCGGCGGGGACGGTCTCGACGAGGAAGCCGCGGATCGAGAGGAACTCCCCGAGCGAGGTCCGGTGCTCGTCGCAGGCCAGCCAGACCTTGCGACGGTCGGCGGTGTGCAGCGTGGGGTTGTTCCACAGGTGCGCCCAGGTGGCGGGGTTGCGACACGCCTTGGCGCTGCAGACGAGGGCGCCCATCAGCGGGTGATCTGCTCGGGGCCGTCGCCGCGCGGCGTCACCGGTGCCGACGAGCCCGGCGCACGTGGGCGGACGGCGTTGGCCAGCACGACGGCCACGTACGGGAGCAGGATGGCGGCGACCGCGAGGCTGCCCCACAGCCACCACGGGGCCCCCCGCGTCGCGGTCAGCACGGCCAGGATGAAGCACGCGGTGCGGATGCCCATGGTCACGAGGTAGCGCCGGATCCGGCCCGCCTGCTCCTGCGCCAGCGACTCCGGGACGGTCGTCACCGACTGCACGACGGGCTCGTCGTGGTGGTGGCGGTGGGGGCGCGGCACATGTCCACGATAGGCGTCGCAGGATGCGGTGTACCCATGGGTAGTCGATAAGGTCGCGACCGAGGCGCAGCGCGGGTGCGCGCCCGCTGGACGCACCGTCGAGACACACGGAGGACATCCATGGCAGGCCGCAACGTGCTGGTCACCGGGGGCAACCGGGGGATCGGCCTGTCCATCGCCACGGCCCTGGCTGAGGCGGGCGACAACGTCGTGATCACGCACCGCTCCGGCGAGCCGCCCGAGGGGCTGCGCGGGGTTCGGTGCGAGGTGACGGACTCCGCCTCGGTCGACCAGGCGTTCACGGAGGCGGAGGAGATCTGGGGCGGCCCCGTCGAGGTGCTGGTCGCCAACGCCGGTGTCACCCGGGACGGCCTGCTCATGCGCATGAGTGACGAGGACTTCGACTCCGTCATCGACACCAACCTGGCCGGCGCCTTCCGCTGCGCACGGCGTGCGGTGAAGGGCATGATCAAGGCCCGCAGGGGACGGATCATCTTCATCTCCAGCGTCGTCGGGCTCTACGGCTCACCCGGCCAGACCAACTACTCGGCGAGCAAGGCGGGCCTGGTCGGCCTGGCCCGCTCGATCTCCCGGGAGCTCGGTGGCCGCGGGATCACGGCCAACGTGGTGGCCCCCGGCTTCATCGAGACCGACATGACGGCCGAGCTGCCCGAGGACCGCAAGAAGGCCTACCAGGCCACCATCCCGGCCGGCCGGTTCGCCCAGCCGGAGGAGGTCGCCGCAGCGGTGCGCTTCCTCGCCGGCGACGACGCGGCATACATCACCGGCGCGGTGATCCCCGTCGACGGCGGCCTCGGCATGGGCCACTGAGCCCCGCCTCCGACCACTCACACCACGACCGAAAGAGACCCCGACATGCTGCTTGAGGGCAAGAAGCTCCTGATCACCGGCGTCCTCATGGACTCCTCGATCGCCTTCCACGTCGCCAAGATCGCGCAGGAGCAAGGCGCCGAGGTGGTGCTCACCTCGTTCGGCCGCACCATGCGGATCACCCAGACGATCGCCAAGCGGTTGCCCACCACCCCGCCGGTCGTCGAGCTGGACGTCACCGACTCCGACCACCTGGACTCGCTCGCGGAGCGGCTGGGCGAGCACGTCGACCACCTCGACGGCGTGCTGCACTCCATCGGGTTCGCGCCGCAGGGTGCCTTCAACTTCCTGGAGGGGACGTTCGAGGACGTGTCGACGGCGATGCACGCCTCGGCCTACTCCCTGAAGTCCCTGGGGGTGGCAGCACTGCCGCTCATGGGCCAGGGCGGCAGCATCGTGGGCCTGACCTTCGACGCGAAGTTCGCCTGGCCGGTCTACGACTGGATGGGCGTGGCCAAGGCCGCGTTCGAGTCGACCAACCGCTACCTCGCCCGCGACCTCGGCCCCAAGGGCATCCGCTGCAACCTCGTCGCGGCCGGACCCATCCGGACGACGGCGGCCAAGTCGATCCCCGGGTTCCAGACGTTCGAGGACACCTGGAACGAGCGGGCCCCGCTGGGTTGGGACGTCAACGACGCCCTCCCGGCCGCCAAGGCCTGCGCTGCGCTGCTGTCGGACTGGTTCCCGGCGACGACGGGCGAGATCGTCCACGTCGACGGTGGCGTGCACGCGATGGGGCAGTGACCGGCGCAGGCGGCTCGACCCACCGCTACTAGGCTCGCTGGCATGACGTTCGAGCCCGCTGCCGAACCCGCCTCCCAGCCCGGTTCGGAGCCCGTTGCGAAGCCCGTCTCGGCACCCGGCGTCGTCGTGACGGAGGTGCGCGTCCTCGAAGGTCCCAACCTCTACTTCGCCAAGCCCGCGATCAAGGTCAGCCTCGAGCTGCCCGGCTACCTCGCCGCCGACGCAGAGCTCCTGTCGGCTCTCGCAGCCCGCATCGGGCTGCGCAGCGCCCGTCCCGGCGCTCCCGGCACCGAACAGCGCCAGCGCTTCGTGATGCGTCTGGTCGAGCGCGGGGTGCGGTTGCTGGCCACCGCGAGCGGGACGACCCGCCTGGGGGTGCGTGTCCGGCCGGGCAGCACCCCGTCCAGTGTCGTGATGGCCTTCGTATGGCGCCGCCGCACCCGGGCGCGCGCGCTCGGCCTCGGGGTGGGTCCGGTGCTCGAGGCCTGGCTCCAGGGTGGCGACGTGATCGAGCGCGAGGGTGTGGCCATCGGGCAGACCGAACCGGGCGAGCGTCCCTCGATCCTGCGGCCGCGGATACCAGTGGCGTCGATCACCGGCACCAATGGCAAGACCACCACGACGCGGCTGCTGGGCCACATCGGGATGACCGCAGGCCTTCGCACGGCATGGTCATCCACTGATGGCGTCGTCGTGCAGGGCGAGATGGTCGAGGCAGGCGACTACTCCGGCCCCGCCGGTGCTCGGGCCGTGCTGTCGGCCCCCGGTGTTGAGCTGGGCATCCTCGAGACCGCTCGGGGCGGCATGCTGCTCAAGGGGATGGGCGTCAGCTCCAACGACGTCAGCGTCGTCACGAACGTCTCCGCCGACCACCTCGGCCTCCAGGGGATCGACACGGTCGACCAGCTGGCCGAGGTCAAGGCGATCGTCACCAAGGCCACCCGACCCCGTGGCTGGGTGGTGCTCAACGGCGAGGACCCCCGCGTCTGGGCGATGCGCAACGGCATCAAGGCCCGGCCGTGGGTGTTCACCCTGCGTTCCGACGCGCCGGCGATCCGGGAGTCCCTCGACAGCGGTGGCCGTGCGATCACCGTGCTCGACGGGTCGGTCACGGTCCTGGAGAACGGCCAGGACCCCGACCGGCTGGTCAGCATCCTCGACGTCCCGGCCACCCTGTCCGGGCTCTCGGAGCACAACATCGCCAACGCCCTCGCCGGCGCGGCTGCTGCTCTCGGCCTGGGCCTTCCCCGCGAGGCCGTCGTCACCGGACTGCGCACCTTCGCGCCGGACGACAAGCTCAACCCGGGTCGGATGAACACCTACACGCTGCGTCGCGACGACGGGTCGGCCATCACGGTCATCGTCGACCTCGCGCACAACGAGGCTGGGCTTGAGGCCCTCATGGATGTCGCCCACGGCCTCAAGGTCCCCGGTGGTCAGGTGCACCTGGGCCTCGGGCTGGCCGGGGACCGCACCGACGAGCTGCTCGAGTCGATCGGTGAGGTGGCAGGGCTGCGGGCCGACAGGGTCGTCGCGGCGCACAAGGCGCACTATCTGCGCGGGCGGACGATGGAGGACCTCGAGGCGCACCTGCGCACCGGCCTGGCGAGGGCCGGGGTCTCCGACATCGAGTCCTACGAGACCGAGCTCGGCGGCCTCCAGGCCCTGGTGCCGGGCGCCGCCGACGGCGACGTCGTAGCCCTCATGTGCCACGCCGAACGCGCTCAGGTGGCCTCCTGGCTGGCCCAGCAGGGAGCCACTGCGGACACGGCCGAGGACATCCGCGCCAAGGTGGTCGCGGCGCGGGGGGAGCACGAGTTCGAGAGCCAGATCGCCGCGTTGTGGGAGCTCGACGACGACCAGGCGCGGATCGACGCCGTCGCGCTGCTGCGCAGCCGGCGACCGTCCGACCCGCGGCTGGTGTTCGAGCACGCGAGCGCACTCGACGCTGCCGGCAAGGAACAGGACGCCATTCCGCTGTACCGGGAGGCCCTGGCCTCCGGCCTGAGGGAGCCGCAGCGCCACCGGGCACGCATCCAGCTGGCATCGAGCCTGCGGGTCGCAGGACAGCCGGAGCTGGCCTACTCGTTGCTCACCGAGCTCAGCGCCGAGCGGCCGGGCAGTGTGGCGGTCGAGGCCTTCCGGGCGCTGGCCGGTGTCGACAGCGGGCACGCCGAGTCAGCGGTCGCCGACCTGATCGAGGTGCTGCTGCACCACGCCGGTGACGAGGACACCCTCGCCTACCAGCGGGCCCTGTCCGCGTATGCCGCGGAGCTGCGCGGGCGCTGAGTCCGCCCGCGCGGCTCCGCGGGTGGCCGCCCCAGGTGTGGCCGGCTCAGCTGGTGGCCGGCTCAGCTGGTGGCCGGCTCGACCTCGGAGGCCTCGGCGGCAGCAGCCTCGTCGCCGGCGAGCTGCGCCTCGGACTGCATCTCGTCCGTGTCGAGGTCGGGATCGCCGATGCCCTCCTTGTTGTGGGCGCCGGCCTGGGCGTGCTTGGTCATCTGCTCGAGCTCCCCGAGCACCTCGGCGTGCTGGTCGACGCAGAGCACCACGACGTCACCCGGGTTGGCGCGCGCCATGCAGTGCCGCACTGCCTCGACCTCGTTGAGGACGATCTCCACCTGGCGGCAGCGCACGCCCTCCTTGCCGATCTCCGCCTTGGCTCCTTCGGCGATGAGGCCGGCCGTCTCGCCCGTGGGGCGGCCACGCTTGCGCTCGTCCTCACGGACCACGACGACGTCGAAGTGCCGCGCCGCGATGGCGCCCAGCTCGCGCATGTCGTCGTCACGTCGGTCACCGGCCGTGGACACCATGCCGATGCGCGACACCTTGCCGAGGTCGGACTGACCGGCCTTCTGGGCGGCGTAGCCGTCCACGAACTCGCCGAGCACGCGCATACCGGGGGCGTTGTGGCAGTAGTCGACGAACACGTCCACGTTGTGCACGTTGACGAGGTTCATCCGGCCGGGGGAGAGGTAGTAGCTCGTGGTGAAGGTGCGCAGGCCCTGGCGGATCTCGTGCAGCCCCGCCCCGGCGGCGAACGCCGCGCCGGCGGCCGCCATCGCGTTGGCGACGTTGAACTTCGCCGTGCCGCCGAACGTCGACGGCAGCAGGTGCGTCCACGCCAGCTGCATCGAGCGACGGCCGTGCTTGATGACGATCATGTCGCCGCGATCGGTGTGGTCGAGGACGACTGCACGACCGCCACGACGGCAGTAGTCCTCGATGAACTCGCGGACCTTGCTGCCGGGTGGCTGCAGCGAGAACCAGACGATGCCGCCGGAGCACTTGCGACGCATCTTGCGGACGAGCTCGTCGTCAGCGTTCAACACGGCGAAACCGTTGCGGGGCACGGCTTCCACGACGACGGCCTTGACGTCGGCGAGCTGCGCCAGGGTGTCGATGCCCTTCATACCCAGGTGGTCCGGAGCCACGTTGGTCACGACGGCGACGTCGTTGCGGTCGTAGCCGAGCCCCTCGCGCAGGATGCCGCCACGGGCGACCTCCATGACCGCGAAGTCGACTCGCGGGTTCTGCAGGACCATCCGCGCCGACCGGGGGCCGGAGGCGTCGGCCTTGTAGACCAGGCGTTCGTCGATGACGATGCCGTCGGTCGAGGTCATGCCGACCTTGTGCCCGATTCCCTTGAAGATGTGGGCGATCATCCGCGACGTCGTCGTCTTGCCGTTGGTCCCGGTGACGGCCACGATCGGCACGCGGGACGGCGAGCCGGGCGGGAACAGCAGGTCGACCACGGGCTTGGCGATGAACTGCGGCTCGCCCACGGTGGGGTGGGTGTGCATCCGGAAACCCGGCGCCGCGTTGACCTCGCAGATGGCGCCGCCGGTCTCACGGACCGGGGAGGCGATGTCGGGGCAGATGAAGTCGATGCCGGCCACGTCGAGCCCGATCATCCGGGCCGCCTCCTCGGCGATCTCCACGTTGTCGGGGTGGGCGTCGAAGGTCCGGTCGACGGAGATCCCGCCGGTGGACATGTTGCCGGTGAGGGCGAGCTTGACCATCTGGTCCTTCGGCGGCACGTCGTCGAGCTCGAAGCCCTGGTCACGCACCAGCCCGATCGCCGCGTCGTCGACCTTGATCCGGGTGAGCACCTTCTCGTGGCCCACACCGCGGCGTGGGTCGGCGTTGGTGATCTCCACGAGCTCGGCCACCGTGTGGCTGCCGTCCCCGATGACGTGGGCCGGCACGCGCTCCGCGATCGCCTGCATGCGTCCGCCCACGATGAGGCAGCGGTAGTCGCGGCCCGTGACGTGGGACTCGACGATGACCGAGCCGCGCCGGGACTCACCCTCGGCGATGTCGAAGCTCGCGCGGACCTGCTCCTCGGTCCTCAGGTCGAGGCACACGCCGCGACCGTGGTTGCCGTCCAGGGGCTTGACGACCACGGGGTAGCCGATCCGCTTGGCCGCGGCCACCGCACCGTCGGCCGTGCGCACGGTCTCCTGCTTGGGCACCGGGAGTCCCGCGGAGCCGAGCAGCCGGGTGGTCATGTCCTTGTCGCTGGCGATGTCCACCGCCAGCGCACCCGTCTTGGAGGTCATCGTGGCGCGGATGCGCTGGGCGTGGACGCCCTGGCCGAGCTGCACGAGCGAGGCCGCGTTGAGCCGGATGTAGGGGATGTCGCGCGAGACGGCCTCTTCGATGATCGCCGCGGTGGACGGGCCGAACGCCGTCCGCTGGGCCCGTCGCAGGAACTGGTCCAGCTCCTCACCGAAGTCGAAGCCCTCCTCCTGCTGAACCAGGTGGTTCACCAGCCGCACCGCGAGCGCACCCGCCGCCAGTCCGACCGCCTCGTCCGCGTAGTCGTAGATGACGTTGTAGACCCCGGGCCGCCCCTTGACCGCTCGGGTCTTGCCACGGCGCAGGTCGTGGCCGGCCTCCTGCTGGAGCTGCAGCGAGATGTGCTCGGCGACGTGCCCGAGCCAGGTGCCCTCCCGCATGCGCTCGATGAAGCCGCCCTTCACACCGCGGGAGCAGGTGTGGTTCTCGAGGTTGGGCAGGAGCTCCACGAGTCGGTCGGTGAACCCGTCCAGCGTGTCCGTCGGGTAGGCCTCGAGCACCCCCAGGTCGACGATGAGGTGGATCGCCGGGCTGTAGGACCAGACGTTCCCACCGCGGTAGACCCGGGACTCGATGATCGAGAGCTCGGGTGCAGCGGGACCGGTGGGCGTGGGGCGATCTGCCATGGGATCTCCTTGCGGGTCGGGCAGTGCGAGGCGGTGGGTCAGGCCTTGGCCGTCACGAGGGCCACCGCGACATCGGGGTGCTTCTCGACGAAGTCGACGAGGCGAACCTCGGAGAGGTCGAACGTAGCGCCTGCGGGGAGTGAATGCACCACAGCCCCGGAGACCATCAGAGGCGCACCGCGCCGGGCGTCCGGGGCATCGGACTCGGCCGCGCGACAGTCGAGGACGAACGCCACCCCGCTGCCGTGGACGGTGAAGACGCGGCGGTCGCGCACCTCGATCGCCGTGTCCTCGTCGATGCCCACGCCGATGAGGTGGGGCGACGCCGCGACCATGGACATGAGCCGGCCGTACCTCGACCGCTGCGCGAAGTGCTGGTCGATGATGACGCCGTCGATCAGTCCCAGGCCGGCGGTCAGCTGCCCGTACCGCTGCCGCGGCGTGACGCCCTCCTCGCCCATCGAGATCATGAACTGGCTCATGATCGAGGCTCCCGCAGAGGTCCCGCCGATGACGGTGCCGCGGTCGTGGGCCCGGGCGAGGGCGTCTCCGAGTGGGGTGCCGGGGAAGCGCTGGCTGAGCTTGAGCTGGCTGCCACCGCTCATGAAGATCCCGGTCGCCTGGTCGAGCAGGGCGACCAGCTCCTCGTCGTGGGCGGACGCGCGGCTGGGCGGGTTCACGACCTGGATGTCCGGCGCCCCCAGGCGCGTGAACACCTCGCGGTAGGACGCGACGACCTCGTTCTCGAACGACGACGCGGTGGGGATCAGGACGATCCGCGCGTGCCGACCGCCGGCGAGCCGGACGAACCGGCGCAGCACCGTCGCCTTGCCGACCCGGTCCTCCGCTCCGCCGATGATGAACAGGGTGGGGACCTTGCGGCCCTTGCGGGCCTGCGCGCTTGCCATTGCGTCAGCCTAGGAGTCAGGGGGTGGGGATCGGCGGAGCGGGGGTCGGCGTGCCGTCAGCCTCGTCCGCCTCCTCGATCTCCTCACGGGTGATCCCGAGCAGGTAGAGCACTGCGTCGAGGTAGGGCACGTTGACCGCGGTGTCGGCATGTTCGCGCACGACGGGCTTGGCGTTGAAGGCCACTCCCAGCCCCGCGGCCTCCAGCATGTCGAGGTCGTTGGCACCGTCGCCGATGGCGACCGTCCGGGACAGCGGCAGCCCCGCCTCAGCGGCGAATCGCCGCAGTGCTGCTGCCTTTCCGGCTCGGTCCACGATGTCCCCGACCAGCCGGCCGGTGAGTATGCCGTCACGCACCTCGAGCCGGTTGGCGTGGGCGTGGTCGATGTCGAGCTCGCGGGCGAGGTCCTCCACGATCTCGATGAAGCCGCCGGAGACGATGGCCACGGTGAAGCCCAGCCGCTTCAGGGTTCGGACGAGGGTGCGGGCGCCGGGGGTGAACTGGATGGCGGCGCGGACCTCTTCGAGCACCGTGACGGGCAGCCCCTCGAGGGCGGCGACCCGCTCGCGCAGGCTCTCGGCGAAGTCGAGCTCGCCGCGCATGGCGGCGGCCGTGACGGCAGCCACCTCCGCCTCGCGACCCGCGTGGCTGGCGAGCAGCTCGATGACCTCGTCCTGGATCAGCGTCGAGTCGACGTCCATGACCACCAGCCGGCGGCCGCGACGAGCCAGGCCGCCCGCAGCGACCGCGATGTCGAGGCTGTGCACGCTGGACTCGAGGGCGAGCTCGCGCCGGAGCCGGTCGACGTCGGCGCCCGAGACCTCGAACTCGACGGTCGTGACGGGGTAGCG
Source organism: Pedococcus badiiscoriae (assembly GCF_013408925.1). Classification (NCBI taxonomy): domain Bacteria; kingdom Bacillati; phylum Actinomycetota; class Actinomycetes; order Micrococcales; family Intrasporangiaceae; genus Pedococcus; species Pedococcus badiiscoriae. Next base: position 3,108,745 of record NZ_JACCAB010000001.1, read on the forward strand.
GGAGAGTCGTCGGATGCGGTCGATGTTGGCCCCGTGAGAGGCGATTCGCGCGGTGATGGCAGCGACCCCACTGGCGCGCAGCGGCGAGCCGAGGACGACCACGGCAGCCCGGCCGGTGCGACGGCGGATGCTGTCGCCGGTGCCGACGTTGATCTTGACCGTCAGGTCGAGGTCGCGGCCCACGGAGTTCAGGACCGAGCCCAGGCGGTCCTCGGCGTCCCCGGCAGAGAGCAGCATCGCCAGGGTCAGGTGGCCGCGCACGACGACCTGCTCGAGGTCCATCACCTCGGCGCCGACGTCGGCGATCGCGTCGAAGAACGTGCTCGTGACGCCCGGTCGGTCCTCCCCGGAGATGGTCACGAGGAGCGTCTGCGTGGTCATCTCGGGCACCTCGTCACCCTATCGACGGTCGTCGAGGGCATCGGCGAGAGTCTCGCCATCCGGCCCAGCGGACCCGAGCATTCCCAGGTGTGACCCTGGAGGCGAAATGTAAAGAGCCGTATGAATATTGGTAGTCACATCTAGTCACAGGCGCTTACAGTCAAGATTTCCTATGGTGGTGCCCGCGGGGTGGGGTCGAACCGAAGGGGGATCCATGAAGCGCACCGTCACGGCTGCGGCCGCCGGGGTTGCCTTGGCCGAGCATCGGAGCTCAGGACTGATCCTCGGACTGTCCGTGGGCGCCATGTCACACCTCGGGGGTGGGTGGCTCCGTGGTCGAGCTGGCCGACGGAGACAGGGAGACCCATGACTCGGGCTGGCGGCCTTCACGGCTGGGCGAGGCAGCGCAGTCGGGGACGGCGGCCCGACCCTTCTCAGGTGGTTGAGGCGCCTGCGCGGAATCGGGTGCCGTCCATCGTCCCGCTGGTCCTCGTGATCCTGATGCCCTTCGTGCTGCCAGCCGTGTGGCTGTCGGGGGCTGTTCTGGTGGCAGTACTTCAGCCCCGCGGGTGGCGGGCCACGCTGGCCATGAGCCTCGGGGGCCTGTACCTACCGATGTGGGTCTACGCGCAGACGATCGATGGTGGGTTCCCTGCACCAGTGGGCTACCCGCTCGCAGCGCTATCACTGCTGGGTTGCTTCGTCGCCACACATCGCATCCTGAGTCGCTGACTCTTACTCCGCCCACCTGCCGGTCCGAGGGAGCAACATGCTGACGCGAAAGCGGCTCTCGACCGAGCTCTTCGTCTTGCTGACGCTGCTGACCGTGATGGTCGACGGCCCGGTGCTCATGGGTGGTGAGGCTGTGACCGACTCGGCGGTGCTCGTGTTTGCCGTGGGTTGGATCGTCGTGCGCGGGCTGTCGCTCCCCATCTCCGCGTTGTGGCGCCGCCACAACCCAGAGCATCCCTGGGAGAGACCATGACTCCGCCGACTCCGCCGACTCCACGGAGGGGGCAAGGCATGCTCCTCACGGTGGCCTGGCTCGTCGCGGCGGTCGCCGCGACCGCTGTCTACCCCTACGGAGGCGTGGCGCTGGCGCTGCTGGGTGCCGTGGTCCTGCGGTCCCGTTGGAAGCTGTTCGTGGCTGTGGCCATTCCCCTCCTCGCCGTCGCGCTGTTTCTTGCACCGGTGGGCGGTAGTGGAGCCGGCAGCAGCGGATCACTCGGCTGACCACACCCCGGGTATGACCTGACACCGATCCGGTGCGTCAACCAGCCAACGCGACGAGCGGTCGGAGTGGTCAGCCGCCGTGGTGGGCGTCGCGCCAGGCGACGAGGTCACGGATCGGGCCGAGGTCGTACTTCGGACCTCCGATGCCGACCGTGAACAGGCGCGTGCCCACGGCATAAAGGGACTCGGCGCCGGCGGCGTAGTCGCTGACGTCCTCGGGGAGGCGACCCGGCTTGGGGGAGACCCCGGACGACCGTTCGATCTCGGACGGGTCGCGGCCCAGCTTGGCGCACCAGTCGTCGAGGACCGCGTGCTTGTGGGCGATCGTGTCGGCGCCGCCGAAGCCGTGCCAGATGTTGGCGTGCTCCGCGACGATCTTGAGGGTCTTGCGTTCGCCCCCGCCGCCGATGAGGACGGGGATGTCCCGCGTCGGTGGGGGATTGAGCTTCGCCCAGCGGGACTTGATCAACGGCAGGTCGCGGGCGAGGTTGTCCAGCCGGCCACCGGCCGTCCCGAACTCGTAGCCGTACTCGTCGTAGTCCTTCTCGAACCACCCCGAGCCGATGCCGAGGATCAGCCGCCCACCGCTGATGTGGTCGACGGTGCGCGCCATGTCGGCGAGCAGCTGGGGGTTGCGGTAGCTGTTGCAGGTGACGAGGGCCCCGATCTCGACGCGCTCGGTGGCCTCGGCCCAGGCCCCGAGCATCGTCCAGCACTCGAAGTGCGCCCCGTCCCGCTCGCCGTAGAGCGGGTAGAAGTGATCCCAGTTGAAGACGACGTCGACGCCGATCTCCTCGGCCTCCGCAGCAGCCCGGCGGATCGAGGCGTACTCCGCGTGCTGCGGCTGCAGCTGGACCCCGATCCGGATCGGGCGGTCGGCGGCCGTCATGCCTTGACCTCCTGGAACTTGGCGATGACCGTGAGCCCGGACTCGGTGACCATGAACCCACGTTCCCTGTCATGGTCGAGGTCGACGCCGATCGTGGTGTCCTCGGGCACGATGACGCCCTTGTCGATGATGGCGCGCTTGATGACACAGCCGCGCCCGACCTCGACACCGTCGAGCAGCACGCTGTCGTCGATCGTCGTGCCGCTGTGGATGTGGCAGCGTGGCGACAGCACCGAGTTGGTGACCGTCGCTCCCGAGATGACCACGCCGGGAGAGACCGCCGAGTTGTGGGCCTCGCCGAACTTGCCGGCGGCGCCGTGCACGAGCTTGGCCGGCGGGAACGGCCCGTAGTCGGTGTAGATCGGCCAGTCGTAGTTGTAGAGGTTGAAGACGGGGTGGATCGAGACGAGGTCCATGTGGGCCTCCCAGTAGGAGTCCATCGTCCCGACATCGCGCCAGTAGGCCTGGTCACGCTCCGTGGAGCCAGGGATGACGTTGTCCTTGAAGTCGTAGACGTATCCGCGACCCTCGTCGACGAAGGCCGGGACGATGTCGCCGCCCATGTCGTGCTTGCTGCCCTCCCGGGTGTCGTCCCGGGTCACGGCCTCGACGAGGACGTCGGCGTCGAAGACGTAGTTGCCCATGGAGGCGAGGACCTCCCCGGGGGAGTCGGGCAGCCCCTTGGCGTCCTTGGGCTTCTCCTTGAAGGCGCCGATCTTGCGGTGGTCGGTCTCGTCGACCTCGATCACACCGAACTGGTCGGCCAGCGTGATGGGCTGGCGGATCGCAGCCACCGTGACCCCGGCGCCGGTCTCGATGTGCTGGGCGACCATCTGGGAGAAGTCCATGCGGTAGACGTGGTCGGCGCCGACGACCACGACGATGTCGGGCTTCTCGTCGTGGACGAGGTTGAGACTCTGGAAGATCGCATTCGCCGAACCGAGGTACCAGTTCTTGTCGATGCGCTGCTGCGCAGGCACCGGCGTGACGTAGTTGCCCAGCATGTTGGACATCCGCCAGGTCTTGGTGACGTGCCGATCGAGGCTGTGGGACTTGTACTGCGTCAGCACGACGACCTGGAGGTACCCGCTGTTGACCACGTTGCTCAGCGCGAAGTCGATGAGCCGGTAGATGCCCCCGAACGGGACGGCGGGTTTTGCTCGGTCGGCGGTCAGCGGCATGAGCCGCTTTCCCTCACCGCCGGCGAGGACGATGGCCAGCACTTTGGGTCCACCTGATCGATACGCCATGTGCCGACCCTAGGGAATCGGGCCCCTCGCGGCGACCCCTGTCCGCAAACGAGCCCACGCGGCTACGCTCGCCAAGGTGAGAGTCGACATCCTGACCAAGGAGTACCCGCCCAACATCTACGGCGGCGCGGGGGTCCACGTGGCCGAGCTGGTGCGCGCGCTGCGCGACCGTGGCGACATCGATGCGCGGGTCCGCGCGTTCGGCGAGCCCGTGTCCGAGGAGGGCACGACGGGGTATGCCGAGCTGCCCGAACTGGCCGCCGCGAACGCGGCCGTCCGGACGATGGGCGTCGACCTGGCCATGGCCGGTGACTGCGTCGGGGCGGACCTGGTGCACTCGCACACCTGGTACGCGAACTTCGGCGGCCACGTCGCGTCCCTGCTCGGCGGGATGCCCCACGTCGTGAGCGCCCACAGCCTCGAGCCGATGCGTCCGTGGAAGGCTGAGCAGCTCGGTGGCGGGTACCGCGTGTCGTCGTTCATGGAACGCACCGCCTACGAGGCCGCCGATGCCGTGATCGCCGTGAGCGAGGGAATGCGTCAGGACGTGCTGCGCAGCTATCCCTCGATCGACCCGGACCGGGTCAAGGTGGTCCACAACGGCATCGACTCCCAGCTGTGGCAGCGCCACCGCGACGACGACACGGTGCGCCGCCACGGCGTCGACCCGGAAGCCAAGTCGGTCATCTTCGTCGGCCGCATCACTCGGCAGAAGGGGCTGCCCTACCTGCTGAAGGCGGCCGCCAAGCTGCCGCCCGACGTGCAGCTGGTGCTCTGCGCGGGGGCGCCGGACACGCCCGAGATCATGGCCGAGGTCACCAGCCTCATGGACGAGCTCAAGGCGACGCGCGAGGGTGTCGTCTGGATCCCCGAGATGCTGCCCCGCGGGGAAGTCATCGCACTCCTCTCTGCGGCAACGGTTTTCGCCTGCCCGTCGATCTACGAGCCACTGGGCATCGTCAACCTCGAGGCGATGGCGTGTGAGCTCCCCGTGGTTGCCACCGCGACGGGCGGCATTCCGGAGGTCGTCGTCGACGGCGAGACCGGCTGGTTGGTGCCGATCGACCAGAAGCAGGACGGCAGCGGCATACCCCTGGACCCGGACAGGTTCGTCGCGGACCTGGCCGCCGCACTGACGGAGGCTGTCAGTGACCCCGCGCGGGCGGACGCGATGGGGCTGGCCGGGCGCAAACGGGCCGTCGACGCGTTCTCCTGGGCGACCATCGGGGAGCGGACCAACCAGGTCTACCTCGAGGTGCTGCGGCAGCGGGCGCTCACCTCGGCCTAGGGCCTCGGCCCAGGACATCGAGCAGTCAGGCCGGTCGCCAGCCCGCCAGGACGGCGCACGCGGCGTTGGTCGCGTCGGCGAGGGCGCGTTCCGAAGCCCGCTGCAGTCGCTGCAGGACGCGCTGCCTCGACCCCGACTCGGTGGCGGTGAGGGCCCCGTCGCCGGCCGCCAGGGCGACGTCGACCACCGAGACGATGGTCCCGGCAAGGGCGATGACCCGCGCCGGGCGGCCGGGCAGCCCCGGAGGCAGCCCCCACCGACCGCCCAGCGCGGCGTCAGCGAGCTCCCGGGCGGCACCCGCCCCGAACGGCTGGCCGCCGATCGCGTCGACGGCCTCCGTGGCGGCACGGATCTCCTCGCGCAGGTGCCGCTCGAGCTGGGAGGCCTCGAGCGCCTCCACGCGATGTCGCGGCACGGGGTCCGCGTCGTATGCCGTCCAGTCCACCCGGGTGCCGACGTCGGGCCCCGACCCCCTGCCAGGCTCACGCCCCGCCGCACTGTCTGCCCCGTACGTCGAGATCGTGGGCACGAGGACGCCCCCCAGTGCGGGCACGAAGACGCACTCACCGCTCGCGGCCGCGGCGCCCTGCGCGTCAGGGGAGGCGCCCGGCATACCCACCAGGTCACCGGGGGCGGGCAGGGCGACGAGCAGCGCCTGCTCGCCGAGGTCGTGCCACAGGCCGAGGCGGTCCAGGTCGCCGGCGACGTGGTCGATGTCGGGCAAGGCCTGGGCGATCGAGCTCTCCAGCGGGGAGCCCGTCGCCCACGCATGCGTCGTCCACAGCGAAAGCCGCACGGACGCAGGGAGTTCGGGCATCCCGCCAGCCTAAGCCGATAGGGTCCGTACCCATGAGTGACGTCCTTGAGTTCGCCGGAGTGAGCGTCGTCCGGGGTCAGGCGACCCTGCTCGACGACGTCTCCTGGGAGGTCGAGGAAGGGCAGCGCTGGGTCATCCTCGGCCCGAACGGCGCCGGCAAGACGACGCTGCTCCAGCTCGCCGCAGCACGGATGCATCCCACGCGAGGCGTCGCCGGGGTGCTGGGAGAGGTGCTCGGGGCGGTCGACGTGTTCGAGCTGCGACCGCGCATCGGGCTGGCCTCCGCGGCCCTGGCCGAGCGGATCCCGGGCGACGAGATCGTGCACAACGTGGTCGTGACGGCGTCCTACGGGGTCGTGGGTCGGTGGCGCGAGAGCTACGAGACGTTCGACCACGCCCGCGCAGCGGACCTGCTGGTCGCGCTCGGCGCCGACCACCTGGCCGACCGCACCTACGGCACCCTGTCCGAGGGGGAGCGCAAGCGGGTCCAGATCGCGCGGGCCCTGATGACCGACCCAGAGCTGATGCTGCTCGACGAACCAGCCGCCGGGCTCGACCTCGGCGGACGTGAGGACCTCGTCCGCCGGCTGGGGGTCCTGGCCGGCGACCTCGAGGCGCCGGCGCTCATCCTCGTGACGCACCACGTGGAGGAGATCCCGCCCAACTTCACCGACGTCCTGCTGCTGCGCGAAGGGCGCATCGTCGCGCAGGGCCCGGTCGAGATCACGCTGACGGAGGCCAACCTCTCGGCCACCTTCGGGATGCCGCTGGAGCTCGAGCGGCGAGGGGATCGGTGGACGGCGCGACTGCGCATCGACGAGGGAACGCCGGGACCGCTCCCTTCGTCCTAGAGTTACCTGACCACTGAGAGGGAGGGGCGTCATGGACTGGTTCGCGGAGAACCCGTGGCTCGCGTGGCTGGGGTTGGCCCTGGTCCTGGCTGCCATCGAGGCCGCCACCGTGAGCTTCGTGTTCCTCATGCTGGCCGGGGGCGCGGTCGCCGCAGCGGCCGCCTCGGCCCTGGGGGTGCCCTTCGCGGGGCAGGTCGTCGTCGCCGTCATCGTCGCGGGGCTGCTCCTGCTGGTCGTGCGACCCGTCATCACCCGCAGGTTCATGGTGGCCGAGGCCAGTCACGGGATCGGCGCGCCCGGTCTCGTCGGCCGCAGCGGACGGGTGCTGCAGGCTGTCACCGCGACCGACGGTCGCGTCAAGGTGGGCGGGGAGACCTGGTCCGCACGCACGCCGCAGGGCGGCGACACATGCCAGCCCGGCCAAGAGGTCCGGGTTGTCGCAATCGAGGGGGCCACCGTGATCGTCACAGGCGTCACGGCGGGTCAGAAAACGGAGTAGACGTGGACGGCATTGGAGCGGGCTTCATCGTCCTGCTGGTCCTGGTTGCCTTTGCGCTGATCGTGCTCTTCCGCACGGTGCGCATCGTGCCCCAGCAGACTGCCCTGATCATCGAGCGGCTCGGCCGCTACTCGCGCACGCTCGAGGGGGGCATCCACTTCCTGGTGCCGTTCGTCGACAAGGTGCGGGCCAACGTCGACCTGCGCGAGCAGGTCGTGTCGTTCCCGCCGCAGCCGGTGATCACCTCGGACAACCTGGTCGTCAACATCGACACGGTCATCTACTACTCGGTCATCGACGCGAAGTCGGCCGTGTACGAGATCGCCAACTTCATCCAGGGCATCGAGCAGCTCACGGTCACCACCTTGCGCAACGTCATCGGCTCGCTCGACCTCGAGCAGACGCTGACCAGCCGTGACCAGATCAACGCCCAGCTGCGCGGGGTCCTCGACGAGGCGACCGGCAAGTGGGGCATCCGCGTCAACCGCGTCGAGCTCAAGGCCATCGACCCGCCGCACTCCGTGCAGGAGTCGATGGAGAAGCAGATGAAGGCCGAGCGCGAGCGGCGTGCCCAGATCCTCTATGCGGAGGGCACCAAGCAGTCCGCGATCCTCACCGCCGAGGGTGAGAAGCAGAGCCAGATCCTGCGCGCCGAGGGCTCGGCCCAGGCCCGCATCCTCGAGGCACAGGGCCAGGCCCGCGCCATCCAGCAGGTCTTCGACGCGATCCACCGTGGCAAGCCGACCCAGAAGCTGCTTGCCTACCAGTACCTCCAGGTCCTGCCGCAGATCGCTCGCGGCGACGCCAACAAGATGTGGATCATCCCGAGCGAGCTCACCGACGCGCTCAAGGGCATCGGTGGCATGCTCGGCCGCGGCGAGGGTGGCGGCCCGTTCAGCGGCGGGGACGAGGACGGTGGCTGGGTCGATCCCGGGCCGCTGAAGGACGCCTTCGACGAGACCCAGCTCGAGGACCCCATGCAGGCCCTCGCCGAGGCGCGGGGCATGGCAGGGAAGGCCAGCCAGGAGGCCACTGAGCACGCCGCACCGGTGAAGCGGGTCCAGCCGCCGATGCCTCGGCCGGCTGACGCCGTGCCCGAGTTCGAGCCACCGACGGCGCCGACACCCCCCGCCACCGAACCCATTCCGCCGATGGAGTCCGAGGACCCGAACCGGCCGCCGGCCTGACCCGAGCGCACCCGCGGTATGCCGCCCTCTCACCTCTTGGGTTCAAGGGTGAGCGGGCGGCATACCTGTGTCCGGGCGGCGGCGATGGCGTCGCTAGGGTGACGTCGTGTCCGTTCTCGAAGCCCTGGGGATCTTCGTCGCCGGGCTTGCGGCGGGGACGATCAACACGGTGGTCGGGTCGGGCACCCTCATCACGTTCCCCACCCTGCTCTTCTTCGGGTACCCGCCGGTCGTGGCCAACGTGTCCAACACGGTCGGCCTGGTGGCCGGGGGAGTGACGGCCGTGCACGGCTACCGGGCCGAGCTCGCCGGCGCGGGCAGGATGCTGCGACGGCTCGCGCCCGCCTCCCTGCTCGGCGGGGTCATCGGTGCCGTGCTGCTGCTGGTGCTGCCCGCGAAGGCGTTCCAGGCGATCGTGCCGGTCCTCATCGGTCTGGGACTGGTGCTCGTCGTCCTCGGCCCCCGGTTGCAGGCCCGGGCGGCCGCGCGCCACGAGGCCGGGATCGCGCCCGCGCCCTGGCACGCCGCGGCGCTCGTCGGAGGAGTCCTGGTCGCCGGTGTCTACGGCGGCTACTTCGGTGCCGCCCAGGGCGTGATCCTGATGGGCCTGCTGAGCGCCCTGTCCACGGAGCCCCTCCAGCGGCTCAACGGGTTCAAGAACGTCCTGGCCACCATCGTCAACGCGGTCGCCGCCATCACCTTCATGCTGGTGGCCTGGGGCCGCATCGACTGGCTGGTGGCGGTGCTCATCGGGCTGGGCGCCTTCGCCGGCGGCATCGTCGGGGCCAAGGTGGGACGACGGCTTCCGCCGCTGGCGCTGCGCGCGGTCATCATCGTGGTCGGCCTCGTGGGGATCATCAAGATCGTCTGGTTCGGCTGATGCACTGGACCCCGGTCCTGCTCCTGGGCCTTGCCCTGTTCGCCGGTGCCTTCGTGCAGTCGTCCATCGGGTTCGGCATGGCGGTGGTGGCAGCGCCCTTCCTCGTGCTGTTCGCCCCCGCCCTGATGCCGGGAGCCCTCCTGGTGACCAGCTTCAGCCTGCCGGTGGTCCAGCTCCTGCACGGGCCTCGCGATGTCGAGTGGCGGTCGCTCTCGTGGGCCCTCGCGGCTCGGCTGCTGGTCATGCCGCTGGGGGTCGCGGCCGTGGCCCTGCTGTCGGTTCGCGCGATCTCGGTGGTCACCGGGGTGCTGATCCTGCTCACCGTGGCTGCGTCGGTCTCGGCCCTGGGCGTCCGCACCACGCCGGTGAGCTCCGCCGTGGCAGGGGCGATCGCGGGCTTCTCGGGGACCGCCGCGTCGATCGGCGGTCCCTTCTTCGCGCTCGTCCTGCAGCACGAGCGTCCCACTCGGCTGCGGGCCACCCTGTCGGTCTTCTTCCTGGTGGGCGCCGCCATGGCGGTCGCGGGACTGAGCGTGGCGGGCAAGTTCACCACGGACCAGCTCGTGGCCGGCATCGCCTGGATCCCGTTCATGGCCCTCGGGTATGCCGCCGCGGCACCGGCGCGTGCCCGGCTGGACCATGACCGGCTGCGCCGGGCGGTGCTCGCGTTCTGTGTGCTCGCCAGCGTCAGCGTGATCGTGCGCGCCCTCGTGTCCTGAGTGATCTAGCCTGCTCGGCGTGCCCATCGCCATCACCAGCGCCGACGACGACCGCCTGACCGACTACGTCTCGCTCACCGACGTCGCGCTGCGGCGCCGGACCGAACCCGCACGGGGGCTCTACATCGCGGAGTCGGAGAAGGTCATCCGGCGGGCGCTGGGGGCCGGGCACCGTCCACGCAGCTACCTCATGGCACAGCGCTGGCTGACCGACCTCGCCGACCTGGTCGACGCGGCCGAGTCGGACGGCATCCCGGTCTACGTCGGCGAGCACGACGTCATCGAGCGGCTCACGGGGTTCCACCTGCATCGCGGCGCACTGGCCTCGATGCACCGGCCCGAGCTGCCGACGGTGGCCGGTCTCGTTGCGGGCGCGCGGCGGGTGCTCGTGCTCGAGGACATCGTGGACCACACCAACGTCGGGGCCGTCTTCCGCTCGGCTGCCGCGCTCGGGGTGGATGCCGTGCTGGTGACTCCCCGGTGCGCGGATCCGTTGTACCGCAGGTCGATCCGCGTCTCGATGGGCACGGTGTTCCAGGTGCCGTGGACCCGTATCGACCCCTGGCCGGGCGGAATCGCCGACCTGAAGGCCGCCGGCTTCACGGTGGCCACGCTGGCCCTGGCCGACGACGCAGTGAGTCTCGACGAGCTCGCCGCCGCCCCGCCCGAGCGGCTTGCCCTCGTGCTCGGCACCGAGGGCGACGGGTTGTCCCACCACACACTCGACGCGGCCGACCTCACCGTGACCATCCCGATGGCGGGCGGCGTGGACTCCCTCAACGTGGCGGCGGCCGGCGCGGTGGCCGCGTGGGCGCTGCGTCCCAGGCCGTAGCGGCCCACTGGTCGACGAGGTGGGGCAGCGCAAGCGCACGGGCCCGCCGCGTCACGAACGAGGCACGGTAGGGAGACGAAGCCGCGACTTCGCCAGCCAGCGGCCCGAGCCGAGCCCTATGGTCCAAGCATGGACCGGGTGCGCGGGAGGGTCGTTCGGGTGGTCACGGTGCTGCTCGCCGTCGCCAGCGTGCCCGGCTGGTGCGTTGCGGTGTTCTTCGTCGGGTGGTTCTGGGCGGGCGCCCGGCACGGGCAGACGTGCGACCGGGTGCACCAGGCCTGGTGCACCCCCGGCTACGGGATGCCGCAGTACGTCGTCGTCGCGGTCCTCGTCAGCCTGTCGTCCCTCGCGGTGCTGGCCGCCGTCGTCCTCGGCCGTGGGAGGCGTCGGACCTGGGTCGGGCTGTCCGTCGGCGCTTCGGTCGCCGCGTTCCTCGTGGTCGCCGCCGCGCAGCCGGCGCTGGGCGGCGTCGTCCCGGGCTGGTGGTTTGCGGCCTGACCTGACACGGCGTCCTGTCAGCTGACGAGGCGCTCCAGCAGGTCCCGCAGCTCGCTCGCCGGGTCGGCGGTCAGGCCACCGTGCACCGGGCCCGGCTGGACCACCGTGCTGCGGGGGGCGCTGAGCCACCCGAACCGCCGCCCGAGGGCACCCAGGCTCGGCAGTCCGCCCCCGGTGACCCCACGGCATACCTGGCAGATCGTCTCCAGCGCGCCGTCGACGTCGTCGAGGTCGAGCTGGGGTGCGAAGGCCCGCAGCCGCGCAGGGTCGACCCGGTAGGCCGCTTCGAGGAAGTCAGCGCCCTGGCTGTACAGGACGAGGCCGACGTTGAGGAACTCCTCCCGCTCCACGCGCGGGACGCAGCGGAGCACGACGTACTGGTAGCCGTGGACGGTCATGAGCGGTCCTTCGGGAGCCATGCCGACGGGTTCGCGAGGCGGGCAAGGAGGTGGTCGACGTATGCCGCGCGCACGGCCTCGGGGTTTTCGAGCCCGGGTGCCTGCTCGAGCCAGCCGTCGGGCACGGCGTCGACGACACGACGCAGGAGATCGCTCGTGATGCCGGGGGAGAGCCGTTCGTGGGCGGCGCCGGGACTGGAGGCGACGTCACGCAGGACGTGGGTGGTGGCGTCGAAGGGCTGGACGGCGAACCGCTGGGGATCGGCACCCCGGCTCGGCCACCCGTGGTGGAAGTACAACGCCGCACCGTGGTCGATGAGCCACGGGTTCCGGTGCCAGACAAGGAGGTTGGGGTTGCTCCAGGTGCGGTCGACATTGGCCGTGAAGGCGTCGAGCCACACGATGTCTGCTGCGGTGTCGGGGGCGGGCGGACGCGACCCGTCATACCCGAACGAACCCGGCAGGAAGTCGATCCCGAGGTTGAGGCCGAGGCTGGCCGTGAGCAGGTCCTGCACTTCCTCGTCCGCCTCGTACTTGGCGATGGGCGCCTGGAGGTCCACGACGGTCATCCGGGGCACGTTGAGGCCCAGAGCCCGCGCGAGCTCCCCGACGAGCACCTCGGCGACCAGGACCTTGAGGCCCTGCCCCGCACCGCGGAACTTCACCACGTAGGTGCCGAAGTCGTCCGCCTCGACGATGCCGGGCAGCGACCCCCCTTCTCGCAGGGGGGTGACATACCGCGTGGCGGTGACCTGGTCGAGCACGTCGCCCAGCCTAGGGCGCGGCGAGCACCGCCTGGGTCAGGTGGCGCTCAGGAGTCGCCGACGGTGAGGGCGGCCGCCTCGAGAGGACGTTCCTCGTCCACCGTGTGCGTGGCGTGCTCGCGGTCCACCGCCGTGATCTGGCGTCGGGCCGTGAGCAGGACCAGGACGGCGAGGACGACCGCGCCGGACCCGACCCAGAACGGTGCGTGGATCGAGCGTTCGCCGAGCTTGCCGGCGAGCCAGGGGGCGACGGCGCCGCCCCCGAACCGCACGAAGCTGTAGGCGGCCGAGGCCACGCCCCGTTCGACCGGGGAGACCTTCATGACGGTCTCGGTGATGAGGGTGTTGTTGATCCCCAGGAAGGCGCCGGCGAGGATGACGCCGACCACGAGGACCGGCTTGTGGTCGGTGCCGACGGCCATGACCGCGAGGATGACGGCGAAGCCGAGCAGGGCGCCCACCACGCCGGGCAGGGTCCCGAACCTGCGCTGCAGCCGGGGAGCCACGACCACCGAGGTGAAGGCCAGCAGGAGGCCCCAGCCGAAGAAGATCAGGCCCACCGCGTGCGCGCCCATCCCGAGCGGGAACGGCGTGAAGGCGAGCAGCGTGAAGAAGCCGAAGTTGTAGAGCAGGGCGGTGAGGCCGACGGTGAGCAGCCCGCGGTGCGACAAGGCCCGTAGCGGTGCGGTGATGCTGCTGCGTCGGCCGGACGGCGGGGTGGCCGGCAGGGTCGTCAGGATCGCGACGAGGGCCACCGCCATGAGTGCCGACACTCCCCAGAACGGCCAGCGCCAGGAGTGCCCACCCAGCCAGCCGCCGAGCAGCGGGCCGGTGGCGATGCCGACTCCCAGTGCCGCCTCGTAGAGGACGATCGCCTGGCCGACGGAACCGCGAGCGGCACTGACGATCGTGGCCAGGGCGGTGGCGATGAACAGGGCGTTGCCCAGCCCCCAGACGGCGCGGAAGGCGACGATGCCGCCGATCGAGTCCTGGGCGCCCGCGAGACCCGCCCCGACGATGATGACCAGCAGCCCGAGGAGCAGGGTCCGCTTGGCCCCTGCACGGCTGGACACCCAGCCCGTCAGGAGCATCGCGACGCCCATCACGGCCATGTAGCTCGTGAACAGCAGGGAGACCTGGGATGCGCTGGCCCCGAGGTCGTCGGCGATGGGCTTGAGGATGGGGTCGACCAGCCCGATGCCCATGAACGCGATGACGCAGGCGAAGGCGACGGACCAGACGGTTTTGGGTTGGCGCCACATGGTGGGGTCTCAGGCTTCTTTCTGTCGGGGTTCAGGCGTGGAGGCAGGGGAGGGGGATGGGGCGGCGGCCCGCTCGAGCAGGTCGTCGAGTGCTGCCACGGCCACCGCGAGCCGCTCCAGGGCCGGACCGTCGAGCTGGTCGAACGCGGGGGAGAGTGCCTTGATCCGGGCCTGTCGCGCCCGGTCGAGGGCGTCGCGGCCGGCCGCTGTGAGCGAGACGAGATGGGCTCTGGCGTCCGCCGGGTCGACGACGCGCTCGGCCCAGCCCTCGCTCTCCAGGCGCTGGAGCTGGGCACTCATGGTGGGCTGGCTGCAGTGGTCCGCTGCGGCGAGCGCGCTCACGCGTGTCGGGCTGAGCTCCTCGACGAGGGCCAGCAGTCGAGCCTGGCCCATGGGAATGTCGAAGGAGGCGTTGCGCGAGGCCCACCGCGTCAGGCGGGCGGCTGACCGCAGGACGCTGTTCCCCAGTTCGTCGGCCGACGTCACCAGACCAGATTACATAGGGAACCTATGTAATGCAATCCAGACTTCTTCTGCGGATCCCCGCGGGCAGGTGGTCACGGCGCCAGGCAGGTGGCGTGGTTGAGGGCGGCGATGACCGCCTGACGCCAGCTCAGGCCAGAGGCCGCAGTGCGGCAGGACGCCCCGCCGCAGTCGCACTGCCAGCGCCACGTGCCGGCACCGACTCGGTGCACGTGAGGGTGGTGGTGGGCCGTGTCCGGCCGGATGTGGTGTCGCGTCTGCATGGTGACTGCCCCCCTCGGACCCGCCGCCCCGTGGCAGGTCCTGTCTTCCAAGAGGGCTGGCCGGCTTTGGTGATACGTCCCGGCCTTGGGGATACGTCGCGGACCGCCGTGGGCGCTGCCACCGCGGTGGCGGGTCAGCGCAGTGCTCGCACCGTCTCCAGCGTGTCGGCTTCGTCGGCGCTCTTGTCGTCGCGGTAGCGCAGGACCCGCGCGAACCGCAGCGCCATGCCACCGGGGTACCGCGACGAGGTCTGGATGCCGTCGAACGCGATCTCGACCACCTGCTCGGGACGCACCCGCACGACGTAACCCTCGGTCCCGCCCACCGCCAGCTCGGTGAACCGCTCGGTCTGCCACGCGAGCATCTCGTCGGTCATGCCCTTGAACGTCTTGCCCAGCATCACGAAACCGCCGGTGTCCGGATCGCGTGCGCCGAGGTGGATGTTGGACAGCCACCCCTGGCGCCGACCGCTGCCCCACTCGACGGCGAGCACGACCAGGTCGAGCGTGTGCCTCGGCTTCACCTTGACCCAGCCGGCACCGCGACGCCCCGCGGCATAGGGCGCGGAGGGCGACTTCACCACGACACCCTCGTGCCCGTCGCGCACCAGCTGCTCGAAGAACGCCGTGGCCTCGCCAGGGGTGGCAGCGGTGATGCGGGGCACGAGCGACGGGGCTGGGACCAGCTCGGCGAGCCGGGCGAACCGGGCGGCGGCAGGCAGCTCGAGCAGGTCATGACCGTCGACGTGGAGCAGGTCGAAGAAGTACGGGGTGACGGGAACCCGGGCCCGCAGCTCGGCGACCCCGGTGCTGCTCATCGTGCGAGAGGCGGTCTCCTGGAACGGACGGGGACGCCCAGCTCCATCGAGCGCGATGGCCTCGCCATCGATGACGACGGTCTCGACCGGCAGCGCGAGGACTGCCTCGACGACCTCGGGCAGCCGCTCCGTGATGTCGTCGAGAGACCGCGTGAACAGGCGCACCTCGTCGCCGTCGCGGTGGGCCTGGAGCCGGATCCCGTCGAGCTTGCCGTCGACGACGACCCCGGCCGTGGTGTCGCCCACCTGCTCCCACGCCGCGTCGACGTCGGGAGCGGACGCGGCGAGCATGGGCCGCATCGGTCGGCCGACCTCGAGGCGGATCGCGGCGAGGGCGTCGCTGCCTCCCGCCAGGGCGGCCTCGGCCACCGGGCCGGCATGCCCGGCGAGCATCACCGCGCGCCTGACCTCGGCCTCGGGGAGACCGGCGGCCGAGGCGATCGCCGCGAGCATCACGCCGTCGAGGGCGCCCTGCCTGACCTGCCCGGTCACGAGCGCACGCAGGTACTCCTGTTCGGGGGCGGTCAGCCGGGCGAACAGGGCGACGACCGCTGCCGCGCGGGCTGCCCCCGACCCCGAGCCCGAGATGACGCCGATCGCAGTGAGGGCGGCGTCGACCTCGGCGACCGTCACCGTGGCCGACAGCGCCGGCTCGGGCAGCGTGGACAGCCCGCGCCAGCTCACCCCCACGCGCCGTTGCGGCAGCACCCCCGACAAGTATGCCGCGACCGTCGCCGCGTCCTGGGGGCCGGCCGCGCGCAGAGCATCGGCCACGGCAGCCGTCTTGGCCAGCCGGGACCGCGTGGCGGTGGCAGCCTGCGAGGCGGCGACGACGTCGGCGAGGAGCACGGGGCCAACGCTAACCGTGACCGCCGACAACTCGCCGGTGTCTCCCGGCGAGTTGTCGGCCACCGAGAGCGCGTGCGGCTCAGGCCTTCCCGAGGATGGTCTGCAGGTGGACGGGCTCGATGCCGTGGGCCTCGGCGACGGGCGCATAGGTGACGGCTCCGTCGTGGGTGTTGAGGCCCAGGGCGAGCGGCGGGTTGGCGCTGAGCGCCTCGCGCCAGCCACGGTTGGCGAGCTGCACGGCATACGGGAGCGTGACGTTGGTCAGGGCGTAGGTGCTGGTGTGCGGCACGGCGCCCGGCATGTTCGCCACGCAGTAGAAGACCGAGTTGTGGACCTCGTAGGTGGGGTCGGCGTGCGTGGTGGGCCGGGAGTCCTCGAAGCAGCCGCCCTGGTCGATGGAGATGTCGACGAGCACGGAACCCGGCTTCATCCGGGAGACCTGCTCGTTGGTCACCAGCTTGGGCGCCTTGGCCCCGGGCACCAGCACGGCGCCGATGACCAGGTCCGCGTCGATGATGGCGCGCTCCACCTCGTAGGCGTTGGACGCCACGGTCTGGCAGTGCCCCTGGTAGATGGCGTCGGCGTGCCTCAGCTTGGCGATGTCGCGGTCGAGCAGGAGCACCTCGGCCTGCATGCCGAGGGCGATCGCGGCGGCGTTCATGCCGGAGACCCCGGCGCCGATGACGACCACCTTCGCGGCGTACACCCCGCTGACGCCACCCATGAGGATGCCCCGTCCGCCCTGGGCACGCATGAGCGTGTGTGCGCCGACCTGGGGAGCGAGCCGGCCGGCGACCTCGGACATCGGCGCGAGCAGTGGCAGCGACCGGTCGGGCAGCTCGACGGTCTCATAGGCGATGCCGGTCACCTTGCGCTTGACGAGCTCCTCGGTGAGGGCCTTGTCGGCTGCGAGGTGCAGGTAGGTGAAGAGGGTCTGGCCTTCACGCATCCGGTGGTACTCGGACTCGATCGGCTCCTTGACCTTGAGGATCAGGTCTCCCGTGCCCCACACGTCGTCGGCGGTGTCGAGGATCGTCGCACCCGCCGCCGTGTAGTCCTCGTCGAGGATCGAGGAACCGACCCCCGCCTCCTTCTCGATGAAGACCTCGTGCCCGTTGACGACGAGCTCGTGCACACCCGAGGGGGTGATGGCCACGCGGTACTCGTTGTTCTTGACCTCGCGCGGAATGCCGATCTTCATCTGGTCCTCCTGGTTCGCAGTGGTCCTCCGTCAGGACGCGCACGTCAGCCTGCCACCGTCCACCCTCCCAGATGGGGGCTGGCGAGGGCGCGGTTTCGCCCGTGACGGCGTTTGCCGGACTCGCAGCCCCGACGGGCCGCAAGGCGTAGCCTGAGCGTGAGTCCGGGTCATCTGTCCTGGTCTACCGCGCGCAGGGAGCTCTCGTGGGCATCTCGACTTCGCACCTGCCAGTGGGTCAGGCGCGCGCGGACCGGGGGTACGTCCATGACGTGATGTTCTGGTCGCGTCCGGATGCGTTCGTTCGCGCCACGGTGGACTTCGTGCGGACAGGGCTGACAGCCCGCGAACGCGTGCTTGTCGCCCTCCCCGCGCCTCGGCTCCGGGCGGTGCGCTCGGCCCTCGGCGAAGCCGCGCGCCACGTGGACTTCGCGGACATGGAACTGCTGGGTTCGAACCCCGCCCGCATCATCGCGGCGTGGGTGCAGTTCGTGACCGAGTCCGGCGATCGGCCCTCCCGGGGTGTGGGGGAGCCCCTGTGGGCGGGCCGCACGAATGTCGAGGTCAGCGAGTGCGAGCTGCACGAGGCACTCCTCAACGACGCCATTCCCACGACGGCGCCGTTGTGGCTGCGTTGCCCCTACGAGGTGGGCGCGCTGCGTGCCGACGTGGTCGACGGTGCGCTGCATTCGCACCCGTGGATCGCCGCCGAGGACGGCACGACGACGGCCAACGCGTCCTACGGCGGTGGCGAGCAGGGCGCGATGGGGTTCGCGATGGCGCTGCCCGAGCCCCCGGCCTCGCGCATCGTCAGGTCCATCACCACGGAGACTCTGCGTTCCGTGCGTGACCTGGCGTCCCACGTGGCCCGGGTCTGTGGGGTCTCCGAGGAACGGGCGGAGGACCTGGGGCTGGCGCTGCACGAGCTCGCCGTCAACTCTGTCGTCCACGGCCATGGTGGGACCCTGCGACTGTGGCGCACGCCCGACGCCTTGGTCTGCGAGGTCACCGACGACGGCGTCGTGGCGGACCCGCTGACGGGCAGGCTCGCGCCCGGCATCGACGAGCCCGACGGGCGAGGTCTCTGGATGGTCAACCAGCTGTGCGACCTCGTCCAGCTGCGCTCCGGGGACACCGGGACCACTGTCCGGGTGCACACCTGGCTCTAGGGCAGGACGCTGGAGGAGTGCAGCAGCGCCGCGATGAGGGCCGAGCGCCAGGCCAGCGGGGCCTGCGCCGGGGTCCGGCACGACGCGCCACCGCAGGCGCACACCCAGATCCAGCCCCGCGCTCCACGCAGGACGCGCGGGTGGTGGGTGGTGGGGCGGTGGATGATGTGCGTGCTCACGTCTTCGACGGTAGGAGTGAGCGCGGTATGTCGTGCGCGGACGCGCGCGGGATCAGCCGAGTTCACCCCGAGAAGGGCCGAACGGACGAGGCGCGAGGGACCCCGGGCGTCGTGCTGCCCGGCTGGGCGCGCTCGGGGCCGGGGAGACCGTGAGCTTGTTGATCTTCACGATGGTGGAGTCGTTCATCCCCAGGTAGACCGTGCCGTTGACGACCGCCACGGACTGCGCGCCGGCGGGCGCCGTGCTCAGCGGCGTCCAGGAAGTGCCGTCGATGCTGCGGTACACGCCGGTGGTCGTCAGGGCGTAGATGGAGCCGTCACCCGGCACCGCCAGGTCCGACAGTCCGCCGATGGCGGCCGTCTTCGCGGTCACACCGTCGAAGGTGGTGACGCCGTAGGCGGAACCCCCCGCGCACACGATCAGGTTCTTGAAGACCTCGACCCTGTTGGCGGCCACCGTGCCGCACGGCTGGTCGGCGGACGCGAGGGTCACCGTCGACCAGGTCGTGCCGTTGAAGGCCCGCAGTGGGGCACCCCCGGACACACCGCTCGCCTGCAGGTACATCGTGCCGTTGATCGCGGCAGCCCAGTAGTACCGCTCGTAACCGGTCTCGACGGCCGAGGTGTCCCTGGCGACCAGCTGCCAGGTCTGGCCTCCGTCGGTGGACCGGTAGGCCGCAGCGCCTCCGCCTGCCACGGCCGGGTCGTACTGACCGACCGAGCCGACCATCCACAGGTCGCTCCCGGTGAGGGTGGCGACGTCGAAGATGTGGTTCTCGGGGGCCTTCATCTGGTTGGTCCACGATCCGGTGGCGTTGGTGGCGTACCCCGCGTCGGCGGTCCACGGCACGCGCGGGTCCGTCATCGGCGCATACATCGCGCCGTTGATCCTGCGGTAGGCGCTGATCTCCTCGGTCGGCACCTCGAGCAGGCTCCCCGAGAACGCCCCCGTGGCGGGGTCGAAGGTGTGCACCTGCTGTGGTCCGGTGTTCGCGTCATAGTCGCCGTAGGCGACGTACAGCTTCCCGTTGGCCATGCCGAGGTCGCGGATGAGGTGGCCGGCGGCAGTGGGCTGGGCGGTGGCAAAGGGGTCCTTACCCACCACGGTCGTCGTGTGCGAGGGGACGGTGGTGGCCTTGACGGCCCTGGCCCCCTGGCTGGGGCTCGCCGCGGCGGCCACCATGCCGATGGATGCGGCAGCGATCGTGGTGGCGATCGTGGTGGCGAGGACGGTGGCGGCCATGGTCCGGATCTGCATGCTGACTCCCACGGTGGATGCCTGTTGCCCGCAGGGCCGCAGTGGCCCGACGCAGGAGTGCCGACCCGAGATGGGGCGCCGACACCAAGCCTTCCGCGCCATCAAGCCAACGCAAACGGCTTTACCAAACCTTTAACGAGTTGTTCTGCTGTTTACCGAACGTAGGGGAAACCACCATGCTTTGATCGTCCCACCGAGACGGAAGAACCCTTCCGAACCACTCCATGCGGGGAGAGACCATGACAAACGAGCTGGCGACCGTCATCGAGGGACGACTGTCTGAGAAGGGGTGGTCAGTCGCGCGTTTCACCGTCGAGAGCGGCGTGAGTGCGGACGTCGTGGCCGGTCTCCTCGGTCCCGAGCAGCTCCCTTGCATGCCGGACGAGTCGACGCTCGTGCGGCTCGCGAAGTCACTGGATCTGCCCTACCGGCAGCTCGTGGTCGCAGCCGGCGTGGCGTGTGGGCTCCCGAAGAACCAGGAGGGCGAGCCCACGTTCGTCCTGCGTTTCGTCACGAACCAGGAGCTGCTCAACGAGCTGCGCCGCCGGCTCGTGCGCGGTCGGAACAACGCTGATGCGCAGCAGCGTCGGCTGACCCACCTCGCCCTCATGCAACAGGCGCTGGTGAGCGAGGCCAGCTGACGGACGGCCGGGTACCCCGCCGGAGCAAAGCAAGAAGGACCCTCCACGCAGCGTGGAGGGTCCTTCCGTGTGTGGTGTGTGGTGTGCGGAGGGGGAGTTCATTTGTCGCAGGGGCCCGTTCGGGCTGAACTACGGCGGATGCCGGAGTCCACGAGCGGTTGAGGGTCCTAACGTGAGGATGTTGGGTTCAAGCACCGTTCGCCCGTAACAGCGAGCAGACGGCGCGTGAGTCGTTCGAGGTCACGGCGGCTCCCCTCACCCCACGGGGCTTGCTTGCGACGTGCCTACGAGGCCGGACATCCATCGAGCGGCGCCTGACGCTGGGCCATTCAACACATTCGAGGGTTTTCCGGGGAGATGAAGGACCGTGGCTAGTGAATCTGTCGTATCCGACCTCACCGCAGCGGCCAACGCCATCAAGGCGCTGTCCACAGACGAGGACCGGTTCCGGGCGTTGTTCGATGCCTTCCGTGCTACCGATGCGGACTCCTACCTGCGCCTGCTCGAGGAGGCCAAGGTCTCCGACCGGGCCGAGCTGGTGTGCGGATGGCTGTGCAGCAAGGACTGCGTGCTTCGATGTCTGGAGCTGTGCGGGCCTCCCCGGGACGAGGTCGTCCCCGATGTCCGGGAGCTCGCTGACCTGATCGTCAAGGTCACGCAGGACGAGGAGCTCGTCGAGCGCCTCGCCGGCTCGGTCGTCGAGCCCGACGCGAAGGCCTGGCAGGCCCTGGTCGCCGAGCTGAAGGCCGAACGTCTCTGTCATCTGCTGTGCCACTGGGTCTGCACCGTGCACTGCCGGTTGCGCTGTGACCGTCTCGACACGAGAGCGACCCTGTCGGTCCGCCATCTCGTCGACGAGCTGACCGCGGCGGGTGGGGCCATCAGGGACCTCCTGGCCGACAAGGGTGCCTTCGCCGAGGCCACCAAGGCCGCCCTGGCGGGCGACTGCGAGCTGATGCGCGGCGTGCTCACCCGGGCCAAGCTGGACTCGCGGTGCCAATGGGTCTGCGAGCTGTTCTGCACCTGGCGCTGTATCCGGGTCTGCATCGAGCTCTGCCGACAGTTCCCCCTCGAGAAGGCGGACACCTCGCTCTCGGAGGCGTATGCGTTCGCGCAGGCCACCGCGCGGCTCGTCAAGCACCCGGAGGTGCTGACCGCCCTGGTCGACGCTGTGGAGCAGGCCGACGCCGCGAAGTTTGCCGAGATCGTGACGAAGCTAGAGCTGCAACGGTTCTGCATCCAGCTGTGCCACTGGGTCTGCTCGTGGCACTGCCGCCTGCTCTGCCGCTGCGTCTGCCATCCGGTGCGAGCACCGTTCTTCACGCAGGTCGGGCACTTCAACATCACGTCGGACATCAGCTCCTCGACGGGTCTGACGAACAAGGGTCTCGCCTTCGCCGGGCTCTACTACGGCGGTGGCCCGGGGTTCGCCTTCCAGGGACTCCTCGAGCTGCGCGGATACTGCCCTGCGGACTCGCCCATCGACGGCACCGCGATGAAGTACCGCTTCCTCCTGGCGGGTTCCAACACGCCGGTCACCGGCGGCCGCGTCGGGCAGGTGGACGTGGGGTCCCGCATGGTCAACTGGCCGAAGCAGGATGGCTCCGGCACCACGATCGCCGGGACCGACTCGATTCCTCAGTCCCTGGTGATCGCCGGGTCGCCCCAGGTCGACGCCACGCCGCCGAACGTCGGCGACCCCTGGACCGGCCCGGGCATCCACACCATCGTCCCCGATGGCGATGGATGGGTCGTCGTCGACCCGGGCGCGTCGGCGTTCACCACCCTCATGGGGCTGGAGAGCACGGTCGATGCTCCCGGCGGCGCGCCGCTGCCCGGCTCCGACGCGGGCCAGGCTGTCCTCAACCCGCGGTCCGGCCAGGATCTCGGGATCGTGTTCGAGGCGACCCGTGTCTCGAACCCGATGGCCAGCCCACCCGACTACACCAACAGCCTGACCAAGCTCCACGTCAACAACTGGGGCGAGGTCAACGAGCTGTCGATCCAGCAGTTCGCCAACCCGGTCACCCTCGGGTGCACGCCGATCGACAGTGCACTCGACGTCGACTACACGGCAGACCACGAGCTGATGGCGGCCTGGGACCTGTCCATCACCAGCTTCTCGTCGTCGGCGCCGGGCAGTGTCGCCAGCGGAACTGTCCCGCGGGGACAGTTCGGGACGGTCAGCGAGGTCACGACGAGCTGGAAGCCCTGCTCCTACCTGGTCAGCATGTCCACGCGAGCGGCCCTGACCACCGGGCTGATCGACAACCAGGGGACGTCCAGCCAGATCACCTTCTGCGTCGGCGTCCACGGCGGAGGCTGAGGGGCGTCCGGTCCGGGCACGCAGGGCCCTGCCCGGACCGGCCTGTGGCCTGCTTGAGTATGTCGCCTACTTGAGGATGTTCACCGCGCGGGCGACGACAAGCGCCGTGGTGGACAGGGCGATCACCGACTGGCTCGCCATCAGCGACTTGGCCCAGCGGCTCAGCGGCATGGTGTCGGTGGGCGAGAACGCGAACACGTTCGTCAGACTGACGTACAGGTAGTCGACGAAGAGCGGTTCCCAGTCCGGGGCCGCCAGGTGGGGTTCGGTCATCTGCGGGAACAGGAAGTCGGGATGCGGACGGATGCCGTTGGCGCGGTTGAAAGGGCCCCCGCGGTCCAGCTCCCAGTACCAGATCCCGAAGGCGATGACGTTGGTCGCATAGATCGCCGCTCCGGTCGCCAAGAGTCCGACGGCATCCTGACCCGTCGTTCCGCGCACGATGTGGATGTCCAGGGACGCCGCGGCGATGGCGTTGTCGACCGTGATCGCGGCGACGACCCCCACGCTGGCCAGCCGCCCGAGCCGGGTCGAGCGGTTCAGCCTGACGGGGTTGATCACGGAGAGGATCACCAGCAGGAGCAGCTCGAGGGCCGGGATGAGCTATCTCGGCTGGAGGCCGTAGCGGTCGGGGAGCCGTAGCTGCAACGCGATCGCAGCGAGGATCGCCAGCGCCACGGGCAGACGGTTCTCCGGACTCGTGGCTCGCAGCCACGCCGGAGTGTGCACCTGCCCGTGCTCGATCTCGCCGAGGAGGTGGGCGAGACGGGCATGCCTGCTCTGGTCGGAGGGGTCCACTGTCGGTCGGTCTTCGGCCATGTCAGCAAGTATCGGCTTCAGCCGGTCGCCGGCGTGACCCGTTGGGGCGGCGCGCCGTGCCTGGCGACCGTGACGACCCTCCCGGACAGGGCGGCAGTGAGGGCGACCGTGACGAGCGCCCCCAGGAGGATCGCGGTGTTCTCCGCGGGGTGCAGCACGCCGAGCGTGGTGCCGAGGGTGGCCGCTGCGACCGGCACGCCCAGCTGGGCTGAGGTCACCAGCGCCACCGGCCACGGCTGACCGGTGAAGCCCATCATCCCATGCACGAGTGCCGCGGACAGCCCGAGGGCCACGCCCAGACCGATGGCGTCGGGGTGCTGCGCCAGCTCGCGGAGGTTGAGCGAGCTGCCCAGCCAGACGAAGAAGATCGGTGCGAAGAACCCCTCGGTCAGGGCGAAGACCTGCTTGCTCAGCCGGCGGGGTTCTCCGAGGCCGGCGAGGGCCAGGCCCATCGCGAAGCCGGCCAGCATGATCGAGACGTGCATGACGGTGGCGATGGCGGACAGGGCGAACAGCAGGGCGAGTGTCGACCGCAGCTCGACCGCGAGGCCGTTCTCCTCTGAGACGCCGTGAACCCGCTGGCGGAGCCCACGCCGCTCAAGGGTCCTCAGCAGCGCGAACACGACGAGGCCGCCCGCGATGACCAGGACTGCCCCGACCGCTGCCCGTGCCACGTGCCTGGGGTCGATGACCAGCGGCAGGAGCACGATGGAGACCGCATCCGCGAGGGCGATCTGGGGAACCATCTCGACCATGGCCCGGCTGGACAACGGAGCTCCCGCCAGGGCCGGCATGATCAGGGACGCCGAGGACGAGGTGAGCAGCACGGCATACAGGGCGGTGTGGCCGGTGCCGAAGAGGTGCGCGAGGACGAGCGCGACGGGAACCGAGAGGGCGCCGATGCCGACGGCGCGGGCCACGCCCCGGAGAGCACCTGCGCGCAGCGCGGGGTCTCGCAGCGGGACGTGCGAGCCCGCGACGAGCATGACCAGCGCGAAGCCGACCTGGGCCAGGAAGGCGAAGGTGCTGTTGGTGCTGTCGAGGACCCGGAACCCCGTGGCGCCGAGGGCGATCCCGACAGCCAGCTCCCCGACGACGACAGGCAGGCGGGCCAGCCGTTGCACCGCAAGGAGTGGGCCCAGGAGCGCGACCGCGCAGACGAGGGCGAGCTGGGCGAAGGTCACGACCGTGCCACGAGGAGCTCGGACGCCACGTGCGGGTTCGTCGTGGGCAACAGCGGCAGCTGAGCCGGGACGGTCGCCGGGGGAGTGGGGACCTTGTCGTTCTTCGGCATTCCGGATGTCCTTTGTCGTCCGTCGGTGGGGAAGCGTAGCGCTCAGGTGGCGACTTTCCTGAGCCCCGGCTGAGGCGCTCCGTAACTCCCTCGGCTGCGACCTCGTTAGCCAGCTGACCTCGCTTGGCTGTGCTCGTCCTCGATGGGAGTACCCATGAAGCTCCGAACCCCTTTCACCGTGGCCACGATCGGCACCTGCGCCCTGGCTGCGGCCGCGGTGAGCAGCCCGTCGGCCACGGCTGACACCGCGGTCTCGATGTCGGCCGCCAAGTCGATCCTGTGGTCGACCGCAGGCGCGCCGGCGGCACCGAGCACGCCGTCGCCCACGGCGCTGGCCAACAACCTCATCTTCCACGGAGGGGTGGTGGAGCACACGCCCAAGGTGTTCGTCACCTACTGGGGGACGGAGTGGAAGGCAGGCTTCCACGCCGGGCCGAAGAACGCGTACAGCAACTCCTCGGCCATGAACTACGTCAACGCCTTCTTCGCCCACGTGGGCGGTAGCCGGTGGAACGGCACCCAGACCCAGTACTGCGACAACATCGCCCCGGGGAGCACGACCTGCTCCGGGAGCCCGCTCGCGCGGTACATCACCAACCCCGCCAAGGTCCTCGGCGGCACCTGGGTCGACAGCACCCCGGCGCCGGCGACCATCGTCACCACCGGGCTGGCCGAGAACCTCACCAACGACCCGATCGCGGCGGAGGCGGTCAAGGCTTCGCAGCACTTCGGCTACCAGCCCGACGCGACCTACTTCGTCTTCACGCCTCCCGGGCACACGGCCACGGCATACGGGTCGGTGTACTGCGCCTACCACTCCGAGGTGACCAACATCGGCGGGCACGGGATCCGGTACTCGTTCATGCCGTACACCCCTGAGCAGGGTGCCGGCTGCGGCGGCAACAGCGTGAACCACACGAACGACGCCTTCGGGCACGGCTACTTCGACAGCTACTCGCTTGCGGGCGGCCACGAGTATGCCGAGGCCGTCACCGACCCTGACGCCTGGCCGACCCAGGACGGCTGGAACGACGCGACCACCTCGGAGAACGGCGACAAGTGCGCCTACTTCCACCCGGCCAACATCACGCTCGGGGCCTACTACTTCGCGGTCCAGCCGATGTGGAGCAACGAGGCGAACTCGGGGGCAGGCGGGTGCGCGATGTCCCGGGGCACCGGACCTGCGCCCGTCCCGTCCAGCGTCCCCTGACCTGGCCTACGAACCCGGCGCACAGTCCGCTCGGTTCATTACACAGCAAAGGACCCGACGAAAAGCGTGTCGGGTCCTTTGCTGTGTGGTGTCCGGAGGGGGACTTGAACCCCCACGCCCGATAAAGGGCACTAGCACCTCAAGCTAGCGCGTCTGCCATTCCGCCACCCGGACAAGGTGCTGAGCAGGCCCCTTGGGGAGCGCCTGCTGCGACCCGGAACGATAGCACGCAGCGTGCCCCTTCTCCCAAACGGCCCAGCCCACAACGGAACCCGCCAGCTGTCAGCCGCACGGCACACCGCAGGCGCCTAGTCTGGACAGCATGAGCGACGCCACCGAGTCCGCCCCCGCCAGCCCCGTCGACGAGGTCGTCCGGCTGTGCCGCGACCTGATCCGGATCGACAGCACCAACTACGGCGACGGCAGCGGACCGGGGGAGCGCGAGGCGGCGGAGTACGTCGTCGCCCAGCTGCGTGAGGTCGGCCTCGAACCCACCGTCATCGAGAGCGACCCCGGGCGCACCAGCGTGGTCGTGCGCATCGAGGGGGAGGACCGCGAGCGGCCCGCGCTGTGCATCCACGGGCACCTCGACGTCGTCCCGGCCAATGCCGCGGACTGGCAGGTCGACCCGCTCGGGGCGGAGCTCAAGGACGGCTGCATCTGGGGCCGCGGCGCAGTCGACATGAAGGACATGGACGCCATGATCCTGGCCAACATCCGCGACCTGGCCCGCCGCGGCGCCAAGCCGCCACGCGACATCGTGTTCGCCTTCTTCGCGGACGAGGAGGCCGGCGGGGTCAAGGGAAGTCACTACGTCGTCGACCACCACGCGGACCTGTTCGACGGCGTCACCGAGGCTGTCTCGGAGGTCGGTGGGTACAGCGTCACGGTGCCGACCGGCGACGGGGACACCCGTGCGTACCTCGTGCAGACCGCGGAGAAGGGCATCCTGTGGCTGCGGCTGACCGCGCACGGCAGGGCAGGTCACGGCTCGGTCCCCACCGACGAGAACGCCCTGGTGCGCCTGGCCGAGGCCATCACCCGGATCACCGAGCACAAGTGGCCGCGCGAGTACATCGCGTCGGTGCGCGAGCTGCTCGACGGCCTGTCGGCCCTCACCGGCACGTCCTACTCGGACGAGGACCTGGACGAGCTGCTCGACCACCTCGGGGGTGCGCAGGGGTTCGTCCGGGGGACGTTGCAGGACACCGCCAACTTCACCATGGCGCAGGCCGGGTACAAGCACAACGTCATCCCCCAGAGTGCCTGCGCCTCGCTCGACTGCAGGTTCCTGCCGGGCCACGACGACGAGCTCCTCGACACCATCAGGGAGCTCGCGGGCGAGCACGTCACGGTCGACATCGTGCACCGCGACATCGCGTTGGACGCCCCGTTCGAGGGGCCGCTCGTCGACGCGATGAAGGCTGCCCTGCTCGCCGAGGACCCGGGGGCCGAGGTGTTGCCCTACTGCCTGTCGGGGGGCACTGACAACAAGGCCCTGAGCACGCTCGGCATCACCGGCTACGGCTTCGCGCCGCTGCGGCTGCCGGCCGACCTCGACTTCGCGCCGATGTTCCACGGCATCGACGAGAGGGTGCCGGTTTCGGCGTTGGAGTTCGGCACGAGGGTGCTCCACCGATTCATCGCGACCTGCTGACCGCTGGGCCGTATCCCCGCAGGTCACCACGTCGTTGTGCAGTCCGAGGGACACACACGCGAAGGGTGGCCGGAGATGGGGACTCGTCAACGTCTGCAGATCAGTGGGATGGCCAGGTTCGGGACTGTCCTCGTCCTGGCAGCAGGCCTGGGGGCGGTCGGCCAGAGCGGGGTCATGGCAGCCACCCAGGGGCTCCCGGCGCCCCTGGGACCGGCGGCGGGCACCGCGACGAACCTCCTGCCACCCCCGCCGCCGCCTCCATCTGCACCAGCGGCCGCCGCCTCCGTCCTGCCGACGCCGGTGAAGGCCGTCGTGGGCACCGTGGCCGGCACCGTGGCAGGGGTGGCGGGCACCGCGACACACAGCCAGCCTCCGGCGGCCCCCTCGGTGAGCCGCCCCGCGAGCACCCCGGTGAGCCGTCCCACGAGCCCCTTGGTGAGCCGCTCCGCGAGCCCCTCCGTGAACCTCCCCTCGGGCCCGTCGTTGACCCTCCCCTCGAGCCCCTCGCTGGGCCGCGCCGTGAGCACCTCGCTGGGCCGCGCCCTGAGCCCCTCCTCGAGCCGGTCCTCGAGGAGCGCTTCGACCACCTCTGCAAACCCGCCCTCGAACCACGTGGCGCAAGCTGGCACCGCCCCCGCGGATCCGGGCACCGTGGTCGGGGCTGACGTCAGCATTCGCAACCTGCTCGGGGCGTGCGTACGCCTCACGCGGTCAGGGGTGCCGGCTCGGGCGACCGTCGTCGTGCTCGACCGGAACCTGATCGACCAGCTCAGGGCTGTCGGGCTGCCGATCGACAAGCTGCTGGTGTCCTGCGCGACCGGGGCGCCCGTCGGCACCCCCGGCACGTCCGGCTCCTCGGCAGGCACGGGCAGCGGTGCGACGAGTGGGGCCGACACGTCGGCGAACGGGTCAGGCGACCCGCAGACGTCCGGCGCGGGCGGCCCCCTGGCCTTCACCGGCGCCGAGCTGGCGGCGACCCTGTTGCTGGCCGGCGGGCTGGTCGCCCTCGGGATGGCCTTCCTGCGCAGGGCGCGCACCCTGGTCCCAGCAAGGGCGACCGAGCCCGAGAACGCCTGACGCCAGGTAGCGTCAGTGGGGCCGAGGGGCCCGGATGATCTTGCGGCGCAACCAGGTCCGCTGCTGACCGCCGAGGTAGATCCGGGTCCGGTGCAGCTCCCAGTGGCCGTACTCGGCATGCTCGGTCAGCGTCCGTCGAATGTCGGATCGCGAATCTGTTCGCGTGAAGCTCACCACGCGGTACTCGTACTCAACCATCGTCCGCCATTTTGCCGTAGAACCCGATACCGTCGAGCCATGACCGCAGACCCGCGTGGCGCGCTGGCCAACCTCATGACCGCTTTCGAGCGGCACCTCGAGGCATCGGCCTCCAAGCGGGGGGAGGAAGACCCGACGGTCATCGCGGCCTACGACGACCTCGCGGACGCCTTCGCGTCGTATGACGACGCGCTCCTGCAGGCCTACGGCGAGATGACGCCCCTCGACATCTACGACGGTGATGACGACGAGGACGACGAGCTCGACGACCACCCCGACGAGGATGGTGACGGCAGCGTCTACTCAGGTCTGGACGACGCGGACTACGACGAGTTTCCTGACCGCTCAGGCTGAGATCTCGTCCAGCGCGGCGACCAGCTCGTCGGGCAGCTCGAGGGACTCGCTGGCCAGCGACGTGCGGAGCTGGGCGGTGGTCCGCGCGCCGACGACCGGGCTGACCACCCCCGGGCGGTCGCGCACCCAGGCGAGGGCCACCTCGGTCAGGCTGACCTCCAGCCCCTTGGCGGCGATCGCGAGGGCTTCGACGATGCCCGTGCTGCGGTCGTCGAGGTAGCGCGCCGTGAACCGGGGGAAGTCCCGCGAGGCCGCCCGGGAGTCCGCGGGCACGCCGTTGCGGTACTTGCCGGTCAGCACTCCACGGCCCAGCGGGGACCAGGGGAGCAGCCCGAACCCCAGCGCCTGGGCAGCCGCCAGCAGGTCGGGCTCGGCACTGCGGTTGGTCAGCGAGTACTCGACCTCGTTGGCCACCAACGGAACTCGTGCCTGCTCGAGCAGCGACATGGCCCGCGCCACCTGCCACCCACTGAAGTTCGACACCCCGACGTAGCGGGCCCGCCCGGTGCTCACCGCCCATTCCAGCGCCGACAGCGTCTCGGTCAGCGGCGCCTCGTCGGACCAGGTGTGGACCAGCCAGAGGTCGACGTGGTCGGTCCCGAGCCGTTCGAGGGAGGTGTCGAGCTGGTTGAGCAGGCTGTGGCGTGAGGTGTCGACGACGCGGTTGCCGGAGCGGCGGGAGATGCCGGACTTGGTGCAGATGACCAGGTCCTCGCGCTGGACGTCGTCGTCGATGAGGCGGCCGATGATCTCCTCGGAGGCGCCGTCGGAGTACCCGTGTGCCGTGTCGACGAGGTTGCCCCCTGCATCGAGGAAGGTCCGTAGCTGCTCACGGGCAGCTTCCTCGTCGGTGGTCCGGCCCCAGGTCATGGTCCCGAGGGCAAGGCGGGACACCGAGAGCCCGGAGGTGCCCATTCTTCGCTGGCGCATGGTCACCCACGGTAGTCGGCCGCTACGCCGCGGGCCCGCCGCACTCGCCGCTAACCTCGCTCCCATGGAACTCGGTGTGAACCTCGGCTACTTCGGCATGGGCGTCGACCACGACAACGTGGCAGTTGCGCAGGAGGCCGACCGGCTCGGGTATGCCGTGGCGTGGGCCGCCGAGGCGTACGGCTCGGACGTCCCGACGGTGCTGGCGTGGATCGGGGCGCTGACCGAGCGCATCGGCCTCGGTGCCGCGGTGATGCAGATCCCGGCCCGGACCCCGGCGATGACGGCGATGACGGCAGCCACCCTCGACACGTTGTCGCAGGGCCGTTTCCGGCTGGGCCTGGGGGTGAGCGGCCCGCAGGTGAGCGAGGGGTGGCACGGTGTCCCGTTCGCGGCACCGCTCGGGCGGACCCGGGAGTACGTCGAGATCGTGCGGATGGCACTGCGCCGCGAGAGCCTGGCGTACGCCGGGACCCACTTCACGCTGCCGGTCGCCGACGGTCCGGGCAAGGCCCTCAAGCTGACGATCCACCCCCCGCGTCCCGACCTGCCCATCTACCTCGCCGCGGTGGGACCGAAGAACCTCGAGCTCGCGGGGGAGGTCGCCGACGGCTGGCACGCGATCTTCTTCAGCCCTGAGCACTCTGGAGACCTGGTGCAGTCCGTGGTCACGGGGCGCCGGCGAGCCGCGCGGGGGACCGACGACGACCCCCTCGACGGTTTCGACATCGCTCCGTCGGTGCCGGTGGTGATCTCCGACGACGTCGAGGCCGCCGCTGACGCGATCCGTCCCTACGCTGCCCTCTACATCGGTGGCATGGGTTCGCGGGAGCAGAACTTCTACAACCAGCTCGCGGTGCGGATGGGGTTCGAGGAGGCGGCCGCGACCGTGCAGGACCTGTTCCTCGCCAGGCAGCACCGCGATGCGGCGGCGGCGGTGCCCTTCGAGTTCATCGACGCCACCGCCCTGATCGGCCCCCGTGACCGGATCCGCGACCGCCTGGCCCGCTATGCCGATGCCGGGGTGGGCACGATGTCGATCGCCCCCTTCGCCGGGGGCCTGGAGGATCGGCTGCATGTCGTGAGGACGATGGCCGAGCTGATGGGGGAGACTAACCTCTGACCCCGGCGCCGCACCGCCTCCCGACGCACGAGCGTCTCCCCAACCTGAAAGCGGACCATTGACTCTGAGCTATCTCGACAGCCTCATCCTCGGCATCGTGGAGGGACTCACCGAGTTCCTCCCGGTCTCCTCCACAGGACACCTGACGATCACCGAGAAGCTTCTCGGACTGACCGTCGACGACCCGGGTGTCACGGCATACACGGCGGTGATCCAGCTCGGGGCGATCTTCGCCACGCTGCTGTACTTCGGCAAGGACATCATCCGGCTCCTCGTGGCCTGGGCGTCGGGCCTGTTCAGCGCTCCGGCGCGCGCCAACCACGACTACCAGCTGGCCTGGGCCGTCATCGTGGGGTCGATCCCGGTGGGCATCGTCGGCTTCGCCGCCAAGGACCTGATCAGCGGTGGCCTGCGCAGCCTGTGGGTCGTGGCCGTCGCGCTCATCGCCTGGAGCGGCGTGATGTGGTTGGCCGAGCGCCGCCACTCGATGCTCACCCGCCAGGGACTGGAGCGGGGCGAGGGACAGGTCACCCTCCTGGACGGCGTGGTCATCGGCCTCGTCCAGTGCATGGCCCTCATCCCGGGCGTCTCCCGGTCGGGCGCGACGATCTCCGCCGGACTGTTCCGCGGGCTCGACCGCCTGACGGCCACCCGCCTGTCCTTCTTCATGGCCATCCCGGCCCTGACCGCAGCCGGCCTCTACGAGCTCCTCAGCCAGGCCCACCACCTCAAGCTGCTCGGTGTGGGCCCGCTCATCGTGGGCGTCGTCGTGTCCTTCGTCGTCGCGTTCGCCTCGATCGCCTGGCTGCTGAGGTTCGTCAGCAGCAACAAGATCACCGCGTTCGTCTGGTACCGCGTCACCCTCGGCATCGTCCTGCTCGTCGTCCTCGGCGCGGGCTGGATGTCCGCGACCTGAGTGCACCCGATCCGGCTGGCTGCTGGGGGCGACGTCCCTCAGAGCCAGCCGGATCGGCGGAACGCCCGGTACAGGCCCAGGCAGGCGGAGGCCATCACGGCCAGCACGATGAAGTAGCCGTAGTGCCAGCTCAGCTCGGGCATGTTGTCGAAGTTCATGCCGTAGATGCCCGCGATCATCGTGGGCACGGCCGCGATGGCGACCCAGGCCGAGATCTTCCGCATGTCGCTGTTCTGCTGCACGCTGATCTGCGCGAGGTGGGCGCTGAGGATGTCCGTGAGCAGCCGGTCGTAGGACTCGACGTGGTCGATCACGCGCAGCAGGTGGTCGGCGACGTCGCGGAACAACAGCCTGACCTCCTTCTGCGGCAACGGTGACCGCGAACCGTCGTGCAGCATCCGCAACGGTGCGGCGAGCGGGACCGCAGCCCGCCGGAACTCCAGCACCTCGCGCTTGAGCTGGTAGATCGCCGTCGAGCTCGCCGACGAGGAGCCGGAGAAGACGGCCGCCTCGATGTCGTCGAGGTCCTTCTGCAGCTCGACGTCGATCGACACGTAGTTGTCGATGATGCTGTCCATCACCGCATGGACCACCGCGATGGCACCGTGGCGCAGCATGTCGGTGTTGGCCTCGAGCCCGTGGCGCACCCCCGCGAGCGGGTTGGCCTCGCCCCGCCGCACGGTGACCACGAACTTGTCGCCGACGAAGAGCATCACCTCGCCGGTCTCGATGTCGGAGGTCTCCTCGATGTAGCGAAGCGTCTTCATCACCACGAAGATCGTGTTGTCGTAGAGCTCCACCTTCGGTCGCTGGTTGCCCTTGACGGCGTCCTCGACCGCGAGCGGGTGCAGCCTCAGCTCGTCGTTGACGAGGTCGAACTCCGCGTCGGTGGGGTTCTTGAGCCCGATCCAGAGGAAGGCGTTCGGGTCGTCGCCGCCGCGCAGCTCGAGGAGGGCGTCACTGAGGTCCCCGCACGGCAGGCGCTTCCCCTGGCGGTAGATGGCTTGGTCGACGATCACGGCCCTACTCCACCACGTCGCAGGCACTCGGGCGAGCAGCACGCCGTAGAGTGCGCACGTGCCCACCGTCCTGCTGGTCCGCCACGGCCATTCCAGCGCCAACGGCGAGGGCATCCTCGCCGGGAGGCTGCCCGGCATACACCTCACCGACCGGGGCCGGGAGCAGGCCGACCTGCTCGCGGAACGGTTCCGGGGGCTGCCGGTCGCACGGGTGGTGAGCAGTCCTCTGGAGCGCTGCCTCGAGACCGCGGCACCCCTCGCCGCGGCGGTCGGGGTCGAGGTCACCGTGGACGACGACCTCCAGGAGTGCGCCTACGGGGCCTGGACGGGGCGCCCGCTCGCCGAGCTCGCAAAGGAGCCGTTGTGGGCGACGGTGCAGGACTCACCCGAGTCGGCCCAGTTCCCCAGCGACGAGCGGTATGCCGCCGAGAGCCTTCGTGCCATGAGTGACCGGGTCGTGGCGTCCGTCCGTCGCCACGACGCGCAGGTGGCCGAAGGCGCCGGCGACTCCGGGCTGTGGGTGGCCGTGACGCACGGCGACCTGCTCAAGGCCGTCCTGGCCGATGCGACCGGAGCGGGCCTGGCCCGGTTCCAGAGCTACACCGCCGACCCCGCGTCGGTCTCGGCGGTGCGGTACGGCGGCCGGCACACCTTCCTGCTGACGGCCAACGACGTGACCCCCGACCTGACTCGGTTCCAGCCGCGCCCCGACGCCCCGGAGGCGGTCGACGCCGCCGTCGGCGGGGGAGCCGGTTAGAGTTTTGCCATGGCGCTCGTCGAGTTTGACCCACCGGACCGGTTCGTCGCCGGCACCGTCGGCCCGCCGGGGCAGCGCACCTTCTTCCTGCAGGCCAGCGAGGGGCGCCGGCTGACCAGCGTGTCACTGGAGAAGCAGCAGGTGTCCGTCCTGGCCGACCGCATCAACGACCTGCTCGACAGCTATGCCGCAGGCGAGGGCGGTGACCACGCCGCGACCGAGGCGGTCGACAACGCGCCGCTGGACACCCCCATCGAGGACGAGTTCCGGGTCACGGCGCTGAGCCTGGCCTGGGACGACACCCGGCGCGTCGTGGTCATCGAGTGCCTCGACCGTGACCCGGAGGATCCCGAAGCCGCCGTGGACCCGCAGGTCCTGACCGAGGAACCTCGGCAGGTGCGCGTGGTGCTCTCGCCGTCGAGGGCGCGGGCGTTCGCGCGCAGGGCCCAGTCGGTCGTGTCAGCCGGTCGCCCGCCGTGCCCCTTCTGTGGTGGTCCGCTCGAGCCGGAGGGGCACATCTGCCCCCGTGCGAACGGCTACAAGCGCTGACCCAGCCAGCAGGCGGCTCGTCGGCCACCCTCGATCTCCTGGCGCGCGCAGACCTGGTGGTGCTCGGGGCACTGGCCGACGCCTCCAACCTGGCCCTGCTCGTGCGGCTCGGGGACGAGGGTCCGCTCGCCATCTACAAGCCGGTCGCGGGGGAACGTCCGCTGTGGGACTTTCCCGACGGGTCCCTGGCGGCCCGGGAGGTGGCTGCCCACCTCATCAGCGCTGCGGGTGGGTGGGACGTGGTGCCCGAGACGGTCCTTCGTGACGGGCCGCGTGGCCCGGGGTCGGTGCAGCGCTGGGTCGGGGACCCGCAGACCCAGCCCGAGTACGTCGTCGACGTCGTGGCGCCTGACGCCGTCCCGGACGGTTGGCTGCCCGTGCTGCGCGGTGAGGA
This sequence comes from Pedococcus badiiscoriae, assembly GCF_013408925.1. Classification (NCBI taxonomy): domain Bacteria; kingdom Bacillati; phylum Actinomycetota; class Actinomycetes; order Micrococcales; family Intrasporangiaceae; genus Pedococcus; species Pedococcus badiiscoriae. The sequence goes on from NZ_JACCAB010000001.1 coordinate 3,143,974, forward strand.
CGAACGCGGGCGGCCGGTCGTGGTCGTCCACGAGGACAGTGCGCAGGTCAGGGGAGTCGCGGCCTTCGACGCCGTGATCAACAACTCCGACCGCAAGGGTTCGCACCTCGTCCGTGAGGGCCGGCTCCTGCGGGGGTTCGACCACGGGGTGAGCCTGCACCAGGACGACAAGCTGCGCACCGTGTTGTGGGGGTTCGCGGGTCAGCCGCTCCCCTCTTCGGACCTGTCGCGGATCGCCCTGGTACGAGAGGCATTGCGGGACGCGACCTCTGCCCTGCACAGCAGCCTTGCGACGCTGCTCACCCCGGCCGAGGTCACCGCGCTGGAGGCTCGCTGCGCCGCGTTGCTCGACCGGGCGGCCTACCCGCTGCCCTCGGGTGAGTGGCCGGCGATCCCGTGGCCGCCGCTGTGAGGGGCACCCGTAGGCTTCCGGTGTGATCTCCTGGCCCACCCCCTTCATCCCCGCGGTGCCCGGCACCGGCCACCCCGTGCAGGTGTTCGACTCGGCGACCGGGTCGGTCCGGGCGATCACCCCGGGCCCGACCGCCCGGATGTATGTCTGCGGGATCACGCCGTACGACGCCACGCACATGGGGCACGCCGCCACCTACGTCACCTTCGACATCCTGGGGCGCGCACTGCGTGACGCGGGGCACGACGTGGAGTACGTCCAGAACATCACGGACGTGGACGACCCGTTGCTCGAGCGGGCGACTCGCGACGGGATCGGGTGGGAGGACCTTGCCGCACAGGAGATCTCGCTCTTCCGGGAGGACATGACCGCGCTGGCGGTCATCCCCCCGGACCACTACGTCGGCGTCGTCGAGAGCATCGAGCCGGTCGGTGCTGCCGTGCGCGCACTGCTCGACCGAGGCGCGGCCTACCCGGTGGACACCCCCGAGGCCGACGGCGACGACCTCTACCTCGACATCTCCACGGACGCCGGCTTCGGCGCGGTGTCCAGCTGGACGCGCGAGCAGATGCTCGCGGTCTTCGCCGACCGGGGCGGGGACCCCGGCCGCGCGGGCAAGCGCGACGAGCTCGACCCGCTGTTGTGGCGAGCCGCTCGCGACGGGGAGCCGTCCTGGACGGTCGAGGGGCTGCCCGAAGGCCGGCCCGGCTGGCACATCGAGTGCACGGCGATCGCGCTGGACCACCTGGGCATGGCCTTCGACGTCCAGGGTGGCGGGACGGACCTGATCTTTCCGCACCACGAGATGAGTGCCACGCAGGCAGTCGTCCTGACCAAGGAGCGGCCGTTCGCGCGGACGTACGCACACCAGGCCATGGTCGGCCTGGACGGCGAGAAGATGAGCAAGTCCAAGGGCAACCTCGTCCTGGTCTCCAAGCTCCGCGCCGACGGCGTCGACCCGATGGCGATCCGTCTGGTGCTGCTCGCCCAGCACTACCGCACCGAGTGGTCCTGGACCGACGAGCTCCTCGAGCAGGCCCAGGCTCGGCTCGAGACGTGGCGGGCCGCGCTGTCCGTCAACAGCGCGCCCGACTCCACTGATGCCGTGGAGGCGATCCGCACCCGCGTGGCCGAGGACCTCGACACCCCCGGAGCCCTCGCGGCGGTGGACGCCTGGGCCAAGCACACACTCACCCGGGGCGGGTCGGACCGCGCAGCGCCCGGCGTGCTGGCCCGAGCTCTCGACGCCATTCTCGGCGTGCGGGTCTAGCCAGACACTCGGGGCATCGGGCGGTCCTAGCCCGGACCCTCCTGCCCCCGGCGTCGCAGGTAGCGCTCGAACTCGCGGGCGATGGCATCGCCACTCGCCTCGGGCAGGTCGGCGGTGTCCTGCGCCTCCTCGAGTGACTGGACGTACTCGGCCACCTCCTCGTCGGTGTCGGCGAGCTCGTTGATGCCGCGTTCCCACGCCTTGGCACCGTCGGCCAGGTCGCCGTGCGGGATGGTCGCGTCGAGCAGCTCCTCGAGTCGCGAGATCAGCGCGAGGGTGGCCTTGGGCGAGGGGGAGTGCCCTGCATAGTGCGGGACCGCGGCCCAGCACGACAGCGACTGCATGCCCGACTGGGTGGCGGCGTCCGCCAGCACCCCGACGATGCCCGTCGGCCCCTCGTAGCGGCTCGGCTCGAGGTCGAAGCGGTGGATCACGTCGTCGTCGTCCGAGGTGGCGGTCACGGGGATCGGCCTGGTGTGCGCCACGTCGGCCATGAGCGCACCCAGTGTGAACACGGTGCTCGCGCCCACCTCCTGGGCGAACTCCATGAGCTCGATGGTGAAGGCGCGCCAGCGGAAGGAGGGCTCGATGCCCTGGATCAGGATCACGTCCCGGTCCAGGCCGGCCGAGCGGGCGACGAGGATCCGGGTCGTGCGCCAGTGGATCCGACGGCGCCCGTCCTCGAGCACGACGCGCGGACGGTTGACCTGGAAGTCGTAGTACTCCTCCGGGTCGAGCGCGGCGATGGCATCGGCGTCCCAGACGTCGACGAGGTGGTCGACGGCTGCGGTCGCCGCCTCTCCCGCGTCGTTCCAGCCCTCGAAGGCGGCAATCACGACGGGGTTGTTGAGCTCGGGGACGTCTTCGAGTTCGATCACCACCGCTCCTTCCTGTGCTACCGGCACGTGGTCCTGTGCACGGTTCAGCCACAGCCTACGGTCCGTGGTGCGGAGCCTCCCGCACGGCTGCGTATAGTCGGGCGCGCCGCCATCCCCGCACCACGAAGGCCAGACGCAATGCCGCTTTCCGAGTCAGGTCCCCGCGAGGACGCCGAACCAGTCACGGGCACCCTCCCGGCGGCCGTCTTCTGGGACATGGACGGCACCCTGGTGGACACCGAGCCGTACTGGATCAACGCCGAGCACGCGATCGTCGAGGAGGCCGGCGGGGTCTGGAGCGACGAGTACGCCCACCAGCTCGTGGGCAACGACCTCATGGTCTCCGCCGAGTTCATCAGGGACAACAGCCCGGTCGCCCTGGAACCGCTGGAGATCATCGACGAGCTGCTCAGGCGCGTGATCGCGCAGGTCAGCGACCATGTGCCCTGGCGTCCCGGCGCTGTCGAGCTGCTCACCGCCCTGCGGGAGTCCGGGGTGCCGAACGCCCTCGTGACGATGTCGTGGCGTTCGCTGGCCGACGCCGTGGTCACCGCGCTGCCCGAGGAGACGTTTGCCGCAGTGGTCACCGGCGACGAGGTGGAGCACGGCAAGCCCCACCCTGAGCCCTACCTCGCCGCGGCCCGAGCGCTCGGGGTGACCGTCGGTGACTGCATCGCCATCGAGGACTCGCCCACCGGGGTGCGGTCCGCGGTCTCGGCGGGGGTGCCCACCCTCGCGGTGCCCCACGTCGTGCCCGTGCCGTCCATGGCCGGTGCCGTGCAGGTGCCCAGCCTGCGCGGGCTGGAGCCTCGCGACCTGCGAGCCCTCTTCGACGGCGCTACTCGTCGACCGGGGTCACCTGGCCCGAGACGGCTGGGTTGAGAGCGATCTGAGCGGCGTTCTCGGGCAGCGGCGGGGGAGTGCCACCCCACGCGGGGCAGAACTCCCGGTAGTCGCACCAGTCGCACAGCCGGGAGGTCTTGGGCCGCCAGTCACCAGTCGTGGCGGCGTGCTCGATGGCCGTCCACACGGCCTTGAGGTTGCGCTCGAGGCTGAGCAGGTCGTGCTCGTCCGGGGCGTACCGGACGACCTCCCCGTTGCCCAGGTACACGAGCTGGAGCAGCCGGGGGATCTCGCCGCGCAGCCGCCACAGCACCAGGGCGTAGAACTTCATCTGGAACAGGGCCTTGCCCTCGAAGAGCTCGCTCGGCGACCGGCCCGTCTTGTAGTCGACCACCCGCATGGCGCCGTCCGGGGCCACGTCGAGGCGGTCGACGTATCCCCGCAGCACCAGGCCGTCGACGTCCGTCTCGACGTAGAGCTCGCGCTCGGCGGGCTCGAGCCGGGTGGGGTCCTCGAGGGTGAACCACGTCTCGATCAGGGCCTGGGCATCACCGAACCAGCCCGCCTCGGTGAGCTTGTCGTCGGCGAGGATCATCTCCGCCAGCTCGGGCTCCTGCTCGACCAGGGCCTGCCACTGGGGGCCCAGCAGCGCCTGGGCGGCGGCGGGGGTGCGCTCCTCGGCCGGGAGGTCGAACAACCGCTCGAGGACGGCGTGCACGAGCGTGCCGCGCGCCGCGGCCGGGCTCGGCGGGGACGGGAGCTTGTCGATCGTCCGGAACCGGTAGAGCAGGGGGCACTGCTTGAAGTCCGACGCTCGGCTCGGTGACAGGGCTGGAACCATGGACCACACGGTATGCCGCGCCGCCGACAGTGCCGCCGAGGCGTGCCGTCAGTCCTCGGGAAGGTAGCCCAGGTTGGGGGAGAGCCACCGCTCGGCCTCCGCGAGGGTCCAGCCCTTGCGCTTGGCGTAGTCCTCGACCTGGTCACGCCCGAGGCGCCCCACCACGAAGTACTGCGACTGGGGGTGCGAGAAGTACCACCCGGACACCGAGGCCCCCGGCCACATGGCCATCGACTCGGTGAGCTCCATCCCGGTGTTCTCCTCGACCCGCAGCAGGTCCCAGAGCAGCGCCTTCTCGGTGTGGTCCGGGCAGGCCGGGTAGCCCGGAGCGGGCCGGATCCCCACGTACTTCTCGGCGATGAGATCGGTGTTCTTGAGGTGCTCGTCGGGTGCGTAGCCCCAGAAGTCGTGCCGCACGCGCTCGTGCATCCGCTCGGCGAAGGCCTCGGCGAGCCGGTCGGCCAGGGCCTCCAGCAGGATCGCGTTGTAGTCGTCCATCGCGGCCTTGAACTCGGCGACCTTGGCCTGCGACCCGAGTCCGGCCGTGACGGCGAACGCCCCGATGTGGTCGGACCTGCCGGTGTCCCGCGGCGCCACGAAGTCGGACATCGCGCGGTTGGGGATGCCCTCGCGGTGCTGTCCCTGCTGGCGCAGGGTGTGCAGCGTCGTGGCGACCGTCTCCCGGGACTCGTCGGTGTAGACCTCGATGTCGTCACCCACCGAGTTGGCCGGGAACAGGCCGATCACCCCACTGGCGGTCAGCCACTTCTGGTCGACGATCTGGTCGAGCATCCGCTGCGCGTCCTGGTAGAGCTTGGTCGCGGCCTCACCGGTCGAGGGGTTGTTGAGGATGTCGGGGAAGCGGCCCTTCATCTCCCAGGCGAGGAAGAACGGCTGCCAGTCGATGTAGTCGCGCAGCTCCGCGATGGAGTAGTCCGGGAAGGTGCGCACGAACTGGGTGACGGTGCGGCTGCGGGTGCCGGACTGCAGGCGCAGCAGCTCCTTCTCCTGCGCGGCGACGAGGTGCGGCATCGGCGGCCGGTAGCTGCTCCAGTCGATCGGGGTGGCCTGCGCCCGCGCCTGCTCGATCGACACCAGCGGCCGCTCGGTCGTCTTGGCCGCGTGGCGGGCTCGCAGCGAGTCGAAGTCGGCCTTGACCTCCGCCATCAGCTTGGGACGCAGCTCGTCGGACAACAGCTGGGCGACGACCGGCACCGAGCGCGAGGCGTCCTTCACCCAGACGACCGGCCCGTGGTACTTCTGGTCGACCTTGACGGCCGTGTGCGCGCGTGACGTGGTGGCCCCGCCGATGAGCAGCGGCAGGTCGAAGCCCTGCCGCTCCATCTCGGTGGCGAAGTTGACCATCTCGTCGAGGCTCGGGGTGATCAGCCCGGACAGCCCGATGACGTCGGCCTTCTCGGCCTTGGCCGCGTCGAGGATCTTCTGGGCCGGCACCATCACGCCGAGGTCGACGACGTCGTAGTTGTTGCACTGCAGCACCACCCCGACGATGTTCTTGCCGATGTCGTGGACGTCGCCCTTGACGGTGGCCATGACGACCTTGCCCTTGGCCCTGTTCTCGGCCACCTCGGCCTCGGTCTTCTCGGCCTCGATGAACGGGATGAGGTAGGCGACGGCCTTCTTCATGACCCGGGCCGACTTCACCACCTGGGGCAGGAACATCTTGCCCGCGCCGAACAGGTCGCCCACGACGTTCATGCCGTCCATGAGCGGTCCCTCGATGACCTCGATGGGGCGTCCGCCGCGCGCCGAGATCTCCAGCCGCAGCTCCTCGGTGTCGGTCTCGGCATACTCGTCGAGGCCTTTCACCAGGGCATAGGTGATGCGTTCGGCGACGGGCAGGGACCGCCACTCCTCGGCGATGGCCTCCTGCTTGGTGTCGCCGGTGTTGAACCTGTCGGCGATCTCCAGGAGGCGCTCGGTGGAGTCGGGGCGTCGGTTGAGGACCACGTCCTCGATCCGCTCGCGCAGCTCGGGGTCGACCTGGTCGTAGACGACGAGGGCTCCCGCGTTGACGATTCCCATGTCCATGCCCGCCTGGATGGCGTGGTAGAGGAACACGGCATGGATCGCCTCGCGCACGGCGTTGTTGCCGCGGAACGAGAAGGACACGTTGGAGACGCCACCGGAGACCAGCGCCCCGGGGAGGTTCTCCTTGATCCAGCGGGTGGCGTCGATGAAGTCCGTGCCGTAGGCCGCGTGCTCCTCGATGCCCGTCGCCACCGCGAAGATGTTGGGGTCGAAGATGATGTCCTCGGCCGGGAAGCCGACCTCCTGGGTGAGGATGTCGTAGGCCCGCTGGCAGATCTCCTTGCGGCGCTGGAGCGAGTCCGCCTGGCCGTCCTCGTCGAAGGCCATGACCACGATGGCCGCGCCGTACTTGCGGCAGAGGCGGGCATGGTGGATGAAGGGCTCGACCCCCTCCTTCATGGAGATCGAGTTGACGATCGACTTGCCCTGGACGCACTTGAGCCCCGCCTCGATGACGTCCCACTTGGAGGAGTCGATCATCAGCGGCACCCGCGAGATGTCGGGCTCCGTCGCGACCAGCTTGACGAAGCGGTCCATCGCGGCGACGCCGTCGATCATCCCCTCGTCCATGTTGATGTCGATGACCTGGGCGCCCGACTCCACCTGCTGTCGCGCGACGTTGAGGGCCGTGCCGTAGTCCTCGGCCTGGATGAGCTTGCGGAACCGCGCCGAGCCGGTGATGTTGGTGCGCTCACCCACGTTGACGAAGAGCGACTCGTCGACGACGGTCAGCGGCTCGAGGCCGGACAGCCGCAGGGCCGCAGGGACCTCGGCGGGCACTCGCGGGGACTGGTCGCTGGCCGCCTTGGCGATGGCCGCGATGTGGTCGGGCGTGGTGCCGCAGCAGCCACCGAGCAGGTTGACCAGTCCGGCCTGCGCGAACTCCCCGACGACCGCGGCCATGTCCTCGGCGGTCTCGTCGTACTCGCCGAAGGCGTTGGGAAGCCCGGCGTTGGGGTAGCACGAGACGAAGGTGTCGGCGACACGCGCCAGCTCCGCGGCATACGGACGCATCTCCGCGGCGCCGAGGGCGCAGTTGAGCCCCACCGCCAGCGGGCGGGCGTGCCGGACCGAGTTCCAGAAGGCCTCGGTGACCTGCCCCGAGAGGGTGCGGCCGGAGGCGTCGGTGATCGTGCCGGAGATGATGACCGGCCACCGGCGGTCGTGCTCCTCGAACAGCGTCTCGAGGGCGAAGATCGCCGCCTTGGCGTTGAGCGTGTCGAAGATCGTCTCGACGATCAGCACGTCCGACCCGCCGTCGACGAGGCCACGGGCCTGCTCGAGGTAGGCCTCGACCAGCTCGTCGAAGGTGACGTTGCGCTTGCCGGGGTCGTTCACGTCGGGGGAGATGGACGCGGTGCGGTTCGTCGGGCCGAGCGCACCGAGGACCCAGCGCGGCCGGTCGGGCGTCTTGGCCGTCGCCTCGTCGCAGGCCCCGCGCGCGAGCCGCGCGGCCTCGAGGTTCATCTCGTAGGCCAGGTCCTCCATGCCGTAGTCGGCCAGGGAGATGCGCTGGGCGTTGAAGGTGTTGGTCTCGATGAGGTCCGCGCCCGCTTCGAGGTATGCCGTGTGGATGCCACGGATGATGTCCGGCTGGGTCAGGCTCAGCAGGTCGTTGTTGCCCTTGAGGTCGCTGTCCCAGTCGGCGAATCGCTCGCCGCGGTAGTCGGCCTCTCCCAGCTCCTCGCGCTGGATCATCGTCCCCATGGCCCCGTCCATGACGAGGATGCGCTCGGTGAGCGCGGTCGTCAGCTGGTCGGTCGCGTCAGGTCGCAGGGTGGAGGAGTCGGACACCGCACAAGTATGGCCCAGCGCGGGAGGCGGCGTCGGAGAGGTCCCGTAGGGTCAGCCCATGACGACCCGGGCTCCCGCGATGGAACCAGAGGAGTCCGGTCACGGGGTGCGGATCGCCAGGATCGGCGGGGTGCCCGTCTACCTCGCCCCCAGCTGGTTCGTGATCGCCGTCGTGATCGTCGCGATCGTGGCCTGGCCCGTCCTGCAGACCCGACCGTTGTTCGGTCTGGCCGTGGGGCTGACCCAGGCGCTGCTGCTGTTGGTGTCGGTGCTCGTGCACGAGGGTGCGCACGCCCTGGCAGCCCGCGCGTATGGCATGCACGTGCTGCGGATCGTGGCGAACGTGTGGGGTGGGCACACCTCCTTCCAGGCGCCGCGAGGCACGCCGGGGCCGATGGCGGCGGTTGCGGCGGCCGGACCCCTGGCGAACGCCGCCCTGGCCCTGGTGTCCTTCGCTGCCCTGCAGGCCACCTCGGGTGAGGTGTCCGGCCGCGTCTTCACCGGACTGCTCATCATCAACGGCTCCCTGGCGGTGCTCAACATCCTGCCCGGCATGCCCCTGGACGGCGGCCAGGTCCTGGAGTCCCTGGTCTGGAAGCTCACCGGTGACCGCAACAAGGGCTCGGTCGCGGCGGGCTGGACCGGCCGCGGCGTGGCCGTGCTCGTGGTCCTCTGGTTCATCGGCAGGCCGTTGCTGCGCGGGGAGGGTGTGGGCCTGGGACCGGACAGCATCTGGGCCCTGGTGATCGGCTCGATCCTGTGGACCGGCGCCAGCGAGTCCATCCGGCGCGGCCAGGCCCTGGCCTCTCTCGGCGGGGTCACGGTCGCCGACATCATGGAGCCCGCCGTGTTCCTCCCACCGGACACCCCGGTCGGCGCCGCCATCTCCCATCCCGATGCGGTGGTCACCACCGACGAGCGGGGCGTTCCCTGCCTCGTGTTGCTCTCGGCCACCGGGCAGACCCCCGTCGACATCGACCCCTCAGCGCCGTTGAGCTCGGCGGTCACCCGCGTCCCCGACGAGAACGTGGTGGAGACCCGCCCCGAGGCCGGCATCGAGCGGGTGCTCGGGGCCATCCAGGCCACCGGCGTCCCGGCCGTCGTCCTCACCAGCGGTGGACAGCCGTACGGGGTGGCCCACGCCCGCCTGGTCAACGCGGCGCTGTCCCGCAACTAGACTTCGCGCCCATGAGCACAGCCCCCGAGCCGACCAGCCCCGCACCGGCCTCGCCGGTCGGCGCCGCGCTGCGCCGCGGCCCCTTCAGCGAAGGGGAGCGGGTCCAGCTGACGGACCCGAAGGGGCGGCTGCACACGATCACCCTCGAGGCCGGACGCGAGTTCCACACGCACCGCGGGCGGCTGGCCCACGACGACCTCATCGGCGCCCCCGACGGGTCGGTCGTGCGCAACACGGCGGGCGTCGAGTACCTCGCGCTGCGACCCATGCTGTCCGACTACGTGATGTCCATGCCGCGCGGCGCTGCCGTCGTCTACCCCAAGGACGCCGGCCAGATCGTGACGATGGCCGACATCTTCCCGGGGGCGCGGGTCGTGGAGGCCGGAGTCGGCTCCGGCGCCCTGTCGATGTCGCTGCTGCGGGCCGTCGGCGAGCTCGGACACGTGCACTCGTTCGAGCGGCGAGCGGACTTCGCCGACATCGCCAAGGGCAACGCCCGGGCCTTCTTCGGGGTCGACCACCCGGCGTGGCAGGTCACCGTCGGAGACCTCGTGGAGATGCTTCCGACGGTCGAGGAGCCAGGGTCCGTCGACCGCGTGGTCCTCGACATGCTCGCCCCGTGGGAGTGCCTCGAGGTCGTCGCCCAGGCCCTCGCGCCCGGCGGGGTGCTCATCTGCTACGTCGCGACCGCCACCCAGCTGTCGCGGGTCGCCGAGGCGCTGCGCGACCATGGCGGGTACACCGAGCCGGAGGCGTGGGAGTCGCTGGTGCGCGGCTGGCACCTCGAGGGGCTCGCCGTGCGACCGCAGCACCGGATGCACGGCCACACCGGGTTCCTCATCACCAGCCGCCGGCTGGCCCCCGGCGTCACGCCACCGCTGCGCAAGCGCCGTCCGGCGAAGGGCTCCACGGACGAGGAGGGGGCGATCGAGAGCGGCCTCGCGTTCGGAGCCGAGAGCGACTTCACCGCGGAGGACGTGGGCGAGCGCATCCCATCAGACAAGAAGATCCGGCGCCTTCGCCGTTCTGTGACTCAAACCTCCCCGACACCCGAGTAGTTCAGGGTTAGGTTTGGGTCATCGGCCGCGTCAGGCGCAGGCAGGGCACGGTCGGTACCGCTCGCCACTGCCTTGTCCTGAGGGAGCCGCCATGACCGATCACAGCACCCCCGCAGACCACTCCGAGGAGCGCCGCCAGGCGGAGCTGCTCGCCGAGGAGGTCGCCGCCCTGCGCCAGCGCCTCTCCGACGCCCCCGTGCGGTCCCGCGAGCTCGAGACCAAGGTCCTGCAGCTGCAGTCCAACCTCGCCACGGTGTCATCCCAGAACGAGCGTCTCGTGCGCACGCTCAAGGAGGCCCGGGAGCAGATCGTCACGCTGAAGTCCGAGGTGGACCGGCTGGCCCAGCCGCCCGCGGCATACGGGGTGATCCTCGAGTCCTATGACGACGCCACGGTGGACATCCTCACCGGCGGTCGCAAGATGCACGTCGCGGTGAGCCCGGCGGTCGACCCGGCCGAGCTGTCCAGCGGTCGCGAGGTCCGGCTCAACGAGGCGATGAACGTGGTCGCCACCTGCGGCTACGAACGCATCGGCGAGGTCGTCATGATCAAGGAGCTGCTCGGTGAGGGCCGGGTGCTCGTGGTGGCGCACGCCGACGAGGAGCGGGTCTGCCGGATGGCCGACTCCCTCGAGGGCGAGCCGATCCGGGTCGGCGACGCCCTGATGCTCGAGCCGCGCTCGGGCTTCGTGTACGAGCGGATCCCCAAGGCCGAGGTCTCCGAGCTGGTCCTCGAAGAGGTCCCGGACATCGCCTACGAGGACATCGGCGGGCTGGCCGGCCAGATCGAGGCGATCCGCGACGCGGTGGAGCTGCCCTACCTGCACCCCGACCTGTTCACCGAGCACAAGCTCAAGCCGCCGAAGGGGGTGCTCCTCTACGGCCCTCCCGGGTGCGGCAAGACGCTGATCGCCAAGGCGGTCGCCGCGTCGCTGGCCAGGAAGGTCGCGGAGAAGGAGGGCAAGCCGGTCGGGAAGTCGTTCTTCCTCAACATCAAGGGCCCCGAGCTGCTCAACAAGTACGTGGGGGAGACCGAGCGCCACATCCGGCTCATCTTCCAGCGGGCCCGCGAGAAGGCCTCCGACGGCACCCCGGTGGTCGTGTTCTTCGACGAGATGGACAGCCTGTTCCGCACCCGCGGCTCCGGTGTCTCCTCCGACGTCGAGACGACGATCGTGCCGCAGCTGCTGTCCGAGATCGACGGGGTCGAGCGGCTGGAGAACGTCATCGTCATCGGGGCGTCCAACCGCGAGGACATGATCGACCCGGCCATCCTGCGCCCGGGCCGCCTCGACGTGAAGATCAAGATCGAGCGCCCGGACGCGGAGAGCGCCCGCGACATCTTCAGCAAGTACCTCATCGCGGACCTGCCGCTGCACGAGCACGACCTGGCCGAGCACGGCGGCTCTCCGCAGGCGACGGTCGACGCGATGATCACCGCGACGGTCGAGCGGATGTACTCCGAGATCGAGGAGAACCGCTTCCTCGAGGTGACCTACGCCAACGGCGACAAGGAGGTCCTCTACTTCAAGGACTTCAACTCCGGCGCGATGATCCAGAACATCGTCGACCGTGCCAAGAAGATGGCGATCAAGGACTTCCTCACCGTCGGGGCCAAGGGCATCCGGGTCGACCACCTGCTGGCCAGCTGTGTCGACGAGTTCAAGGAGAACGAGGACCTGCCCAACACGACCAACCCCGACGACTGGGCGCGGATCTCCGGCAAGAAGGGGGAGCGGATCGTCTACATCCGCACTCTCGTCACCGGCAAGAGCGGCACCGAGCCGGGTCGCTCCATCGACAACGTGGCCAACACGGGCCAGTACCTCTAAGAGCCTGTTCCGCTAACTTACTCTTGGTAACATGTGGTCATGGACCACCTGCTCCGCGAGCCCACGTTGCTGGCCGTCCCGTTCTTCGTCCTGTTCATCGCGCTCGAGCTGGTCGCCCTCAAGGTCCTCGACGACGGCGAGCAGACACCGCGCGCCGGGTACGCCCGCCGCGACTCGACGGCGAGCCTGTCGATGGGGCTGGGGTCGGTCGTGGTCAACGTCGGGGCCCGCGCGCTGGCGCTGCTCGGCTACACCGGCCTGTATGCGCTGACCCCCTTGCGACTCGACCCGCACCACTGGTGGACCTGGGTCGTCGCCCTGCTCCTGGTGGACCTGCTCTGGTACTCCTACCACCGCAGCAGCCACCGGGTCAGGGTGCTCTGGGCGATGCACCAGGCGCACCACAGCAGCATCCACTTCAACTACACGACCGCCCTGCGGCAGAAGTGGAACCCGTGGGGCGAGCTGCTGTTCTGGGTGCCCCTCCCGCTGCTCGGGCTGCCCCCGTGGATGATCTTCTTCGTCTTCTCGCTGAACCTGGTCTACCAGTTCTGGGTGCACACCGAGACGGTCCCCAAGCTGTGGCGACCGGTCGAGCTCGTCTTCAACACGCCCTCGCACCACCGTGTGCACCACGCGAGCGACGCCGACTACCTCGACCGCAACTACGGCGGCATCCTCATCGTCTGGGACCGGCTGTTCGGGACCTTCCGCGAGGAGCAGCAGCGCCCGACCTACGGGCTGACCCACCCGGTGACGACCTTCAACCCGTTCCGGCTCCAGTACGGCGAGCTCGCCCTCATGTTCCGCGAGGTGCGCGGGGCGAGCCGCTGGCGTGACCGGCTGGGCTACCTGTTCGCGCCGCCGGGATGGTCGCCCCGGTCCTGAGTCCCCGCTCGGTCCTGAGTCCCCGCCATGCGCGGAACGCCGCCAGGGCCCTCGCCTCCGCCCACGTCCACAGCGTGCAGTAGGCGATCCCGACGACGAGGCAGCAGGCCATCGCCAGCACGGGGCTGGTGGCCCTGATGGGCGGGTAGACCAGGAAGTGGGTCAGGTAGATGAACAGTGAGGCCCTCGCGACCTGCGAGGCGGCTCGGCCCACGAAGGCCGGGACCCGGGCGGTGGGGAACCAGACCAGGACGAGGATCCCGGCGATGACCGTGGCCTCGCGGCCGGGCATGGTCGGCCAGAAGCCGGGCACCGTGATCACCGGGATCGCGGACACGAGCAACCGCTGCCGGGTCGTGCCGGCGCGGGCTGCGGCCCAGCCCGTCGCGAACAGCCAGATGAGCACGTAGGCGTTGGCGCCCCGGTAGGGCCCGGCGTCGGGGACGACCACGGCATACCTCGTGAGCAGGCCGAGGCCCACGAGCGTGACGGGGAAGGCGAAGGGCCACCGCCGCTCCCAGCGGTCCACGGCCGGGATCGCCATCAGCAGGGCGGTCCCGAGCAGCAGCGACGTCACCGCCTCGATGAACCAGTAGTGCCAGTGGTACGACCACCGCGCCCAGTCCCCCAGCACCTGGTTGAGCATCAGCACGTTGCGCCAGTCGTAGGGACCGACCAGGACGGCCAGCGCGCCGATCCAGGCCACGCTCGGGAGCACGACCCGGGCGAGGCCGCGCAGGATCCCGCGGACCCGTTCGCCGCGGGGGCGGGCGGTCAGCTGGAAGCGGGCGACGTTGTAGCCGACCAGGGCCAGCAGGGTGTGTGCACCGCCGGGGACGACCGACAGCTGGGTGTGGTTGGCCAGGATGAGCAGGATGGCGATGGCGCGCACCAGGACCGTGCTGTCGACGGTGTGCAGCCGGCGTCGACCCGGAGCTTCGGTGGCGTTGACCAGGTCCTTGGGCGCCAGCAGGTGCCAGCCGTGGGGGAGCGTGTGCAGGAGGGCCTCGAGCCGCACCGACACCTCGACATAGGACAGCGAGTCCCCACCGAGGTCGACGAAGCTCGTCGTGTCGTCGGCTGTCGGCGCCGACAGCAGCGAGCGGTAGAGCGCCACGACGGCCTCGGTCCGGTCGCCCGCCGCCGATGCCGCGGTCGTGTCGTCCGCTCGACGGGCCGTCCTCCGGTGCGCGCCGATCAGCTCGGCCATGCCCCGGTAGTCGGGTTTGCCGGTGGGCAGCCGCGGCGCTTCCGGCCCGTCCAGCACGACCACCCCCGACGCCGGTATGCCGTGCCGCCGGGTCACCGTCTCGGTCACCTCGTCGCCCCGGCCGGGCGACCCGACGAGGACGCCGAGCGCGTCGCCGAGGTCGACGCAGTGGGTGTCGAGGCCGACGGAGGCGAGGTCGCGCTCGACCTGGTCCAGGTCGATGCGCAGCCCCACGACCTTGGCGAACCGGCTCAGGCGCCCGACGATCTCCACGAGGCCGTCGGGTCCCAGGCGGGCGAGGTCCCCGGTGCGCAGCTCGTCCACCTCCCGCCCTCGCGACAGGTCGAGCAGCGACTCGGCATAGCCCAGCATGACGTTGGGCCCGGAGTAGACGAGCTCGCCCAGCCCGCAGTCGAGCTCGCTCAGCGGGTCGAGCCGGAACGATCCGCCGGGCACGGGCAGCCCGACCGTCTCGGGGCGGGCCTCCAGCAGGTCGGGGGGCAGCACCGCCATCCGGGCGGTCGCCTCGGTCTGCCCGTACATGACGAACAGGTCCCAGCCGCCCTCCCGTCCGAGCGCGGCATACCGCTGGACCGTCTCGGGGGCGAGCCGTCCGCCGGCCTGCGTGACCATCCGCAGCGAGGGGTGGACGCGGTCCGCGAACCCACTGCGGTCCAGCAGGTCGAAGCTGTGCGGGACCCCCGCCAACGTCGTGGCCCCGACCTCGTCGAACAGGCTCCAGAAGCAGGGGTCGACGACCGAGAGGTCGGTCAGCACGACGGCGGCTCCGGCAGCCAGGTGGCTGTGCACGACGGACAGGCCGTAGCAGTAGTGCAGGGGGAGGCTGGTGACGGCGCGGTCGCTCGGGCGCACGCCCAGCGCCTCGCTGATCGCGGCCGCGTTGCTGTCGAGGTTCTCGTGCGAGAGCCGGACCAGCTTGGGGGAGCCGGTCGACCCGCTCGTGGTGAGGAGCAGGGCCAGGTCGGCGTGCATGTCGTGCGCCGCGGCTGGGCGACGAGCGGCCACCTGCCACCCGGCGTCGCCCCGGCCCGCGACGACATCGGGGTCGTAGGCCTCGATCAGCCGGTCGAGGTGCTGCAGGCGGTCGCCGGGAGCCAGCAGTGGGACATGGCCCGCGTGCAGCGCGCCCAGGTAGGTGACCAGGGCGTCGACCGAGTTCTCCGCGGCGATGAGGACCAGCCGCCGTCCGCCACGGGAGCCCAACCGGGCCCCGGCCGCGGCGACGAGGGCGGCCAGGGCGGCATACGTCAGGGTCGTGTCGCGGGAGAGCACCACAGCGGTCGCGTCGCCCCGGTCGGCCAGCGTGGCCACGAAGTCCACGCGGTGGCGCTGGGGGGAGGTGAGCAGACCGGCGGACACGCGGGGATCGTATTAGGTAAGCCTTACCAAACTCAAGTGCGGCTCGTCGGTCAGCGTCGCGCGGCTGTCCGGTCCGCCCAGCGGCCCAGGCCCTGCACGGTGAACCGGAACACCTCCACGGCGCAGCGCCAGCCCACGAGGAACAACCCCAGGGCCACGAGGGTGACCACGCCGAAGGTCCAGGCGAAGCCTCCGCCGGTGGCCACCCGCAGCACCAGGCCCAGGACAGCCGTGACCAGCCAGACCGTGCTGGACCCGGGCATCCGGACCGGCCACCCCGAACGACGCCGGGCGAGCGCCCACCCGACGACCAGCGCGACGACGAACGGCCACGCGACGCCCAGCACGCCGGCGACGGTGACGCCCTCCACGTGGCTGATCCGTCCGACGGTGGCGAAGAGGAGGACGAACGCCAGGTCGACGACGAACGCAGCTCCGACAGCCAGCTCAGACCTCACGCATTGACCCGGTCGAACAGGGAGGCCTGGGGCGGCGCGTGGGTCGGGTCGACACCGTCGAAGAGGCTGCTGACCGACTCGCCGGCGTGGATGCGCTTGATCGCCTCGGCGAACAGCTGCGCCACCGAGCGGACCCGCAGCTCGGGCCAGCGACCGGGCGCGGGCACCGTGTCGGTGGTGATGACCTCACCGATCATCGGGTGGTCCCGCAGGCGTTCGACGGCTTTGCCGGCGAAGAGACCGTGGGTGCAGGCGACGTCGGCCCGCGGGCAGCCCAGGTCGGCGAGCCGGTCCAGCAGCTCGAGGATCGAGCCGCCGGTGGCGATCTCGTCGTCGAGGATGATCGCGCGCTTGCCCGTCACGTCACCGACGATCGAGTCGATGATGACCCTGTCGTCCGCGAGGCGCTGCTTCGAGCCGGCCGCCACGGGCAGCCCGAGCAGCCGCGCGAACTGGGTGGCCGTCTTGGCGTTGCCGAGGTCGGGGGAGACCACCACGGAGTTCTCCAGGTCGGCTCCGCGGAAGTGGTCGGCCAGCACGCCGATGGCGGTCAGGTGATCCACCGGGACCGAGAAGAACCCGTGCACCTGGGGCGCGTGCAGGGTCATCGTGAGCACCCGGTCGACCCCGGCCGCGACCAGCATGTCGGCCACCAGGCGACCTCCGAGGGAGATCCGGGACGCGTCCTTCTTGTCGGAGCGGGCGTAGGCGTAGTGCGGGATGACCGCGGTGATCTGGGCGGCTGATGCTCCCCGGGCGGCGTCGACCATCAGCAGCAGCTCCATCAGGTGCTCCTGGGTGGGAGGCACGAGCGGCTGCACGATGTAGACGTCGCGCTGACGGCAGTTCGCGAGCAGCTGGGCCTGGAGGCAGTCGTTGCTGAACCGCTTGATCTCGGCCGGTGACAGGTCCACCCCGAGGGCGTCGCAGATGCGCTCGGCCAAGCCGCGGTGGGCGCTACCGCTGAAGACCACGATGTCGCGCAATCGCACTCCTGGGGGATGGGTGTCCGGCAATCAGGTCTGCACCGAGCGTAACCCGCCTGCCCCCGCCGTGGCGCGGCCAGTCGGCATCCGGATGCGCGTGCGGACGGCTGCGGACACGGTCTGACGCCTCTCACCTAGGGTGAGTCCATGAGCGTGAGCCACGCATGACGGTCCGCAGGGTGATGGGGATCGAGACCGAGTACGGCATCTCGGTGCCCGGCGACCCGGCCGCCAACCCGATGATCCTGTCGGGGCAGGTGGTCAACGCGTACGCCTCGGCCCAGGGGATCAGGGCCGCGCACGCCTCGTGGGACTACGCGGACGAGGCCCCGCTGCGTGACGCGCGGGGGTTCGAGATGGGACGCGGGGTCGCCGACCCGAGCCAGCTCACCGACGAGGAGGACCCGACCCTCGCCAACGTGGTGCTGACCAACGGGGCCCGGCTCTACGTCGACCACGCGCACCCGGAGTACTCCTCACCCGAGGTGACCTCGCCCCGGGCCGCGGTGGCCTTCGACCGGGCCGGTGAGGCGATCATGGCCGAGTCGGTGCGCCGCCTCTCCCAGGTGCCGCCCGGGGTGAACCTCTACAAGAACAACACCGACGGCAAGGGCCAGTCCTACGGGACCCACGAGAACTACCTCATGCGCCGCGAGACGCCGTTCACCGACATCGTCCGCCACCTCGTGCCGTTCTTCGTGGCCCGGCAGGTCATCACCGGGTCCGGCAGGGTGGGCATCGGCCAGGACTCCCGCACGGCGGGCTACCAGCTCAGCCAGCGCAGTGACTTCTTCGAGGTCGAGGTGGGGTTGGAGACGACCCTCAAGCGCCCGATCATCAACACCCGGGACGAGCCGCACGCCGTGGCGGACCTCTACCGGCGCCTGCACGTCATCATCGGGGACGCCAACCACTGCGACGTCGCCAACCTGCTCAAGCTCGGCACGACCTCGCTGGTCCTCGCGATGATCGAGGACCGTGCCATCGACGTCGACCTCACGGTGGCCCGGCCCGTCGCGACCCTGCAGGCGGTCAGCCACGACCCGACGTGCACCGCGCTGGTCGAGCTGCGCGACGGCACGAAGCTCACGGCCGTCCAGCTCCTCTGGCGCTACCACGGGCTCGCGGAGCGCTACCTGCGGGCGCGGTATGCCGGTGAGCTCGACGACGACACGGCTGAGGTCATGCGCTGGTGGGCGACCATCCTGGACCGGCTCGAGCGAGACCCGCGCGAGGCCTCACGGGAGCTGGACTGGGTGGCCAAGCAGCAGGTGCTGCAGGGCTACATCGACCGGGACGGGCTCGACTGGTCCGACCCGCGGCTGCGGGCCATCGACATCCAGTGGTCCGACGTGCGTCCCGACAAGGGCATCTTCCACAAGCTCCGGGCAGCCGGCCGGTTCGAGCAGCTGGTGACCGAGGAGGCCGTCCTCGAGGCCGTGCACGAGCCGCCGGCCGATACCAGGGCGTACTTCAGAGGGAAGTGCCTGGCGAAGTACCCCGACCAGATCGCCGCCGCGTCCTGGGACTCGGTCATCTTCGACATCCCCGGCCAGACGTCGCTGCAGCGGGTCCCGATGCTGGAACCGTTGCGGGGGACCAAGGCCACCGTCGGTCCGCTCCTCGACCGCAGTCCGGACGCGGCCACCCTCTTGCGTGAGTTGGCCTCCGCATCGGGATAGGTTCGGACTAGGTTCATGTTCAGCGGTTCGTTCGACGGCTCGCCCACGAGCTCCGAGAATCACGAGTGAGAGGTCATGCCAATGCCCAGCCAAGAGCAGAGCCGACCACAGCGACGCGACGACGCTCCCGACGAGGCCCCGGAGCCCACGCCCGCGGCGCCGGAGGCCAGTGCCCGCAAGGAGAACCTCGACTCCGACATCGACAGCGTGCTCGACGAGATCGACGGCGTGCTGGAGTCCAACGCGGAGGAGTTCGTCCGGGGCTTCGTCCAGAAGGGTGGCCAGTGACCACTGGCGCCGACGCTGGCAGGCTCCCCGCGGCATACCTGTCGGCGGGGTCGTCCTCGTTCACCGAGTTCGTCGGCGCCCACGCGCCCCAGCTGCTGCCGTCGCGTCGCGTGCTGCCCCCGGGCAGCACCCTCGAGGCCCCGCACGGCACCACCATCGTGACCGCGACGTTCGACGGCGGGGTGGTGATGGCCGGTGACCGCCGGGCGACGATGGGCAACATCATCGCCAACCGCGACATGGAGAAGGTCTTCGCCGGCGACGAGTACTCCGCGGTGGGGATCGCCGGCACCGCCGGGATCGCGATCGAGCTGGTGAAGCTGTTCCAGGTCGAGCTCGAGCACTACGAGAAGATCGAGGGCACCCTGCTCTCCCTCGAGGGCAAGGCCAACCGGCTCGCCTCGATGATCCGGTCCAACCTCGGCATGGCCATGCAGGGCCTGTCGGTCGTCCCGCTGTTCGCGGGCTACGACCTCGACCGCCAGCTCGGCCGGATCTTCTCCTACGACGTCACCGGGGGCTGCTACGAGGAGCACGACCACCACAGCGTCGGGTCGGGCTCGCTGTTCGCCCGGGGGGCGCTCAAGAAGGTCTGGCGACCGGGGCTGTCCGCCGAGGAGGTCGTGAGCGTGGTCGTCGAGGCCCTCTACGACGCCGCCGACGACGACTCCGCCACCGGTGGACCCGACGTGGGCAGGCGGATCTGGCCCACCGTCGCGGTCGTGGGACCCGAGGGGGTGCGGTTCGTCGGGGACGACGACCTGCGCGCCGTCGTCGAAGCCGTCATCGCCGCCCGCCAGGGCAACCCGGGAGGTGCCCGATGAGCAGCATGCCGTTCTACGTCTCGCCCGAGCAGCTCATGAAGGACCGGGCCGACTATGCCCGCAAGGGAATTGCCCGGGGCCGGTCCGTCGTCGTGCTCGGCTACGACAAGGGCATCGCCTTCGTCGCCGAGAACCCGTCGAGAGCCCTGCACAAGGTGTCCGAGATCTACGACCGCATCGCCTTCGCGGCCGTCGGCAAGTACAACGAGTTCGAGAACCTGCGCGTCGCCGGCGTCCGGTATGCCGATCTGCGGGGCTACTCCTACGACCGCACCGACGTGACGGCTCGCGGTCTGGCCAACGCCTACGCGCAGACCCTGGGGACCGTGTTCACCCAGGAGTCCAAGCCGTACGAGGTGGAGATCGTCGTCGCCCAGGTGGGCGCCACCGCGCAGGACGACCAGATCTACCGGCTGACCTACGACGGTTCGGTCGCGGACGAGCAGGGCTTCGTCGCCATGGGTGGCGCGGCCGAGCCGATCGAGTCCGCGCTCAAGGACCGCTGGACCCCCGGACTGTCGCTCGCGGACGCACTCAGCCTGGCCGTCGAGCTGCTCGGCCAGGACCCCGGCGGCGCGCCGGGTGCCCCCGCGCGGACGCTCACCGCGGCTCAGCTCGAGGTGGCGGTGCTCGACCGCGAACGTCCCCGTCGCACGTTCCGCCGCATCGGCGGGGGACTGCTCGAGGCCCTGCTCAGCACCGAGGACCCCACCAGCGATGCCCCTGCCGAGGACGACCCGACGCCGGGGCGCCACGACACGCTGACGGGTGAGGGCTCACCGCGCGACGAGTCGAGCAACCCGCAGACCCAGCGTCTTCAGGAGTAACACAGCGCCCTCAGGAGTGACGCAGCGCCCGCCGGAGTAATCCCAGCGCGGCAACGGTCAGCTGCTGGGCGCCTCGGCGTAGCGCAGGTAGGGCTTGACGACCTCGACGCCCTTGAACCGGGTCTGCGCGTCCTCGGTGCTGACGGTGGGGGCCACGATGATCCGCTCGCCGGCCTTCCAGTCCGCCGGGGTGGAGAAGGGCCCCGAGTCGTTGACCTGCAAGGCGTCCAGGGCGCGCAGGATCTCGTCGAAGTTCCGGCCGGCGCTCTTGGGGTAGGTCAGGGAGAGCCGCACCTTGCCCGCCGGGTCGATGAGGAAGACCGAGCGGACCGGGGAGGTGTCTCCGGCGCCGGGGTGGATCATGTCGTACAGCTCGGCCACCTGGCGGTCCTTGTCGGCGACGATCGGGTAGTCGACCGAGGCACCGGAGACCTCCTCGATGTCCGCCTTCCAGGCGTTGTGGTCCTCGAGCGCGTCCACCGACACCGCCAGCACCTTGGTGTTGCGCGCGGCCCACTCGTCCTTGAGCTGGGCGACCCGCCCGAGCTCGGTGGTGCAGACCGGGGTGAAGTCGGCGGGGTGGCTGAACAGCACGGCCCAGCCGTCGCCCTTCCAGTCGTGGAAGGTCAGCTCGCCCTCGGTGGTCTCAGCGGTGAAGTCGGGGGCGTCGTCGCCCAGTCGCAGCGTGGCCATGACGGTCCTCTCAACGGTAACGCGATGTTTGTCGTGACCAAACATGCCGTTACTTGACCGAAGAGTGGATGGCTTGTCCGGATGTTGGTACGTCGTGGTGCACGTCGGGCGGTCACCCCGGGTGCGGCCCGCTGCGGGCGGAGGCGAGCAGAGCGAGCTCGTCGGTGACCGTCAGCCCGGCCTTCCGCACCCGACCGGGCCCGGACGCCACCTCCCAGGCGAGGGTGTCGGCGAGCGTCTCGGCCAGGGACCGGCTGGTCAGTCCCAGGGCCTGCGCCGCGGCGGTGCTGCGTGCCATGAAGCCGGCATACTCCGGCACGGATAGCCACAGCGGCAGGCTCCGGTCGCCGGACCAGGGCTGCACCTCGTGGTCCGCCAGCCATTCCTGGCCCACCCGCACGGTCTCGCCACGGTGACCGGCGACGTCCCGCGCGACTGCGAGGTGGTCGTCCAGCGGCATGACCGGGCCGCTCGCGTTGACTACACCGGCGGCCCGCTCGAGACCGGCCCGGACGAGCCAGGCGGCGAGGTCGCGGACGTCGAGGACCTGGGTGGACGCCCCGCGGTCGGGCACCAGGACGGCACCGTCCGGGCTGGCCGGGTGCGCGAACCGCAACGGCCAGTAGCCGGTGCGGTCGGTGTGGTCACCTGGTCCGGCAATCAGCCCCGACCGTGCGACCAGCGCCCGGTCACCGACGTGGTCGAGGACGCTGCGCTCACAGGCGACCTTGCGTCCGCCGTAGGTCTCCCAGCCGTCGTCATCACCGGGGTGGGCGGGCAGCAGCTCCGCGGTCTCGTCCGCTCCGGCGACGTCATGGGTGGCGTACACCGAGGCCGATGACACGAACACCCACGACGCGGCGCGCGAGGCCAGCGCGTCCAGGGCACCGGCGACGTGGCTGGGCTGGCGGGAGACGTCCACGACGACGTCCCACTCACGACCCGCCACCTCGTCGTATGCCGTGGCGTCACCCCGGTCGGCGCGGACGACCTCGACACCGTCCGGCGGAGCGCCCGAGACCCCGCGGGCCAGGACAGTGACGTCCTGGCCCAGGGCCCGGGCAGCCGCCACGACCTCGCGACCGAGCCACGCGGTCCCCCCGAGGACGAGCAGCGACATGGGCGACGGGCTCAGGCGCGGGTGCCGGCCCGCTGGCCCCGCTTGGCTCCCGCAGGCTGCGCGGCGCCGTCAGCGTCGTCGGCGTCGTCGGCGTCGTGCTCGTCATGCTCTGCGTGAGGCTCGGCAGCGTCGGCTTCGGCGTGCTCACTGGGCTCGACGTGCTCAGTGGGCTCGGCAGCGGCGGACTCGTCGACCTCGTCCGTCGCGTCGGCAGGCTGAGCCGCCGGGGCTTCGTGGTCGCCGAAAGCCTCCGCGATGGCGCCACCGCCCAGGGTCGCCAGCATCTGCCGGACGTTGCTGAGCTGCGCCGTGATGCTGTCGCGGCGGGCGGTTGCCGCCGAGAGCTCGCGCTCGGAGTCGCGACGGATGCGCTCGGCCTGCTCGCGGGCAGCACTGACGAGGTGCTCGGCC
The DNA here is from genome assembly GCF_013408925.1 of Pedococcus badiiscoriae. Taxonomy (NCBI): domain Bacteria; kingdom Bacillati; phylum Actinomycetota; class Actinomycetes; order Micrococcales; family Intrasporangiaceae; genus Pedococcus; species Pedococcus badiiscoriae. The sequence goes on from NZ_JACCAB010000001.1 coordinate 3,166,897, forward strand.
TCGGCCTTGGCCGCGTCCAGGGCGCGCTGGCTCTCGGCGAGGGAGTCCGCGTGCGCACGCTCGCTCTCCGCGGCAAGGCTCTGCGCCCGCTCCTGGGCCTGGGTGAGCGCGGTCTCGTGCGCGGCCATCTGGGCCGAGAACTCGGCGGCTGCCTTGTCGCGGCGCTGGCCGAGGGTGGCCTCGAAGTCCGCGGCGGCGGAGGCGGCGCGGGCCCGCTGGTGCTCGTAGAACGCCTCGGCCTCCTCGCGCCGGGCGGATGCCTCGCGGTCGGCGTCGTCGAGGATGGCGTCGGCCTGCTGCCTCGCCTTCTCCACGACCTGGGTGGCCTGGGCCTCTGCCTTCGTCCGGACGTCCTCGGCGTAGCGGTCTGCCTCGGCGCGGACCCGATCGGCCTCGAGCGTCGTGGTCCCCTTCAGCGTGTCGGCGTCCGCCTTGGCGGAGCTGCGGATCTCGGCTGCCTCCTCGTCGGCGAGGCCGAGAATCGTGCCGATCCGCTCGCCGAGGTTCGCGTAGGTGGGGGCAGCCGCCTTGCTGTGCTGCTCCTGGAGGTCCGCCAGGGTCTTGGCGGTTCCGGCCTGCTCCTCCTGGACGCGGGCCAGAGCGGCGCGCAGCTCGCTGACCTCGACGGTGCGCTCGGCAGCCTCCTGCCGAGCCTGGTCGAGGGCACTGGCGTGCTCGGCGCGCCACTGGTCGACCTGGGCCGGGTCGTAGCCGCGCAGGACGCTACGGAAGGAACTGGAGTCACTCATGGTCGGTCCGTTCTTGGTGGGGGGAGTGGTCATCGTTGGCAGAGGGGTCGGTCGTGTCAGGGGTGTCGTTGGCGGGGCTGTCGGGGGTGTCCGAGGTGGAGGACGCCCGCTCCGGGACGGCGAGGGCGTCGATCACCCCCGAGAGGTGGCCGAGCTGGGTGGTGATGTCCTGTCGACGCGAGGCCAGGGCCGCGACCTCGGCTCGGGCGCGTTCGAGCATCGCCCTGGCCTCCTCGCGCACCCGGTCGGCATCAGCGCGTGCCGCGGCAGTGGTGGTCACCAGCTCCTCGCGGGCCTGGCGGTGTGACTCGTGCGTCTCCCGCTGGAGCCGCTCGATCTCCTGCGCGGTGCGCTCGCGGACGAGGCGAGCCGCCTTCTCCGCCTCGTCGAGGCGGCGGCCCGCCCGCTCGTCCGCAGCACGCTCGGTCTCCGCCGCGCTCGCCCGCACCCGCTCGGCCTCCGCGGCGGCGGCCGCGGTGGTGCGTTCGGCCTGCGCCTGGGCGGCGGCCATGACGGCCTCCGCCTGGGCGCGAAGGCTCTGCGACTCCAGGCGGGCCGACTCGCGTTCGGACCGTGCGCGGTGGGCAGTCTGGGCCAGGGCCGTCTGGATCAGCTGGCGGCGCGAACGCATCCGCGCGGCGAGCTCGCGGTGGGTCTCCTTGCGCATCCGGCTGACCTCGGCCTCGCCCTCGTCGAGGATCCGCCGCACCGTGTCCTGCCCCCACTTGAGGTGTTCCTCGGCCTGCACCATGATCTCGCCCGCCTCGGCGTGGGCCCGGTCCAGACGCTCCTGGGCGTCCGCGCGGGCCTGCTCCACCAGCGCCGCGGCCTGGGTCGCGGTCTCCTCCTGGTGGATCGCGGCGGCGCCCATGGTGCGCTCTGCCTCGGCCTGCGCATCCTCCCGGACCCTGGCGGCCGCGGCCGTGGCCTCCTCGAGGAGGGCCGCGCGGGCGGCCTGCTCCTGCTGGTCGCGCTCGGCGAAGTGGGCATCCATCTTCTCCACGCCCGCGGCGAAGGCGGCGTCGCGCTCGGCCGCGTGCGCGGCATACCGCTGCATGGCTTCGTCGTAGTCGCTCTGGGCGCTCGCCCGCAGCGAGTCGGCCCGGCTGTGGGCCTCGTCGAGGATCGCCTGCGCCTCGGCCCGTGCGGAGCTGACCGCCTCGTCACTGGTCCGCGTGGCGGACTGCGTCAGCATCGACGCCTGCTCGGTCGCGTCCTCGACCAGTGACGCGGCCTCGCGGGTCGCCTCGGCGAGCGCGCGACCAGCCTGCTCGCGGTCCCGGACGGCCTCGGCGTGCTGCCGTTCGGCGTCGTCGAGCAGGACCTGGACCTCGTCGCGGATCCGGGCGGCCTCGGCGCGGGCGTCGGACAGGACCTGGTCGGTCTCGGCTCGCATGGCGTCGGCATAAGCCTGGGCGCGTTCCAGGATGGACTGGGTGTGCCGCGTCAGGTCGCCCACCTGGGTGGTGGACGTACCGGCGACACGGGTCCCCGCGTCCGTGGCGTGGGCGTCGGGCATGTGCCCATACTCCCACGCGTGGCGTGACCCGCAGCCTGAGACCCCGGAAGCCTAGAGTGTGGTCATGGACCGGCGGATCTTCGGGATCGAGAACGAGTACGGGATCACGTGCACGTTCGAAGGTCAGCGGCGCCTCACTCCCGACGAGGTCGCCCGCTACCTCTTCCGCAAGGTCGTCTCGTGGGGACGCTCGTCCAACGTCTTCCTCTCCAACGGCAGCCGGCTCTACCTCGACGTCGGCTCGCACCCGGAGTACGCGACGCCCGAGTGCGACCACGTCCGTCAGCTCGTGGTCCACGACAAGGCGGGGGAGCGGATCATCGAGGGACTGGTCGCCGATGCCCAGGACCGGCTGGCCGAGGAAGGCATCGAGGGCGAGATCTACGTCTTCAAGAACAACACCGACTCGGCGGGCAACTCCTACGGCTGCCACGAGAACTTCCTCGTCGGCCGGTCCGGCGAGTTCCAACAGCTCTCCGACGTGCTCATCCCGTTCCTCGTCAGCCGTCAGATCACCTGCGGGGCCGGCAAGGTCGTCACCACGTCGAAGGGCGCGACCTACTGCGTCAGCCAGCGGGCCGACCACATCTGGGAGGGCGTGTCCTCGGCGACCACCCGCAGCCGCCCCATCATCAACACGCGGGACGAGCCACACGCCGACGCCGAGCGGTACCGCCGGCTGCACGTGATCGTCGGCGACTCCAACATGAGCGAGACCACCACCATGCTCAAGGTCGGGTCCGCCGACCTCGTGCTGCGGATGATCGAGGCCGGCATGGTCGTGCGGGACCTCACGCTGGAGAACCCGATCCGGGCGATCCGTGAGATGAGCCACGACATGACCGGGCGCAAGACGGTGCGGCTGTCGAACGGGCGTGAGCTGTCCGCCCTGCAGATCCAGACCGAGTACCTCGAGCGGGCCCAGGCGTTCGCCGACCGCGAGGGGCTCGAGGACCCGATCCACAAGCAGGTCCTCGACCTGTGGGAGCGGACCATCCGCGCTGTGGACACCGGCAACCTCGGCCTGGTCGACACCGAGATCGACTGGGTCATCAAGCACAAGCTGATCTCGGGCTACATGGCAAAGCACGGGCTGCCGATGGAGCACCCCCGCATCGCCCAGCTCGACCTCGCCTACCACGACGTCAACCGGGAGCGGGGGGTCTTCTACGTCCTCCAGAAGCACGGTCGCGCGGCGCGCATCACGACCGACCCCGAGGTGTTCGAGGCCAAGACCGTGCCCCCGCAGACCACCCGCGCCAAGCTGCGCGGCGACTTCATCAAGGCCGCCCAGGAGCACCGTCGGGACTTCACCGTCGACTGGGTGCACCTCAAGCTCAACGACCAGGCCCAGCGCACCGTCCTGTGCAAGGACCCGTTCGCGGCCGTCGACGCCCGCGTGGACCGGCTCATCGAGGGCATGCGCGGCTGACGACGGCCACCCACGACAGGCGAATCGGGGTTTGCCAGCCGCCCCGGTTATGGTGGGCGCTGGTTCCCCCCGCCCCCAGCGAAAGTTCTCCATCGTGCATCTGCGTCGTTTTCCCGCCCTCACGGCTGTCGCCCTGGCCGCTGCCCTGGCCCTCACCGGTTGTGGTGGCTCCAAGGACGCCAAGGGCTCCGCGCTCGACAAGGTCACGGTGACGGGCGGCAGCGACACCACGGCCCCCACCGTCACCGTGAACCCCAAGCCCCTGTCGGTGACCGAGACCACCACCAAGGTGGTCAAGGCCGGCACCGGCCCCGTCGTCAAGGGCGACGAGATCGTCAGCCTCAAGTACGTCCTGCTCAACGGCAAGGACTCCTCGGTGCTCGACACGAACTTCGGCAAGCAGAACCTCGGCCTGAACCTGGCTGCCCCCGACCTGCTGCCCGGCCTGCGCAAGGGGCTGCTGAACCAGAAGATCGGGTCGCGCGTCCTGGTCGCGATGCCGCCCAAGGACGCCTTCGGGACCCAGGGCAACGCCAACATCAAGGTCGGCGGCACCGACACGGTCGTCTTCCTCATGGACGTGCTCTCGGCCACCAAGCCGCTGGCCTCCGCCGAGGGCACGGCCGTCAAGCCCGCCGCCGGGCTGCCCACCGTCACGGTCCCGCAGGACGGGCCCGCCACGATCACCATCCCCAAGGGCGCCCAGCCCCCGACCAAGACCGTCGCCCAGCTGCTCATCCAGGGCTCCGGCGCGAAGGTCGAGGCGGGCCAGACCATCCGGGTGACCTACACCGGTGCGCTCTGGAAGGACGGGTCGGTCTTCGACTCCTCCGCCAAGACGGCGAACAAGTACTTCGAGACGGTGATCGGCAAGCAGCAGGTCATCAAGGCCTGGGACGCCCAGCTCGTCGGCAGGACCGTCGGCAGCCGGGTGCTCATGATCGTCCCGCCGGCCGACGGCTACGGCGCGGCCGGCAGCCCGCCCAAGATCAGCGGCAAGGACACCCTCGTGTTCGTCGTCGACATCCTCGCGGCCTTCTGAGTCACGCGGAGTCACGCACGACCGCCGTACCCCCCACTTCCCGACCTGCGAAGGAGCAGTCCCATGGGTTTCGACCCCAACACCACCAAGCCCGAGATCGACTTCCCCGGCGACGCAGCTCCCACTGAGCTGGTCATCGAGGACATCACCGAAGGTGACGGCCAGGAGGCCGGCGCCGGTGACACCATCTCGGCGCACTACGTCGGCGTCGCCCACTCCACCGGTGAGGAGTTCGACGCCTCGTGGAACCGCGGCGCGCCCCTGGACTTCCGACTGGGGGTCGGCCAGGTCATCCGTGGCTGGGACGAAGGCATCGTCGGCATGAAGGTCGGCGGCCGTCGCAAGCTCGTCATCCCCGCGCACCTGGCCTACGGCGACCGCGGTGCGGGCGGCGCGATCAAGCCGGGCGAGACCCTGATCTTCGTCGTCGACCTGGTGGACGTCCGCTGAGGCGCGACCCCTCCAACATTCAGCTCTCCAGCAGCCGGGCGGCATGTCGCCCGGCTGCTGCGCTGTACAGGAACGCTGCGTGGTCCTCGTCGAGGCCGCGGCCCATCGTCGAGAGCGTGACCGGAACGGCCCGCAGGGCCTCGTCCAGACCCTCCGGGTCCACCCGGCGGACCGTGAGGGCTCCCTGGGCAGTCCGCGCCAGGGCATGAGCCTGGTCGGCGACCAGCGCGTCGAACTCGTCCGCCGTCGTGGGGACCGGGACGTCCGCGGCCACCAGGCAGATGCGCCCGTATGCCGTGGCGCTGTGGTGCGAGATCCCGTGGTGGCGCTCCCGGGTGTCGGCGTCCGAGACGCGCAGGGCGGCGACGCCGCGACCTCCGAGGGTGCCGACGGCGTTGAGGGCCTCGCCCGCCGCCACCCCCGTGTAGCCCCACGGGGTACCGGTGCCGACGTTGCCGGGCCCCTGGATGACGACGGCGATGTCTGCCTCCAGCACGTGCTTGGCGGCGAGCAGGCCGGAGTGCAGCGTGACGGCTTCGTGGTCGCCCCCGTAGGCCTGGCCGACGGTCACGGTGCCTGCCAGCCAGCCGGCACCCGTGAGGGTCGCGACGTTGCGGGAGAACGCGATCGGCAGGGCTCCGCCGTCGGTCATGAGGTAGACGACGCGCGCTTCCGGGCGGTCGAGCCTGATCCCCGCCAGGATGGCGGGCAGGGCCGAGTGGAGGTCGGCGACGACCACCGGCATGCCGAGCAGGTCGCCGGCCGCGGCCAGCGGGCCGGTCATCACCTCGTGGTGCGGGCTGTCCTGCTCGTCGACGGCCATGAACATCTGCTGCTGAGGGGTGTAGCGGGCCTTGACGATGTGCCCCCGCGGGGTGGTGGGATCGCCGGGCAACCGGTCGGGCGCAGCGACGATGAAGGCCAGCCCGCCGGTCCCGAGCCCGCGCAGCAGGGCGGAGGCGTTGAGCAGCACGCGGTCGCCGACCTCTGGCTCGCCCACCAGCGCGGTGTAGGCCAGCGCCCGCACCGAGGTGTCGTCGGGGGCATCGTCGGCCAGCCGCACGGCATACTCCACCGCGCCCGGCCACCGGCCGACCACCTGCTCGACCGTTCCCTCGCGCCACTGCATCACGACACGCAGACTAGCCACGGGACGTGCCGCCCACTCGGGTAGCGTCGTGCGGGTGAGTTCCCCCACCGGTCCCGCGGCCAAGACCGAGCGCCTGCTCAACCTCGTGCTGTGCCTGCTCTACACCCGTCGCCCGCTGCCCAAGTCGCGGATCCGGGCCGTCGTCCCGCAGTACGGGGACGCGGTCAGCGACGAGGCCTTCGACCGGATGTTCGAGCGCGACAAGGACGAGCTGCGCGAGCTGGGGATCCCGCTGGTCACCCAGGACATCGGTGGCGCCTGGGACGACGAGGTCGGCTACCGGATCGACCAGCGCGAGTACGCCCTGCCTGACATCACCTTCGAGCCCGACGAGCTCGCGGTGCTGGGCCTGGCCAGCCGCACCTGGGCGCACGCCTCCCTAGCCGGTCCCGCGGCCCAGGCACTGCGCAAGCTCAAGGCTGCCGACATCGAGCGCGACGGCGACTCCCTCATCGGGATCGAACCGCGGCTGGGCACGAGCGAACCTGCCTTCGAGCCCGTCAAGAACGCCGTCGTCGGCCAGCGCACCATCACCTTCGGCTACCGCACCGGCGGTCAGGGGGAGGTCAACGCCCGCACCGTCCAGCCGTGGGGACTCGCCTCGTGGCACGGTCGGTGGTACCTCACCGGCTTCGACCTCGACCGCGAAGCGCCCCGGGTCTTCCGGCTGTCGCGGATCGACGGGGACGTCACCGAGGTCAAGAAGGCCCCGCCGTATGCCGTGCCCGCCGACCACCGTGCCCAGGAGATGATCCGCACCACCGTGGGTGACCAGCCGACCCGCACCGCCGTCGTGAGGGTCAGGGCCGACCGGGGGAACTCGCTGCGTCGCCGGGCGACCGGGACGACCGAGGCAGGGGGGTGGACCGAGCTCGAGGTGCCCTTCACCGACGACGACCTCCTGGCCGACGAGGTGAGCGGCTATGGCGCGGACGTCGTGGTCGTGTCACCGGACGAGGTGCGCGAGCTCGTGGTGGAACGGCTCCGGGGGGCGCTGGCTGCTCACGCCGGAGGGGCCGCATGACCCCGCCGGCCCGGAGGTCACGGACCGTGCCCGAGTCGGCGACCGACCGGCTCGCGCGACTGCTCACCATGGTGCCCTGGCTGGTCGCCCGCCAGGGGATCGACCTCGCCCTGGCCGCGGAGGAGCTGGGCATCACCGTCGAGCAGCTCGAGACCGACCTGCGACTGCTCTACCTCTGCGGCTACGGCCAGATGCCCGACGAGCTGATCGACGCCCAGTGGGAGGGCGGCCGGGTGTTCGTGACCAACGCCGACACCATCGCCCGCCCGCTGCGGCTCGGACGGGACGAGGCCCTCACCCTGATGGTGGGGCTGCGGGCCCTGGCTTCGGTGCCGGGGCTGGGGGAGCGCGACGCGATCGAGCGGGCGATGGCCAAGCTCGAGCAGGCCACCGGCGCCAGCGCCGAGGCCGCCGCCCGGGTCGAGGTGGCGATCAGCGAAGGGGTCGAGGCCGACCTGCTGGCCGACGCGCGCCGCGCCGTCGAGGGCCACCGCCGGGTGCACCTGCGCTACCTCGTGCCCAGCCGGGACGAGGCCACCGAGCGTGACGTCGACCCCATGCGCGTGGTCAACCTGGACTCGCGGTGGTACCTCGAGGGCTGGTGCCACCTGGCCCAGGACACGCGCACCTTCCGGATGGACCGCATCGCGCGCCTGGACGTCCTCGACGTCGACGGCACCCCACCGGCCGACGCCCAGCTGCGGGACCTCGATGCGGGGGCCTTCACCCCGCGACCCGACGACACGCTCGTGACGCTGCGGCTCACGCCGGGCGCGACGTGGGTCAGCGACTACTACCCGACCGAGTCCGTGCAGACGCAGCAGGACGGCTCACAGATCGTCACGCTGCGCACCGCCGACACGCTCTGGCTGCGACGGCTGCTCTGGCGGCTGGGGGGCCACGGCACCGTCGTGTCCCCGCCCGAGGTCGCGCAGGCGGTGAGCGAGGGCGCGCAGGCGGCCCTCGCGGCATACGCAGCGGACACCACAGCCTCCACGGGCGGGTAGGGTCGACGTCGTGTGGTGGTGGGTCGTCATCTGGGTGCTGCTCGTGGTCATCGCGGCGGCCTACTTGGCGAGCCGGGCCTGGGGTGTCTGGGGCCAGTTCAAGGAGCTGACGGCCGAGGTGCGTCGTTCCTCCGACACCGTCGCCGCCCTGCAGGCACAGACGAACCGGCTCGGCGATCGCCGGCCGGCGCCCCAGCCGGACGTGTTCGGGGACCCCCGTCAGCTGCGCAGGGAACGCGAAGTCACCCGAGCCTCGTTGAAGCAGCAGCGGCGCGCCCGTCAGGCCGCGCGGCGTCCCAGCTGGGCCAGACACCTAGACTGAGGCCACCAGCCCGGCACCGGCGGGGCAGCATCGTCACAGAGGCCACCACGTGGTCGAGAGGAATGAGTCACATGGGTCGCGGATTGTTTGAGGGCTGGCACATCATCGTCCTGCTCGTCCTCCTCGTCCTGCTGTTTGGCTTCAAGCGGCTCCCCGACGCTGCGCGCTCGATCGGGCGATCGATGCGCATCTTCAAGTCCGAGGTCCAGGAGATGAAGACCGACGGCAAGTCCGCGGCCAGCAGCGACACGGTCAAGGGCGAGGCCATCAAGGACCCGGAGCGGCCGGTCACCCCCGAGCCGACCAGCCCCATCCGTGAGGACCGTCCCCGGACGGACAACTCCTCCGGCGCCTCCTAGTCCCACCCGCACTCACCAGTCACCCCGACCATGGCGTTCCGGCGTGCCCGCAACCCCGACGGGCGCATGTCCCTCGGTGACCACCTGCGTGAGCTCCGACGACGCTTCCTGATCTCCGCGGTGGCGGTCCTGCTCGGTGGCGTGCTCGGCTGGATCAGCTACCCCCAGGTGTACGGCCGGCTCGCCGCGCCGTTCAACGACTACAAGGCGGCCCACCCGGGGAGCATCATCAACCTCAACTTCGGCACGGCCACCGCCGCCTTCTCCCAGCAGGTGAGCCTGTCGATCTTCGTCGGGATCATCGTGTCCAGCCCGGTGTGGCTGTACCAGCTGTGGGCGTTCATCGTGCCCGGGCTGAGCAGGAGGGAGCGACGGATCTCGCTGGCCTTCATCGGTGCCACCGTCCCGCTCTTCCTGGCCGGGTGCGCGATGGCCTACTACGTCCTGCCGAAGGTGCTCGCGGTCCTGTACGGCTTCACCCCGCCCGGGGCGTCGAACATCCAGCAGGTCAGCGAGTACTTCTCCTTCGTCACGCGGTTCATCCTCGTCTTCGGGTGTGCCTTCCTGCTGCCGGTGTTCCTGGTCGCCCTGAACGCGATCGGCATCCTGCCGTCGTCGGCGATGGTCAAGGCCTGGCGCCCAGCCGTCTTCGGGATCTTCGTCCTCTCGGCGGTCGCGACGCCGACCCCTGACGCCTTCACGATGTTCCTGCTGGCGATCCCGCTCTGCATCCTGTACTTCGGCGCGATCGGAGTCAGCAAGCTCATCGAGCGCGGGCGGACCAGGAACCGGCCCAAGTGGACCGACGTGCCCGACGACGAGGCATCGGCCCTGTAGCCTCCGCGCGTGAGTCCGAATCCCTTGCCCGTCAGGAAGCGCGTCGGCCTGGTGGTCAACCCCACCTCCGGCAAGAACCGCGGGATGGCCCTGGGGATCGAGGTGGCCCAGCGGCTGCGAGCCGCCGGCCATGAGGTCCTGGACCTCTCCGACGAGTCGTTCGCCGCGGCCCGCGACCGTGCCCTGGGCGCCATCGCGCAGGGCGTGGACGTGCTGGCCGTGGTGGGCGGTGACGGCATGGTCCACCTCGGGGTCGACCTCGCCGCCGAGACCAAGACCACCCTGGCCATCATCGCCGCCGGGACCGGCAACGACGTCGCCCGCGGGCTGGGGCTGCCCGTGCACGACCCCGTCCGGGCCGCCGACCTGGTCACCACCGGCACCCCGCGCACCATCGACGCGATCTGCCACGTCGACGCCCACGGCGGCCGGCACTGGTTCGCGGGCGTGCTCGGCGCCGGCTTCGACTCCGTGGTCAACGAGCGCGCCAACACCTGGCCGTGGCCCAAGGGCAACATGCGCTACAACCTGGCGATCCTGCGCGAGCTCCCGCTCTTCAAGGCCATTCCGTACGTCGTGACGGTGGACGGCGTGCGACACGAGACCCGCGCCATGCTCGTGGCCGTGGGCAACGGTCCGAGCTACGGCGGCGGCATGCAGGTGCTTCCCGCCGCCAGGTTCGACGACGGGCTGCTGGACGTGCTGCTCCTCCACGAGATCAGCACGCTGGAGTTCCTCAAGGTCTTCCCCAAGGTGTTCAAGGGCGCCCACGTCACTCATCCGGCCGTGGAGATCATCCAGGGGCGCTCGGTGACCCTCGAGGCGGAGGGGATCATGGCGTACGCGGACGGGGAGCGGTTCGCGCCGCTGCCGATCACCCTCGACGTGGTCCCCGGCGCGGTGACGGTGCTGGCGCCTGCCGCCACGTAGGCTCGGGAGCATGTCGACGCCCGCTGAGCGATTCGCCGCAAGCGCCAGCCGCGCGGCATACGAGAAGTCTCGGTTGGCCGCGTTCGTGGCGACGGTGGACTTCCCCCTCGACGACTTCCAGGTGCAGGCGTGCGAGGCGGTCGAAGCCGGCCGTGGTGTCCTCGTGGCCGCCCCGACCGGCGCGGGCAAGACCATCGTCGGGGAGTTCGCGGTGTTCCTGGCGCTGGCCACCGGGCGCAAGGCGTTCTACACCACCCCGATCAAGGCGCTGTCCAACCAGAAGTACAACGACCTGGTCCGTCGCCACGGAGCTGCGAACGTCGGGCTCCTCACCGGGGACTCGTCGATCAACGGGGAGGCTCCCGTCGTCGTCATGACGACCGAGGTCCTGCGCAACATGATGTATGCCGGGTCCTCCACCCTGCACGGGCTCGGCTTCGTGGTCATGGACGAGGTCCACTACCTCGCCGACCGGTTCCGCGGGGCGGTGTGGGAGGAGGTGATCATCCACCTCCCACAGGACGTCCAGGTGGTGTCCCTGTCCGCCACCGTCAGCAACGCCGAGGAGTTCGGTGCCTGGCTGTCGGAGGTCCGCAGCGGCGTCGACATCATCGTCTCCGAGCACCGCCCGGTGCCACTGTGGCAGCACATGATGGTGGCCCAGTCGATGTACGACCTCTTCGTCGACGAGGCGTCCGCGCCGGTGACGGGGGCGGACGCGACCCGGGTGAACCCCGAGCTGCTGCAGGCGATCCGCCAGCTCGAGCAGCGCGGTCGGTGGGACGAGGGCGCCCGGCATGGCTCGCACTCCGACCGCCACAGCCGCGGAGGGCGCGGCGCGGGTCCCCGCGGGCCTGGCGGGGGTCACGGCGGCCGGGGCATGGCGCGCGGCTCGGGCGGCCGTCCCGGTGGTGGCGCGACCCGGTCCGAGGTCATCCAGCGACTCGAGCGCGAGGGGCTGCTGCCCGCGATCACGTTCATCTTCAGCCGGGTCGGCTGCGAGGCTGCCGTGGGGCAGCTGCTCCGCGACGGGATCCGGCTGATCTCCGAGGCGGACGGCGACCGGATCCGGCGCACCGTCGAGGAGCGGGTGTCCGCACTGGCCGACGAGGACCTCGGCGTGCTCGGGTACTGGGACTTCGTCGACGGCCTCACGCGAGGGTTCGCGGCACACCACGCCGGCATGCTGCCGACCTTCCGCGAGATCGTCGAGGAGCTGTTCACGGCGGGACGCATCCGGGCCGTCTTCGCCACCGAGACCCTCGCGCTCGGCATCAACATGCCCGCGCGCACCGTCGTCATCGAGAAGCTCGTGAAGTTCAACGGCGAGACCCATGCCGACATCACCCCCGCGGAGTACACGCAGCTGACCGGACGGGCCGGGCGTCGGGGCATCGACGTCGAGGGACACGCCCTGGTCCAGTGGAACCGGGGGATGGACCCGATGGCCGTGGCCGGGCTCGCCTCGACGCGCACCTACCCGCTGCGCTCGTCGTTCCGCCCGACCTACAACATGGCAGTCAACCTCGTCGCCCAGGTCGGGCGCGAGACGGCCCGCGAGATCCTCGAGACGTCCTTCGCCCAGTTCCAGGCCGACCGCGCCGTCGTGGGGATGGCCCGAGCCGTGCGCAAGAACGAGGAGGGCCTCGAGGGATACGCCGAGGGGATGGCATGTCACCTCGGCGACTTCAGCGAGTATGCCGCGCTCCGGCACGAGATCGCCCGGCTCGAGAAGGAGGGCGCGAAGGCCCGGTCCGCGAGCAACAGGGCGCAGGCTGCGGTGTCGCTGGAGGCGTTGAAGATCGGCGACGTCATCAAGATCCCGTCGGGCCGCCGCGCCGGCTACGCCGTCGTGGTGCACCCCTCCAAGTCGTACCGCGGCGAGGTGCCGGCACCGACCGTCGTGACCGAGGACAAGCAGCTCCTCAAGCTGTCCCTGACCGACGTGCCGACGCCGGTCGAACCGGTGGCCCACGTCAAGGTGCCGCCGCACTTCAACTCCAAGAGCCCCAAGGCCCGACGCGACCTCGCGACCTCGCTGCGCATCGCCGTTCCCCACGACCCTGCGCCGCGGCGCTCACGCGACCACGCCGGCTACGCGGGCAGTGCCGAGGACGAGCGCATCTCCGAGCTGCGTCGTCAGCTCAAGGCCCACCCGTGTCACCAGTGCCCCGACCGCGAGGACCACGCCCGCTGGGCGGAGCGGTGGTGGCGGCTCAAGCGCGAGACGGTCGGGCTCCAGCGCAAGGTGGAGGGTCGCACCAACTCGGTGGCCAGGACCTTCGACCGCATCTGCACCCTGCTCGGGGAGATGGGTTACCTGTCGGACGGCGGTGACCTCGTGACGCCGCAGGGGGAGAACCTGAGGCGGCTCTACACCGAGAAGGACCTGCTCGCGGCTGAGTGCCTGCGGCTCGGGGTGTGGAAGCGTCTGGACCCCGCCGGCCTGGCGTCGATCGTGTCGGCCCTGATCCACGAGCCGCGGCGGGACGAGACGGACCCGTCGCCACGGATGCCCAACGAGGACGTGGCGGAGGCGGTCCGCGAGATGAACCGCCTGTGGTCGGTGCTCGAGGACCGCGAACGCGAGCTGGGGCTTCCGTTGACGGGGGACCCGGACGCGGGGATGGTGTGGATGATGCACCGGTGGGCGAGCGGTCGTCAGCTGGAGGAGGTGCTGCGCGGCTCGGACATGGCTGCCGGCGACTTCGTTCGCCGGTGCAAGCAGGTCGTCGACCTGCTCGGGCAGATCGGCGATGCCGCCCCGGAACCGACGTTGCGTGCGACCTCGCGCAAGGCCATCGACGCCGTCATGCGCGGCGTGGTCGCCGCCGACCGCCTCGACTGAGGAGTCCTTGGCATTGCCCGCGGAAGGCAAGAGTCGCGGCGTTCGTCCGCGTGCGGTTCAGTTCGGCGGCGACGCCGACGTCTCGTTCCCCCGGGGCGGCGACGAGCATCGCGAGCGGGAGAGCGGCTGTCACCACTCGAGCGTTGAGGAGGGCAGTCGCCTCGGGCGTACGTGAGGCCGGTGGGCCGGACAGCAGCACTACATCCTCCACGTGAACTTCAGCGACGTCGTCGACGCGCGCCGGGCACACCACCAGGGAGGTCCGCATCGTGTGCCACAGCCACTCCACGTCGCGTACCTAGGTCCTTCATGAGCAAGTGCTGTTCACGGGGCGGACCCCGAGCCAGAGTCGAAGAGCCGATCGCATGGTTGAGGAAGGTGGCTTCGACAGGGATGTCAGACCTCACCTCTAGAGTGGACACATGTTCGAATCGGGGCATGGGTCGCAGGCCGTGGAGGGACTCAGCACGGTCGTGGCTTCACTGCGCACCCTCGAGGGCGGCTGCGACGGCGAACGCATCGACCTGATCACTGAGCTCGAGGTCCTCAAGGCCGCGGTGTCGGCCGCCCAGGCGAGGTTGTCGGTGGCGTTCGCCGAGTCGCAGGAGGCCGCACAGGCCGCAGCCGGGGTGCCGGCCCGCGAGCGAGGTAGGGGAGTGGCCGCCCAGATCGCCTTGGCCCGGCGTGACTCACCCCACCGGGGGTCCCGGCACCTGGGTTTCGCCCGGGCGATGGTGCGCGAGATGCCGCACACGCTGGCCCACCTCACCGCGGGCCGCGTCAGCGAGTGGCGGGCGACCATCCTGTGCCGCGAGACCGCAGTGCTGACGGTGGACGACCGCCGCGAGGTGGACCGCCGGCTGGCTGGCGACCTTCCCTCGATGGGGGACGCGCAGGTTGCCCGTGCGGCGCGAGGGCTGGCTGCGCAGCTGGACCCCGAGTCCGTGGCCCGCAGGGCCAGCAAGGCGGCCGCGGAGCGGTGCGTCTCACTGCGCCCAGCGCCGGACACGATGACCTACCTCAGTGGCCTGCTTCCCGTGGCCGCGGGCGTCGCCACGTATGCCGCGTTGGACCGCCGCGCGAGGGAGCTGATCGCGGGAGGTGACGAGCGCGGACGGGGTCAGATCATGGCCGACACGTTGGTCGAGCGGGTCACCGGACAAGCCACCGCCGAGGCCGTCCCGATCGAGGTCAACCTCGTGCTGCCCGTGGACGCGCTGCTGGGCACCGAGGACTCCACAGCGGAGCTCGTGGGTCACGGGCCGATCGGCGCTGGGGCGGCTCGGACCCTGCTGAGCGCGGCGGCCGCCAGTGGCGCACCGATCTGGTTCCGTCGGCTCTTTGCCGCTGGAGAATGCCAGCTCGTCGGCCTGGAGAGCAGACGGCGGTTGTTCCCCGAGGGACTGCGGCGGTTTCTCGTCCTGCGCGACAAGGTCTGCCGGACTCCGTGGTGCGATGCCCCGGTCCGCCATGCCGACCACGTCGTCGCCGCCGGTCGTGACGGACCCACCAGCGCGGCCAACGGCCAGGGCCTGTGTGCAGCGTGCAACCAGGCCAAGGAGGCCCGGGGCTGGAGCGCACAGGTGGTCAGTCCCGGGCAGACCAGCCAGGGCCTGACGCAGCGACACCGGGTTCGACTCCGGACCCCTACCGGTCACCTCTACGACTCCACCGCGCCACCACTGTTCGATGGCGGCGGTGGTGATCGGGCGGCCGATGGTTCGCGCCCCGACTTCAGCTGGGCGGAGCGGGCGCTCGAGCTCAGGTTGGCCGCTGCGTGACGGGTCGCCGTGACGGTCGCCAGCCAGCCTTAATCAGTCCTACTCGATGCGCAGGGCCGACAGCACCCGGTTGAAGGAGCTGGTCACCCCGAACTCGCTGGCGATCCGGCTCATCAGGACGGGGTCGGCGACCTCGCGCGGCAGTGTCATGTCGACGGAGGCGACCGGTACATCACGGGTCACTCGCACCACGGTGGGGGCCACGTCGAGGTAGGCCGTCGCCGCCTCGAGGTTGGCCCGCCGGGCTCCCTTGATGGCCGGGGACCCGGAGTCCACCGCCGCCCGGAGACCGGTCAGCGAGCCGTGCTCGGCGATGAGCTGGGCCGCGGTCTTGTCGCCGATGCCCTTGACCCCGGGAAGCCCGTCACTGGTGTCGCCGCGCAGGACTGACATGTCCAGATAGGCGTCACCGGTGTCCACGGCATACCGGGAGCGCAGGTAGTTCTGGGTCGCGAGGTCGGGATCACGCACCCCGCCCTTGCCCGTGTAGAGAACGCGCACTCCGCGGGCGTCGTCGACGAGCTGGAGGAGATCTCGATCTCCCGTCACGATGTCGACGTCCATCCGGCCACCCCACCTGGTGGCCAGCGTGCCGATCACGTCGTCTGCCTCGAAGCCGTCAGCGCCGAGCCGAGCGATTCCCAGCGCCTTCAGCGCGTCGACGATGACTGGTACCTGCGGGGCCAGGTCGTCGGGGACCTCCTCAGGGACGGTGTCATCCGAGGCGGGGTGGGCCTGGTCAGGCGCGGCGCCCGGCGCGGGGGCCGGCGACTCCTGGGTCACCCGGTGGGCCTTGTAGCTCGGGAGGAGGTCGACCCGCCACTGCGGTCGCCAGTCGTTGTCCCAACAGGCCACGAGGTGGGTCGGCTGGTGGGTGCTGACCAAGGACGCGATCATGTCGAGGAACCCGCGAATCGCGTTGGTGGGCGGCTGCGACGGGTCACTGCGCTGGTCGGGCACCCCGAAGAACGCGCGGAAGTACAACGAGGCGCTGTCGAGCAGCATGAGACGGCCGGAGCTGTCGGGCGAGGTCATGGCGGACATGTTGCCACCCGCGACGCCGCTCCTCAGTAGGGTGTGGGCGTGGAAGACCTCGATCGACGCATCGTCGACCTGCTGCGCGCCGATGGTCGGATGAGCTACACCGACCTGGGCAAGGCCATGGGCCTGTCCACCTCCGCCGTGCACCAACGCGTGCGTCGGCTCGAGGAGCGGGGGGTCCTCAAGGGGTACACCGCGATCGTCGACCACGCAGCCCTCGACCTTCCGCTGACCGCCTTCATCTCGATCTCGCCCCTGGACCCCGCTGCGCCCGACGACATCCCGGACCGGCTTCGCGACATCACCGAGCTCGAGGCCTGCCACTCCGTGGCGGGGGAGGAGAACTACATCCTCAAGGCCCGGGTGCGCACCCCCGGCGACCTCGAGACCCTGCTGGCCCGGATCCGGTCTGCCGCCAACGTCGCGACGCGCACCACCGTGGTCCTCTCCACCCCCTGGGAGTGACCCCCGCTCGACCTCGCCTCAGCGGGCGATCGAGGCCACCGTGGCGCGGGTCACCGCGACCAGGTCGGTCGGCGCGAGGGAGATGTCCAGGCCCCGTCGGCCGCCGGAGACGTAGACCCGCTCGAGCTCCAGCGCCGACGAGTCGACGACCGTCGGCAGGGCCCGCTTCTGACCGATGGGGGAGATCCCGCCGACGACGTACCCGGTGGACCGCTCCGCGTCGCCAGGTTGGGCCATGGCCACTTTCTTCAGACCCAGAGCCGAGGCGACGGCCTTGAGGTCGAGCTGGCGGTCGACCGGCACGACGCCCACCGCGAGCCCGGAGTCCCCGACGACGAGGAGGGTCTTGAAGACCTGCCCAGGTGGCACGGACAGCGCCGCGGCGGCCTCCAGTCCGTAGGAGGCCGCCGCGGGGTCGTGGTCGTAGGAGTGCAGCTCGAAGGCCAGCCCGAGCCGGGTCAGGGCTGTCGTGGCGGGGGTGCCCGAGGCCAACCTCAGCGCTTCTCGACGCGGTTCACGAGCGACCAGGCCGCCGGGAGGAGACCGGCTGCCGCCGCGATCTTGATGGCATCGCCGATGAGGAACGGGGTCATGCCGGCTGTGAGGCCGGCCTGCAGGTCCATCCCGGTCGCGTTCATCAGCCAGGACACGCCCACGGCGTAGATGACCAGGTTGCCGAGCACCATGGTGACGGCGGTCCTGACCACGGTGCGGTCACCGCCCCGCTGGGCCAGCCAGCCGACGACCGTGGCCGCGATGACGAAGCCGATGACGTAGCCGAAGGTGGGACCGCCCCAGCCGTCCTTGTGCCCGGCGAACCAGTTGACGCCGAGGCCACCAGCCACGAGGTAGGTACCGACGCTCAGCAGGGCACGCAGGCCACCCAGGGAGGCTCCTGTCAGCAACACCGCGAACGTGCCGAGGGACAGCGGGACAGGGGTCCCGGGCAGCGGCACACTCCACTGGGACAGCAGCCCGATGAAGCCGGCACCAGCGGCGATGAGCAGGAGGTCACGGACGCGCGCACCGACCCAGGCAGGCACGCCCACGACGGCGGGGACGTAGTCGGCGAGGACGCGCTTGCGGGGCAGGGCGATAGCAGTCACGGGAGCAACCTAGCGAAGCTCAGCCGGGCCTCAGGACCGACCCCCGCGCGAGACACGTCACACTCGCGACCACCCGTCAGACCAGGGATGCCTCGCGGCTCGCCGCGGCGCGCTCGACGGCGACCGCGTGGGCTGCCTCGTGGTCGCCCTGCTCGCGCCACCACCGCTGGCCCGCTTCGGGGAGGGTGTAGATCGGGTCGTAGTAGACGTAGTCGCGCGAGAGCGCGTCCGTGTCGGCGCTCTCGATGGAGGTCCGGTAGTTCTTGCGCCAGAACGACATCCCGCGCTCGGTGTCGTAGCTGTCGACCTGGTGCACCCAGCGCTTGCCGACGAACGGCACGTCGCACACGATGCGCGGCGTGGCGAACCCCGGCAGGTAGCCCATCATCGAGTGCTGGAGGTGCTGCGCCTCCGCGAGCGACAGGCGCCAGTGCTCCGAGAACGGGATCATGTCGCACATGTAGAAGTAGTACGGCGTGATCATCGCGTCGTCCTGCAGGGCGAAGCACAGGTCGAGCAGCTGCTCCACCGAGTCGTTGACGCCGCGCATGAGCACGCCCTGGTTGCGGACGTCGCGCACCCCCGCCTCGAGCATCGCCTTGGACGCGTCGGCCACCAGCGGCGTCACGGACTGGGCGTTGTTGACGTGGGTGTGGATGGCGAGCGAGACGCCGCGGGACCGGGCCTTCGCGGACACCCGCGCGACCCCCTCGACGACATCGGGCTGCAGCCAGTGCTGGGGAAGGCCCATCAGGGCCTTGGTCGCCAGGCGGATGTCGCGGATGTTGTCCACGTCGAGCAGCTTGTCGATGAAGCCCTCGAGGTTCTTCCACGGCATGTTCGCCACGTCGCCGCCGGAGACCACGACGTCGCGCACCTGGGGCGTCTGTTGCAGGTAGGCGAGCATCGCGGCATACCGGTCCACCGGCTTGCCGGTGAGCTTGAGCTTGTCGACGACGGCAGTCGAGTTGCCGACGAGGTCCATGCGGGTGCAGTGGCCGCAGTACTGGGGGCAGGTCGGGAGCAGCTCGGCGAGCACCTTGGTGGGGTAGCGGTGGGTGAGGCCCTCGGCCACCCACATGTCGTGCTCGTGCAGGCTGTCGCGCGTCGCGTGCGGGTGGCTGGGCCAGTCCGTCCGGCGGTCGGAGAACACCGGGAGCATGTAGCGGCGGACCGGGTCCGCGTAGAACGCCCGGGTGAACTCGGCACCCGCGGCCGGCATCCGGCCGTCGGCCCAGGTCAGCTCGCTGACCATGGTGTTCATCATCTGCGGGGGGACGAGCATCGACATCGTGGCGCGCTCGGCCTGGTCGCGCTGGAGGTCGGCGTAGAACGCCTCGGTGAGCAGGTCGCCCATCAGCTCGCGCAGCTGCTTGATGTTCTTGACGCAGTGCGCCCGCTGCCACTGGGCGCTCGCCCAGTCCTGCGCGGTGACGTCCCGCCATCCCGCGAAACGGGTCCAGTCGGGCTCCACCAGCTCGCGGTGGCGGTAGACATAGGGCTGCTCGATCGCGGTGCTCATACGTGGCAGGATACGGGACAGGTTCCGATGAAATCGACATACGACCGCAAGATTTGCGCCCCGTGTCGCAATTGATGGGAGATTCTGTGTCTCGCACCCCCTCCTCGCCGGTGGGTCTGCACCGCGTCCTCGAGCCGGTGGGAGCCACGCTGCCCCAGGCAGCCCGACGGCTCGACGCCTCGCCACAGCTGTGGCCGGACGAGGTCCGCATCAGCATCGAGACGCTCAACCTCGACGCGGCGTCCTACCGCCAGCTGTCCGAGAAGCACGACGGCGACGGCGACGCGGTCCGCGCCGAGGTCCTCGACATCGTCGCGACGCGCGGCAAGATGCAGAACCCCGTGACCGGCTCCGGCGGCATGCTCATCGGCACGGTAGAGGAGGTCGGACCGCAGTCCCCCCTGGGCCTGTCCGTGGGCGACCGGGTCGCCACCCTGGTGTCCCTGTCGCTCACCCCGCTCGTCATCACTGACGGGCTCGCCCGCTGGGACGGTCGCTCCGAGCGCGTGCCTGCGCAGGGGCATGCGATCTTGTTCGGGCGGTCGATCGCCGCGCGGCTGCCCGAGGACCTCAGCCCCGACCTCGCCCTCATGGTGATGGACGTGTGTGGCGCCCCGGCGCTGGTGGCACGTGTGGTGGGGGAGTATTCCGCGCGCGGAGCCAGCCCCACCGTCTGCGTGCTCGGCGGGGCCGGCAAATCGGGCTCGCTGTCCCTCGCCGCCGCTGCGGACGCCGGTGCCGGGCGCCGGATCGCGGTGGTCCCGTTCCAGCGCGAGGCCGACCTGCTGTCCGGGACCGGCTTGGCAGACGAGGTGGTCATCGCGGACGCACGCAGCCCGCTCGGGCTGTCGGAGGCCGTCGCGGCGGCAGGTGGACCCGCCGACGTCACCGTCGTCTGCGTCGACGTCCCGGGCTGCGAGCAGCCCGCCATCCTGTCGACGGCGCAGGGCGGCACCATCATCTTCTTCTCGATGGCGACGAACTTCGCCGCCGCGGCCCTGGGCGCGGAGGGCGTCGCGGCGGACGTGCGGATGCTCGTGGGCAACGGCTACGTCCCGGGCCACGCGGCCTACGCGCTGGACCTGGTCCGGGGCAGCGCCGCGGTCCGTGGTCTGTTCGAGGGTCGGCTCGAGGAGTAGGCACAGCGGTGGGCAGACTGGCACCGTGAGCACTCTCTACCGCGGCGGCTTCGTCTACACCCCGATCGACCCCTTCGCGAATGCGATGGTGGTGGACGACGCGACGGGCACCATCGCCTGGATCGGTGGAGACGACGCCGCGACGGTGCACGTCGACGCGGTCGACGAGGTGGTGGAGCTCGACGGAGCCCTCGTGGCGCCGGCGTTCGTCGATGCCCATGCCCACACCTCCCAGACCGGTGCGGGCCTGCGGGGGGTCGACCTGGGCACGACGCTGTCGGTGGTCCAGGCCCTGAGCCGGATCGAGGACGCGGCCCGGGCCAACCAGGGCCGGCCGGTCTACGCGCCGAACTGGGACCAGGCGACCTGGGCGGAGCGCCGCCCCCACACGGGCGCCGAGCTGGACCGGGCGACCTATGGCGGCGTGGTCTACTCGCCCCGCGTCGACGGTCACTCCGCGGTCATCTCCTCGGCCCTCGCGGCTGCCTCGGGTGCCCGCGACCTTCCGGGTTGGGAAGGTGACGGCCTCGTCACCCGGGACGCCCACCACGCGGCTCGGGAGGCGTTCAACGGCGCGGTCACCCCGGCACAGCGACGCGAGGACATCGACCTCGCACTCCGGGCCGCGGCAGCGGCCGGGATCGCCCTGGTCCAGGAGAACGGCGGCCGCACCCTGTCGGGCACCGACGACTTCGCCGACGTCCTGGCGGCGGGGGGGCGGGGCGACGGGCCGCAGACGATCGGCTACTGGGCGCAGCTCGTGGCGGACGAGGCGGAAGCCCGCGACGTCGCCACGCTGCGTGGCGCCCGCGGCCTCGCCGGCGACCTCAACATCGACGGGTCCATCGGCTCACGCACCGCCCACCTGCGCGCCGACTACACCGACGCCCCCGGCCACACCGGCAACGCCTACCTCACCGTCGAGCAGGTGCGCGACCACGTCGCTGCCTGCTCGCTCGCCGGCCTGCAGGCCGGCTTCCACGTCATCGGCGATGCCGGGGTGGACACCGCCATCGCGGGCTTCGAGGCTGCCGCCGCTCTGGTCGGCGCGCCCGTCGTCACGCGGTCCCGACACCGGCTCGAACACCTCGAGATGGTCTCGCCTGCGGGCATCGAGCGGCTGGTCAGGCTCGGGGTCAGTGCCAGCGTCCAGCCTGCCTTCGACGCCTTCTGGGGCGGCGACCAGGGGATGTATGCCGAGCGGCTGGGTGCCGACCGCGTGCACGGCCGCGCGGGGGGCGACAGCGCCCCGATGAACCCCATCGCGGCCATGATGGCGGCCGGGATGACGGTCGCGTTCGGGTCCGACTCGCCGGTCACGCCGTTCGCCCCCTGGGAAGCCGTCCGCGCCGCCGCGTTCCACCACGACGAGAGCCAGCGGGTGTCGGCCCGATCGGCCTTCCTGGCCCACACCCGGGGCGGCTGGCGCGCTGCGGGGTTCGCCGACCGCGGTTACCTCGACCTGGGTCTGCCCGCCAGCTTCGCCGTGTGGGAGGTGGGCGACCTGGTCGTCCAGGCCCCCGACGACCGCATCCAGACGTGGTCGACCGACCCCCGGTCCGGGACGCCGGGACTGCCGGACCTGTCGCCGGGCCAGGCCGCACCGACCTGCCTGCGCACGGTCGTCCGCGGGCGGATCGTCTTCGACAGGGAAGGATTTACGGCCTGAGAACTACCCCGCCGGAAATTCTCTCCCTCGCTGCTAGATTTGCCGCGTGTCTTCGCGTGTGAAACCTCTCCTCGATCTCGACCCGGCCGACGTCCGCCGGGCCCGCACCCTGGCCCGCAAGGCCGGCCGACCCGTCGTCAAGCTGGCCCAGAGCCACACCACCGTCAGTGTCGAGCGCGCCACCCTGCGTCTCGCGGGGCTCTCCGGCGCCGACCACGAGCGGGTCCCGTGGGTCAACCACCTCGTGGACGCGGTGCGCGGCGAGGTCGGGCTCGAGCACGGCATCACCAGCCCGGTCTTCGACGCCCTGCGGCGGGGGGAGGCGCCGGACCTGCTGACCCTCGCCCAGAAGGCCGCGAGCGGCTCGGTCCAGTTCCGGCTCCCCGAGGGCAGGGCCGCCACCGCGGCAGCCAAGGACGCCCGCCGCGAGGTGAGCCGGGGCCTGCGCGCCATCGACAAGCAGCGCGCCACCCGGGACCGGCTCATCAGGCGCCATGGCGACCCGCAGCAGCGTCCGTGGATCTACCTCATCGTCGCCACCGGCGACATCTACGAGGACATCCCGCAGGCCCAGGCCGCCGCGCGCGAGGGCGCCGACATCATCGCGGTGATCCGCTCCACCGGACAGTCCCTGCTCGACTACGTGCCCGAGGGCGCCACCCGCGAGGGGTATGCCGGCACCTACGCCACCCAGGAGAACTTCCGCCTCATGCGGGCGGCCCTGGACGAGACGTCCAAGGAGCTGGGCCGCTACATCCGGCTGACCAACTACGCGTCCGGGCTCTGCATGCCCGAGATCGCCACCCTGGCCGGGCTCGAGCGGCTCGACATGATGCTCAACGACTCGATGTACGGGATCCTCTTCCGCGACATCAACCCGATCCGCACCTTCGTCGACCAGCGGTTCAGCCGCCAGATCCACGCTCGCGCCGGGATCATCATCAACACCGGCGAGGACAACTACCTCACCACCGCCGACGCGGTCGAGGCCGCGCACACGGTCACGGTGAGCCAGCTGCTCAACGAGTACTTCGCCAAGGAGGCCGGGCTCGAGGACTGGCAGCTCGGCCTGGGCCACGCGTTCGAGATCAACCCCGAGCTGCCCGACTCGTTCCGGATGGAGCTCGCGCATGCCCTGCTCGCGCGCCAGCTCTTCCCGAAGGCGCCGCTGAAGTGGATGCCTCCCACCAAGCACATGACCGGTGACGTGTTCCGCGGGTACCTGCTCGACGGGTTCTTCAACCTCGTCGGAGCGATGACGGGGCAGGGGATCCTTCTCGTGGGCATGATGACCGAGGCCGTCGTGACGCCGTTCCTGTCCGACCGGGACCTGGCCCTGCAGAACGTCCGCTACGTGCTCAACGCCGCCGGAGGGCTCACCGAGGACTTCCACCCGCCGCGCGACGGCTTCATCCAGACCCGCGCCCGCGGCGTGCTGGGCGAGGCGATCGACCTGCTCACGCAGATCACCGATGAGCCCGGCCGGGCGCCCCTGCTCGAGGCGATCGCTGACGGCACCTTCGGGCTGATGAAGCGACCGGCCGACCGCGGCAAGGGTCTCGACGGGGTGGTGGTCAAGGCCGAGAGCTACGACAACCCGGCCACGACCATGCTCGAGGAGGGTTCCGACCGATGACTTCTCCGATGACTTCCCCGACTGCGACTTCTCCGGCTGCGACTTCTCCGGCTGCCGACATCGTGCGGCCCTACGGCGACACCACCGGCGACGGGATGGTGCAGGTCTCGTTCACCCTGCCGATCCCGCACGACAAGCGGGCCGAGGGTGCCGCGCTCCAGCTGGCCAGGAAGATGGGCCTGGAACCAGCCCTGCTCGTGCACGCCAAGGCGATGGGTCCCGACTTCACCTTCTTCGTCGTCTACGGCAGCGCCACCCACCTCGTCGACCTGCGCGACGTGGTCGTCGTCGAGCGCGAGTTCCCGCTGCTCAGCCCGGCCGAGGTGAACAAGGCCGTCAAGTCACGGCTGCGACGCAAGCTCGTCGTCGTCGGCGCGTGCATCGGCACGGACGCCCACACGGTCGGGATCGACGCCATCCTCAACATCAAGGGGTTCGCGGGGGAGAAGGGGCTGGAGTACTACCGGGAGATCAAGGTCGTGAACCTCGGCGCCCAGGTCCTCGTCCCCGAGCTGGTCGCCCGGGCCCGGGCCGAGAAGGCCGACGCGGTCATGGTCAGCCAGGTCGTCACCCAGCGTGACGCGCACATCCACAACACGACGACCATGAGTGCGGCGTTCCGGGAGGCATACCCTGCCGGCCAGGTGCCGTTGCTCGTCGTCGGCGGTCCGCGCTTCGAGGAGGGGTCGGCCCCCAAGCTCGGGGTGGACCGCATCTTCGGCCGCGGCACCACCCCGGGCGAGGTCGCGAGCTACCTCGTCCACGCCCTCACCCCGGCACCCGCCCGCCCGAAGGAGACGTCATGACCGCCCCCACCGCTGCAACCGTCGGACTGACCGTGACGCATCGCCGCTACGTCCCGTACAGCCACGCGCACTACGCGGGGAACCTTGTCGACGGCGCCTACTCGCTGGCTGCCTTCGGCGACGTGGCCACCGAGATGTGCATCAGGACGGACGGCGACGAGGGGCTTTTCGCGTCCTACTCCGACGTCCAGTTCAAGGCACCGGTGCGGGCCGGCGACGTCATCGAGATCGAGGCGCGGCTGGTCCGGGCCGGCACCCGCAGCCGTGAGCTGGAGTTCGAGGTGCGGGTCGTCGGGCGAGGGACGCCCGAGCGCGGGGAGTCCGCGGCTGAGATCCTGGACCCGCCCGTGGTGGCCACGACGGCCCGCGGGGTCGTGGTGGTCCCCGCGCCGGCGGCGCCCGCGAGCTGAGAGTCGCGGTCGGCGTGTCGCGCGCGACACGCCGACCGTTCGTCGATTCACCGAGGTTTCCTTGCAGCACAACGGATTTGGCCTGAGCACGTGACCACCCCCAGCCCGCCTGCGCGTCCGCGAACACGGGGTTGACAGCCCTCGTCCCGGGGGTATGTTTGCCCACGGTTGTTATCACCGAAAGACCGTCGTCCAGGGGGGAACCAGGCCGGAACGTACGCATTGCGCGGTGGCTAGCGCGCGCAGCCACCGCAGGCCAGCAGTGACGTACGACCCGAACTGGTTCTCCGCCTTTCGGCGGTGGTGGACGGCGGCTCGGCCCGTGCGCTTAGTAGACAACAGCAGGATGTCGGCAACCAGTCGACCCCCTGCTGGTCCCAACGGCAGTGCGGGCCGTTCCGTGTCCTACCGTGGTCCCGTGCCGACCACCACCACCCTGCGCGCAGGAGTACGACTCCTGGCCGCCATCGGGTCCGGCCTCCTGGTCTCCAGCGCCTTCCCCGGACAGGACATCTGGTGGCTCGCCCCGGTCGGCGTAGGGCTGCTGTCCGCGGCGGTCTTCGGCGCCCGGTGGCGCCTCGCCCTGCTCCTGGGGCTGGCCCACGGCCTGGCCTTCTTCCTCCCGACGTTGTCGTGGACGGGGGTCTACGTCGGCAACCTGCCCTGGGTGGCCCTGGCCACCCTCGAGGCCCTCTACCTCGCCGTCATGTGCGCCCTCACATCTGTGGTCCAGCAGGCCTTCCTCACCTCCCGGCTGCGGCCGCTCGCGTATGCCGCCGTCCCGCTGGCCTGGGTGCTCCAGGAATGGGCGCGGGGGACGACCCCGTTCGGCGGTTTCCCGTGGGCGCGCCTCGCCTTCAGCCAGGCCGACAGTCCGCTGGCGCCGTTCGCCCGGTTCGGCGGCGCCCCCGGCCTCACCTTCGCCGTGGCCACGCTCGGCGTCCTCCTGCACCTGGTCGCCCGCGAGCTCACCCACCACGTCGGCAGGCCACGCCGGACCCAGGCGGCGGCATACCGGCCTCTCGCGGTGGGCCTCACACTCCTGGCGCTCGCACCGCTGGGGCTTGCCGTAGCCACGGCACCGCCCACGGATGGCCGGAAGGTGTCGGTCCTCTTCGTGCAGGGCAACGTGCCGAAGGCCGGCCTGGACTTCAACGCCCAGCGCCGCAAGGTGCTGGACAACCACGTGCAGGGCACCCTGGCAGCGGTGGCGACCGGGCACCCTGCCCCGAGCCTGGTCGTCTGGCCGGAGAACTCCTCGGACATCGACCCGTTCCAGAACCCCGACGCGGCGGCCGACATCCGGCTCGCCGTGGAGACCGCCAAGGCGCCCGTCCTCGTCGGCGCGGTCCTCAACGGCCCCGACCCCTACGTGTCGAACGCGAGCCTGTTCTACCGTCCGGGCGACCCGACCCCGCAGCGCTACATCAAGCAGCACCCGGTGCCGTTCGCCGAGTACATCCCGTACCGCGACTTCTTCCGCAACTTCTCCAGCAAGGTCGACCTGGTCACGCGCGACTTCACGAAGGGGGACAGGGCCGGCGGGTTCGAGGTGCCGGTGGCGGGGGAGCGGCCCTACTGGATCATCCCGACCATCTGCTTCGAGGTGGCCTACGACGGGCTGATGCGCGACTCCACCCTCCAGCCCGGCCGGGACGCGAGCATCCTCGCGGTGCAGACCAACAACGCGACGTTCGGCTACACCGCCGAGTCCGACCAGCAGTTCGCGATCAGCCGGATCCGCGCCATCGAGCACGGCCGCTCGGTCGTGCACGTCTCCACGGTGGGTGTGAGCGGGTTCATCAACCCCGACGGAACGTACGTCGACAAGACGACGTTGTTCACCGCAGCGGCTCGGTACGGGTCGCCCGTCGTCCGCACCGAGGTGACCGTGTCCGACCGCCTGGGACCCACGCCCGAGTATGCCGCGGGGCTGGCGTTCGTCGCGCTCCTGGCACTCGGTCTGTGCCTGGGACGACGGACCGCTAAGGTCGGTCGCGCCGCCGACGGACCCCCCGCACCGGCTCAACCACGAAGGGATCCTGTCGTTGTCTGACGAGTTCGTGCTGTCCGACCAGATCGACCGGGTGCTCGTGTGCATCCCGACCTACAACGAGCGTGAGAACCTGCCGCGCATCGTCGAGCGCGTCCGCACCGCGGTGCCGTCCGCCGACATCCTGGTGCTCGACGACAACTCTCCCGACGGCACCGGCCAGGTGGCCGACGAGCTGGTCGCCGCGGACCCCCAGGTCCACGTGCTGCACCGTCCCGGCAAGCAGGGGCTCGGCAACGCCTATCTCGCGGGCTTCGGCTGGGCGATGGAGCAGGGCTACGGGGCCATCGTGGAGATGGACGCCGACGGCTCCCACCAGCCCGAGCAGCTGCCCTCCCTGCTCGCCGCCCTGACCGACGCGGACCTCGTGATCGGCGCCCGCTGGGTCCGGGGCGGCACCGTGGTGAACTGGCCGCTGCACCGCAAGGCGCTCAGCGTCGGTGCCAACCTCTACACCCGCGCCCTGCTCGGTATGCCGGTCCACGACGCCACCGCGGGCTACCGGGTCTACCGCGCGAGCGCGCTGGAGACGATCGGTCTGGACCACGTCGCCTCCCAGGGCTACTGCTTCCAGGTGGACCTCACGCAGCGGGCCGTCCGGCTCGGCCTGAGGGTCGTCGAGGTGCCGATCACGTTCGTCGAGCGCGAGATCGGTGACTCCAAGATGAGCGGCGACATCATGCGCGAGTCGCTGCACCGGATCACCTCCTGGGGGCTGGCGCACCGGGCCGACCAGGTGCGGCGACTCGGCAGTAGGGAACCCACGTGGCACCGGCTGTAGGACGCACCCCCTTCGCGAGACGACGTCGGCCGCGCTGGCTGGCCGTCGTGTTCGTGCTGCTGCTGGTCGTCCCGATCCTGGAGATCGCGACCATCATCGCGGTCGGCAAGGTCATCGGCGGCTGGCAGACCCTCGTGCTGCTCCTCGTCGAGTCGGCGCTGGGCGCCTGGCTCGTCCGACGGGAGGGCGCCCGGGCCTGGAAGGCGCTGCGGACGGCCCTCACCACGGGGCAGATGCCGAGTCACCAGCTCGCCGACGCGGCCCTCGTCCTGGTCGGCGGGACCCTCCTGCTCGCCCCGGGCTTCCTCACCGACATCGTGGGGTTCTTCTTCATCCTGCCGTTCACCCGGCCGATCGCCAGGACCCTGCTCGAAGCCGCGGTGGCCAAGCGGCTGCTGGGCGGCGTCTTCGGCGGCGGGCGTGGGGGACCCGGCGGCCAGCCGCCGCCGGCGGGGCCGGACGTCATCGAGGGAGAGATCCTCTAGGACCTCGGCACGACGAAGGCCACGCCCTGGCGGGCGTGACCTCGTCGTTGTCCTGCGGTTCGGATGCCTCAGGCGGTGCGCTTGCGGCGGGGCTTCTCGCCACGTGACTCGCGCAGCAGGACCAGGCGCTCCTCGAGGAGCTCCTCGAGCTCAGGGATGGATCGACGCTCGAGCAACATGTCCCAGTGCGTACGCACGTGCTTCACCTGCTTGACCTCGGGCTCGGGGCCGTCGACGAGACGGGCCTCCTCGCCGCAACGGCACTCCCAGGTAGACGGGATCTCGGCCTCGATGGAGAAGGGCAGCTCGGTCCGGTGGCCCAGGGGGCACACGTAGGACGTGATCTGTCGCTCGCTCGGGACGACGTGGTCGTCTGTCTCGAGACTGTGCGAAACCATTCGGCTGCCCCGGAGGGTGCGCTCTGCCATGACGGGGTTCTCCCAACGTGCTTGGTACCCTGCCCATTCGGGTGGGGGCTCGGGGATTCACACGGCATAACGCCGTGGACCCGTGCAATGTTCCGACGTATGGGACGTCCGATTCGTTGGCATCTGTGACGCAAATCACAGTTAGACGATCGCGGGCACCTGGTTGCCTGCGTCGAGGATCCCCTGACGCACGTCGACCCTGCGCAGCAGCACGAAACCCAGCACGAAGAAGATGATCAACGCCACGATCGCCGGCCGGTAGGAGTGCGTGAGCTGGTGGACCAGGCCGAACAGCAGCGTGCCGAACCACGACGTGCCGCGCTCCATGGCCTGGTAGAAGGCGAAGAACTCGGCCTCGCGGCTCTTGGGCACGAGCTGGCTGAACAGCGACCGGCTCAGCGCCTGGCTGCCGCCCAGGACGATGCCGATGAGCACGCCGAGGGCGATGAAGGGGATGAACGCCTTCTCGGGGACGAAGAACGCGGCGACCACGATGGCTGACCAGGCCACCAGGGACCCGAGGATCGTCCGCCACGCGCCATAGCTGCGCGCGAGGCGGCCGAAGAGGAGCGCCCCACCGAACGCCACGAACTGGACGAGCAGGATGAGGGCGATCAGCTGCTCCTGGGCGAACTTGAGCTGTTCGGCCCCGTAGAGGCTGCTCGAGGAGATGACGGTCTGGATGCCGTCGTTGAAGAACAGATAGGCCAGCAGGAACATCAGGGTCTGCGGGTAGGTGCGCAGGTCGCGGAAGGTGTGCCCGAGCTGCGCGTAGCTGCCGCGGACGATCCCGGCCGACGGCTGGTCGACCCTGGCGATCTCGCCGCCCCGAAGGTCCCACAGCCCCCGCACCGGGATCAGGGTGAACACGCCCCACCACAGGCCCGCCGACAACATGCTGATCCGCACGGCCATCGACTTGTCGACGCCGATGAGGTCCGGCTTGGAGACGATGACCAGGTTGAGCGCGAGCAGCAGCCCTCCGCCGAGGTAGCCCAGCGCCCAGCCGCGCGAGGACACGGTGTCGCGGTCGTCGGGGGAGGCGATCCGACAGAGGATGGCGTCGTACACGACCAGGGAGGATCCGAGCGCGATGGTGGCCAGGATCATCATCAGCGCACCGAACCGCCAGTTCGACCCGTGCAGGAAGAACAGCAGGGACGCCGGCACGGCGCCCGCCCAGGCGAAGGCCCCGAGCAGCCGGGCAGGACGAGGCGTGCGGTCGGCGATGGCGCCCACGAACACCAGCAGGATCGCCGAGATGATCGTCGACAGGGTCACGGTGTACGACGCGACGGAGCCCGGGTCGAGCGGGGCCGTGAGCACGAGCACCAGGACTCCCGCGCCGGCGACCGCCAGCGGGACCGCGGTCGGCAGCAGAGCGGGCTTGTTGCGGATCATCTGGACGACGGTGACGACCAGCGCGACCAGTCCGACGAGGGTGAGCGCCAGGGCGACCTGCCAGACCCCGCTCGGCAGGCGGGCCGCGGCGGGCACCACGTGCAGGTCGACGTGACAGGTCGCGTCACTGGCGAGCGTGGGGCAGGCTGCCTTCTTGGCCACCGTCGTGAGGTAGGGCGCGAAGAGCACGGTGCCCACGGTGGTGACGAAGGCCGAGTTCGCCCAGTCGTACCAGTACCAGGGCCGGTGGTAGCGCTCCTGCTCAGCCCACGTCGACGGTGCCGGGGCCTCCCGTGTTGTCATGCGTGAAGGGTGGCACAACGAGCACGCGACCAGATGGGTATTCCCACCCAGAGGCGGCCACTACCCGGCGTACTCCCAGTGCCACGGCTCGGGCAAGGCACCGGTCGGTTCGGCCCAGTCCGGGTGGAACCACCCGTAGAGCGGCGCGTTCTGCTTCATCCACAGGTGCGCTGGACTGCCGAAGCTCTCGATGCCGCCGCAGAGGTCCACGGCATGACCCAGGCCGTGCTCACTGCGACCCGGGGTGGCGGCAAAGATGCCTCTGTCCAGCTTCACGGCGACCTGCTCGGCGAGCGAGCGGTAGGAGTCCGTGACGCACAGGAGGGACCCGGTGTCCTTCTGGTAGGCCAGGCTCATCGCGTTGAAGGCGACGGCAGCGCCGGGACGAAGGCTCTGCCCGGCTGCACCGACCAGCGGGCACAGGCCCGAGACCGGGATCTTGCCGTTGGGGTAGTCGGCCTCGTCGGTGCTGCACGCCTTGACCGACCCGTCCGGCCGGACGCCGGGCACGACGATGGCGGCACGCAGCCGCTTGGTGGCCTGCACCGCGACCGCGTTGCCGCTGCCGAGCAGCAGCCCCGCGATGGGCCCGACCTTGGCGACCTGGGCGGCGTGGAGCTGCCTGGTCGCGTCGAGCTGCGCCTTCTGCTGCTGGACGACCACGTCGAGCTGCTTCTTGGCGTCAGCGGCCCTGGTCGCGGCCTCCGTGGCCCGCGTGCTGGCTTCGACGGCGCTGAGCGCGATGGCGCGCTGGAGCTCGGTCCGGTTCTGGACCCGCTCGATCTGCCAGGCGCGCTGGTCGCTGAGGTACGAGAGCTGGGCGGCGGTGTCACCCGCCTCGCTCGCGGACTTCGCCAGGGTGTCCAGGAGGGTGCCCATGTCGGTGAGGCTCCCGCCGGAACCGGCGTACGCGAGGTAGGCCCACTGCCCGAGCGCCCGGCGGTCCCGGCCGAGGCGGGTGCTCAGCTGCCCGTAGAGCTGCACGTCACGGTCAGCCTCCTCACGGGCGGCCCGCTCCGCGGTGCGCGCCGCGGCATACTCCTGCAGGAGGGTGTTGGCCTGCAGGGCCAGCCGGTCGAGCTTGGTGGCCGCCGCCGCGATGTCGGCGTTCGACGTCGCGAGGTCGTGAGTCAGCGCATCCGCCTGCGCGATCTGGGCGGCCAGCGCGGCGGCGCTGAGCGTTGCCTCGCCCCCGGCGCCGGGAGTGGCGGTCGCCCCCGCGGTGACCGTGCCGCCGCCGGTGGCCAGGGCCGGGGTGGGGGAGAGGGCCGCGGGGGACTGGGTCGACGCGGGGGACTGGGTCGATACGGGGGACTTTGTCGACGCAGCGGAGGTGGGCGTGGGCGGCGGCGTGGTGGCGCCGTAGGCCGGTGCCCAGCCTGCGAGCACAGCGGTCAGGGCGCCAGTGGCGACGACTGCCCTTCCTGCGAGCCCAAGCATGACAAGCCGACTCCCTTTCCTGCCACCACGGCAGCTCTGAGCTCCACGACGGCGAAACTCCTCCAGCAGGCTATCCGCGGCCGCTCGCGATGACTCTCGTCCGTTAGTGGGAGATGACCTGGGTCATCAGGCTGACCCGATGACCCGGGTCACCCAGCTGCGCGACCTCGCGATACCCACGCCGTCGGTGGAACTCCAGCGACGGGACGTTGGGCGGATCGATGTTCACCTCGAGGGTCAGCCGCCCCCGGGCGCGGGCCGATTCCTCGACCGCGTCGTACACCGCCGAGGCGAGGCCCCGGCGCCGGAAGCGGTCATCGACGACGATCCGGTCGAGGTAGTCGAAGTCCACCCCGTAGCGTGCGCTGAACCACCGGTAGTTCACCGAGTCGTAGTCCGTCCCGGGCCCGAAGACGAGCACGAACCCCGCAGTCTGGCCGTCGCACACGATGACGTCCGCGCGGGACGCCCATCGACGCAGCTCACCGAGGCGCGGGCCGTCGAGCGGGGCGAGCAGCTCGACATGGTCGGCATTGAGGCTGAGCACGTCGGGGACGTCGTCGTCGACCATCGGACGCAGCACTCCGGGAGCCTCCATGGGGCCAGTCTGGCACCCCGTGCCCGTGGCTTCCGCCCCGGCGCTTCGGCGTGCCCCGGGCCCGCGGCGACGCAAGGATGGCCCGCATGACCACCGCCACGAACACGTCGCCCTCCACCGCGCCCACCTTCGTGCGGTCCGACCGCCTGATCCTCGCCGGCGGTGGGATCGCGGTCGCCCTGGCCGCCGTGACCCGCTTCGTCGGGGCCGGAGCCGTGCTGCCCTTCCTGTGCTCCGCGGTGGCGGTCACCCTGCTGGCCTCACTGGTGGGACGCAGCGTGGAACAGCTGGGTGACCGGTTCGGAGCCGGAGCGACGGGGGTCCTGCAGTCGGCCCTGGGCAACCTGCCGGAGCTGTTCATCGCACTGTTCGCCCTGCGGGCCGGACTCGTCGGGGTGGTCCAGGCCGCCCTGATCGGGTCGATCCTGGCCAACCTGCTGCTCGTGCTCGGGCTGGCGTTCCTCGTGGGTGGGCTCAAGCACGGCACGCAAAAGCTCGACTCCGACCGGGCCCGCAGCATCATCGTGCTGATGGTCCTGTCGGTCGCTGCCATGGTGGTCCCGTCGCTGGCCCACTACGTGCACACCCCGGCAGCGGCTCACGAGAAGACGCTGTCCCTCATCGTGTCGGTCATCCTGCTGGTGCTCTTCGCCCTGACCCTGCCGGCGTCGCTGCGCCGCGGCGAGACGGCCGACGCAGGTGCCGGGATGGACCACGAGACCCCGCGCTGGCCGGTCTGGCTCGCCGTCGGCCTGCTGACCGTCGCCGCCGTGCTCTCGGCCTTCGTGTCCGACTGGTTCGTGGTGGCGCTCGAGCCCGCCATGAAGGCGCTGAGCATCTCCGACGCCTTCGCGGGCCTGGTCATCGTGGCAATTGCCGGCAATGCCATCGAGAACGTCGTCGGGGTCCAGCTGGCCGCGCGGAACCGCTCCGAGTACGCGTTCTCGATCGTCATCAACTCGCCGATCCAGATCGCCCTCGTGCTGGCTCCGCTGCTCGTGGTCCTGTCGGCGGTGTTCGGGTTCGCGACGCTCACCCTGGTGTTCCCGCCCCTGCTCGTGGTGTCCGTGGTGATCGCCGTGATCCTCACGGCCTTCATCACCTTCGACGGGGAGTCCACCTGGATCGAGGGCGCCGCCCTCATCGCGGTGTATGCCGTGATCGCCACCTCGTTCTGGTGGGGCTGAGCCTGCGGCTCGACGCTGGCTACACCGCTAGGCACGGTCGCGGGCGCCGTGGCACGATTTCGTGGTGACCAGCAACCCGGCGGCAGAGCAACGCCTGCGCGACCTCGCCAGGCTGCGCCGCGTCCGCGACCGGATCGACCGGGAGTACGCGTTGCCCCTCGACGTCGAGGCGCTGGCCCGCGGAGCCCACATGTCGGCGGGCCATCTCAGCCGGGAGTTCAAGCAGGCCTACGGGGAGTCGCCGTACAGCTACGTGATGACCCGCCGCATCGAGCGCGCCATGGCTCTGCTGCGCACCGGGGAGCTCAGCGTCACCGACGTCTGTTTCGCAGTGGGGTGCTCGTCGCTGGGGACCTTCAGCACCCGGTTCACCGAGCTGGTCGGCGTCCCCCCGAGCACCTACCGGCGACAGATGGCTCCGGCCGCCCAGGAGATGCCGTCCTGCGTCTCGAAACAGGTGACCAGACCGGTCAGGAATCGAGAAGCGCAGGCCGCCGAGGCGCAACTAGCCTGAGCCCCATGGACATCACCATTCACGCGAGCTTCCTGCCGCAGAACGACCCGGAGGCCGCTCTGTCCTTCTACCGCGACACGCTCGGCTTCGAGGTCCGCGGTGACGTCGGCTACAACGGGCTGCGGTGGATCACGGTCGGTCCCGTCGGCCAGCCCGGCACCTCGATCGTGCTGCATCCACCGGCCGTCGACCCGGGCATCACCGACGAGGAGCGGCGCACCATTGTCGAGATGATGGCCAAGGGCACGTACGCCACGATGCTCCTGTCCACCGCCGACCTCGCCGCCACGTTCGAGCGGGTGGAGGCCAGCGGCGCCGACATCGTCCAGGAGCCGACCGACCAGCCCTACGGGGTGCGCGACTGCGCGGTCCGCGACCCTGCCGGCAACCTGCTGCGGATCCAGCAGGGCTGAGCGGCATGAGCACCCGCAGGGACACCGAGTCGGCGCACGTCCACGCCGCCGACTCGCACGACACGATCAGCGTGCTGGGAGCGCGAGAGAACAACCTCAAGGACGTCAACGTCGAGCTCCCCAAGCGCCGGCTCACCGTGTTCACGGGCGTGTCCGGCTCGGGCAAGAGCTCGTTGGTGTTCGCGACCATCGCCGCTGAGTCCCAGCGGCTGATCAACGAGACCTACAGCGCCTTCGTCCAGGGCTTCATGCCGTCGCTGGCCCGTCCCGAGGTCGACCTGCTCGAGGGACTGACGACGGCCATCATCGTGGACCAGGAACGGATGGGTGCGAACCCACGCTCCACGGTCGGCACGGCCACGGACGCCAACGCGATGCTCCGGATCCTGTTCAGCCGGCTCGGCAAGCCCCGCATCGGGCCCCCGACGGCGTTCTCGTTCAACGTCCCGACCCGCAAGGCCAGCGGGGTGATGAGCACCGAGAAGGCTTCCGGGCGGGTCGAGAAGAACATCGTCCGGGACGTGGTCTACCTGGGAGGCATGTGCCCGCGCTGCGAAGGCATGGGCTCGGTCTCCGACTTCGACCTGACGGCGCTGTACGACGACAGCAAGTCGCTGAGCGAGGGCGCGCTGACCATCCCCGGGTACAGCATGGACGGCTGGTACGGGCGGATCTTCAGCGGCGCCGGCTTCGACATGGACAAGCCGATCGCCAAGTTCACCACCAAGGAGCTCAACGACCTGCTCTACAAGGAGCCGACCAAGATCAAGGTCGAGGGCATCAACCTGACGTACGAGGGGCTGATCCCGAAGATCCAGAAGTCGATGCTCTCCAAGGACGTCGACGCCATGCAGCCGCACGTGCGGGCGTTCGTCGAGCGCGCGATCACCTTCCAGACCTGCCCGGAGTGCGACGGGACCCGGCTGACGCCCGAGGCCAGGTCCTCCAAGGTCGCAGGCAAGAACATCGCCGAGCTCTGCGAGATGCAGATCAGTGACCTGGCCGAGTGGGTCCGGGCTCTCGACGAGCCCTCGGTGGGACCTCTGCTCACCGGACTCCAGCACCTCCTGGACTCCTTCGCCGAGATCGGGCTCGGGTACCTCTCGCTCGACCGTCCCGCGGGCACCCTGTCCGGGGGAGAGGCCCAGCGCACCAAGATGATCCGCCACCTCGGGTCCTCGCTCACCGATGTCACCTACGTCTTCGACGAGCCGACGATCGGGCTGCACCCCCACGACATCGAGCGGATGAACGACCTGCTCCTGCAGCTGCGCGACAAGGGCAACACCGTCCTGGTCGTCGAGCACAAGCCGGAGACCATCGCCATCGCCGACCACGTCGTCGACCTCGGCCCGGGCGCCGGCACCGAGGGCGGCAGCGTCTGCTTCGAGGGCAGCGTGGACGGCCTGCGGGGGAGTGACACCATCACCGGCCGCCACCTCGACGACCGCGCCGCGCTCAAGTCGTCGGTCCGCGCACCCTCGGGGACGCTCGAGGTCCGCGGTGCGTCGACGCACAACCTCCGCGACGTGGACGTCGACGTGCCGCTCGGCGTCCTGTGCGTCGTCACCGGCGTCGCAGGCTCGGGCAAGAGCTCGCTGATCCACGGCTCGGTGGCGGGCCGTGACGGAGTCGTGGTGGTCGACCAGGGTGCGATCAGGGGCTCACGTCGCAGCAACCCGGCGACCTACACCGGACTGCTCGAGCCGATCCGCAAGGCGTTCGCGAAGGCCAACGGCGTCAAGCCGGCCCTCTTCAGCTCGAACTCCGAGGGTGCCTGCCCGACCTGCAACGGCGCCGGGGTGATCTTCACCGAGCTGGGGGTGATGGCCACCGTCGAGTCCACCTGTGAGGAGTGCGAGGGCCGCAGGTTCCAGGCGTCCGTCCTGGAGTACACGCTCGGTGGGCGGAACATCGCCGAGGTGCTGGCGATGTCGGTGACCGAGGCCGAGGCGTTCTTCGGCGGCGGTGAGGCCAAGACCCCTGCCGCGCACAAGGTGCTCGACCGGCTCGTGGACGTCGGGCTCGGCTACCTCACCCTGGGCCAGCCGCTGACCACGCTGTCCGGCGGAGAGCGCCAACGCGTCAAGCTGGCGACCCAGATGGCCGAGAAGGGTGATGTCTACGTCCTCGACGAGCCGACCACCGGCCTGCACCTGGCTGACGTGGCGAACCTGCTCGGGCTGCTCGACAGGCTCGTGGAGTCCGGCAAGT
Source organism: Pedococcus badiiscoriae (assembly GCF_013408925.1). Classification (NCBI taxonomy): domain Bacteria; kingdom Bacillati; phylum Actinomycetota; class Actinomycetes; order Micrococcales; family Intrasporangiaceae; genus Pedococcus; species Pedococcus badiiscoriae. The sequence goes on from NZ_JACCAB010000001.1 coordinate 3,203,958, forward strand.
CGGTCGTCGTCATCGAGCACCACCAGGCTGTCATGGCGCACGCCGACTGGATCATCGACCTCGGCCCGGGTGCCGGTCACGACGGCGGACGGGTGGTCTTCGAGGGCACACCCGCCCAGCTCGTCGCCGACCGTTCCACCCTGACGGGTGAGCACCTCGCTGCCTATGTCAGCCCAGCTCCACGGTCCTCGGTAGAACGCCGATAATCGACATTATGTCAGTTCCTCCTACCCCGCAGGCTCGAGGACGAGCTCTTCGATGGGCACCGTCACCGGGGTGCGCCTGGGCCGCCTGAACGCCAGCAGCAGGACGACAGCCGCGCCGATCAGCGCCGCCGCGACGCCGAACCCGCGGTCAGCACCCAGGACGAACAGGCCCTTGGCGTGGCCGGTCGCCGAGGGCGACGAGGCCGCACCAGGGCCTGCCGTGGCGAACACCGTGACCAGGACAGCCAGGCCCACGGATCCCCCGACCTGCTGCGTCACGTTGACCAGCCCCGAGGCCACCCCGGCCTCCTGGGGCGCCACCCGGGCCATGCCCGCGGCGGTCAGCGGCACGAACGCCGTGCCGTTGCCGACGGCGAACACCACCATGGAGCTGATCAGCTGGGAGTACGTCGTGTCGACGCCGAGCCTGGTGAGCATGACGAGTCCGGCCGCTGACAGGACCATCCCCACGAGGATGACGGCCCGTCCCCCGAACCGCGGGACGAAGATGCGGGTGGCGAGCTGGGAGCTCACGAACACCGACACCGGGAACGGGACGAACGCCAGGCCGGTGCGCACCGGCGACCACCCCAGCACGAGCTGGAAGTACTGGCTCAGGAAGAAGAACGCGCCCATGCTCCCGGCCACCAGCAACATGCGGGCGACGTAGGCACTGGCTCGCTCGCGGTCGGCAAAGAGGTGCAAGGGCGTGATCGGGTGCGCCACCGCTCGCTCGACGGCGATGAAGGCGGCCAGCAGGACCACGGCGATCGCGAACGAGGCCAGGGCGCCCCCACTCCCCCAGCCGTCTGCGGCCGCACGGATGAACCCGTAGACGAGGGCGGTCATGCCGGCGGTGGACAGCAGGCTGCCGGCATAGTCGATCCGGCCGTGCTGGGCGCGGCTGTTCGGCAGGGCCGTCCGCGACAGCGCGAGCATCACCAGGCCGATGGGCACGTTGACGAACATGACCCAGCGCCACGAGGCGTAGTTGGTCAGCAGGCCGCCGGCGATGAGGCCGATGGCCGCGCCGCTGGCCGACACGATCGTGTAGTAGCCGATGGCACGGGTGCGGTCCTCGGGCTTCGGGTACAGGCCCATCAGGATCGCGAGGGCGGACGGCGCCACGAGGGCGGCCCCCACGCCCTGGGCGGCCCGGGCCAGGAACAGGTGAGCGCCCGCGTCGGCGAACCCGCCGAGCAGCGAGGCGACGGTGAACAGCACCATGCCGACGGCGAAGACGGCACGGCGCCCGAAGAGGTCACCGGCCCGCGCGCCGAGCAGGAGCAGTCCCCCGAACGCGAGGGTGTAGGCGTTGACGACCCACGAGAGGTTGGCCGGTGCGATGTGCAGCGCTTGCTGCATGTCCGGCAAGGCGATGTTCACGATGGCCGCGTCGAGCACGATCATCAGCTGGGTCGTGAGGACGACGGCGAGGGTGAGCCGGGTCCGGGTGGACGAGGCTGGCAACACGGTGGAGCTCATGGATGGAGGTCCTTCCCGGCATGGCGAGCTATGATGGCTCTGAAGCGGAGGATCCCTCCGCGTCGTTGCGAAGGATGAAGCGGAGATCGACTCCGCTTCTGGAGACTATACGGAGGATCCCTCCGTTTATGCAAGGTGGTGGCCAGGATGTCCCCTGACGAGGGCAAGGCGCTGCGTGCGGACGCCGCACGCAACCGGTCGAGGTTGCTCGATGCCGCCACCACCGCCTTCGCCGAGCGCGGGGTTGACACCTCGCTCGACGACATCGCCAAGGCCGCCGAGGTCGGCATCGGCACGTTGTACCGCCACTTCCCCACCCGGGAGGACCTGGTGCTGGGCGTGTACGGCGCGCAGGTCGACGCCCTCGACCAGCGCTCTCGCGAGCTGTCCACCAGCGACGACCCCGGGGAGGCGCTGCGCGAGTGGATGCGCGGGTTCGTCGACTTCTATGCCGTCAAGCAGGGCATGGTGACGCTGCTGCGCACCATGATGAACGGCAGTCGCGCCGGGCAGTTCGACCAGACCCGCGCCACCCTGCGGGAGGCTGCCGAGCGCATCCTCGCCCCGGCGACGGAGGCCGGGGTGATCAGGAAGGACGTGGCCGCGCCGGAGCTCATCCGGGCCCTTGGCGGCATCTGCCTGACCAGTGACCCCAAGAGCACCCCACAGTCCTCGACGCTGGCCCTGGTCGACCTCGTCTACGACGGGTTGCGTTTCGGCGCCACGGCGACGGCCGCAGCCGCGTCGCACTGACGCGAGCCTCTCAACACCGCGCCCTGGAACCCCGCGCTGGACGCCGTGGTTACGGTGGGCGCATGGCTGACACCACGGCATACGAGCTCAACGACGGCACCACGCTGCCGGCGATCGGCTTCGGCACGTACCCGCTGACCGGCGAGGACGGCATCCAGGCGATGGTCAGCGCGCTCGAGGCTGGCTACCGGCTCCTCGACTCGGCGGTGAACTACGGCAACGAGACCGAGGTCGGCGAGGCGGTGCGGCGCTCAGGAGTCCCCCGCGACGAGGTCGCCCTCACCACCAAGATCCCTGGCCGCTTCCACGCCAAAGACCTTGCGCTGCAGTCCCTTCGCGACTCTGCGAAGCGGTTCGGCGTGGACCGGCTCGACGTCGCCCTCATCCACTGGCCCAACCCCAGCCAGGACCTGTACGCCCAGGCGTGGCAGGCCCTCGTCGAGGCGCAGCGCGACGGCCTGGTCCGCACCATCGGCGTCAGCAACTTCACCGGGGCCCACCTGCGCCGCATCATCGACGAGAGCGGCGTGACGCCGGCGGTGAACCAGATCGAGCTGCACCCCTACTTCCCGCAGGAGCAGATGCGGGCCGTCCACGAGGAGCTGGGGATCCGCACCCAGGCGTGGAGTCCGATGGGCAAGCGGGAGGCACCGTTCGACGAGCCCCCGGTGGCCGACGCCGCCGCCGCGCACGGGGTCACCCCGGGCCAGGTGATCCTGCGCTGGCACGTCCAGCTCGGCTCGCTCCCCCTGCCCAAGTCCGCCACCCCGCAACGCCAGCGCGACAACCTCGACGTGTTCGGGTTCGAGCTCACCGAGGCCGAGATGGCTGCCATCACGGCGCTCGGACGTCCGGACGGCCGACTGTTCGGCGGCGACCCGGACACCCACGAGGAGATGTAGCTACTCGAAGGGCGTCGGGTCCCCGGCGCCCACGCGCGCCACCACGGGCGCGCCGTCGGAGTAGTCGATGACCGTCGTCGGCTCGGTGCCGCACTCTCCCGCGTCGATCACCGCATCGACCTGCAGGTCGAGCTCCTCCTTGACCAGCCATCCCTCGGTCATCGGGGCCTGCTCGCCGGGCAGGATCAGCGTGCTCGACAGGATGGGCTCGCCGAGCTCGGCCAGTAGCGCCTGGACGACCCGGTTGTCCGGAATCCGCACGCCCACCGTCTTCTTCTTCGGGTGGAGCAACCGACGAGGCACTTCCTTGGTGGCCGGGAGGATGAACGTGTAGGGCCCTGGGGTCGCGGCCTTGACCGCGCGGAACACCCGGTTGTCGATGTGCACGAGCTGGCCCAGCTGCGCGAAGTCGGCGCACACCAGCGTGAAGTGGTGCTTGTCGTCCAGGTGCCGGATCCGCACGATCCGCTCCTTGCCGTCCTGGTTGCCCAGCGCGCACCCGAGCGCATAGCCCGAGTCCGTCGGATAGGCCACCAGCCCCCCGTCCCGGATGAGCGCGACCGCCTGTCCGATCGCCCGCGGCTGGGGGTCAACGGGGTGGACGTCGAGATACCGGGCCATGACGTGACTGTATGCCGCGTGGGCGCAGCCCGCGCGTACGCACCGGCGCCACGCGGCATACGTGCCGCTCCCGCAGCCGACTATGTTGTTCGGCGTGCGCGCACTCGTGAAGACCCATGCCGGCCCCGGACTCGAGCTGAAGGAGGTCCCGGAACCACAACCCGGACCGAATGACGTGAAGATCCGGGTCCTGCGGGCGGGACTGTGCGGCACCGACCTGCACCTCGAGCAGTGGGACGACTGGGCGGCCTCCACGGTGAAGGCCCCGATGACCATCGGCCACGAGTTCTACGGCGAGGTGGTCGAGGTCGGTGAGGACGTCGACTCGGTGAAGGTCGGCCAGCGGGCCTCCGGCGAGGGGCACATTGTCTGCGGGACCTGCCGCAACTGCCGCGCCGGGCGACGCCACATGTGCATCCACACCAAGGGAATCGGGGTCAACCGCGACGGGGCGTTCGCCGACTACGTCGTCATCCCGGCCTCGAACGTGTGGATCCAGCCCGACGACCTCGACCCCGACCTCGGCGCCGTCTTCGACCCGCTGGGCAACGCCACCCACACCGCGCTGTCGTTCCCGATGGCAGGTGAGGACGTGGTGATCACCGGGGCCGGACCGATCGGGGTGATGGCCGCCGCACTGGCCCGTCACGTCGGCGCCCGGCACGTCGTGGTCACGGACCTCAGCGACTACCGGCTGGAGCTGGCCAAGAACGCCGGAGCGGACCTGGTGGTCAACGTCCGGACCTCCGACCTGGGCGAGGCGATGCGGTCCCTGGGCATGAAGGAGGGCTTCGACATCGGCCTGGAGATGTCGGGAGTGCCGAGCGCCGTCGAGGACATGCTGGCGCACATGAACCACGGCGGTCGGGTGGCCATGCTCGGCCTGCCCAAGGACCCGTTCCCCATCGACTGGGGCCGGGTCATCACCCACATGATCACCATCAAGGGGATCTACGGGCGCGAGATGTACGACACCTGGTACGCGATGAGCTCGATGCTCGGCAACTCCCCGGTGCTCCGCGACCGGATCGCCTCCGTCATCACCCACCGCCTCCCTGCCGACCAGTGGCAGGACGCCTTCGCCGCGGCCCGTTCGGGTCAGTGCGGCAAGGTCATCATGGATTGGAGCTGACCGATGTACGGCACCGTGAAGGACGAGCTGGCCACGACGCTGCGCGAGATCGCGGATGCGGGGCTCTACAAGCACGAGCGCGAGCTGAGCTCGCCGCAGTCCGCCCACATCACGACCGCTCGGGCCGATGGGCTGCGGTCGGAAGCACTCAACTTCTGCGCCAACAACTACCTGGGCCTGGCCGACCACCCGGACGTCGAGGCAGCCGCCGCGAAGGCGTTGCAGGACTGGGGTTTCGGCATGGCCAGCGTGCGCTTCATCTGCGGCACGCAGGAGCTCCACAAGCAGCTGGAGGGGGCGATCTCGCAGTTCCTCCAGATGGAGGACACGATCCTCTACTCGTCCTGCTTCGACGCCAACGGGGGCGTGTTCGAGGTGCTCTTCGGAGCCGATGACGCGATCATCTCCGACGAGCTGAACCACGCCTCGATCATCGACGGCATCCGCCTCTCCAAGGCGAAGCGGTTCCGCTACAAGAACGCGGACATGGCCGACCTGCGCACGCAGCTCGAGGCCGCCGTGGCGGCCGGCGCGCAGCGCAAGGTCGTCGTCACCGACGGCGTGTTCTCGATGGACGGGTTCCTGGCCCCGCTCGACCAGATCTGCGACCTCGCCGACGAGTTCGGGGCGATGGTCCTGGTCGACGACAGCCACGCAGTCGGGTTCGTCGGCGACGGCGGCCGGGGAACACCCGAGCGGTTCGGCGTGATGGATCGGGTCGACATCGTCACCGGCACGCTCGGCAAGGCGCTCGGAGGCGCCTCGGGCGGCTACGTGAGCGCGCACCAGGAGATCGTCGACCTGCTGCGCCAGCGGTCACGGCCGTACCTGTTCTCCAACGCCGTGGCGCCGAGCGTCGCCGCTGGGTCCCTCAAGGCGCTGGAGATCGCGGCCGCTTCGCAGGAGGCTCGCACCCGCCTGCGGTCGAACACCGCCCTGTTCCGCCGTCTGATGACCGAGGCGGAGTTCACCCTGCTGCCGGGCGAGCACCCGATCACCCCGGTCATGTTCCCCGGTGAGGACGGGGCCAGGATGGCCGCCCAGGTCGCCGACGCGATGCTCGAGGAGGGCGTCTACGTCATCGCCTTCTCCTATCCGGTGGTGCCCCAGGGCAAGGCCCGCATCCGCGTGCAGCTGTCCGCCGGGCACTCCGAGGACGACGTCCGGGCCTGCGTCGACGCCTTCGTGGCGGCGCGCGCCCAGGTGGTCTGAGCCGGCCATGGCCAGACTCCTGTACTCGGCCATCGCCTCGCTCGACGGCTACGTCGTCGACGCGAGCGGCAGCTTCCGGTGGGCCGCGCCCAGCGAGGAGGTGCACGCCTTCGTGAACGAGCGCGAGCGGCCCCTCGGGACCTACCTCTACGGCCGGCGGATGTACGAGGTGATGAGGTACTGGGCGCAGGACGGCGCCGACGACTCCAGCGCGATCTCGGCGGACTACCGGCGGATCTGGCAGGCCGCCGACAAGGTCGTGTTCTCGAGGTCGCTCGCGGAGGTCGACACCCCGCGCACCGAGCTGGTCCGCGAGCTCGACCCCGACGACCTCCGGCACCGCAAGGACACCGCGGCGGCTGACCTCGCGATCGGTGGCCCGACGCTGGCAGCCGAGGCGCTGCGGGCGGGCCTCGTCGACGAGGTGTCCCTGTACCTGCACCCGATCTCGGTCGGTGGTGGGACCCCCGCACTGCCCCTGGGCCTGCGGGTCGACCTCGACCTGGTCGAGCAGCACACGTTCGGTGACGGCGTCGTGTTCCTGCGCTACCAGGTCGTCGGTGGCGCCTAGCCTTCGGCGAGCCCGCTGTCGATCGGGGTGCCGATCACCACGGTGCGGCTCACCGTGCACAGCCGGTCGTGCGACATGGCGATCGCCTTGGGCAGCATGTCGCGCGCCGCGTCGCCCGCCTCACCCTCGGGAAAGGTCACCGAGAAGCGGACCTTGAGGTCGCCGAGGTGGTTGCCGTTCTCGTCCCGCAGCTTCTCGCCCTCGGCCGTGACGGTGAAGCTCTGCGGCTCGGCGCGCTTGACGGTGATGAAGTCGACGTCGACGGCACTGCACCCGGCGATGGCCGTCAGCAGCAGCTCGACCGGCGTGAAGCTGTTGTCGTCCCCTCCCCCGATGCGCATGGTCCCGCCACGGACGTTGGTCACCTCGAAGACGCCCTTGGAGACCCGCTCCATGCTGATCGAGCGGTGACCCAGTCCGGTGCCACCCGTCTCTTCGGCCATCAGGCTCCCCATTTCTGCGCCAGTGCGCGGACGACGGTCAGGTTCCGGGCGGTCCCCGGGATCCCGAGGATCTTCTCGATGCGTGCCCCGGTCAGCTTGACCTCGTTGAACGGCACCGAGAACTCCATGAGGACATCCTTGCCGATCACGGTGGCACGCTCCCCCTCGACCTCCCACGCATGCAGCTCCTCGGTGGCCGCCGCGGTCGGCGCGCTGGCGCAGAAGCTGACATAACGACTCACCTCGTGCGGCAGGTGCTCCGGTATGCCGTCGATCGCCTGCACGAGCGCCGGCAGCTCCGCGGGCTTCCGGGCGATCGCGACGATGTCGAAGCCCGCGTGCTCGCCGAGCAGCCGACCCACCTGCTCCTCGACCTTCGCGACGCTGCGCACCGGGGTCGTGAGAAAGACGTTGCCGGTCTGGATGTGAGTCTCGACGTCGCGGAAACCGTTGCCGGACAATACCGTTCGCGCATCGGCCATCCTGAGCTGTCGCTTGCCGACGTTCACCGCCCGCAGGAAGACGACGTATCCCGGCATCAGAGCTCGACCTCGCCGGCGCCAACCGGGTGCACCAGCCCACCGACCCGGACCGTGCCATCCTGCGCGACGCTGAGGTCGAGCAGCGAGGGGCGCCCGACGAGGGCGCCCTGGCTCACGGACCAGTGACCCGACCGGCCCTGGGCCACGAACCACGCACCGAGATTGGAGCAGGCCGAGCCCGTGGCGGGATCCTCCGAGACGGCACTGCCGTCGCTGACCAGCGCCCTCGCCTCGATCCGCCCCTCCCCGGCGGCCGACCACACGTAGACGAGCGTCTCGCCGCCCTGGGCGCCCATCGCGGCATACCGCGAGAGCAGCTCCGGCCTGACCCGGGCTCGGCGGACTGCCTCGACCGAGGCTGCCTGCGCGATGACCTGTGAGGTCCCCACGCTCACCTGCTGGGCGGGCCCGACGAGGTCGTCCGGGGCGAGCCCGATGGCCTGCGCCAGGTCCTCGAGGTCCAGCTCGGCCTCGATCCGTCCGGCGTTCGCGGTGAGCGTCCAGTGGTCGCCCTCGGCGTCGACCGGGATCGCCCCGGCCGGCATCGACAACCCGAACCGGTCGCCCAGTCCATGGAGCCCGCGCGCCACGTGGGCGGCCCCCAGGGTCGGGTGTCCGGCGAAGGGCATCTCGAAGGTCGTCGTGAAGATCCGCACCCCGGCGTCCGCGCCGTCCCGCGGCCCCACGAGGAAGGTCGTCTCGGAGAGGTTGAACTGTCGGGCCAGGCCCTGGAGCTGGTCGTCCGACAGGCGCGACCCGTCCTCGAAGACGCACAGCGGGTTGCCCGAGAACGGGTCGGCGGCGAGGGCGAAGACGTTGAGCAACCGGTACCTCAGGCGCATGCGCCCACTCTGTCATGCTGGCTCGGTGACCTCGCCGCCATCGCCGCCGACCGGCCGTCTCGTCCTGCTGCGCCACGGCGAGACCGAGTGGTCGAAGTCCGGTCGGCACACCGGGCGGACCGACATCCCGCTGACGCCGCACGGTGAGGAGCTGGCCCGGCAGTCGGGCCGACTCGTGGCGGGCTACGACTTCGTGCTCACCCTCAGCTCCTCGTTGCAGCGGGCCCGCCGGACCGCCGAGCTCGCCGGGCTGTCGCCCGAGGTGGACGACGACCTGCTGGAGTGGGACTACGGCGGCTACGAGGGCCTGACGACCGCCCAGATCCGCGAGCAGCTGGGCTACGACTGGACGGTGTTCCGCGACGGCGTCCCAGCTGGAGCGACCCCCGGCGAGACGGTGGAGGAGGTCGCTGCCCGGGCGTCACGCGTGGTCAAGCGCGCCGTCGCCGCGATGGCCGACGGGGACGTGGCCCTGGTCGGGCACGGGCACTGCCTGCGGGTGCTGACCAGCGTCTTCCTGCGCCAGGAACCGCGACTGGGTGCGCAGCTGCTCCTCGACGCCGGATCGGTCAGCGTGCTGCAGTTCGAGCGCGAGCAGCCGGCCATCCGGGTGTGGAACCACGGTCCGGCCGTCACCGGCCACTAGTGCTCGTGGTGCGGGTCCGAGGGGGCCGCACCACCGTGAGGTCCGCCCTGCGTGGGGTCGGCAGCGACACCGGAGCACCCGGAACCCGTGCCGCCGGAACGGGATCGGGGTCGGTCGGCCAGTCCGGCGCCCCTGCGGCGTCGAAGAGCGCCACGGCGCTGTGGTCCCCCGTCGTGAAGCGCGGGCCGTACCTCACTCCACCGCTCCCCGCCTCGTCGAAGGCGCGCGCCCACGCCTGGGGCACGGCATACGGGACCATCGACTCGAGCTCACGGGTGACGCCGAAGTCGGCCGCACGGGTGTCCTGCACGTCGGCGAGCTCGCGGGACGCGACGAGGCGCAGCCGGGACATCACCGAGGTCTCCAGCAGGCTCTCGGGCACCGCCTGCGAGCCGCCGAGGACGGGTCCGAGGCGTTCGCGCAGCGCGCTGAGCGGGTCCAGCGCCACGTAACAGGTGCCGCGCGGCGCCGGGAGGTCGAACCGGCCGCTCCCGTCGTTGCCGAACCACCACGGCCCGCGGTCGGACCGGTGCGCGCGGAACAGGTCCGCCTGCTCGTCCACGAGGTATGCCGGGAAGCCGGCCAGCGAGGCGGGTGGCGGTCCCAGTGCGGCGCGCTCGCGCGAGGTCACGCCGCCCACTGGGCCGCGTCGGCGACCGCGGCGGAGGCCACCCGGGACACAGCCGTCGGTGACGAGCGGTGGACGACGAGGTAGTCGACCGCGCTGTGCCCGTCGAAGACCTCGGACGGGGTCGTCAGCCAGGCCCCGATCGACCAGCCGTCCACTCCCCTGCGGCTGAATGCCCCGACGGCATCCTGCACCCCGGGGCGGACGGCACCGTTGCGCCCGAACTGCAGGGACGGGTAGACGAGGTGACCGTCGGCCGTCCGGCAGGCGAGCACGGTGCCACGCCGGACCCGGTCGAACAGGGCCTGGCGTGAGATGCCGAGCCACGCCACCAGCCCGGCCGTGTCGTAGAACGGGCCGAGCGGCTGGTCGAGCGGGTGCACCGTGGGCAGGGCGGCGAGCATCCGGTCGGCCAGGTCCTCCACGTCACCGAGCTCCAGGCGACGCCCCTGCGTCGCGAGCTCGGCGGCACGCTGCTCGATCCTGAGGCGGACCGCCTCGGTCAGCGCGTCCACCGCCGTCGTGGTGCGGGTCCGTGGGGTCATCCGCTGCCTCGCGATGCGTCAAGGGTGTCAAGGTCTGAGAACACCGTAGCGCCTGGGTCGGACAACGCCCGGGGTCAGGGCAGCGGCCAGGTGTGCACCGGTTCGTTGCTGTGCATGTGCTTGGCGTAGAGCCGCAGCATCTCGGCGAGTGCCGTCTGCCGGTCCATGCCGGCCGCCTCGAGCCGGTCGACCGTGCCGCTCTGCCAGGTGGCGCCGTTGGTGCTGGTCTTGCAGCGGCCCTCGATGACGGACAGGTAGCGGTCGCGGACGGCCTCGGAGACCCCCCAGTCGGCCAGCCCCTCGTGGGCCATCGGCAGCAGGTGGCGCAGCACCAGCTCCTCCGCCCTGACCTCGCCGAACCCCGGCCAGTACAGCTTCGACTCGATCCCGTCACGGGCGGCGTTGTGGAAGTTCTGCTCGGCGGCGGCGAAGCTCATCTTGGTCCAGAGCGGGCGGTCGTCGGACGCGAGCTTGCGGATGACGCCGTAGTAGAAGGCGGCGTTGGCCAGGACGTCGACCAGGGTCGGTCCGGCCGGCAGGACGCGGTTCTCCACGCGCAGGTGGGGCGTGCCGTCGACGATGTCGTAGATGGGGCGGTTCCAGCGGTAGACCGTGCCGTTGTGCAGCCGCAGCTCGGGCAGCGACGGAGCCTGGCCCGCGTCGAGCAGCGCGACCGGGTCCTCGTCGCTGACCTCGGCGAGCAGGGCCGGGAAGTACCGGACGTTCTCCTCGAAGAGGTCGAAGATCGAGGTGATCCAGCGCTCCCCGAAGAAGACACGTGGCCGCACACCCTGGTTCTTGAGCTCGATGCTGCGCGTGTCGGTGGCCTGGCTGAACAGCTCGATCCGGGTCTCGGCGTGCAGCCGCTTGCCGAAGAAGTAGGGCGAGTTGGCGGCGAGGGCGATCTGCGGTGCCACCAGGGCCTGGGCAGCGTTCCAGTGGGCGGCGAAGTCCTGGGGCGCGACCTGGAGGTGCAGCTGCACGCTCGTGCACGCGGACTCGGGGGCGATCGAGTCGCAGTAGGTCGCGACGCGCTCTCCCGTCGGCCCCTCGATGTCGAGGTAGATGTCCTCGCCCCGGGCGTAGAAGATCGAGTCGTTGAGGGCGGTGTAGCGGTTGTTCGCGCTGATCCACTCGCCCTCGAAGTGCTCGGGCATGATCGTGGGCAGGATCCCCACGGCGACGATGTGGGCGCCCCGCTTCTCCGCGGCAGCACTGGCCGCATTGAGGGAGGCGCGCATCTCGTCCTCGAGCTCGATGGCCGAGTCGCCGGGCAACGGCCTGGGCGGGACGTTGAGCTCGATGTTGTACTGCGCGAGCTCGGTCTGGTACCCGGGATCGGCGATCGCCTCCAGGACCTCAGCATTGGCGAACTTCGGCTGGTAGCCGTCGTCGACGAGGTTGAGCTCGATCTCCATCCCGGTCATCGGCCGTTCGAACTCGAACTGGCTCTGCGCGAGCATGCGCTCGAAGACGTCGAGGTTCTGCCGCACCTTCTCGCGGTAGCGCTGGCGCTGCTCGCGCGTGTAGCTCTGCGCGTTGACCTCTTCGCCCACGGGACCTCCTCGGTCTGGCGGCTGCGTCATGGGTGGGGCTGCGTCATGGGTGGGGCTGCGTCGTTCGTGGAGCTGTGATGACCTAACCATGCGCAGGGCGCGCCTGCCAACGGCTGTCGGTGTGCGCTCCTAGCCTTCAGGTGTGCGGTTCCTCCACTCCTCCGACTGGCACCTGGGGCGTTCGTTCCACCAGGTGGGGCTGCTCGACGCCCAGGCGCGTTTCGTCGACCACCTCGTCGAGACGGTGCGTTCAGAGGGGGTCGACGCCGTCCTGGTGTCCGGTGACGTCTACGACCGCGCGCTTCCCTCCCCCGACACCGTCGAGCTCCTGTCGACCGCCGTCACGCGGCTCATCGATGCGGGGGCCGCGGTGATCCTCTCGAGCGGCAACCACGACTCGGCCATCCGGCTCGGGTTCGCCAGTGAGCTGCTGTCCCGCGCCGGGCTGCACATCCGCACCTCCGTCGACTCGATCGGGCTGCCGGTCGTCGTCGACGGCGTGGCCGTCTATCCCCTGCCCTACCTCGAGCCTGCCGTGGCCGCCGACCCGCTGGGCGCCACGGAGCGGTCGCACGCCGGGGTGCTGCGTGCGGCGATGGCCAGGGTCGACGCGGACAGGGCGGCGCGGGGTGCACCGTCGGTGGTGATGGCTCACGCGTTCGTCACCGGCGGGGCCACCAGCGACTCCGAGCGCGACATCTCGGTCGGTGGGGTTTGCGCCGTCCACCCGGAGGTCTTCGGCGGCGCCGACTACGTGGCACTCGGTCACCTGCACGGGCGTCAGCGGGTCAGCGAGGGCGCGCGCTACAGCGGGTCCCCGGTCCCGCTCTCCTTCAGCGAGGCCGGACACACCAAGGGTTCCTGGCTGGTGGACATCGAGGCGTCCGGGGACGGTGACACCGTGGTGCGGGTCGAGGCAGTCGACGCGCCGGTCGCACGCCCACTGGCCGTCCTGCGCGGCGACATCGACCTGCTGCTCACCGACCCTGCCCTGACCCCCGCCGAACGTGCCTGGTGCCAGGTGACGCTGACCGACCCCATCCGTCCCCTCGGGGCGATGGAGCAGCTCAGGCGGCGTTTCCCCCACACGCTGGTGCTTCAGTTCGACCCCCAGGGGGCGCCGGTGCCCGTGCGCAGCTACGCGCAGCGCACCACAGCGGAGTCCGACCTCGACGTGTGCTGCTCGTTCCTCGGCCACGTGCGCAGCGGCCACGGACCGTCCGAGGAAGAGCAGTCGGTGCTGGCGGCCGCCGTCGAGGCCGTCCGCATCCAACGTGCCGGCGACGATGACGAGGGCCAGCTCCCGCTCTCCGTGAGCAGGCCGCAGCGAGGCGTGGCATGAGGCTCCATCGACTCCAGGCGACCGCCTTCGGGCCCTTCGCCACGAAGGTGGAGGTCGACCTCGACGCCGTGTCGGCCGGGGGCCTCTTCCTGATCAGGGGCGCGACGGGGGCGGGCAAGACCAGCCTGCTCGACGCTGTCGCGTTCGCCCTGTATGCCGACGTCCCCGGCGCCCGCTCGAAGAAGCAGCTGCACAGCGACCACGCGGACCGCGGGGTCGTGCCCAGCGTGACGCTCGAGTTCACCGCCGGGGGGCGGCGCCTCAAGATCGAGCGTTCGCCGGAGTTCCGGCGTCCCAAGTCCCGGGGGAAGGGAGAGACCACGGTGCAGGCCAAGGCTGTGCTGTGGGAACGCCGCGGCACCGACTGGGTTGCGCTCAGCACGCGTCACGACGAGATCGCGGACGTCGTCAAGGACGTCCTCGGCATGGGGCTCGAGCAGTTCAGCAAGGTCGTGCTGCTTCCCCAGGGAGACTTCGCCGCGTTCCTGCGAGCCACGCCGGAGGAACGCCGATCGTTGCTCGAGCGCCTCTTCGACGTCTCGTCCTTCGCCGGGATCGAGGACTGGTTCGCCGTGCAGCGCAAGGACTCCGCGGCCGCGGTCGCCGAGCACCGGGCCGCGCTGAACGCCGACCTCGCCGTGCTGGCGGACGTCCTGGCCGACGCACCGGCGATCGAGGCGGGCGCGCAGCACTGGTCCGAGCTGCCGGTGGACCAGCTCCCGGCCGCCCTCGAGGCAGCTCGGCAGGCACTCGACGAGGCGTCGACCGCCAGGCTGGCCGCGGTCGACGCCACCCGCTTGGCGGACGAGACGGCCGCCACCGCTCACGCCGTGGCCTCGGAGACCGTTGCCCGTCGTTCTCGCGGGCTTGCGGCGCGGGCCACCTTGGCTGCCCTCGCGGCGGAGGCCGAGCTGCGGGACGCCCACACTGCCAGGATCCAGCTCGCCGAGCGGGCCGCGACGGTTGCCGGCGACCTCAAGGCCCTCGACCGGGTGACCAGCGCGCTGGAGTCGGCCCGACGAGGCGTCGAGGCGACTCGCCCGGATGTGGCCCGGTGGGCGCTCGAGGGCAGGGGCGCCGAGGCGGTCCAGCAGGTCGTCGAGCGCCTGGAGGCCGGAACGCTTGTCCTGTCGACCGCACAGCGGGCGCAGCTGGCCCTGCACGAACGCGCACGGGCCCTCACCGGGCTCGAGCGCGACCTCACCACCACGACGGAGCGGGTCGAGCAGTCCACCCGGGCGGAGGCCGCGGCACGAGCCGAGCTGGTCGAGGCGACCTCCACCCTGGCCGCCGCCGAGCAGGGTGCGGCACGACTCGAGGGCGCCACGGCGCGGCTCGAGCGCGCCCGGGCGTTGCTCTTGGCGCGCCTCAGCCTCGACGAGGCCCTCGCGCGGCACCGGACCTGTCAGGCCCAGCTGGCCGAGCACCGCTCGACGGCGCAGGACCTGCGGGACGTCTACCAGGACCGCCGGCAGGCGCGCCTCGACGCCATGGCCGGCGAGCTGGCCAGCCGCCTCGAGCGGGGCCAGCCCTGCCCGGTCTGTGGGGCCAGTGAACATCCCCACCTCGCATCGTCCACCGATCTCGTGACGGCCGACCAGGTCTCCGAGGCGGAAGACCAGTGGCAGCGCGCCGCGGCCCAGGTGGCGCAGACCGAACGCACCGAGGCAGCGATCGCGGCGACCGTGGTCCAGCTCCGCGAGCAGCTCGCGGACGAGTCCGGCGACCAGGCGCACCTCGAGGCGGCCGTCGCGCTGGCCCGACAGGAGCTCGACGACGCGTCGGCACTGGCCCAGTCCGTCGAGGGAGCCCGCACCCGGGTGGCGACCCTCGCGGAGTCCGTCGACGCCATAGCCACCACGCTCTCGGACGATCGCCAGAGGTGCTCGACCCTCACCTCGCGGATCGCAGACGCGACCGCCGAGCTGGAGGCGGTGCGGGCGGCCCTCACCGAGGCACTGGACGAGCACGCCGCACACTGCCCGTGCGCCGAGGCCGGGGACCGACACTCGTCGGACACGTCAGCCCTGCTGGATCCCGAGGCGCTGACCGCCACTGGCACCCATCACGCGAGGGCCGTCACGGCGGCCACCACGCACGCAGCCGCCGTCGAGGAGCTGCACCGGGCCGAGCGCGATGCCGACGGCGTCGCGTCGGCGACCGACGAGTCGTTCCGTGCTGCCGGGTTCTCCAGCGCCGACGAGGCGCGCGCCGGACGGCTCCCGGAGGTGGAGGTTGTGCGGCTGCGCGAGGCCGTGGCCGCCTACGACGAAGCCGCCCTGGTGGCCCGCACCACGCTGGCCGACCCCGAGGTGGGCAAGGCCCTCGAGTCCGCCGAGGTCGACATCGCCGCCCTGGCCGTGGCGCGGGAGGCCGCGCACAGCGCCCACACGGCCGCCGTCGCCGCCGACACGTTGGTGCGCCGGACGATCGCCGGGCTCGACCGCGTGCGCGGCAGCATCAGCGACCTGTGCGGGCGGATCGTGAAGGCCGAGGCACACCACCAGGTGATCCGCGAGCTCGCCGACACCGTGGCTGGCACCAGCGCGAGCAACGAGCTGCGGATGCGCCTGTCCGCGTTCGTCCTGGCGGCTCGCTTGGAGAAGGTCGCGACGCTGGCGAACGAGCGGCTCGCGCACATGGGTGAGGGCCGCTACCAGCTTCGTCACACCGACGGGCTCGCGGCCCGTGGCGCCCGCAGTGGCCTCGGCCTGGAGGTGCTCGACTTGTGGACAGGTCAGGCGCGAGCGACCACCTCACTGTCCGGTGGTGAGTCGTTCATGGCCTCGCTCGCCCTCGCCCTGGGGCTGGCCGACGCCGTCCGCGAGGAGGCAGGTGGGTTCGACCTCCAGACACTCTTCGTCGACGAGGGGTTCGGCACCCTCGACGACGAGAGCCTCGAACAGGTGATGGCCGTGCTCGACGACCTGCGCGAGGGGGGCAGGGCCGTCGGGGTGGTCAGCCACGTCGCCGAGCTCCGCACCCGGATCACCAGCCAGGTCGTGGTCCGCAAGACCGAGCGCGGCTCGTCGGTGCAGGTGACCAGCACCGACGAGGCCGCGCCAGCCGCCTGACCGTCGCGCTCTGGCGGCCGGTCAGGCGGCTGGTCGGACTGCTCAGCTCTCGAACGCCTCGGGGGGCGGGCAGCTGCAGACCAGGTTGCGGTCGCCGTAGGCGCCGTCGATCCGGGCCACCGGGGGCCAGTACTTGTCGGCCGCCTCGACCCCCACCGGGAACGCCGCTGCGGACCTCTCGTACGGGTACTCCCACTTTCCGGCCAGGGCCTTCGCCGTGTGGGGCGCGTTGCGCAGCATGCTGTCGACGACGGCCACCTCACCGGACTCGACCTCGGCGATCTCGTGGCGGATCGCGATCATCGCGTCACAGAACCGGTCGATCTCGTAGCGGTCCTCGCTCTCGGTCGGCTCGACCATGAGGGTCCCCGCCACCGGGAAGGACATCGTCGGCGCGTGGAACCCGTAGTCGATGAGCCGCTTGGCCACATCGTCGACGCTGACTCCGCTGCGCCGGGTGAGCTCGCGCAGGTCGAGGATGCACTCGTGCGCGACGACGCCGTCGTGGCCGGAGTAGAGCACCGGGTAGTGCTCGCGCAGCCGCGCCGCGATGTAGTTGGCGTTGAGCACGGCCACCTGCGTGGCGCGGGTCAGGCCGGCACCGCCCATCAGCCGCACGTACGCCCACGAGATCGGCAGGATGCTCGCCGAGCCGTAGGGCGCCGCCGAGATCGGGCCGACCCCCGTCTCCGGTCCCGCCTCGGCGGCCAACGGGTGGTTGGGCAGGTGCGGCGCGAGGTGCGCCCGGACCGCCACCGGACCGACCCCCGGGCCGCCGCCACCGTGCGGGATGCAGAAGGTCTTGTGCAGGTTGAGGTGCGAGACGTCGGCCCCGAACTTGCCCGGACGGGCGAGTCCGACGAGGGCGTTGAGGTTGGCCCCGTCCACGTAGACCTGGCCACCCGCGTCGTGGACGAGGGCGCACAGCTCGGTGATGGTGTCCTCGAAGACGCCGTGCGTCGACGGGTAGGTGACCATGATGGCCGCGAGGTCGTCGCGGTGCTGGTCGACCTGGGCCCTCAGGTCGTCCATGTCGATGTCACCACCGGCAGCGGTCTTGACGACGACGACCTTCATGCCGGCCATCACCGCGCTGGCGGCGTTCGTGCCGTGGGCGCTGGCCGGGATCAGGCAGATGTTTCGCTGCGACTGGCCGTTCGCCTCATGGAAGGCGTGGATGGCCAGGAGCCCCGCGAACTCGCCCTGCGAACCGGCGTTCGGCTGCAGCGACACCGCGTCGTAGCCCGTGATCTCGCAGAGCCAGTCGGACAGCTCGCCGATCAGGCCGCGGATCCCCTCGGTCTGGTGCGCCGGGGCGAAGGGGTGCAGGTGGGCGAACTCGGGCCAGGTGACCGCGACCATCTCGGTGGTGGCGTTGAGCTTCATGGTGCAGGACCCCAGCGGGATCATGCCGCGGTCGAGGGCGAAGTCGCGGTCGGACAGCCGACGCAGGTACCGCAGCATCGAGGTCTCGCTGTGGTGGCTGCTGAACACCGGGTGGGTCAGGTAGTCACTGGTACGGACCAGGTGCTCCGGCCAGGTCAGCTCGGCGACCGTCACCTCGGTCGGCCCGGCGACGCCGAACGCGCTCCAGACGGCCTCGAGGTCGCGCAGGTCCGTGGTCTCGTCGACGCTGATCGACACGTGGTCGGCGTCCACCCGCCAGATGTTGACGCCACGTTGCGCCGCCTCGCTGAGCACCTCGTCGGCGCGGCCCGGCACCGACACGGTGATGGTGTCGAACACGTTCGTGGTGGTGACCTCGATCCCCGCAGCGGTCAGCCCGGCGGCCAGGGTCTCGGCGTGGCCGTGGACCCGCCGCGCGATCGCGGCCAGGCCCGCGGGGCCGTGGTAGACGGCATACATGGATGCCATCACGGCGAGGAGCACCTGCGCCGTGCAGATGTTGGAGGTCGCCTTCTCGCGGCGGATGTGCTGCTCGCGCGTCTGGAGGGCGAGCCGGTATGCCGGCGCTCCCTCGGTGTCGACGCTCACCCCGACGAGCCGGCCCGGCAGCGACCGCTCGAGGCCCGCGCGCACGCTCATGTAGCCCGCATGGGGACCGCCGAAGCCCATGGGCACACCGAAACGCTGGCTGGTGCCGACGGCCACATCCGCACCCCACTCCCCCGGCGCGACCGCCAGGGTCAGGGCGAGCAGGTCCGCCGCGGCCGTCACCAGCGCGCCGGCCTCGTGGGCGGCGCTGGCCAGGGCGCGCCAGTCGCGCAGCTCGCCGTCGGCACCCGGGTACTGCACGAGGACGCCGAACACGGGGAGGTCCCCGGCCGCGGCGCGCAGGGCCTCGGCGGAGTCCACGCCGTCGAGGTCGGCCACGACGACTGCCAGGCCCAGTGGCTTGGCCCGGGTCTGCATCACGGCGAGCGTCTGGGGGAACACGTGGCGGTCGACGACGAGCACGGCGTCGGCCGCGGCCTTGCTGGAGCGCCGCATCAACGTCATCGCCTCGGCGGCGGCGGTGCCCTCGTCGAGCAGCGAGGCGCCGGACGTGGTGAGTCCGGTGAGGTCACTGACCACGGTCTGGAAGTTGAGCAGGGCCTCGAGCCGACCCTGCGAGATCTCGGGCTGGTAGGGCGTGTAGGCGGTGTACCAGGCGGGGTTCTCCAGGACGTTGCGCTGGATGACCGCCGGGGTGAGCGTGCCGTAGTAGCCGAGCCCGATCATCGAGGTCATCACCTGGTTGCGGCGGGCCAGGGCGCGCAGCTCCTCGACCACGGCAGCCTCGGACGCCGCGGGCTCCACCCGCAGCGGGCCGTCGGTGCGGATCGCACCCGGCAGGGCATGGTCGACCAGGGCATCGAGCGAGCTGTGCCGGACGACCGCGAGCATGGCGTCGACATCGGCAGCTGACGGACCGATGTGGCGACCGGCGAACTCGGGCAGGTCGGGGTTGAACTGGGCGGACATGAGGCTCCTGAAGCTCGGTGTGCTCGGATCGCCTCCCCATCTGTCACGACGCCGAGCCGCTCCAGAGGTGCCTGTCCCACGCGGTCCTGGCGCCTGAGAGGTTCCGGGGAGTTTGCCCCTTCGGCGCCCCGCCGTGCGACCCGAAGGTGCACGCGGGGACTCTCCCGCGCGGGATGTTCAGCATGGCCAATCTACAACACTGCCGCCGTTCCCGAAGGAATGGCGGCAGTGGTGGACGCTTCGCGTCGGGGTCGAACGGCCGGACTCGGCCGACGCTCTCAGGCCAGCCGGGCGGCGCGGCGCTCGCGCAGCTCGTCGCCGGGGTGCTCCGCCGGGGCCTCGTCGTCGGTGCGCTCGCTGGGCAGTGCGGCGAGCTCGCCCTCCACCTCGCGCCAGACCCGGCCGACGGCGATGCCGAAGACTCCCTGACCACCCTGGACGAGGTCGATGACCTCGTCGGCGGACGTGCACTCGTAGACCGAGGCGCCGTCGCTCATCAACGTGATCTGGGCCAGGTCCTCCACGCCACGCTCACGCAGGTGGGTGATCGCCACGCGGATCTGCTGGAGGGAGACCCCGGTGTCGAGCAGTCGCTTGACGACCTTGAGCACGAGGATGTCGCGGAAGCCGTAGAGCCGCTGGGTGCCGGAGCCGGTAGCCCCGCGCACCGACGGCTCGACCAGACCGGTGCGCGCCCAGTAGTCGAGCTGACGGTAGGTGATGCCGGCGGCCTTGCACGCGGTCGGACCGCGGTAGCCGATGTCGTCGCTCAGCTCGGGAAGGTCGTCCGTGAACAACAGCCCCTGTGCCGACGCGGGCACGCTTGTGTGGCCATGCTGAGCCTCGTTGCTCGTGTTCACAGCACTCACCTCCTGGAACGTTCTGCTGGTTACGCGGTGGGCAATGCCGACGCGGTGTAGTTACACCCATCGCATTACGGGTCTGTGCCGAAGGTAAGGCCGCACGGAACCAAAGGTCAACAACCACTCGACCTTCGCCCTTCGGCGTGTCGCGGCCGGACGGCATACTCTCGATGTTCAGTTGAGAGTGACGGTTGGGAGCACGAAACCGCGGATCGCGGTCAGCCAGTTGTCCCGGTTTCGTCCGGTTTGGTCTCGAAGTCCTCCGCCGAGACGTGGTCCAGGAACTCGCGGAACCGCTCGACCTCGTCGTCCTTGTCCTCCTCGCCGGACATCGCCACGCCGGCCTCCTCGAGCAACGCCTCCCCCGCGACGATCGTGGTGCCGGTGCGCAGGGCCAGGGCGATGGCGTCGGAGGACCGTGACGAGATCTCCGTCGTCCCGTCGAGGATGAGCGCGGCGTGGAAGACCCCGTCCCGGAGCTCGACGATGCGCACCTCGGTCAGCCGGTGCCCCAGCCCCTCGATGACGTTCTTCATCAGGTCGTGGGTGAGGGGTCGCGGCGGCTCGATGCCCTGCTGGGCGTAGGCGATGGCCGTCGCCTCGGCCGCGCCGATCCAGATCGGCAGGTAGCGGTCACCGTCGCGCTCCCGCAGCAGCACGATGGGGTGGTTGGTGGGCATCTCCACCCGGACTCCGAGGACCTCGAGGACCTTCACCGTTCCACCTTAACCCGCTTCAGCCGCGCTGGAGCCCGTCCCTCACGAGAGCGGCGTGCAGGGCGATGCACAACCGGAGGACCTCACCCGTCGGATCGGTCCGCGGTCCCCCGCGGGCCGACTTCGCGGTGGTCGAGCGGTGCGGCGTCACCACCTGCTGGACCAGGCCGATCTCACGGTCGGCGGCGGTGCGGAAGGGCCGCAGGTGCCGCGGTTCGAGCCCGTATGCCGCCAGCGCGGCGACCGTGTGCGCGACCGTGAGCGCCGCGTCACCGAAGTGCCCGGTCGCGTCGGGATGGACCAGGCCGTAGTTCTCCAGGGCGTCTACGGTGTCGGCGTCGAGCCCGGACGAGGTGGCCAGCTCTGTCCTGGTGAGCCGCAGGGATCCCCCCGCCGTCAGCGCGGCGGCGCTGGGGACGTCGGGATCGGGGACCGGGGTCGGCACGGTCGGGCGCGGCATCCCTGCGTCGGTACGTTCGGGGGTCAGGCCCCGGTCCATGGCGTCCAGCGCGGAGGCGATCACCTTGAGCGGCCAGAAGTGGTCGCGCTGCGCGGTGAGGATGTAGCGCAGGCGCTCGACGTCGTGCGCCGCGTACGTGCGGTAGCCCGAAGCCGTGCGGGCCGGCGTGACCAGCCCCTCGGCCTCGAGGAAGCGGATCTTGGAGATCGTGACGTCGGGGAAGTCCTGCTTGAGGGCAGCCAGGACCGCGCCGATCGTCATGGACTGTCGCGCCGTACGGGCACTCACCAGGTGCTTCAGGCCTTGCCGGCGTAGAACACGAGGCGGAACTTGCCGATCTGGACCTCGTCACCCGTCTGCAGCGTGGCCTGGTCGATCCGCTCGCGGTTGACGTAGGTGCCGTTGAGCGAGCCCACGTCGC
This sequence comes from Pedococcus badiiscoriae, assembly GCF_013408925.1. Taxonomy (NCBI): domain Bacteria; kingdom Bacillati; phylum Actinomycetota; class Actinomycetes; order Micrococcales; family Intrasporangiaceae; genus Pedococcus; species Pedococcus badiiscoriae. Next base: position 3,225,843 of record NZ_JACCAB010000001.1, read on the forward strand.
GCACCACGAACGTGTTGCCCTCGCGGCGGAAGTTGGCGTGCTTGCGTGAGACCGTGACGTCGTCGAGGAAGATGTCGCTGTCAGGGTGTCGCCCCGAGTTGACCTCGTCGTCGTCGAGGAGGAACCGGGCGCCGGTGTTGGGGCCCCGCAGGACGACCAGCAGCGCGGTGCCCGGCCGCAGGGCGTCCACGGTGGCCTGGTCGGCCTTGCTCAGGGCGATCTCGACCTCGGCGCTGGTGTCGACCTGCTCGAGGTCGTGGATGCCGGGCAACCGCATGGTCGTCGGCTCGTGGGACCGCGATGTCTGGTCGTCGTTCTCGGTGCCGCTCATCAGGTCCGCACTCCTCGTGATGGTTCTGTCCGCCCCCTCTAGCAAAGCACACACCCTAGGGGACGCCGGGGTCGTCCGCAGCGAAATCTGCGAACGACGCGTCCCGGCGGGTCAGCCGAGAAGGGCCTGGTATGCCGCCGGGTCGAGCAGGGCGTCGACGGCCGCGGCGTCCGCCGGGCGCAGCTCGTACATCCAGCCCTCGCCGTAGGGGTCGCTGTTGACGAGCTCGGGGGTGGAGTCGAGGGAGTCGTTGACCGCCGTCACCTCACCGGCGAGCGGTGCGTACAGGTCGCTGACCGACTTGGTCGACTCGACCTCGCCACACGCGTCGCCGGCAGCGACGGTGTCGCCCACCGCCGGCAGGCTGACGTAGACCACGTCACCCAGGGAGTCCTGGGCGAACGAGGTGATGCCGATCCGCACCGTGCCGTCGTCGCCCGACCGCACCCACTCGTGCTCCGCCGTGTAACGCAGGTCCTGGGGGTAGTCCAGCTCGCTCATGATGCTCCTCGGTGGGTGGTGGTGGGGACGGACCTGTCGGCGACTGCCGTGCCGGCGGGTCACAGGGCGGGACTGCGGGAGTGCGGGGCTGCGGCACCAGGTACTGCGGGTGAAGAGCTCAGGGAGACGGCGCCGGGACGGGCCGAGCGTAACGAGGCTCGCTCAGACTGTGCAACGCGGTGATCGCGACGTCGTTGGACTGCACGACCGTGATGACCGCACCGTCTCCGCGGACGGACTCGCTCACGCCACCGGGGATGTCCATCGCCGAGGCCATCGTCGCGCTGTCGCCGATGGCCTTGATCACATAGGGCTGGGTGACGCGCTCCCCCCCGATCTCGATCGCGCCGTCTGCGTCGGCGAACCAGGTCTCGGCCACGACGCGCACGTCCCCGATCTGGACGGCCTCGGCTCCGGCGTCGCGCAGCTCCTGGAGGGCGTCGAGCAGCCGGGCCGCGGTGATCTTGTGGTCGGCGTCGCTGATGGTGATGACGACACCCGGGCCGGTGGCCGGCGCCGTGCCGGTGAGGATCCCCAGGGTGTCGAGCCGCTGCTGGGCGGACTTCAGCGCCTCGGCGCTGGAGTCGACCCCCGAGACCAGCTTGTCGCGGCTCACCTCGAGCGCGCGGGTGTCCGCCGCCAGCCGGCTCTGCTCCTGGCTGACGTCGTCGAGGATGCGCACCAGCTCGTCCTCGCGCAGCTGCTCCAGCCCGCTCTGGTTGGTCTGCTGCACCTGGGTCGCGATGGCGAAGCCGAGCACGATCGCCAGGAGGGCGGCGAAGGCGTTGGCCCGGGTCGCCCTCGGGCGCGCCATCCGGAAGAGCGTCCGCCACGACGAGTCCACGGGCTGCGGGGTGCCCGGGGTGCCCGAGCCCGGGAGGCCTGGCCGGTCGGCGGTCATGCCTTGAACAGGTGCCGGCGGATCGAGGCGACGTTGGAGAAGATCCGCACCCCGAGCACGACGACGACGCCGGTGCTGAGCTGCGAGCCCACGCCCAGCTGGTCACCGAGGAAGACGATGAACGCCGCGACCACGACGTTCGCCAGGAAGGACACGACGAACACCTTGTCGTTGAAGATGCCGTCGAGAACCGCCCGGACCGCTCCGAAGACCGCGTCGAGCGCCGCGATGACGGCGATGGGCAGGTAGGGCTGGAGGGCGATCGGCACGTCGGGACCCCAGAGGAGTCCCACCAGCACGCCGCCGATGAGGCCGAGCAGGGGTATCACGGTGAACTCGCAGACGTGGGCGTAGTGGACGGACTGGGCGTAGTGGACGGACTGTGTGAGCTGGGTGAGCTGGAGCCGGTCGGGGCCGGGGCGCTGCTCTGCGGCTTGGGGACCCTCGCCGCACGCACGGTGAAGGACGTGGCGGCCGGCAGGGTGAGCTTGTCCGCGGCGTCAATGGAAACACGGATCCCGTAGTTGTCCTTGAGGGCGCGCGCGTACGCCCCGCCGTCGTTGCCCGCGAACTCGACCTGCAGGCTCGCGGGGTCCCCGATCACGCTGATCGTGTAGGGCCTGGCGAGTGGACGGAAGTTGACCAGGATCGCCTCGCCCGCGAAGCGGATGGCCGACGTGGAGGTCAGCCTCTGGCCGTTGACCGAGATCGCCTCCGCTCCGGCTTCCCAGAGGCCGTTGACGACGATCTGCAGGTCCTTGGAGAAGACCTTGCCGTCGTCCTTCTTCGCGCTCGTGCGTGGGTTCCCGTCGGCACTCGTGCCGCCGCTGCCCGGGGCGTTGTCGAGCACGACCTTGATCCCCTTGCCCGTGACGGGCTCGGCGCCCGCTGCCAGCGTCAGCGTGGCCAGCCGGCTCTTCAGCGACGACCCGTCCTGCCCGAGGGCCTGCGCCTGGAGCTTGTCCAGCTGGGACTGCAGTGCGCGCAGGGCCACCCCCTGCTTCTCGACCGCGGCGCGGCGCGTCTGGATCTGGCTGACCAGGTTGGCCTTGGCAGTGATGGCGGACGACGAGGGGGTACGCAGCGCGACGGCACCCAGGGCGAACAGCAGCCCTGCCACCACGGAGGCCACCACGACGACCGGGGTCTGCGTGCCGGTGCTCGGTGGCAGGCCGGCGGCCTCGCGCTCGGCCGCGGCGGCGGCATACCCGGGGTCCAGGGGCCGTTCCATCATCGAGATGAGCAGGGTCATGGACTCGTCGAGGCGACGTCCCGCGGGGGTGACCGGTGGTGGTTCGTCGCGGTGCGACGTGGGCCTGGTGCTCATCGCGCCGGCACCGGGTGAGCGGCGACCACCTGCCGGGCCTGCACGATGTACATGACCCCGGCGACCCAGTAGAGGACGGTGCCCCACCACGCGAACGCCCAGCCGATCGGCAGGGCCCAGTGGGCGAAGGTGCTCGTCCCCTCGCCGAGCAGGAGCAGGGGGAAGGCGTAGAGCAGGTTGAACGTCGCTGCCTTGCCGACGAAGTGCACCGGCAGGCCGGTCTGGCCGTAGCGCCGGATCCACCACAGGACCGCTGCGAGCAGCACCTCCCGGCTGACCAGGACGCCCACCAGCCACCACGGAATGATGTGGCGCAGGGCCAGCCCGAGCAGGGTGGTGGCGATGTAGAGCCGGTCCGCGAACGGGTCCAGGAGCTGGCCGAGGCGGGACTCCAGCCCGAAGCGACGCGCGATCTTGCCGTCGAGGTAGTCGCTGACGCCGGACAGCATGAGGGTGACGAGCGCGATGATGTCGTGCTCGGCCAGGATGGCCCACAGGAAGATCGGCACGCCCACGAGCCGCAGCACGGAGAGCACGTTGGGCAGGGTAAGCACCCTGTCCGAGACCACGGGCTCGCTCACGAGGCTCCCGCCGTCGCGGCTCCCCCGGTCGTCGCGTGCTGGCACGCAGGCAGCCTAACGGCCGCCCCGTCGTAGAGTTCGCAGGCATGGGCAACCCGATGGTCGACAACCCCCTCCTCGGTCCCGGCCTCGATCGCCTTCGTGAGCGACGCAGCGTGAAGTGGCGGCTGTACGACCCTGACGTGCTGCCCCTGTGGGTCGCCGAGATGGACGTCGTCCCCGCCGAGCCGATCCAGCGGGCGGTCGCGGACGCCATGCAGCGCGGCGACACCGGCTACCCGTGGGCCGCCGACTACGCGGAAGCGCTGTCGTCCTTCGCCTCGCAGAGGTGGGCGTGGAAGCCTGACCCGACGACGATGCACCTCGTCCCCGACGTGATGCTCGGGGTGGTCGAGGTGCTCAAGCTCCTGACCGGCCCGGGGGACGCGGTGGTGGTCAACTCCCCGGTGTACCCGCCGTTCTTCGACTTCGTCAGCCACCTGGGCCGTCGCGTGGTGGAGGCGCCCCTCGACCCGGCGGGCCGGATCGACCTCGCGTCGCTGGAGCAGGCACTCGCGGAGGGCACCCGCGGTGGTGGCCGCGCGGCATACCTGCTGTGCAACCCGCAGAACCCGACCGGAGCGGTGCACACCCCCGAGGAGCTCACGGCCGCCCTCGAGCTGGCGGAGTCCTTCGACGTGCGCGTCGTGGCCGACGAGATCCACGCGCCAGTGGTGCCCGAGGGGGCGATCTTCACGTCAGTGGCCTCGCTGGCGGCCGGGTCCAGGTCGATCGCGCTCATGTCCGCCTCGAAGGCGTTCAACCTGGCCGGGCTCAAGGCTGCGGTGGCAGTGCCGGGACCGGACGCCACCGACGACCTGACCCGGATGCCCGAGGAGGTGTCGCACGGGGCCAGCCACCTCGGGGTGATCGCGCACCGCGCCGCCTACCTGGAGGGTGGGCCGTGGCTGGATGCCCTGCTGAGGGGGCTCGACGAGAACCGCCGCTTGGTCGCCGCCCTGCTCTCGGAGCACCTGCCCGAAGTCGGCTACCGCGTGCCACAGGGCACCTTCCTGGCCTGGCTGGACTTCAGCGCGCTGGGGCTCGGCGACGATCCGGCAACCGTGCTGCGCGAACGCGCCAGGGTGGCCCTGCACCCCGGTCCCGGGTTCGGCGCGGGGGGTGCCGGTCACGCGCGGCTGAACTTCGGCACCTCCCCCGACATCCTGCGCGAGGCCATCCGTCGGATCTCCGCCGTCGTCTGACCGCTGTCTCTAACCCGCTTCCGTTCGGGCCTTGGTCTGCACCATCTCGACGGCCTTGGCAATGCGTCGGCGGCGCGTCTCGGGAGTCCTGGCGTCGTTGATGGCGTCGACGTGCGCCCGCTGGTGGCTGTACGACTGTCGGGCGAAGGCCGCCCGTGCCTCGGGGACCACCTCCAACGCTGCGGCGAGGTCCTCGGGCACCTCGACCTCGCGCGGCGCTGTGTCGAGCTCGAGGCCCACCTCGACGACGTCCCCGCCACTGACTCCGGTGAGGGCACGGTTCTGCGCGCTGACGCCGACCATGTAGGTCCCGTTCATCACGGCGATGCTGCTGCGATACGTCGCGCCGTTGATCGTGACGCTCACCTTGGGACGGCGACCTCCCCCGAGGGCGTCGACCACCTCCGGTGGCACCTCGATGCCCGTCGCCGTCCTGCCTGCCTGCTGGACCTGCGCCGTGAACTTCATGACCGCGAGGGTATGCCGCGTGGCAGAGTGGGCGCCATGGCTGCAGGTGCGGGCTTCGAGGGCTTCCCGGACTGGGGTGTGCGCTTCTACCAGGAGCTGGAGGACAACAACACCAAGGAGTTCTGGGCGGCCAACAAGGCGCAGTGGGAGCGAGACGTGCGCGAGCCGATGCTGACGCTCGTTGACGCGCTCGCGGACGAGTTCGGCCCGGCGAAGCTGTTCCGGCCGAACCGCGACATCCGGTTCAGCGCCGACAAGTCGCCCTACAAGACCCACCAGGGTGCGATCGTTGGTCATGACGCGGGGGTGGGGTACTACGTGCAGCTCAGCGGTGACGGACTGGCGGTCGGGGGCGGATTCCGCACCCACTCCCCCGCCCAGACGGAGTCGTTCCGCAGGGCGATCGCGGCTGAGGGCTCCGGCGTCGAGCTCGAGGGCATCGTGACCGAGCTCGCCCGGGCGGGCTTCGGGCTGGAGGGCGACATCCTCAAGACCCGTCCCAAGGGCTACGACGCCGACCACCCTCGGCTGGAGCTGTTGCGGCGCAAGGAGATCATGGCGCTCCAGCGGGTGGGCTCGCCGGACTGGCTGGCGACACCTGCTGCCCTGGACCACATCCGGTCGTCGTGGGAGGCGATCCGCCCGCTGACGGAGTGGGTCGTCGCCCACGTGCCCATGGAGCAGCCCCGCGGGGTGACGCGATGAGCTTCCAGGTGCCGGCGCAGGCCTACGGTCGCTTCATGGGGCGGTTCTCCGAGCCGCTGGCCGACCAGTTCGTCGAGGTCGCACGGCTGGGTCGAGCTCGACGGGCCCTGGACGTCGGGTGCGGCCCGGGGGCGCTCACGGCCCGGCTGGTCGCCCTGCTGGGCGACGACGGCGTGAGTGCTGTCGACCCTTCCGAACCCTTCGTCGCCGCGGCGCGGGAGCGCTTCCCCGGGGTGGACATCCAGCAGGGGCGGGCGGAGTCACTGCCCTTCCCGGACGCCGCCTTCGACGCGGCCCTCGCCTCGCTCGTCGTGCACTTCATGAGCGACCCGGTCGCCGGACTTCGCGAGATGGCGCGGGTGACGAGGCCGGGCGGCGTGGTCGCGGCCACCGTGTGGAACCACGCGACCAGCGCCGGCCCGCTGTCGCTGTTCTGGGAGGCCGTGCGGTCGGTCGATCCCCAGGCGGAGGGCGAGGAGGACTACGCCGGGGTCAGGGAAGGCGACCTGGCCAGCCTGTTCCGTGCCGCGGGCATCGACCGGCTCGACGAGACGGTCCTGACGGTCTCAGTCCCGTTCGAGTCCTTCGAGCAGTGGTGGGAGCCCTACACCCTCGGCGTCGGCCCGGCGGGACAGTACGTGGCCGGGCTCGACGAGGCCCGCCGTGACGCCCTCCGCCAGGAGTGCCGACGCAGGGTCCCGGAGGGCGGGTTCACCGTGGATGCGTCCGCCTGGTGCGTCGTCGCCACCGTCGTCGACCAAGAGAACGAGGCCTGACCTGCGGTGACAGGTCAGGCCTCGGCTGGTCGGGCTGACAGGATTTGAACCTGCGACCCCTTGACCCCCAGTCAAGTGCGCTACCAAGCTGCGCCACAGCCCGTGGCTTGCCCACGCCGGATCCAGCCGAAGCAGGACCGCGGGAGCGAACGAAACCCTAGCGCACGGCATACCTCCGCTTGAAATCGGTATGCCGTGCCCACGGCTACCTGCGCTTGCGCTTCTCGCGGACCCGGACGGACACCTCGATGGGGGTGCCCTCGAAGCCGAACTCCTCACGCAGCCGCCGCTCGAGGAAGCGGCGGTACCCCGCCTCGATGAAGCCGGACGCAAAGATCACGAACCGCGGCGGACGGGTCGAGGCCTGCGTGGCGAACAGGATGCGCGGCTGCTTGCCACCACGCACCGGGTGCGGGTGGGCAGCCACGATCTCGCCGAAGAAGGCATTGAGCCGACCGGTCGGCACGCGGTAGTCCCACGACTCCAGGGCACGCTCCAGGGCCGGCACGAGCTTCTCGACCGAACGCCCGGTCTTGGCCGAGATGTTGACGCGCGGCGCCCACGGCACCTGGACCAGCTCGCGCTCGATCTCGCGCTCGAGGTAGTGGCGACGCTCCTCGTCGAGCAGGTCCCACTTGTTGTAGGCCACGACCAGGGCGCGACCGGCGTCGATCACGTGCTGCACGACGCGGACGTCCTGCTCGGCGATGGACTGCTCGGCGTCGATGAGGACGACCGCGACCTCGGCCTTCTCCAGGGCGGTCTGGGTGCGCAGCGAGGCGTAGAAGTCGGCGCCGCGGGACTGGTGCACGCGGCGACGGATGCCGGCGGTGTCGACGAAGCGCCAGGTCTTGCCACCCAGCTCGATGAACTCGTCCACCGGGTCACGCGTCGTGCCCGCCACGTTGTCGACCACGACGCGGTCCTCGCCGGCCAGCTTGTTGAGCAGCGAGGACTTGCCGACGTTGGGTCGCCCGACCAGGGCGACGCGTCGCGGGCCGCCGCGCTGGTAGGCGTCGGCGTTGGCGGAGATGCTCGGCAGCACGTCGAGGACGGCGTCGAGGACGTCGCCGCTGCCCCGGCCGTGCAGGGCCGAGACGGGCCAGGGCTGGCCGAGCCCGAGGTTCCAGAGGGCGGCGGCGTCGGCCTCGGTGCGCTGGTCGTCGACCTTGTTGGCCACGAGGACGACCGGCTTGCCCGACCGCCGCAGCAGCTTGACCACGGCCTCGTCGTCGTCGGTGGCACCGACGGTGGCGTCCACGACGAACATCACGACGTCGGCCAGGTCCACCGCGACCTCGGCCTGCTCGGCGACGCGCAGATGGATCCCCGTGGCGTCGATCTCCCAGCCGCCGGTGTCGACCAGCGTGAAACGGCGCCCGGTCCACTCGCCGTCGTACGCCACCCGGTCGCGGGTCACGCCCGGGACGTCCTCGACGACGGCCTCGCGTCGTCCGAGGATGCGGTTGACCAGGGTGGACTTGCCGACGTTGGGGCGACCCACGACGGCGACCACGGGCAGCGGACCGTCGACGACGGCATACCCGTCCTCGTCGTACTCGCCGTCGATGAGTGAGCGGTCCTCCTCACTGAGGTCGAACTCGTCCAGTCCGACGCGCAGGGCGCGCTCGACGGTGGAGTCGTCGGTCAGGTTCTCGCTCACTTCGGGGGTTCCTTGCGTTGCTCGTGGGGGCCGGACCGCGGGCAGGTGTGCCGCGTGGCCGCAGACCATTGTCGCGCACTTTGGCGGCCGGTCAGGACAGCAGCCGACCAGCCCGTCCGAGAGCGGTCACGCAGGGACCTTGTCCGGGGCCTCGCTGCGCACGACGTCGAGCAGGGCCTGGACGCTCTGGTCGAAGTCGAGGTCGGAGGTGTCGACCAGGGTCACGCCCTCGGCGGCCTCCATGAAGTCCGACACCGTGGAGTCGTCGGCGTCGCGGCGCACGATCTGGTCGCGGGTCGCCTCGACCGCGTGCTCGGCGGCGTGGCCGTGCAGCTCCTTGGACCGTCGCCGCAGCCGCGCCTCGACGCTGGCCGTCAGCAGGATGCGCACGTCCGCGTCGGGGGCGACGACCGTGGTGATGTCGCGGCCCTCGGCGACGACTCCCCCGGTGCGGGTGGCGATCTCGTCGATGAGCTCACGCTGGAGCTGCTGCAGGATCGGGCGGACCAAGGTGTTGGTCGCGACCTTGGACACGGCCTCGCTGACCCGGGTCGTGCGGATGTCGTCCTCGATCTCGCGACCGCTCACCACGACACTGGGACGGGCCGGGTCGGTGCCCATCTCGAGCGGGATCTCGCGGGTGGCCTGCGCGACTGCCTGCTGGTCGAGCAGGTCGACGCCCTCCGCGAGGCACCACCAGGTGACGGCGCGGTACATGGCACCGGTGTCGAGGTACCCGACCCCGAGGGCCGTGGCCGCGGCGCGGGACACGCTCGACTTGCCCGAGCCCGACGGTCCGTCGACCGCGACGACGAGGTGCGTGCTGTTCATGACAGGCAAGCCTATGGGCCAGCCCCCGTCTCCCGCGAAGGTGAGGGCGGCTCAGCCGTGCAGCCGCCAGCCCCGCGCCGTCAGCTCGTCGCCGAGCCGCTCGGCGACGGCGGGCAGCACGGAGATCTCGGCCAGGCCGAAGGGCTGCCCCATCCCGTGCTCGAGGTGCAGGTCCTCGAGGTTGACGCCGGCGTCCCCGACGTCGTGCAGCAGCCGCGCGAGCTCGCCCGGCCGGTCGGGCACCAGCACCACGACCACGCTGTATGCCGTGGGAGCGGCGCCGTGCTTGCCGGGGATGCGGGCGTGGCCGGCGTTGCCCTGCGCGACGATCCGGGCCAGCACCTCGCGCGCGCCCACCCCGTCGCCGTCCGCGAGCACGTCCAGGGCGCCGATGACCTCGGTGAGCTCGGCGTGGACGTGGGCGAGGACCTCCCGGACGGCCGTGGCGTTGCCGGCCAGGATCTGGGTCCAGAGCTGCGGGTCACTGGCGGCCACCCTCGTGACGTCCCGGATGCCCTGTCCCGACAGCGCCACCGCGCGATCCGTGAGCTCCCGCAGCCGCCCCGCGACCAGGGACGAGGCGAGCTGGGGCACGTGGGACACCACCGCCACCGCGGCGTCGTGCTCCTGCGGGCTCATCGTCGAGACGGTGCCACCGGCCGCGGTGGCCAGCTCCCTGACCGCCGAGATCGCCCGGTCCGACGAGAGGTCGTTCGGCACCACTACCCAGGCGCGGCCGTCGAAGAGGTCACCCCGGGCGGCCACGGCGCCGGACCTCTCGCGACCCGCCATCGGGTGCGATCCGGCATACCGGGACAGGTCCGCGCCCCGTCGGCGCACGTCCTCGAGCACTGCGACCTTGACCGACGCCACGTCGGTCACCACCGCATCGGGCCACGCCTCGAGCTCGTCGGCGACGACCGAGCCCGCCACGTCCGGTGGCGCGGCGACGACGACGACGTCAGGCGGCGAGTCGTCCGTGTCGGCCACTCGCCCGGCGCCGAGGTCGCGGGCGAGGGCCACCGCCGTCGGCGACGGGTCGACGAGGACCACGGCACACCCGGCACGGGTCAGGGCGATGCCCAGGCTGGTGCCGATGAGGCCGGTGCCGACGATGCGGACGCTGGTGGTCACGACGGGAAGGCTACCGACGGCCGCGGAGCCGTGCGCTCACATTCCAGCCGCGGTGTAGAGCTGGCCGACCTCCGCCTTGTTGAGCTTGCGCATCTTGCCCGGCTTGGTGTCGCCGAGGTAGATCGGCCCGACCTGGACCCGCACCAGGCTGATCACCGGGTGGCCCACGGCATCCAGCAGGCGGCGCACGATGTGCTTGCGCCCTTCGTGGAGGATCACCTCGACCAGGGCCTTGCCCGGCTGGGAGTCGACCACCTTGAACGAGTCGACCGACGCGGGGCCGTCCTCGAGCTGGACGCCCTCGCGCAGCTGCTTGCCGATGTCGCGTGGCACCGGTCCGCGGATCTGGGCCAGGTAGGTCTTGAGCACGCCGTACTGGGGGTGCTGGAGGCGGTGCGCGAGCTCGCCGTCGTTGGTGAGGATGAGCAGGCCCTCGGTGTCGGCGTCGAGCCGTCCGACGTGGAACAGCCGCTCGTGGCGGTTGCCGACGTAGTCGCCGATGCTGATCCGCCCGAGCTCGTCGTTCATGGTGGTGACCACGCCCAGGGGCTTGTTGAAGGCGAAGTAGACACGGGTCTCGTCGAGCTGGACCTTGACCCCGTCGACGTGGACGGTCTGGTCGGGGCGGATCCGCACGCCGAGCTCGGTCACGATGATGCCGTCCACCTCCACCCGGCCTGCGCTGATGAGGTTCTCGCAGACCCGCCGCGAGCCGACGCCGGCGGCGGCGAGGAGCTTCTGCAGCCGGATGCCGTCGGGGTCGTGCACGTCGACCTCGGGAGCGGCTCGCTCGTGGGGCACGCGGGTGGGCTGGCTCTTCTTGGTCGTGCCCGAGCTGCCGCGCTGGGGACGCTCGGGACGGCCACCCTCGGACGCCCGCGGGCCACCGCCACGCGGTCCGGCGGACCGCGGTCCGCCGGACCGGCCGCCTCCGGCGCGCCCGCCGCCTGCGTTCCCGCCGCCCTGGCCGGCACTTCCTCTGCTGCGTGGGGGTGTCATCTGCGTCCTTGTTCTGCGATCTCGTCGAGCAGGTCGACTTCGGGGAGGTAGGGCGCCAGGGCGGGCAGCTCGTCGAGGCTGCCGAGACCGAGGCGCTGGAGGAAGTAGTCGGTGGTGCCGTAGAGGAAGGCGCCGCCGTCGCCGTCGGACCCGAGCTCCTCGATGAGCCCGCGGTTGAGCAGGGTGCGGACCACCCCGTCGACGTTGACGCCCCGGACGGCGCTGACCCGCGACCGCGAGATGGGCTGGCGGTAGGCGATCACCGCCAGGGTCTCCAGCGACGCCTGGGTCAGCTTGGCCTGCTGGCCGTCGAGGAGGAACTTCTCGACCACGGGGGCGTAGTCGGACCGGCTGTAGATCCGCCACCCGCCCGCCACGGAGCGGAGGGTGAAACCACGCTGGTCCGCGGCATACTCCGCCTCGAGCTCGGTGAGGTGGCCGCGGACGTCGTCCACGGGCAGCTCGAGCGCCGAGGCGAGCGACATCTCCGTGATCGGCTCGTCCACCACCATGAGCACGGCCTCGATGGCGCTGCGGGCGCCCCCGGGGAAGTCGTTGACGTCGAAGGCGAACTGCTCGTCGGCAGCCTCGTCCGGCTCTGGCTCGTGGTCGGGCTCGTGGTCGTCGTCGTGGTCGGACACGACCTCCAGGTCACTCATCGTCGACCTTCCCCTCGGTTGCTTGCTCATCGGTCACGTCGGTCTCGGCTGTCTGATCGGTCTCGGCTGTCTGGTCGGTGACGTCGAACTCGTCGCTGACCTCGATCTCGCGCTCGTCGCCCCCGGTCCAGCGGACCGTCAGCTCGCCGAGCGCCTCGGCCTGTTCGAAGGCGATCGCCGCCTCTCGGAACAGCTCCAGGAGGGCCAGGAAGCGCGCCACGATCACCAGCGTCGAGTCGGCATCCGCCACCAGCGCGCGGAACGAGCAGACGCGTTCGGCGCGGAGCCTCACACCGAGGATGCCGGCCTGTTCCCGGACGCTGACCTGGGGCGCGTGGAGGTGGTCGAGGCCGACGCTCGGCGCGACCTTGGGGACCATGGCCCTCGCTGCGATCATGGCCAGCTGCTCGGGCGTGATGCCCATGACCAGCTCGGGCAGGAGGCGGGCGAACTGGGGTTCGAGGCCCGCCTGGCGGGGTGTCATCCGCCCCGCCGTGGCCATCCGCTCGCCGAAGGTGAAGGCGATGTCCTTGAACGCGCGGTACTGGAGCAACCGGGCGAAGAGCAGGTCGCGCGCCTCGATGAGGGCGAGGTCCTCCTCGTCCTGCGGGCCGGTCTGCGGGAGCAGCCGCGCGGACTTGAGGTCCAGCAGGGTGGCGGCGATGAGCAGGAACTCCGAGGCCTGACCGAGGTCCCACTCGCTGTCCGACGACTGCGCCGCCTTGATGTGGGCGATGAACTCGTCGGTGACCTTCGCGAGGGCGATCTCGGTGATGTCGAGCTTGTGCTTGCTGATCAGCCCGAGGAGCAGGTCGAAGGGCCCCGAGAAGTTGTCCAGGTGGACCTGGAACGGTGTGGACCCGCCGCGTCGGGTGATCACGCCACCGGGCGTCAGACCGGACTGGACGTCGCTGGGCTCCACCGCGCCTCCCGGCGCAGTGGCGAGGGCCTCCTGGCTCACCTCGTCAGGCCGCCCCACCACGGGCGATCAGCTCTCGGGCGAGTTGCCGGTATGACGCGGCGGAGGCGTGCGTCGAGGCGTAGGTCGTGATCGGCTCGGCCGCGAGGGTGGCATCCGGGAACTTGACCGTGCGGCTGATGACGGTGTGGAACACCTGGTCGCCGAAGTGGTCGACGACGCTGCGCACGACCTCCTTGCTGTGCAGCGTGCGCGAGTCGTACATCGTCGCGAGGATGCCGTCCACCTGGAGGCGGGGGTTGAGGCGGTCGGTGATCTTCTCGATCGTCTCGACCAGCAGGGCGACCCCACGCATGGCGAAGAACTCGCACTCGAGAGGGATCACGACCCCGTGGGCCGCGGTCAGCGCGTTGACCGTCAGCAGTCCCAGGGAGGGCTGGCAGTCGATCATGATGACGTCGTAGTCGTCCATGACCGGTCGCAGCACCCTCGCGAGGATCTGCTCGCGGGCGACCTCGCCGACGAGCTGCACCTCGGCGGCGGACAGGTCGATGTTGGCCGGGATGACGTCGAGGTTCTCGGTCGCGGTGGCCTGGATGACGTCGCGCACGTCGTGGCCCCGCTCGACGAGCAGGTTGTAGATCGTGACGTCGAGCTCGTTGGCGCGGACGCCGAGCCCCACCGACAGGGCACCCTGCGGGTCGAAGTCGACCAGGAGCACGCGACGGCCGACCTCGGCCAGGGCGGCACCGAGGTTGATGGTCGTCGTCGTCTTGCCGACGCCACCCTTCTGGTTGCACATGGCGATGATGCGGGCCGGGCCGTGGGCGGCGAGGGGCTGCGGGTCGGGGAAGACCGGCATCGGGCGTCCTGTTGGGCCGATCTGGCCGGCGCCGGCGGTCTCGGTCCCGGGCAGGTGCACGTAGTCACGATCAGCACCGTTGGGGGCCGACTCGGAGGTGGCGCCCGAACGGCTGGGCGGCGACTGCTCCTGCGTGGTCACCTCAGATTCCACAGGCGTTTCACTCCCGGTGAGTTGGCGTTCGTCGGTCAGCCTCGCGCTGATCGGCACGACCCTATCAGCGGGCACGGGGGTGACTCTGGGCATAGACCTCACGCAGTCGCTGAACTGTCACCAGGGTGTAGATCTGGGTCGTGGTCACCGACGCGTGCCCCAGCAGCTCCTGGACCACGCGGACGTCGGCGCCACCGTCGAGCAGATGGGTGGCGAACGAGTGGCGCAGGGTGTGCGGCGACAGGTGTCCACCGAGGTCGGCGCGTTCGGCCGCCGCGCGCAGCACGGCCCAGGCCGACTGGCGCGACAGCCTGCTGCCCCGCTGGTTGAGGAAGACCGCAGGCGTCCCCTTGCCCTTGACCGCGAAGGTGGGGCGGCCCCGGACGAGGTACGCGCCCAGGGCCTGCGCGGCATACGAGCCGAGGGGCACGATGCGCTCCTTGCTGCCCTTTCCGAACAGCCGGACCACCCCGTCCTGCGTGTCGATGTCGTCGACGTCGAGGCCGACCGCCTCGGAGATGCGCGCCCCGGTGCCGTAGAGGATCTCGAGCAGGGCGCGGTCACGCAGCGAGCCCGGGGTGTCCCCCACGCTGGCGGCTGCCAGCAGTCGTTCCACGTCCTCGATGCTGATCGCCTTGGGCAGCCGCGCGGGCGGCTGCGGCGGGCTGACGGCCGAGGCGGGGTCGGTCGGCAGGTCCCCCTCGAGCACGAGGAACCGGTGGAAGCCGCGGACCGCGACCAGGGTCCGGGCGGCCGACGACGCCGCGAGCGGTGGGTGGTCGGGGGTCCCTTCGCGCAACGTCGCGAGGAAGTCGCTCACGTGCGCCTCGGTGACCGCCGCCGGGTCCTGAACGCCCCGGGAGGCGAGGTATGCCGTGTAGCGCGCCAGGTCGCGCCGGTACGACGTGAGGGTGTTGGCGGCGACGCCTCGCTCGACGTCCAGGTGGTTCAGCCAACCGCGGACGGCGCGCTCCATCGCGCTCGAGGGTGGCACGGATGGGAGTCTAGGTCGCATGAAGCTCTATGCCGACCTGCCGGGCCGCCGCACTGTCCAGATCCTCGCCGACGTGGGGATGCTCGCCTGGGTATGCCTGTGGGCGTGGGTGGGCCGCCTCGTCCACGACACCACCATGCAGCTCGCCACCCCGGGTCACCAGCTGCAGACGGCCGGGTCGGGGTTCCGTCACGAGATGACCAGCGCGGGCGACTCGGTGCGCGGGCTGCCGCTGGTGGGCGACAGGATCGCCGCGCCGTTCCGGCAGGCCAGCGCGGCGGGGACGACGATCGAGCACGCTGGCAGCGACCTCGTCGATGCGGTCACGAGGCTGGCCACCATCCTGGGATGGGTCACCGCCCTCGTCCCGATCCTCATCGTCGGGCTGGTCTGGGTGGTCCAGCGGGGGCGCTTCGTCCGCCGGGCCAGCGCTGCGCAGCGGTTCATCGACGACGCGGCCGACCTCGACCTGTTCGCCCTGCGCGCCATGGCGGGTCAGCCGATGCGCAAGCTCGCCGCCATCTCCTCGGATCCCACGGGTGCCTGGCGCCGTGGTGACGAGGCCACGATCCGGGCGCTGGCCCTGCTCGAGCTGCGGGACACCGGACTGCGCCCGCCCCTCCCCTCCACCGGTTCGATGTAGACCCGCCGGGATATCCCGGCGGGTCTACCTCGAACGAGGGGTCGCGAGTCGGCCGGTCGCCTCGGTGAGGGCCCGGAGCCGGGCGGCGTGCGCGGAGGTGAGTGCTCCCGGCTCCATCTGCCACGACCAGCCGCCCTCGATGCCGGGAGCGTTCATCCGCGCCGACGAGCCCAGGGCGAGCACGTCCTGGGCCTGCATCATCGACAGCCCGCACGGCCCGCGCAGGGCCAGCTCGATGAACCCCCAGGACGGCTCCGCGTCGACGTCGGCTCCGACCCCCGCTCGTCGGCAGGCCTCGCGGGCCAGCTGCCGACGGTGGTCCGGCAGGTCCCACCACCAGCCGCAGACCGTGTCGTTGTCGTGGGTGCCGGTGTAGACGACCTGGTTGGGCTCGTGGTTCTCGGGGTCGTGGGCGTTGTACTGGTAGGCCGGCTCGAAGGCGAACTGCAGGACAGCCATGCCGGGGAACCCCAGGGCCTTGCGCAGGTCGATGACCGGCTGGTCGATGTCACCGAGGTCCTCCGCGAGGACGGGAAGCGGTCCGAGGGCTGCGATTGCCGCGTCGAACACCTCGCGCCCCGGGCCCGGCTCCCACCGGCCGTTGAGGGCCGTGTCGTCGCCGGCCGGGATCGCCCAGTAGGCCGCGAACCCGCGGAAGTGGTCCACGCGCACGAGGTCGAACAGGGCGAAGGTCCGCCGCAGCCGCTCGACCCACCACGTGTAGCCGTCCTCGCGCAGGACGTCCCAGCGGTACAGCGGGTTGCCCCACAGCTGGCCGGTCGCGGCATACGCGTCGGGTGGGCAGCCCGCCACGGCGTCGTTGCGGAAGAACTGCGGCCAGGCGCGCTCGTCGGCGGCATCGGGCGCGACGTAGATGGGGACGTCTCCGAGGATGCGGATCCCGCGCTCGTGGGCGTAGTCCCGCAGGGCCGACCACTCGCGGTCGAAGCGCACCTGGTCGGCGAGGTCACCACCGAAGGACGTCCACGAGTCGACCCAGTAGGCCTCACGCGCGGCGAAGTCCTGCAGCTCCTGCTCGCTCACCGGAGCCTGCGGGTGCTCGAGCAGGGCCGGTGACGCGGCAAACGCCGACGGGGACTTGTAGGGCGAGCGGTGCTTGTCGGGGATCGACACCGGCAGCACCTGCCACACCGACTGGCCGGCCTCGACGAGCCAGTCCACGAAGTCGCGGGCCGGCTGCCCGAGGCGGCCACCCGGCAGTGAGGTGATGTGCAGCTGCACGCCGCTGGCGCGGGTCTCGGTGAACGGTCGGGTCGCGTCCATGGGTGCTCAGCTCTGCGCGCGGACGACCTGCGGGCGCAGGTCCTGGGTCGGAGGTTCCCACGAGGTGGCGTCGGCGTCGACCTGGTCGCCGGAGCGGATGTCCTTGACCTGGTCGCCCCGTTCGCCGTCGCCGTCGCCGGCTGCGCCGGGGAACCAGACGTACGGGATCCCCCGCCGCTCGGCATACCTGATCTGCTTGCCGAACTTGGCGGGCTTGGGCGCGACCTCGCACGGTATGCCGCGTGCCCGCAGCTCGGTGGCGACCCCGGTGGACACCGCCCGGCTCTCCTCGTCGTTGACCGCGACCAGGACGCACGCCGGGGTCGAGCGGCTGGCGACGAGCAGGCCCTTGCCGATGAGCAGGCCGAGCAGCCGCGAGACGCCGATCGAGATCCCGACGCCGGGATAGGTCGTCCTCCCGTCCGAGGCCAGCGAGTCGTAGCGGCCACCGGAGCAGAACGAGCCCCACGACTCGTAGCCGACCAGCTGGGTCTCGTAGACGGTGCCCGTGTAGTAGTCGAGCCCCCGCGCGATCTTGAGGTCCGCGACCAGGGCACCCGGGGCGTTATCGAGACCGGTCCGGATGACGGCGGCCAAGGCGTCGAGCCCCGCGTCGAGGGTCGGGTGCTCGACGCCGAGCGCGCGCACCTGATCGACGAACGAGAGGTCCTCGGTGCGGATCGCCGCCAGCGCCAGGCACTGGTCAGCCTGTTCGGGGGTCCGGCCCGCCTCCACGAGGAGTTCCCTGACCTTGGCCCGGCCGAGCTTGTCGAGCTTGTCGACGATGCGCAGGGTGCCGACCACGTCCTCGACACCGATGCCGAGGTAGAACCCCTCGGGGATCTGGCGGTTGCTGACCTGGATGACCATCCGGCCGACGGGCAGCTTGCGGAAGACCTCGGCGATGACGAGCGGCATCTCCGCCTCGAAGTGCGGGGCGAGCTCGCCGACGTCGACCACGTCGATGTCGGCCTGGGTGAACTCGCGGTACCGGCCCTCCTGGGGCCGCTCGCCACGCCAGACCTTCTGGATCTGGTACCGGCGGAACGGGAACGACAGGTGGCCCGCGTTCTCCAGGACGTACCGCGCGAACGGCACCGTGAGGTCGAAGTGCAGGCCCAGCTCGGCATCGGAGTCGGCGCGTCCCTCGGACGCCTCCGCCAGCCGCGTGACGGCGTAGATCTCCTTGTCGGCGTCCCCGCCCTTGCCCAGCAGCCGCTCCACCGGCTCGACGGCGCGGGTCTCGATCGACGCGAACCCGTGCAGCTCGAACGTCTCGCGGATGACGTCGAGGAACTGCTGCTCGATGATCCGCTCGGCCGGGAGGTGCTCGGGGAAACCGCTGATCGGGGTGATCTTCACGGGGCCAATCCTTGCAAATAGGGGTTGGTCGCCCGTTCGCGGTCCATGGTGGTGGCCTGGTAGTGACCGGGGAGCACGAGCGTGGTGTCGGGCAGTGGCAGCACGACGTCGCGCAGCGACCGGTTCATCGCCGCGGGGTCCCCGCCGGGAAGGTCGGTGCGCCCGATCGAGCCCGCGAACAGCACGTCCCCGCTGAGCACCGTGCGGTCGACGTCCACCTGGTCGGCGATGCCGTCGGGCACCGCGTCCACGGCATACATGACAGACCCCTCCGTGTGTCCCGGTGCGTGCAGCACCTCGAAAGTCAGGCCGGCCAGCTCCAGGGCGGCCCGGTCCCGGATCTCGACGACCTTGCTGGGCTCGGTCCAGGTCGCCTTGCTGCCGAACTGCTGCTCGAGCATGCCGAGCAGGCCGGGATTGACGTTCGCCAGCAGGTCCACCAGCCGATAGCGGTCGTCGCCGTGGATGTATGCCGCGGTGTCGGCTCCGCAGACCGGCGTCACCGAGTACACGTGGTCGATGTGCCCGTGGGTCAGCAGCACCGCGGCCGGGCGCAGCCGGTGCTCGGTGAGCACTGCGCGCAGCGTCTCCTCCACCCCGATGCCGGGGTCGACGATCACGCACTCCTCCCCCGCGGCGGGGGCCAGGACGTAGCAGTTGGTGTCGAAGGCGGCGGCGGGAAATGCGACTGTGAGCACGGCCCGCAGCCTAGTCACCCGACCTCCTGCCTAGACTGGCGCGCGTGACGAGGGAACAGGAGCGCGCCGCTGCGCGCCGCCGTGCCATGAAGGTCGATGCCAAGCGCGCCCAGCAGCAACGGGAGGCCGCGCGCAACCGCCAGGCCCTCGGGGTCGTGGTCGCCACGCTCGTCGTGGTGGCCGGGTTCGTCTTCCTCAGCACCCAGCTCAAGAACGACACCACCCCCGCCGCGGCGCCGAAGGGATCCTCGGCCTCCGCGACCTCGGCCCCCTCGGCCACGACCGCGGCGGTAGCGGGCTGCACCCCGGCGCCCCCCGTTCCCACGAAGATCACCAAGGTCGCCAAGCCGAACAAGGCCACTGCGGCGGGCAAGACCTTCACGGCGGTCGTGACCACGAACTGCGGTGACATCACGCTCCGGCTCGACGGCGCCAAGGCACCCCAGACGGTCGCCTCGTTCGTCGGGCTGGCCAAGGCCGGCTACTTCGCCGACTCGCCCTGCCACCGCATCACGAAGGTTGCGCAGCCGGTCCCCCTGTTCGTCCTCCAGTGCGGAGACCCGATGGGTGGCGCCGGGACCGGCCCCGGCTACAGCTACGGCATCGAGAACGCACCCAAGGACGGCAAGTACCCGCGCGGCAGCCTGGCCATGGCACGCACGACCGACCCGAACTCCAACGCCGACCAGTTCTTCATCGTCTACCGGGACACCGACCTGAGCAGTGTGCCTGCGGGCTACTCCATCTTCGGCACGGTGACCGGCGGTATGGATATTGTCGACAAGATCGCCGCAGCAGGCGTGAGCGGGGGCGCCACCGATGGTGCCCCGGCCGCGCCCATCAGCATCCTCAAGGTTGCTGTGACCGAGAAGAAGGCCTGACCCGTGACCGAGCAGACGCCCGAGCCCGACACCGAGCCCGACTCCACCCCGACTCCCGCCCCCGAGGCCGCCCCCGAGGCCGCAGCGGCGCCGGAACCCGACGCTGCCCCCGAGGCCGCTGCACCCGCGCCGAAGCCGGTCCCGCGGCCGATCCCGAAGCCGGGCCCCGTGCCGACACCGGCGGCGGTCCGCAAGGTCGCCCACCCCCAGCCTGCCGCCCTGACGGTCGCCGCGCCGCCCGGGCCGCCCTCGGAGACCTTCGGACGCGTCGGCGAGGACGGCACGGTCTTCGTCCGCACCGCCGACGGGGAGCGCGAGGTGGGTGCCTACCCCGGAGCCACCCCCGACGAGGCCCTGCACTACTTCGCCCGCAAGTACGACGAGCTCTACGCCTCGGCGGAGCTGCTCCACCAGCGGCTGACCACGACGGACCTGTCGGCCAAGGACGCGGCCGAGGGCCTGGCCAAGCTGCGCGAGCACTGCACGGGGGCCAACGTCGTCGGCGACCTCGCCGCCCTCGACGCCAAGGTCGAGGAGATCGCAGCCCTGGTGGCGGCGCGCAAGGCCACCGAGTCCGCCGAGCGCAGCGCGGCGCGGGCCGCGGCGGCGGTCGAGCGCGAGGCGATCGTGGCCGAGGCCGAGAAGATCGCCGGGCAGCCCGAAGCCAAGATCCAGTGGAAGACCAGTGGCGCCCGGATGCGCGAGCTGCTCGACACCTGGAAGAAGCACCAGCGTGAGGGGGCTCGCCTCGACCGGGAGACCGAAGGCGCCCTCTGGCAGCGGTTCAGCCAGGCCCGCAACTCGTTCGACAAGGCCCGACGCGTCCACTTCGCCCAGCTCGAAGGCACCCAGGCCGAGGCCAAGGCGGCCAAGCAGGAGCTCGTCAAGGAGGCCGAGGCCCTCTCGACCAGCACCGACTGGGGCCAGACGGCCGGCGCCTTCAAGCGACTGATGGACCGCTGGCGTCAGGCCGGACGGGCGTCGCGGTCGGACGACGACGCCCTGTGGGAGCGCTTCAAGGCCGCCCAGGACGCGTTCTTCTCGGCGAAGGACGAGATCGCGGCCAAGGATGACGACGAGTTCCGCGGCAACCTGGCCGTCAAGGAGGAGCTGCTCAAGGAGGGCCAGTCGATCCTCCCCGTCAAGGACCTCGAAGCCGCCAAGGCCGCGCTGCGCACGTTGCAGGACAAGTGGGATGCAGCCGGCAAGGTGCCCCGCGGCGACGTGGAGCGGATGGAGAAGGGGATGCGCCGCATCGAGCAGGCCGTCCGTGACGCCGAGGACCAGCGCTGGAAGCAGTCCAACCCCGAGGTCGCTGCCCGCGCCCAGAGCATGGTCGACCAGCTCGAGGCCTCGGTCTCGGCACTGCGCGACGACCTCGCCAAGGCCCAGGCCTCGGGCAACGAGAAGAAGGTCAAGGACGCCCAGGCCAAGCTCGAGGCCCAGGAGCAGTGGCTGGCCCAGGCCCGCGGCAACGTCGACGAGTTCGGTTCCTAGGCGCGTTCGGGCCGGGACGGCGCGGAGCTACGCCTTTGCGGCGGTGGCCTTGGTCCCCGTGATCCGGTAGACGTCGAACACCCCGTCGATCTTCCGGACGGCCTTCATCACGTGCTCGAGGTGGCTCGGGTCACCCATCTCGAAGGTGAACTTGCTGATCGCGACCCGGTCGCGCGAAGTCTGCACGGAGGCGGACAGGATGTTGACGTGCTGGTCCGACAGCACCCTCGTCACATCGGACAGCAGGCGGTTGCGGTCCAGCGCCTCGACCTGGAGCTGCACGAGGAAGACCGACGCCGACGACGGCGCCCACTCGACCTCGATCATCCGATCCGGTTGCGAGAGAAGGGATTCGGCGTTGGTGCAGTCGGTGCGGTGCACGGACACCCCGTTGCCCCGGGTGATGAACCCCATGATCGGGTCACCCGGCACGGGCGTGCAGCACCGGGCCAGCTTGACCCACACGTCGGCCGTGCCGACCACGACGACACCCGGGTCGCCGGTGCGCCGCCGCATCGACCGCGTCGGCGTGGTCGCCTCGGCGAGGTCCTCGGACGCGCCCTCCTCGCCCCCGAGGGAGACCACGAGCCGGCCCACCACGTGCTGGGCGGACACGTGCCCCTCGCCCACCGCGGCATACAGGGCGTCGATGTCCTGGTAGCGCAGCTCGGAGGCGAGGCCGGTCAGCGTCTCGACGGTGAGCAGCCGCTGGAGCGGCAGGCCCTCCTTGCGCATGGCACGGGCGATCGCGTCCTTGCCGGTCTCGATCGCCTCCTCACGGCGCTCCTTGGAGAACCACTGCTTGATCTTGTTGCGGGCCCGCGGCGACTTGACGAACGTGAGCCAGTCGCGGGAGGGGCCGGCTCCATCAGCCTTGGAGGTGAGCACCTCGACGACGTCGCCGTTCTCGAGGGTCGACTCGAGCGGGACGAGCCGGCCGTTGACGCGGCCGCCGATGCAGTGGTGGCCCACCTCGGTGTGCACCGCGTAGGCGAAGTCCACCGGGGTCGCGCCGGCCGGCAGCGCCACGACCTCGCCCTTCGGCGTGAAGACATAGACCTCGCGGGCGTTGATCTCGAACCGCAGTGAGTCGAGGAACTCCCCCGGGTCGGCGGTCTCCTTCTGCCAGTCGAGCAGCTGGCGCAGCCAGGCCATGTCGTTGATCGGGCCCGTCTCGCCGTCCTTGGCCCCGGCGGCCGGCGCCGTGCCGTCCTCCTTGTACTTCCAGTGCGCCGCGACGCCGTACTCGGCCCGGCGGTGCATGGTGTGGGTGCGGATCTGGATCTCGACGGCCTTGCCCTCGGGGCCGATGACGGTGGTGTGCAAGGACTGGTACATGTTGAACTTCGGCATCGCGATGTAGTCCTTGAACCGCCCCGGCAGGGGGTTCCACCGCGCGTGCAGCGCCCCGAGCGCGGCGTAGCAGTCGCGCACCGAGTCGACCAGGACCCGCACCGCCACGAGGTCGTAGATGTCCTCGAAGTCGCGGCCCCGGACGATCATCTTCTGGTAGACGGAGTAGTAGTGCTTGGGTCGGCCCGTCACCGTCGCCTTGATCTTCGCGCCCCTGAGGTCCTCGCTGACCTGGTCGCGGACCCCTGAGAGGAACTCCTCGCGCGCCGGCGCGCGCTCGGCCACCAGCCGCACGATCTCGTCGTACACCTTGGGGTAGAGCGTCGCGAACGACAGGTCCTCGAGCTCCCACTTGATGGTGTTCATGCCGAGCCGGTGCGCCAGCGGGGCGTAGATCTCCAGCGTCTCGCGGGCCTTGCGCTGGGCGGACTCCACCGACACGTACCGCCAGGTCCGGGCGTTGTGCAGCCGGTCGGCCAGCTTGATCACGAGCACCCGGATGTCTCGGGCCATCGCGACGACCATCTTGCGGACGGTCTCGGCCTGGGCCGCGTCGCCGTAGGTCACCTTGTCCAGCTTGGTGACACCGTCGACGAGCATCGCGACCTCGCGGCCGAAGTCCTTCTCCAGCTGCGTGAGGCTGTATGCCGTGTCCTCCACCGTGTCGTGCAGCAGCGCCGCGGCCAGGGTGGCCGGCGTCATGCCGAGCTCGGCCAGGATGGTGGTCACGGCCAGCGGGTGGGTGATGTAGGCGTCGCCGGACTTCCGCGTCTGGCCCCGGTGCGCCTCCTCGGCGACGACGTAGGCGCGCTCGATGACGGTCAGGTCAGCCTTCGGGTGGGTGGCTCGCACCGTCTGGAGCAGTGGCTCGAGGACCGGGTTGAGCGGACCTCCGCGACTACCGAAGCGGGCCAGTCGGGCGCGGACGCGGCTCGCCGAGGACGCACCGGTGGGTACCGGTCCGGTGACGACGTCCTCGGTCATGCTGGAAGCCTACGGGACCACCACGGTGGCGTGGATCTCACGTCCTGCGAGCCGCTGCCGTCCGGGCAGGAACGCGAGCTCGACGAGCGTCTCGAAGGCCACGACGGTGGCCCCCACCTGGTCGAGCAGTCGGCACGCCGCCTCGGCCGTGCCTCCGGTGGCGAGCACGTCGTCGACCAGCAGGACCCGCTCGCCGCCCACGAAGGCGTCGCTGTGGATCTCGATGGTGGCCGTCCCGTACTCGAGGTCGTAGGTCAGTCCGACGGTGTCGCCGGGCAGCTTGCCCGACTTGCGCACCGGCACGAAACCCACCCCCAGCTCGTGGGCCAGGGCTGCGCCGAAGATGAAGCCACGCGCCTCGATCCCGACGACGACGTCGATGCTGCCCCGGCGCCGGTCCGCCATGTCGCGGATGACGGCGCCGAAGACCTCGGGGTCGGCGAGCACGGGGGTGACGTCCTTGAACAGGATCGCCGGGCTGGGGAAGTCGGGGATGTCGCGCAGCCGCGCGGTGACGCGCTCGGCGAGCGTCTGGCTCACGCTGCGACCCCAGCGCACGTGGGCTGGTTCACCGTCGCGACTTCGGGGGGCGCTTCGGCTGGTTGCGCGGGCCGCTCGTGGCGTACTTGTGCGTCTCCCGGACGACACCCGCCTGACGGCCCACCGCTGGGACCGAGTCACGGGCGGCGCCCGCAGCGGCGAGCTCCTCCGCGTCCGGCTCGTGGGGGACGGGTGCCGCATCCGACGAGGAGACGACGCCACCGTGACGGGCCTGGTAGCGCAGGGCCTTCTTCCCGAGGTCCACGACCGCCGGCTCCTTCAGGCGCAGGTGCACCAGCAGCGGGGTGGCGATGAAGATCGAGGAGTAGGCGCCGACGGCGATACCGACGAACAGAGCCAGTGCCAGGTCCAGCAGGGTGCCGGGACCGAGGAAGACGAAGCCGATGGCCAGGATCGACCCGATCGGCAGCAGCGCGACGATCGTGGTGTTGATCGAGCGCACCAAGGTCTGGTTGACCGCGAGGTTCGCGGCCTGGGCGTACGTCATGCGGCCGTTGCCGAGCGCTTCGCTGGTGTTCTCGCGCACCTTGTCGAAGACGACGACCGTGTCGTAGAGCGAGTATCCGAGGATCGTGAGGAAGCCGATCATCGTGGCCGGGGAGACCTCGAAACCGGCCAGCGCGTAGATGCCCACGGTGATGAAGAGGTCGTGCAGCAGGGCCACCAGGCCGGCGACGGCCATCTTCCAGGTGCGGAAGTAGATCGCCATCACGATCGAGACGAGGGCGAGGAACACGGCCAGGGCCTTGAGCGCCTGCTGGCTGACCGAGGCACCCCATGAGGGGCCGACGAACGACGCGGAGACGTTGTTGACGTCGGTCTTGAACTCGGTGGCCAGCGCCGACTGCACGTCGCGGATCTCGGACTCTTTGAGCTGCTCGGTCTGCACCCTGATGGTGCCGGTGCCGACCTTGGTCACCTCGGCTGCGCCGGCGTTCGGGATGCGGCTGACAGCGGCCTTCGCCCGGGCCTCGTAGTTCGCCGAGCTCGTGACGGAGGACACCCGGAACTCCGAGCCTCCGCGGAACTCGAGGCTGAGGTTCAGCCCGTGCCAGACCAGGCCGATGATGGCGAGCAGGAAGAACACCCCTGACAGGGCGTACCACCGCTTGTAGCGACCGACGAAGTCGATCGACCGCTTGCCGGTGTAGAGGTCGTTGCCCAGTGCGGCGAAGTTGATCACAGCGCGCTCCCGTCGCTCGCGACCGAGGCGGTGGTCGGCATCGCGACCCGTCCGCGCCCGGCATACCTGGGCTTGTGTGCCTTGGCTCCCAGCCGCTCCGGGTCGAGCCCGGACCACCTGTGGCCACCACCGAAGAACTTCGTCCCGGCGAGGATCGCCACGAGCGGGTGGGTGAACATCACCACGATGAGCAGGTCGATCAGGGTGGTGAGTCCCAGGGTGAAGGCGAACCCGCGCACGTTGGAGGACGCGAGCACGTAGAGGACGACGGCGGCGAGGAAGTTCACGCCGTCGGCGGCGAGGATCGTGCGCCGGGCCCGGCGCCAGCCGGTGTCGACGGCGGCCCGCAGCGGTCGGCCCTCGCGCACCTCGTCCCGGATGCGTTCGAAGTACACGATGAACGAGTCCGCGGTGACACCGATGGCCACGATCAGCCCTGTCACCCCCGCCATGTCCAACCTGAAGTTGTGTGACCAGCCGAGCAGCGCGATCGCGACATAGGTCAGCAGGGCCGCGATGACGATCGACAGCACCGTGACCAGGCCGAGCGCGCGATACTGGGCCAGGGAGTACAGGAAGACGAGCGCGAAGCCGATGATGCCGGCGATCAGACCCATCCGGAGCTGCTCGCTGCCGAGGGTCGGGCTGATCTGGTCACGCGTCTGCAGGGTGAACGACAGCGGCAGGGCGCCGAACTTGAGCTGGTTGGCCAGGTTGCGGGCCGACTCGATCGTGAAGTTCCCGGAGATGCTGGCCTGGCCGTCGAGGATCGCGGCCTGGAAGTACGGCGCCACGATGACGCGGGAGTCCAGGGTGGCGGCCATCTGGTTGCGCGGCGACGGGAGGGTGACCATTCGCTTGCTCGCCTCGCCGTAGGCCTTGGTGCCCTCGGACTTGAAGCTCAGCGTGATCTCGACGGTGCTGGACGGCTGACCGTTCGCCAGGGGCCGGTAGCCCGCGGCCGCGTCGTTGATCTGGTCACCGTTCACCACGACCGGGCCGAGGATGTACTTCTCGGAACCGTCGGCGCTGCAGGTCACGAGCGGCTTGGCGGGGTCGTCGACGATCTTGTCGACCGCGGCGGCGTTGGAGCAGTCCAGCGCCTGGAAGGCCTTGGAGACGTCCGGGGTGATCCAGGCGGGGTCGCTGGCGTCCTTCGGCGTGGCGGTCGAGCCGGTCGGGGTCCCCGTCGTCGCGCCGGTCGTCGCGGTCGCGGCGCCGGTCGTCGCGGTCGCGGCGCCCGTCGGGGTGGGCGGAGTCGTGGCCTTGATGAACGCTTCGGGCAGGCCGGACTTGGCTGTGGTGGCCGAGCCGGTCGCGGTGGCGGAGGGCTTGGGCACCACGGTGCCGGGCGTGGCGGTGCCCGTGGCCGCACCGGTGGGGGCGCCGGTCGCGGTGCCGGTGCTCGTCGGGGTCGGCTGGTTCACCCCCGGGGCAGTCGCGAGGACCGGGCGGAAGCGCATCTGCGAGGACTTGCGGATGGCGTCCTCGGTCGTCTTGTCCAGGCTGGTGCCCGGGACGCTCACGACGATGTCCTCGTTGTTGCGTGTGGTCACCTCGGCGCCCGCGACGCCGTTGGCGTCGACGCGCTGGACGATGATGTCGCGCGCCTGGGTCAGCTGGTCGCTGGTGACCTTGGCGTTGCCGACCAGCACGGGCTTCAGCACGAGCTGGGTGCCCCCGTCCAGGTCGAGGCCCAGCTTGGGCTGCCACTGGGCGTCACCCCAGGTGGTGACGGCGAAGAGGAGGGCGTAGAGGCCGATGGTGAGGGCGGCCAGCGCCGACAGGACCTTCAGCGGCTTGCGGTTGTGCGGGTTGATTGCCACGTGCTGGGACCTCTACTCGGTGGTGCCGGGCGCGACCGGGCCGGTGGGCACCGTCTTGGTGCCGATGGCGCGCCGGTCGAAGCGGACGGTGACCCCGGGGCTGATCTCCAGGGTGGCGGTGCTGTCGTCGAGGGACGCGATGGTGCCGTAGAGCCCCGAGGTCGTGCAGACCTCGTCGCCGACCACCAGGGCCGCCTGCAGCGACTGGACCTCGCGCTGGCGCCGACGCTGGCTGAACACCATGAACAGGATGAGCAGCACCGGCAGGGCGAAGATCAGCAGGCTGGCGACGGGCGAACCACCGCCGGACGCCGCGACCGCCGCCAGCGTGGCCGGCATGCCTAACGTCATGGAGCAGTCCCTTCGGGTTGGGGCAGGCGGGGTGCGGCGCCACGGACTCGGGCACGCGCGAGTCCCCGGCTCCAGCCGGGGGACCGCCCGAGTGTAGGTGACGCGCGGCATACCGACCAACGTGCCCCACCGTGGCTGCGTTCCAATTGTGACCTTTGGCGCGGCAGCCGTGCACGCACGCAGGGGTGCCGTGGACGACTGGGCGATGCCGGCCGCGACCTACCCGCCGAACCGACCCTCGCCGGTGTCGAGCGGCAGGCTGGGCTGGGCCTGGTAGCCGTGCGGAGGGGTCAGACCGAGGTGCTCCCACGCCAGGGCGGTCGCGGCCCGGCCACGCGGGGTGCGGGTGATGAAGCCCTCCCGGACGAGGAACGGCTCGGCGACCGTCTCGACGGTGTCGGCCTCCTCCCCCACGGCGACGGCCAGCGTCGACAGCCCGACCGGTCCCCCGCCGAACCGCCTGCAGAGGGAGTCGAGGACGGCACGGTCGAGCCGGTCCAGGCCGCGGTCGTCGACGTCGAACAGCGCCAGGGCGGCATGCGCCGCCTCGGCGTCGACGACATCGCGTCCGTGCACCTGCGCCCAGTCGCGCACCCGTCGCAGCAGGCGGTTCGCGATGCGCGGGGTGCCCCGGGAGCGGCGCGCGATCTCGGTGATGCCGTCGGTGTCGGCAGACACGTCGAGCAGTCGCGCCGACCGCTCGAGGATCGTGACGAGGTCCTGCGCGGCGTAGAAGTCCAGGTGCCCGGTGAAGCCGAACCGGTCACGCAGCGGCGCGGGCAGCAGCCCTGCCCGGGTGGTGGCACCGACGACGGTGAACGCCGGCAGCTCGAGCGGGATGGCCGTTGCGCCGGGGCCCTTGCCGACGATGACGTCGACCCGGAAGTCCTCCATGGCGAGGTAGAGCATCTCCTCGGCCGACCGCGACATCCGGTGGATCTCGTCGAGGAACAGCACCTCGCCCTCCATGAGCGAGGAGAGCACCGCCGCCAGGTCGCCGGCGTGCTGGATCGCGGGTCCGCTGGTGATCCGGATGGGACGCTCGAGCTCGGTGCCGATGAGCATGGCGAGGGTGGTCTTGCCCAGGCCGGGCGGACCGGAGAGCAGCACGTGGTCGGGCGGAGTGCCGCGTCGCCTGGCCGCCTCGAGCACGAGCGACAGCTGGTCGCGCACCCGGGTCTGGCCGGTGAACTCGCTCAGCCGGCGAGGGCGGAGTGCCGCCTCGACGGTGCGTTCGTCGGCATCGCCGTCGGAGTCGACCACCCGCGCGGTGGCGTCGAGCGAGGAGTCCTCGAACATCTCGGAGGAGAACCCGTCGGCCATGGCCTAGCGCCCCAGCTCGCGCAGGGCCGCGCGCAGCATCGCGGAGACGTCGGCTCCTGAGGGCACGGCGTCCGCGGCCCTCGACACGGCGTCGTCAGCCTGCTTCGCGGAGTATCCGAGACCCACGAGCGCCTCGGCCACCTGGTCACGCCACGCGGCGCCCACCGCCGGCACGGCAGTCGTGGCACCGGCCCCCGCGGACGGCATCCCGAGCTTGTCGCGGAGCTCGAGGACGATCCGCTCCGCGCCCTTGCGACCGATGCCGGGCACCTTCGTCAGCGTGGTGAGGTCGGCGCTGGTGACGGCCGCCCGCAGGCGGTCGGGAGCCAGCACCGAGAGCATGGCCAGGGCGATGCGCGGTCCGACGCCGGAGACGGTCTGCACCTGCTCGAAGATGTCACGCTCGTCGTCGGACGTGAAGGCGTAGAGGGTCAGGGAGTCCTCGCGGACCACGAGGGTCGTGGCGAGCAGGGTCTCCTGACCGAGGTGCAGGGCCGACGCGGTGGCCGGGGTCGTGTGCAGCAGCATGCCGACTCCCCCGACCTCGACGACGACGCGGTCGAGACCGATGTGCCGCACCGATCCGCGGACCGAGGCGATCACCGGGCCACCGCCGCTCGGCCCACGCGCAGTCGGGCCTGCTCCGCGCGGGCGGCCTCCTGCAGCCGGCTGCTGGCCGCGCCCTGCCACAGGTGGCAGATCGCGATGGCGAGGGCATCCGCGGCGTCGGCGGGCTTGGGGGCCGACTCCATCCGCAGGATCCGGGTGACCATGGTGGTCACCTGGGCCTTGTCTGCCCGGCCCGAGCCCGTCACCGCGGCCTTGACCGAGGTCGGGGTGTGCAGCTCGACGGGCAGACCCCTGCGCGCGGCGGCCAGCAGCGGGATCGCAGAGGCCTGCATGGTCTGCATGACGCTGGCGACGTTGACGTCCGCGAAGACCTGCTCGACCGCGACCGCGTCGGGCTGGAACCGGTCGAGCCAGGTCTCGAGCTCGGTCTGGAGGTGGAGCAGCCGCCGGGCCGTGGGCTCGGTCGCCGGGGACCGCACGACGCCGACCGCGACGAGCCGGACCTGTCGGCCACGACCGCCTTCGACCACCCCGATGCCACACCGGGTCAGGCCGGGATCGACCCCGAGTACGCGCACGACTGCTGCTCCCTCATCTCCGACCTGGCGTTTCCGAACAAGTGTTCGGTTCGAACGCTACACACCGGTCCGCACCGACGAGCGCAGCAACACGCGCCTACTCGTCGTCGTCCTCGATCTCGGCGAGCACTTCGTCGCTGATGTCGCCGTTGGCGAAGACGTCCTGCACGTCGTCGGAGTCCTCGAGGGCCTCGATGACCCGGATCATCTTGCGCGCGCCGTCGGCGTCCAGCGGCACCTTGAGGTTCGGCACCCACGACGCCTCGGCCGAGTCGTAGTCGATCCCGGCGTCCTGGACGGCCTTGCGGACGGCGACGAAGTCGGTGGCCTCGGAGATGATCTCGAACGCGTCCCCGAGGTCGTTGACCTCGTCGGCCCCGGCCTCGAGGACGATCTCGAGGATGTCGTCCTCGGTCTTGTCGCCCTTGGGGACGACGACGACGCCCTTGCGGTCGAAGACGTAGGAGACCGAGCCCGGGTCGGCGAGCTGGCCGCCGTTGCGCGTCAGGGCGGTGCGGACCTCGGCAGCCGCGCGGTTGCGGTTGTCGGTCAGGCACTCGATGAGCACGGCGACCCCGCCCGGGGCGTAGCCCTCGTAGGTGATGGTCTCCCAGTCGGCGCCGCCTGCCGTCGCACCGGACCCGCGCTTGACCGCGTTGTCGATGTTGGTGTTGGGCACCGACGTCTTCTTGGCCTTCTGGATGGCGTCGTAGAGCGTGGGGTTGCCGGTCGGGTCACCGCCGCCGGTGCGGGCCGCGACCTCGATGTTCTTGATGAGCTTCGCGAAGAGCTTGCCGCGCTTCGCGTCGATGGCAGCCTTCTTGTGCTTGGTGGTTGCCCATTTGCTGTGGCCGCTCATGCGTTGCCTCTCACGATCTCGACGAACAACTGGTGGAACCGGTGGTCACCGGTCACTTCCGGGTGGAAGGAGGTGGCCATCAACGACCCCTGACGAACGGCGACGATCCTACCTGCGGCGGGACCGTCCTCCACGCGGGCCAGCACCTCGACCCCCTCGCCCACTTCCTCGACCCACGGCGCCCGGATGAACACGGCCCGCATCGGCGCACCGCCGATCGCCCGGATGTGCAGGTCCTCCTCGAACGAGTCCACCTGGCGGCCGAACGCGTTGCGCCGCACCGTGATGTCCAGCCCTCCCAGGGTCTGCTGGTCGGCGCGCGCGTCGGCGATGCGATCGGCGAGCATGATCATCCCCGCGCACGAGCCGTAGGCCGGCATACCGGCTGCCAGGCGCGCGCGCAGGGGGTCGCGCAGGTCGAACGCCCGGACCAGCTTGTCCATGGTGGTCGACTCGCCCCCCGGGATGATGAGGGCATCCACCGCGTCCAGCTCGGAGGTCCGACGCACAGTGGCCCCGCGGGCACCCGCCTGCTCCACGGCATGCAGGTGCTCCCGCACATCTCCCTGGACGGCGAGGACTCCGATGGTCGGCTGGGCGCTCACGCCCGGAATGCTACGTCCGGCTGGACCGCCGCCCTGCCCCACCCCGGCCGCGACCTACAGTGGCCGCATGCGGGAGCAGGTGCTCGAGGTGGTGGTGCGCGAGCGCACCACGCAGGACATCCCCGTCCTGGCGGAGGTGCTGGCCGCGCAGCAGCCGGTCTCCGGTTACCCGCAGAACTGGCCGCTGCCGTTCCCCGTCGAGTCGTTCATCGCCCGGGCTGACGAGGACGCGGCCTGGGTCGCCGAGCTCGACGGCCGGGTCGTCGGCCACGTCGCCGTCTCACGGGTCGAGCCCGGGCTCGAGGCCGACCTGTGGACCGCTGGGACGGGGCGGCCCCGGACAGAGCTCGCCGCGGTGGCCGTCCTCTTCGTCGACCCCGAGGTCGGCGGTCGCGGGGTGGGCAAGGCGCTCCTGGCTACGGCCGTGTCGGCGATCCGCGCCTCGCGCCGCGTCCCCGTGCTGGACGTCGTGCAGGAGACCGCGTCGGCTGTCGAGCTCTACCGGCGCAGCGGCTGGCGGGTGGTCGGTGAGGGCCGCCCGTGGTGGCTGCCCGACGACCACCTGCCGGTGCTGTTCATGGCGCTGCCCGACTGACCGGCACCACGACTGACCGGCACGGCACCGTGGCGGGCCCTGACCAGAGCGTCGCGCGCGCCGGTAGGTTGCGGACATGACCGACCTCGCCAGCCGCGCCGCAGCCCTCGACGCCGAGCACTCCTCCACCGACCGGCGCAGCGCCTTCCGCATCCCCGACGGGGTCATCTACCTCGACGGCAACTCCCTCGGTGCGCTCTCGGTCGCCGCCGCCGAGACGGCCGCCGACGTGGTCTCCCGGCAGTGGGGCGAGCAGCTCATCCGGGCGTGGAACGAGTCGGACTGGTGGGGCGCTCCCGAACGCGTCGGCGACCGGATCGGGTCACTCGTGGGGGCCGGCCCGGGCCAGGTCGTCGTGACGGACTCGACGTCGGTCAACCTCTTCAAGGCCATCGTCGCGGCGTCCCGCATGCGTCCCGGCCGGAGCACGGTCCTCACCGACCCCGACTCCTTCCCCACGGACGTCTACATCGCGCGGTCGGCCTGCGAGCTGCTCGGCCTGACCCTCGAGCTGGTGCCGACCCCCGAGGCGCCGGCGCGGATCGCGGAGCTGGGTGAGTCCCTGGCACTGGCGGCCTACTCCCAGGTCGACTACCGGACCGGTGAGCAGTGGGACCTGCCGGCCCTGACGCGGGCCGCGCATGACGTGGGTGCGCTGGTCTGCTGGGACCTGTGCCACTCGGCCGGGGCGATGCCGGTCGGGCTCGACGAGGGTGGGGCCGACCTCGCGGTGGGCTGCGGCTACAAGTACCTCAGTGGCGGTCCGGGCGCGCCGTCCTTCATCTACGTCCGACGCGAGCACCTCGCGGCCTTCGACAACCCCCTCGCCGGATGGCAGGGGCACGCCGACCCGTTCGGGATGTCCACCGACTACGACCCCGCGGCGACGATCACCCGGGCCCGGGTCGGCACCGCTCCCCTGCTCAGCCTGCTCACGCTGGAAGCTGCGCTCACGGCCTACGACGGGCTGTCGATCGAGGAGGTGCGGGCCCGGTCGCTGTCGCTGACCGGGCTGTTCATCGAGGCGCTCGACGCCCTGGGCGTTGACCTTCCCCTGGCCACGCCGCGCGAGGACGCGCGGCGCGGCTCGCAGGTGAGCCTGCGCCACCCCGAGGCGTATGCCGTGGTGCAGGCGCTCATCGCCCGTGGCGTCATCGGGGACTTCCGGGAGGCGGACATCGTCCGGCTCGGCTTCAGCCCGCTCTACCTCTCGCACGCCGACGTCGTCGCCGCCGCCGAGCACCTCGCCGCGGTGCTCGAGGGGCGGGAGTACGAGCGCGACGAGTTCCGCGCCCGCAGCACCGTCACCTGACGGCGCTGCGAGGCGGGATCGCTGCTACCAGCCGCGCTCGGAGAGCCGGTGCGGCTCGGGGATCTCGTCGACGTTGAGGCCGACCATGGCCTCGCCCAGGCCGCGCGAGACCTTGGCGATCACATCGGGGTCGTCGAAGAACGTGGTGGCCTTGACGATCGCCTCGGCGCGCTGGGCCGGGTTGCCGGACTTGAAGATGCCGGAGCCGACGAAGACACCCTCGGCACCGAGCTGCATCATCATCGCCGCGTCGGCCGGGGTCGCGATGCCACCGGCCGTGAAGAGCACGACGGGGAGCTTGCCGGCCTCGGCGACCTCCTTGACGAGCTCGTACGGGGCCTGCAGCTCCTTCGCCGCGACGAACAGCTCGTCCTCGGGGAGGTTCTGGAGCTTGCGGATCTGCTGGCGGATCTGGCGCATGTGGGTGGTGGCGTTGGAGACGTCCCCGGTGCCGGCCTCACCCTTGGAGCGGATCATCGCCGCCCCCTCGGTGATGCGGCGCAGGGCCTCACCGAGGTTGGTCGCACCACAGACGAAGGGCACCGTGAAGGCCCACTTGTCGATGTGGTTGGCGTAGTCGGCCGGGGTCAGCACCTCGGACTCGTCGATGTAGTCGACGCCGAGGGACTGCAGCACCTGGGCCTCGACGAAGTGACCGATGCGGGCCTTGGCCATGACCGGGATCGAGACGGCCTCGATGATGCCGTCGATCATGTCCGGGTCGGACATCCGGGACACGCCACCCTGGGCGCGGATGTCGGCGGGGACCCGCTCGAGGGCCATGACGGCGACGGCGCCGGCGTCCTCGGCGATCTTGGCCTGCTCGGCGTTGACGACGTCCATGATGACGCCGCCCTTGAGCATCTCGGCCATGCCGCGCTTGACGCGTGACGTGCCGGTGGTGGGCTGCGTGGCGGGGGTGGTGCTCTCGGCGGACATGGCGGACCTACTCCAGATCTGTTCAGGGCGCAGCGCAGGGAACGCGCTTCAGGCCCAATGTTAGTTGGTGCGGGACGGCCTGCCGACCGCGGCCAGCGCGCGGATCACTCCCGCACGGCCGGCGGCAGCTCGTCGTCGAACTCGACCGTGCGGGGCAGGTCGGCGTGGCCGGCGAGGCGGAACCAGCGGACGACCCCCTTGCGCCGGACCCGCTGCACGTCGGTGACCGCGTCGTTCAGGAAGCGCCTGGCCAGCTGCACCCGGATGCCGGCCGCCTCCACCCGCTGGAGGCCACTGACCCCGAGCGCCCCGGCCTCCGCGCCGCGCAGGGTGCCCACGACGTCCGCCGTGAGCGCCGCCTGGAGGGCGGCCGTCAGGTCGTTCTCCAGCTCCTCCCTCCCGCCGAACCGCTGGCCGTCGAGGAGGTCGTCCTCGAGAGCGCGCTCGTTGTGGGCCTCGAGGGACCCGGATGCGGCTCCCGCGAGCATGAAGGCGCTGGCGGGGTCGAGCAGGCCCGAGTTGGCCAGCTCGAGGGTCGCCTCGGCGCGGCGCACGAGCTGGGCGTCCAGCGCGGACAGCGCGCCCTCGGCCCGGGTGTGCAGCCGGTCGAGGCGGGCCGCGTTGTAGGACAGGTACCAGGCGACACCGATCAGCACGGCCACGACCACGACGCCCCACGTCAGCCAGTCCATCAGCCCTCTCCTCCCCTGCGACCGCGCAGCAGCCGCGTCCATCTCGTGTCGGCGACCGGGTCGGCGCGGGAGTCCTCCGAACCGTGCGTGACCGTGTCGTAGACCGCCATGACGTCCTCGGCGACGACCGACCAGTCGAACACCCACGCCCGGCGGTGTCCGGCCTCGCCGAGCCGTGCGCGCTCCGCAGGGTCGCCCAGCAGGCGCAACAGCTGCCGAGCCAGGTCGGCCCCGTCCTCGCTGGTGAACGTCGCCCCGGCCTGTCCGCCGTCGAGGACCCGGACGAACGCCGGCAGGTTGCTCGCCACGACCGGCGCTCCGGCGCTCATCGCCTCGACCAGCACGATGCCGAAGCTCTCTCCCCCGGTGTGCGGCGCGACGTAGAGGTCGACCGATGACAGCAGCACGGCCTTGTCGTCGTCGCTGACCGTGCCGAGGAAGTGGGTGGCAGCGGCCACGGCCGGGTCGAGGCGCTCTCGAGCGGCCTGCACGTCACCGGGCCCGGCCACCAGCACCCGAGTCCCGGGATACCTGGCCAGGACGGCCGGCAGGGCCGCGGCCAGCACCGGAAGGCCCTTGCGCGGCTCGTCGATCCGCCCGAGGAACGCGATGGTGGGGGCGGACTCGGTGCCCGTCCACTCGGCGGCAGGCAGGGCATCGGCGAACCGGGAGACGTTGACCCCGTTGGGGATGACGACCGCATCCCCTCCCAGGTGGGTGGTGACGGTCCGCCGGGCATCCTCCGAGACGGCGATCCGGCCGTTGATCTTCTCCAGGCTCGGGCGCAGCAGCGGGTAGGCCGCCTGCATCGCGCGGGACCGCAGGTTCGACGTGTGGAAGGTGGCCACCACGGGGCCCTCGGCCGACCACAGGGCCAGCAGCGCGATGCTGGGCGTCACGGGCTCGTGGATGTGCAGCACGTCGAAGTCGCCCGCCTCCAGCCAGCGGCCGACCCGCGCGGCGGTCAGCGGCCCGAAGTTCAGCCGGGCGACGGAGCCGTTGTACCGCACCGGAACGGCGCGGCCGACGGACTCGACGTAGTCGGGCAGGGGGGTGTCCTCGTCGGCCGGTGCGAGGACCGAGGCGTGGTGTCCCTGGCCGAGGAAGTGCTCCGCGAGGTCGCGGACGTGGTACTGCACTCCCCCGGGCACGTCGAAGGAGTAGGGGCAGACGATGCCGATCCTCATACGAACACCCGCTGGAGCATGTGCCAGTCGGCGGTGTGCTCCACGATTGCCGTGCCGAGCACGTCGGCGCAGGCCTGCGTCATCGCGACCGCCTTGGCCCGGGTCGTGCCGGTCGAGGGCACCTCGACCCGGTCGTGGAAGGTGATGACGATGCGGTGCCGCCAGGTCGAGGTGTCGAGCCGCTCGTAGTGGATCGACACGGGGTGCAGCGCCGCGCCGGAGCCCAGCGCCAGCGCCGCCGGTCCAGCGGCCATCTTCGACCGGTGGCCACACAGGTCGACCTCGATGCCGCGGTCGGTCAGGTCGCGGTCCGCCAGCAGCGGCATCAGCACCGGTGCGGCGAGGTGGCCCCGCAGCTGCGCGAACACGTCCCCGCCACCGGTCAGCGGCAGGATCGTCATCCCGAGCGACTCCCGGAAGGCGAGGAACTCGGCATACACCTCCTCGGGCTCGAGGCGTTCGGCGACGGTGACGACGGGCGCGAGCTCCTTGGTACCCCACGCGCCGGCCAGGTCCCAGTTGCCGAGGTGACCGAGGAAGCACACGACCGGTCGTCCCGCCGCGAGCTCGGCCCGCACCGGCCCGTCGCCCTCCACCCGCACCATGGCGGCGACCTGCTCAGCAGTGCGGTCGGGAAGCCGGAACGCCTCGCAGTAGTAACGCAGGTAGGAGCGCATGCCCGCGCGCACCAGGGCATCGAGCCCGGCGTCGTCGAGCTCGGGCCGCACCGTCGCGTAGTTGCTCCGCAGGCGCTGCACGCCCTTGCCACCCCGGGCGACGGTCAGGTCCGCGATCTGCTCGAACACCGTGTATGCCGTGCGCTCGGGCAGCATCCGCACGGTGCGCCACCCAAGGCGGTAGCCGCTGACGGCGAGGAGGTCGCCGAGGCCGGTCATCTCGGGCGGCCGCTCAGGAGGCTTCGACCAGGGCTTGCCGACGCACGAGCAGCATGCGCTGGAACACCGTGACGAGGCTGGCGACGGCGAGCAGGGCAAGCACGACCGTGAGCACGACCTCGGGCAGGCCCAGACCCACCAGCCCGGTCACGGCAAGCACGGCGACGAGCCGGTCGGCACGCTCCGCGATCCCCACGTTCGCGGTGAACCCCAGACCCTCTGCGCGGGCCTTGGCGTAGGACACCACGCTGCCCAGGATGAGGCAGGCGAGCGCGAGCACGGCCATCAGGAAGTTGGCGCCGCTGCCGGCATACCAGAGCACGAGGCCTCCGAAGATGGCGGAGTCGCCGACGCGGTCCAGCGTGGAGTCGAGGTACGCCCCCCACTTGCCGGAGCGGCCGGACATCCGCGCCATCACGCCGTCGACGGTGTCGGAGAAGACGAAGAGGGTGATGACCAGGGTGCCCCAGAAGAACTCGTGCCGGGGGTAGAAGGCCAGGGCGCCGACGCACACGCCGATCGTCCCGACGATCGTCACGATGTCAGGGCTGATCCCCAGCGCGAGGAACAACCGGGCGACCGGCGTGAAGATCCTCGTGAAGAGGGCGCGTGCGTACTTGTTGAGCATGGTGGGGTCAGCCTACTGAGGCCGGGCCGCCGACCCTGCAACCCCGCTGTCGGACGGTTTCGTGGGAGCGCATGCCGGGGTGCCGCCGGGAAGGGCGTACCGGTGGTCCGCCACCCACGTGTAGACCCGCCCGGCGACCCAGCTGATCCCCGGCAGCGTGACGAGGTGGCCCAGCGGCCGCCACAGCGGGGCGCCGTGCTTGAGACCCTCGGCGATGGCCAGGTGGGCGGACGCGACGCTCCCGTCCGGGCGGACGAACTGCGCGGCCTCGATGCAGTCCTGCTCGGTGAGCCCGAACCGACCGAGGTCGACCTGCTGCCACGGCTGGATGTCGTACCGGCTCCGGCGGTCCACCCACCGCGTGGCGAACCGGGCACTGGTCGTGCAGAACCCGCAGTCGCCGTCGAAGATGAGCAGCCCCCGCGCCCGTCCCGAGCCTGTCCTCGTCACCGCGTCCATGTCCCCCACTCTGTCACCCACCGACCCCGGGCCATGCGGCGACCAGGCGCGAGCGGACGTCCTCGAGCAGCATCGGCAGGGCCTTGGTCTGCCCGATGACCGGCAGGAAGTTCATGTCGCCGCCCCACCGCGGCACGATGTGCTGGTGAAGGTGGGCCTGGACGCCCGCGCCGGCCACGGCGCCCTGGTTCATCCCGATGTTGTAGCCGTGCGGGGCCGACGCCGCGTCGATCGCGGCGATGACCTGCTTGGTGAGCAGGGTGAACTCGGTCGTCTCCTCGTCCGTCAGGTCGACGTAGAGCGAGGCGTGGCGGTAGGGGCAGACCAGGACGTGACCGGGGTTGTAGGGGAACAGGTTCATCACGACGAAGCAGGTGGTGCCGCGGTGCACGATGAGCCCGGCCTGGTCGTCCTTGGCCGGCGCCGCGCAGAACGGGCAGCCGTCTCCCGCGTCCTCGCTGGGACGCTCCCCCGTCACGTACGCCATCCGGTGCGGGGTCCACAGCCGCTCGAAGCCGTCACGCGTCCCCGCGAAGTCCGTGTCGGGCTCCATCGCGTCGCCCCTGCTCAGACCCATGCTCAGACCTGACGACGTGAGGCGACGGCCTCGACGACCTCCGCGATCGCGTCCGCGATCGGCACCCCGTTCTTCTGCTCGCCGTTGCGGTAGCGGAACGACACCGCGCCTGCGCTGCGGTCCTCCTCGCCGGCGATGAGGGTGAACGGTACCTTGGACTTGCTCGCGTTGCGGATCTTCTTCGGGAACCGGTCGTCGCTCTCGTCGAGCTCGACCCGGATCCCCTTGGCCTTCATCTGCGAGAGCACGTCCCAGAGGTAGTCGTTGAACTCGTCGGCCACCGGGATCCCCAGCACCTGCACCGGGGACAGCCACACGGGGAACGCCCCCGCGTAGTGCTCGACGAGCACGCCGATGAACCGCTCGATCGAGCCGAACTTCGCCGAGTGGATCATCACCGGCTGCTTCCTCGAGCCGTCGGAGGCCTGGTACTCGAGGCCGAACCGCTCGGGCTGGTTGAAGTCGTACTGGATGGTCGACATCTGCCAGGTTCGCCCGATGGCGTCGCGCGCCTGCACCGAGATCTTGGGCCCGTAGTAGGCGGCTCCACCCGGGTCGGGCACGAGCTCGAGCCCGGACTCGGCGGCGACCTGCTCGAGGACGGAGGTGGCCACCTCCCACTGCTCGTCGGAGCCGATGAACTTGTCCTTCTTGTCGCCCTCGGTGTCACGGGTCGACAGCTCGAGGTAGAAGTCGTCGAGCCCGAAGTCGCGGAACAGGCCGAGGCAGAAGTCGAGCAGGTGCTTGACCTCGCCGGGCGCCTGCTCGGCGGTGACGTAGGAGTGCGAGTCGTCCTGGGTCATGCCGCGCACCCGGGTGAGGCCGTGCACCACGCCGGACTTCTCGAACCGGTAGACCGAGCCGAACTCGAACAGCCGCAACGGCAACTCGCGGTAGGACCGACCGCGCGAGCGGAAGATGAGGTTGTGCATCGGGCAGTTCATCGCCTTGAGGCGGTACTCGGTGCCCTCGAACTCCATCGGCGGGAACATGGTGTCCGCGTAGTACGGCAGGTGGCCCGAGGTGTGGAACAGGCCGTCCTTGCTGATGTGCGGGGTCCCGACGTACTCGAAGCCCTCCTCGATGTGGCGGCGACGGACGTAGTCCTCCATCTCGCGCTTGATGATCCCGCCCTTGGGGTGGAACACGGCCAGGCCCGACCCGAGCTCGTCGGGGAAGCTGAAGAG
This sequence comes from Pedococcus badiiscoriae, assembly GCF_013408925.1. NCBI lineage: Bacteria > Bacillati > Actinomycetota > Actinomycetes > Micrococcales > Intrasporangiaceae > Pedococcus > Pedococcus badiiscoriae. Next base: position 3,265,921 of record NZ_JACCAB010000001.1, read on the forward strand.
GTCGAGCTCGGCGCCCAGCTTGCGGTGGTCGCGCTTCTCGGCCTCGGCGAGCCGGTCGAGGTAGGCCTTGAGCTCGTCCTTGGTCGGCCAGGCGGTGCCGTAGACGCGCTGGAGCTGCGGGTTCTTCTCACTGCCCCGCCAGTAGGCGCCGCCGCTGCGCATCAGCTTGAACGCGTTGCCGAGCACCTTGGTCGACGGCACGTGGGGACCTCGGCAGAGGTCGCCCCAGGCCCGTGACCCGTCGCGCTTGAGGTTGTCGTAGATGGTGAGCTGGGCCCCGCCGACCTCGACGTCGGCTCCTTCGGCGGCATCGCCGGCTGCTCCGCCCTTGAGCCCGATCAGCTCGATCTTGTAGGGCTCGTCGGCCAGCTCGACGGCGGCCTGCGCGTCGGTGACCTCGCGGCGCGCGAAGGTCTGGCCCTCGTTGACGATGCGCTGCATGACCTTCTCGAGGGCCTTGAGGTCCTCGGGGGTGAACGGCTCGGCGACGTCGAAGTCGTAGTAGAACCCGTCGCGCACCGGCGGACCGATGCCCAGCTTCGCCTTGGGGTTCACCTCCTGGACTGCCTGCGCCAGGACGTGGGCGGCGCTGTGCCGCAGCACGTCCAGCCCGTCCTGCTCCTGCGCGGTCACCGGCTCGACGGCGTCGCCGTCGGCCAGCACGTGCGCGAGGTCGCGCAGCTCACCGTTGACGCGGGCCACGAGGACCGCCCGGTCCCCCTCGAACAGGTCGGCAGCGGTCGTCTGCTCCGGCACCGATCGCTCGCTTCCGGCGACGGTGACGGTGATCTGGGCAGACACGGTGCTCACTCCTGGTGATGGGACGACTGGGTATGCCGCGTGCACAGGCGCGCAGGCGGCATACCGATGCTATCGGCCGGGTGTGCGCACCCGCGCGCGAGTTGTTCCGGACCGCGGAAAGCCCTCTCAGAAATCTTGACTCGTTCCAGAAACGAGACCAGACTGCGGAACGTGACCTCCCCGCCCGTCGTCCACGCAGACGACCTGCCGCAGCAGCTGCGGGGCGTGGGCCTTCGGGTGACCCGACCCCGGGTGGCGGTCCTGCGGGCCGTGCACGCGCACCCCCACTCGGACACCGACTCGCTCATCGCCGCGACGCGACGGGACGTGCCGGAGGTCTCCCACCAGGCCGTCTATGACTGCCTCCAGGCACTGACCCGCTCCGGTCTGGTGCGTCGCATCCAGCCGCCCGGCTCGGTGGCGAGGTATGAGTCCCGGGTCGGGGACAACCACCACCACGTGGTCTGCCGGTCCTGCGGGGCGATCGCCGACGTCGACTGCGCGGTCGGCGCGGCTCCGTGCCTCGATCCCTCCGACACCCATGGCTTCGCCATCGACGAGGCCGAGGTCGTCTACCGGGGCCTGTGCCCCACCTGCTCAAGCCAGCCCGACCGAACCACCTGACCGAACGAACCACCCGACCCACCCGATCCCACCCGCCCGATCCCACAGCCACATCCCACACAGCCACATCCCACACAGCCACAGCCAGCACGTCCGGAAGGAAGTCATGTCCGACCACGCACCCCACAGCGGGGACCACGAGACCGAGCTCGCCGAGATGAACGAGAGCACGCAGAAGTGCCCCGTCGCGCACGGGCGGGCCCCCGAACCGGTCCAGGGTGGCAGCACCCGCGGCTGGTGGCCCGATCGCCTCAACCTCAAGATCCTGGCCAAGAACCCTGCCGTCGCGAACCCCTACGGCGAGGACTTCGACTACGCCGAGGCGTTCAGCTCGCTCGACCTGGCGGAGGTCAAGCGCGACATCGCCCAGCTCCTCACCACCTCGCAGGACTGGTGGCCGGCCGACTTCGGTCACTACGGGCCGCTGATGATCCGGATGGCCTGGCACAGCGCGGGCACCTACCGCGTGCAGGACGGACGTGGCGGTGCGGGCGCCGGGCAGCAGCGGTTCGCCCCGCTCAACAGCTGGCCGGACAACGCCAACCTCGACAAGGCCCGCCGGCTGCTGTGGCCCATCAAGAAGAAGTACGGCCGCAGCCTCTCCTGGGCCGACCTCATGGTCCTCACCGGCAACGTCAGCCTGGAGTCCATGGGCTTCACGCCCTTCGGCTTCGCCGGCGGCCGCGCGGATGTGTGGGAGCCCGACGAGGACGTCTACTGGGGTCCGGAGACCGAGTGGCTCGGCGACGAGCGCTACACCGGTGACCGCGAGCTCGAGAGCCCCCTGGCCGCCGTCCAGATGGGCCTGATCTACGTCAACCCCGAGGGCCCCAACGCAGACCCCGACCCGCTCGCCTCCGCCCGTGACATCCGCGAGACGTTCAAGCGCATGGCGATGAACGACGAGGAGACGGTCGCGCTCATCGCGGGGGGCCACACCTTCGGCAAGACCCACGGCGCGGCCGACCCCGAGAAGTACGTCTCCGACGAGCCGGAGGGCGCGGGACTCGAGCAGATGGGCTTGGGCTGGAAGAACAGCTTCGGCACCGGCGCCGGCCCCGACACGATCACCAGCGGCATCGAGGTCACCTGGACGATGACCCCGACGCAGTGGGACAACAACTTCTTCGAGAACCTGTTCGGCTTCGAGTGGGAGCTGACCAAGAGCCCCGCGGGCGCCAACCAGTGGAAGCCCAAGGACGGGGCCGGCGAGGGCACCACGCCGATGGCGCACGACCCGTCGAAGCGCATCGCGCCCACCATGCTCACCACCGACCTCGCGCTGCGCGTGGACCCGGTCTACGAGAAGATCTCGCGCCGCTTCCTCGAGAACCCCCAGGAGTTCGCCGACGCGTTCGCCCGGGCCTGGTTCAAGCTGACGCACCGCGACATGGGCCCGCTCGCGCGCTACCTCGGTCCGGAGGTGCCCACGGAGGAGCTGCTCTGGCAGGACCCGCTCCCCGCGCGCACCGGTGAGGTCGTGACGGCCGACGACGTGACCGAGCTCAAGGCCCTCATCGCCGGGGCAGGCCTCACGGTCGCGCAGCTGGTGTCCACCGCGTGGGCGGCCGCGTCGTCGTTCCGCGGCAGCGACAAGCGCGGCGGCGCCAACGGAGCCCGGATCCGTCTCGCACCCCAGAACGGCTGGGAGGTCAACAACCCGGCCCAGCTGGCGACCGTGCTGCGCACCCTCGAGGGCGTCCAGGACGCGTTCAACTCGCGCGGCGGACGCCAGGTGTCGCTGGCCGACCTGATCGTCCTCGCCGGAGGCGTCGGCGTCGAGCAGGCCGCCCGGGCAGCCGGCCACGCAGTCGAGGTGCCGTTCACGCCGGGTCGGGTCGACGCATCCCAGGAGCAGACGGACGTGGAGTCCTTCGGCTACCTCGAGCCGCGCTCCGACGGCTTCCGCAACTACGCCGGCAAGGGTTCGCGGCTGGGCGCCGAGTACCAGCTGGTCGACCGCGCCAACCTGCTCACCCTCAGCGCACCGGAGATGACGGTCCTGGTCGGCGGCCTGCGCGTCCTCGGGGCGAACTACGACGGCTCGCAGCTCGGCGTCCTGACCGAGGCCCCCGGCACCTTGACGAACGACTTCTTCGTCAACCTGCTCGACCTCGGGACCCAGTGGAGCTCCACCTCCCCGGACGCGTCCACCTTCGAGGGACGCGACGCCTCGGGACAGGTCCGCTGGACCGGCACCCGCGCGGACCTCGTGTTCGGCTCCAACTCCGAGCTGCGTGCCCTGGCCGAGGTCTACGCCAGCGACGACGCGAAGGAGAGCTTCGTCGAGGACTTCGTGGCGGCCTGGACCAAGGTCATGGACCTCGACCGGTTCGACGTCCACCGGGGCTGACGACGACGCGCCGTGGTCGCCGCCCATCCGGTCCTGCTCAGCCGGTCCCGGTGGTGGCGGCCACGGTGGACGCCACGATCGCCGCCGTGACGGCCGCTTGGACGTCCTGGACGGCCTTGCGCACGGCCTCGGCGCCCCACTCCGCGTCGGCGACCGCCTTGCCCCGGGCACGCAGCTCGCGCCTGGGCTGGTCCGGGAAGAGCTTGGGCAGCAGGTCGACGGCGTGCAGCAGGGCGACCAGGGCAGAGGTCCGCGCGTCGGGCTTCGTGCCGGTCACCACGGCGGCATACACCCTGTCGCGGATCTCGCGCTCGACCTCGGGCCGTGCGAGCAGCCACGCGTGGGTGGGAAACACGCCGAGGACCTTGCCCTGCCGGTGGGTGAGGACCCCCTCGGCAGCCAGGTCGCCGAGGACAGCGTCCTTGAGACCTCCGGCCCTGTCCTTCCAGGCGCTCATGCCCCCGATCCGGCCGACCGCGTCCTTGGGCTTGCGGTTGTGGGCCAGCTCGGCCACCTCGGCGAGGCGGGGGTCTGCCACGGCCACGGTCTTGGTTGCGCGGACCAGCCGACCGGGCTTGTACTCCGGGTCACCCGGTTCGGTCAGCCGCAGCACCCCGTCGAAGGTCAGGTCGACGATCGCGGCGCCGGCCACGGCCGCCTTGAGCTTGGTGCTGTCGACAAGAGGCCTGCCGGACTCGTCGTCCAGGGCGAGCAGGAGGAACTCGGCGGTCAGCGGGCGCGTCGTCATGCGGCCATCGTACGAAGCGGGTCCCCTCGCGTCTGTGCTTCTGCGCCCGTGCTTCCGCCCCCGTGCTGTGTGGCCCCCTCTCGGCTCGAGCAGGTGATGGGGTTCGATGGAGGCATGTCACCGCTGAAGCCACCGGGGCCTGGTCGGTTGGCGGTCTCGACAGTCCCGTTCGCAGATCCGCGGGTCCAGCGGCTCGTCGACGAGGTGCAGGCCCACTACGTCGTCATCTACGGCGGCCCCGACAGGTCGCCCGTGGACCCCACCGAGTTCGAGCCACCCCGCGGCCTGTTCGCCCTCGGCACCATCGACGGCCAGGACGTCGCCATGGGCGGCTGGCGCCATCGGCCCGACCTGACCGAGCTGTTCGGCGGGGCGCTCGTGGCCGAGATCAAGCGGATGTATGTCGCGCCGCCCGGAAGGCGCCAGGGCCATGCCCGCCGGATCCTCACCTTCCTGGAGGACACCGCCCGCGAGGCAGGCGCCGAGGTGCTCGTCCTCGAGACCGGCCTGATGCAGCCCGACGCCATCGCCCTCTACGAGGCCAGCGGCTACGAGCCGACGGTGCGGTTCGGGCACTACGCCAGCTCGGACCTCGCCCGGTACTTCGCCAAGCGGCTGACCCCAGCGCCCCAGGCATCGTCCTGACGGTCGGTCAGGTCGGTCGGTCAGGCGCGTCCGACGATGCGGCGCGCAGGTTTGCGGATGGGGCCACTGTCGGTGGGCATGACCGCCCTGTGGCTGTGCACCTCGAGCTCACGGATCAGTCGCTGAGCGTCGAGGAGCATCGCGCCGTACGCCGGCCAGGCCTGTGGGTCCTCGAGGTCGGCGGCGCGGACCTCGTTGCCCAGCCGGTCGATGATCTCGTTCGCCGTCCGCAGGTAGGTGGCCACGACCTCCCGCTCGGCGTCGTCCGGCAGCCCGAAGTGGCCGATGGCCCCGGCGACCTCGTCCAGGACCTGCGCGTAGCTCTCGAGGAACCGCTGTGTCGGTGCGGGCTGGGCCTCGTTCTCGTCCGCAGCGTCGACGAGCGTGCGGGCGATCCCGGAGACCTGCCACTGGCTGCGCCTGACCGCCTCGACCGTGTGGGCGTAGCCGGCCCAGTCGACCTCGAGCCGCCGAAGGTTGTCCCGCGGGTTGAACTTGGTGCTCTCCCGCCCGGTCTCGATCGCGGTCTGGATCGCCGGCGCCAGCTGGATGATCTCGGTGCTGGTGTCGTACCACTGGTGGGCCATGTCGCTGTCCCAGCCCTCGCGCAGCCCTGCGGCCATGTCGTTCAGCAGCAGGCACACCTTCCTCGTCAAGGCCCTGATCTGTTCGCGCGGCTGCTGGATGTGCAACGGGGCCAGGACGATGGCGTTGGTGAGCACACCGATGACGCCACCGACCAGCGTCTCCACGATGGTGAGGTAGGTGAAATCGACATTCGTCCCGCCGACGGTCAACAGGGACAGCAGAGCCATGGACGGGACCTGGATCCCGTGGTCACCCAGGCGTCTCCACCGGGCCATGATCAGCGCCAGGTAGATGACCGGAAGCATGCTCCACCAGTGGACGCCGAGCCAGGAGCCCACGAGCCACGCGACACTCATCCCGACCACGACCGCCAGCACTCGCTGCACGCTGGCGCCCAGCGACCGGACCATCGTGCGGTCGACCACGAGCAACGCGGCCATCGGTGCGTAGAAGGGTGACGGGCTGTGCATCACGTGCACCGCGAACTGCCAGGCGAGCACCGTCGCCAGGGCCGCCTTGCCCATCAGGAGGGCTGCATCACGCTCGGGCCCGTTGTGCCGGACTGCCTCGCGCACCGCTCGGACCCAGCTGAGCCCCGCAAGGCGGCCCGACTGCAGCCACGACACCGATGACGAGCGCTCGGGAGTGGGTTCCATCCCGACGACACTAGGTGCCCCGTCAGGCCTGCACCAAGACGCCCTCCGAGGCTCAGCGGGGCGCGAGGGTCAACGTCAGGTGCGGTGTGGCCGGGGCCTTCGTCGAGCGAAGCCCGGCCACGACCACCCGCTCCCGGTCGTCCACCACGAGCTCCACCGTGCTCGGCAGGAAGACCGGCTTGGCGAACCACACGTGCGAGGTCGACGCGTCGTTGCCTCGAGGCTCGAGGGCGGCCAGCGTGCGCGCGGCGGTCCACATGCCGTGGGCGATGGCGCGAGGAAAGCCCATGGCCCTGGCACTCAGCGCGTGCAGGTGGATCGGGTTCATGTCGCCGGACACGGCGGCATACGCCCGGCCCTGCCCTTCCGGGACGCGGATGATTCCGGCGGGCTCGCCGGATGGCAGGGTCGGCGCCGCGGGGGCCGCGGGGGCGTCGGGTGAGCCATGCCCTCGCCGCAGGTAGGTGCTCCGTCCGTCCCAGACCCGCGCGCCGTCGACCTCCACCTCGGTCACCAGGTCCACGAGCCGGCCCTTGGGGTGCGGTCGCAGGTCCTGCGCGTGCACCGAGATCGTGAGCCGGTCGTCGGCGGTCAGGCGCCGGTGGACGGTGATCTGGTTCTCCAGGTGCACCAGACCGGGCAACGGGAGAGGGAACGACCGGTCAGCCATCAGCGCGACCTGGAGTGGGAACCCGAGGACGTGCGGGTAGGTGTGCGGCAGGACGTCGCCGCCGGTGAACCCACAGACCCTGTCGTAGGCCAGCAGGTGGTCGCGGTCCACGACCACCTGCTCCCGGCGCAGGACGACGTCTGGCAGGTCGCCGCGGCGGCCGCGTTGGGTGAGCGCGGCCCGGGCGAAGAGCGCTGCCAGCGAAGGGGATTCGGTCAGCGTCCGCACCGTCATGTCAGGCACCCAGCAGGCTCTGGCCACAGACCCGGACGACGTTGCCGGTGACCCCGGCGTTGGCGTCCTGGCTGAACCAGGCGATCGTTTCGGCGACGTCGACCGGCAGACCGCCCTGGCTGAGGGAGTTCAGCAGCCGGCCCACCTCACGCGTGGCGAACGGCACCTTGGCGGTCATCTCGGTCTCGATGAACCCGGGCGCCACGGCGTTGACGGTGATGCCCCGCGACCGCAGGGCCGGGTCGGCCGACATCGCGTCCACGAGCCCGATCACCCCCGCCTTGGAGGCGCCGTAGTTGGTCTGTCCGCGGTTGCCGGCGATGCCCGCGATCGAGGAGACGAGGACCACGTGGCCGCCGTCGCGGACACCCCCGTCGGCCAGCAGGACCTCGTTCATGCGCAGGATCGACCCGAGGTTGACATCGAGGACCGAGGCCCAGCGCTGCGGGTCCATGTTGGCGAGCAGCTTGTCGCGAGTGATCCCGGCGTTGTGCACGACGATGTCGAGCCCACCGTGGCGGCTCGTGGCGTGGTCGAGGATGCGCCGGCCCGCGTCCTCGGCGGTCACGTCCAGCTGGAGGGCCGTGCCGCCGACCCGGTTGGCGGTCCGCGCCAGGGAGTCGCCGCCCCCGGGGATGTCGACGCACACGACCGTGGCGCCGTCCCGGCCCAGCACCTCGGCGATGGACGCACCGATCCCGCGGGCCGCACCGGTGACCACGGCCACCTTGCCCGCCAGGGGCTTCGACCAGTCAGCCGGTTCGGTCGGTGAGCCCGCACCCACGCGGACCACCTGTCCGTCGACGTAGGCCGAGCGGCCCGACAGCAGGAAGCGCAGCGTCGCGTCGACGTTGGCCTCGCCGCCGTCCCTGACGAGGACGAGGTTGGCGGTGGCTCCGGCCCGGAGCTCCTTGCCGATCGAGCGGGTGATCCCTTCGAGCGCTCGCCGCGTCGCGGCCTGCGCGAAACCGTTGGCGCTGCCCGGGTCCCGGCCGATGACGACGACCCGACCGCTGGGGCGCAGGGCCTTCAGGGCCGGAGCAACCAGGGTGCGCAGGGTGTCGAGGTCGGTCGGCTCGGACGCCTCGGTCAGGTCGGCGACGACCGCCGCCACCCGCTCCCCCTCCACCAGCTCGTCGACGATGTCGATCCCCTCGCCGGCCAGCAGGGCACGCACCCGCGTCGCCACCGGGGCGGCGCCCAGCCCTCCGACGAGGACTGCGCCGTCGATCAGGGGCTCGTCCGCGGCATACCGGCGCAGCCTGGTGGGACGGGGCAGGCCGAGCTGGGTCGCCAGCTTCTTGCCCACCGCGCTGTTGACGAGGCCCGCGTAGGTGCCGGCCATCAGGCTGCCTCGAGGATCGCCATGACGCCCTGGCCGCCCGCGGCACAGATCGAGATGAGGCCGCGTGCGCCAGATCCCTTCTCGTGCAACATCTTCGCGAGGGAGGCGACGATGCGGCCCCCCGTCGCGGCGAAGGGGTGTCCGGCGGCCAGGGAGGAGCCGTTGACGTTGAGCTTGGTGCGGTCCAGGGCGCCGATCGGTGCATCCAGCCCCAGCCGGTCGCGGCAGAACTCCTCGCTCTCCCAGGCGGCGAGCGTCGTGAGCACCGTCGCCGCGAACGCCTCGTGGATCTCGACGAGGTCGAAGTCCTGGAGCTTCATGCCCTGGCGCTCGAGCAGGTGCGGCAGTGCGTAGGCCGGGGCCATCAGGAGCCCTTCGTTGCCGGTGACGTAGTCGACCGCCGCGGTCTGGGCGTCCACGAGGTGGGCCAGGACGGGGAGCCCGTGCTCGGCGGCCCACTCGTCGGACCCGAGCAGCACCGCGGAGGCGCCGTCGGTGAGGGGTGTGGAGTTGCCCGCCGTCATGGTCGCGCCCTCTCCCCTGCCGAACACCGGCTTGAGGGTGGCCAGCTTCTCGACGGTGGAGTCGGCGCGCAGGTTCTGGTCGCGGGTCTGCCCCAGGAACGGCGTCATCAGGTCGTCGAAGAAGCCACGCTCGTAGGCAGCGGCCAGGTTGTGGTGCGATGCGGCGGCGATCTCGTCCTGGGCCTCTCGGGTGATGCCCCACTGCTTGGCCGTCTGGGCCATGTGCTCGCCCATCGACAGGCCGGTGCGGGGTTCGACGTTGCGCGGGATCTCAGGGACCAGCTGGGCGGGGCGCAGCCCGGCCAGGGCCTTGGCCCGCTGGCCCGGGGTCCGGGCCCGGTTGAGGCTGAGCAGCGTCTCACGCAGCCCCTCGTTCACCGCGATGGGCGCGTCGGACGCGGTGTCGGTGCCACCGGCGATCCCCGAGTCGATCTGGCCGAGGGCGATCTTGTTGGCCACGAGGATGGCAGCTTCGAGGCCGGTGCCGCAGGCTTGCTGGACGTCGTAGGCAGGGGTGGTGGGCGCCAGGCTCGAACCGAGGACGGACTCGCGGGTGAGGTTGAAGTCACGCGAGTGCTTGAGCACGGCACCGGCGGCGACCTCGCCGACCTGCTCCCCCGCGAGGCCGTGCCGGGCCACCAGGCCCTCGATCGCCGCGGTCAGCATGTCCTGGTTGGTGGCCTTGGCATAGGCGGCGTTCTGCCGCGCGAACGGGATGCGGTTGCCGCCGAGGACGGCGGCGCGACGCGGCTGTCCGGACGAGCGGGCGGGCTGGGACGAGGTGGCCACGAGTACTCCTGGGATCGGTCGGACTGTGCGACAGGTAACTAGTACGGACAGTAGCAGGTACACCGAGTACCTGCTACTGTCCGACCTGTGACCACGACCACGAAGGCGACGGCAAAGCCGCCCGCGAAGGCGCGCAGGAGGGCGACCGCGAAGCCCCCTGCCCCGAGCCCTGACGGCCGCAGCACCCGCTGGGAGCAGCACCGGGCGACCCGTCGCCGGGAGCTCGTCGACGCCACGCTGCGGGCGATCCGCCAGCACGGGGCCGGGGTCGGCATGGACGACATCGCCGCCGTCGCCGGCACCTCGAAGACAGTGGTGTACCGCCACTTCAGCGACCGGCAGGGCCTGTATGCCGAGGTCTGCGCGAGCGTCGACGCCCTGATCCTGCGCAACCTCGCCCTCGCCACCGGCCACGCCGGTGGCGACCTGACCGCGGCGCAGTCCACACCGCGGGCGCTGATCGCGGGTGCGATCGACGCCTACCTGACGCTGGTCGAGAAGGACCCCGAGGTGTACCGGTTCGTCGTGACGGCACCCTTGCTGGACCAGACCGCCGGCGACCCCGCCGCGACGGTGACGGACCACATCGCCGCCGAGATGACGGCAGTCCTCACCGAGGCGCTGCGCCGCACCGGTCGCAGCACGGCCCCCGCTCCCGTCTGGGGTGCCGGCCTGGTCGGCATGGTGCGGGCCGCCGCGGACCGCTGGCTCACCGACTCGGCGATGAGCCGCCAGGAGCTCACCGAACACCTCACCGACCTGGCCTGGGGCGGCTTGTCCGCCGCCTGGCCGGACGACACCGTGACCACCCCGCAGGAGGACTCATGACCACCCTCGCCACCGCGCTCCAGAAGAGCCTCGACGGTCGCTGGGCCGCGATCCGCGACGAGGCGCGCACCGACCTCGACCCCGACCGGTTCGCACCGCCCAGCGAGCCCCTGGACCTCGAGTCCTACCGCGCCAGGATCGCCGACCAGGTCCAGTCCCTCGCTGCGACGGGCCACGCCAAGCGGGGTTTCCCGATCTCGATGGGCGGCACCGGCGACCTCGGCGGCTCGGTGACCGCGTTCGAGCTGCTGGGACATGCCGACCTGTCCCTGATGGTCAAGGCGGGGGTGCACTGGGGTCTGTTCGGCGGTGCGGTCGCGAACCTGGGTACCGAACGGCACCACACGGCATACCTGCCGTCGATCATCGACGCGAGCCTGCCCGGCTGCTTCGCGATGACGGAGACGGGCCATGGCTCCGACGTGCAGTCGCTGGGCACCACCGCGACCTACGACCCCGAGACCGACGAGCTCGTCGTCCACACCCCGGACCGGCGGTCCCGCAAGGACTACATCGGCGGCGCCGCCCGGGACGGGCGGATGGCGGCGGTCTTCGCGCAGCTGGTCACCGGCGGCGAGAGCCACGGCGTCCACTGCGTCCTCGTGCCCATCCGTGACGAGTCCGGCGCGGCGATGCCCGGCGTGACGATCGGCGACTGCGGTGCCAAGGCCGGGCTGCCCGGGGTCGACAACGGCAGGCTCACGTTCGACCACGTGCGCGTGCCGCGGACCAACCTGCTGAACCGGTACGGCGACATCGACGAGCACGGCACGTACACCTCGCCCATCGAGAACCCGACCCGGCGGTTCTTCACGATGCTCGGCACCCTGGTCCGCGGCCGGATCAGCGTGGCGGGGGGCGCCGGCGCTGCCACGCGCAGCGCGCTCACGCTGGCCGTCACGTATGCCCGTCACCGCCGTCAGTTCGCGGCTCCCGGCAGCGACGACGAGGTGATCCTGCTCGACTACCGGGTGCACCAGCGCAAGCTGCTCCCCGCGCTGGCCACGTCCTACGCCCTGCAGTTCGCGCAGAACCAGCTGGTGGAGCTCATGCACGAGGTCCTGACCGCGCAGGACGAGGCAGACGAGCACCAGCAGCGCGAGCTCGAGTCCCGGGCGGCCGGCATCAAGGCCGTCGCCACGGCGCACGCGACAGCGACGATCCAGACCTGTCGCGAGGCGTGTGGCGGCGCCGGCTACCTCGCCGTCAACCGCCTCCCGGCCCTCAAGGCCGACACCGACGTGTTCACGACCTTCGAGGGCGACAACACGGTGCTGCTCCAGCTGGTCGCCAAGGGACTGCTCACCGACTACCGCGACGCCTTCGGCGACCTCGACACGCTGGGCATGGTCAAGTTCGGCGCTCGACAGTTCGCCGGGGCGGTCATCGAGCGCACCGCGGCGCGCGGGCTCATCCAGCGCCTCATCGCGACCGCACCGGGCCGCGACAGCGAGACGGGCCCGACCGACCGCGGCTGGCAGCTCGAGCTCTTCGAGGACCGCGAGAAGCACCTGCTCGAGACCCTCGCCCTGCGGCTGCGCAAGGCCGGTGCCGCGGGCGCGGACGCCTTCACGGTCTTCAACGAAGCCCAGGACCACGTCATCGCGGCGGCCCGCGCCCATGTCGACCGGACCATCCTCGAGTCGTTCGTCGCAGCCATCGACGCCTGCGAGGACGAGTCCGCCGCGCAGATGCTCCACCAGGTCTGCGACCTCTACGCACTCAGCAACATCGAGGCCGGCAAGGGCTGGTTCCTGGAGCACGGCCGCATCACGCCGGCGCGCAGCAAGCAGGTCACGGCAGCGGTCAACGAGCTCTGCGCGACCCTGCGACCGCACGCCCAGGACCTAGTCGACGCGTTCGGCATCCCGCGGCGGTGGCTGGGCACCGAGCTGCTGGCGCCGATCGAGTGAGTCAGCCGCGCAGCAGGGTGCGGCCGTCGTCCGTCACCGTCCAGAACGGGTTGTGCGCGACCTCCCACGGATGGCCGTCCGGGTCCACGAAGATCCCCGAGTAGCCGCCCCAGAAGGTCTCCGCGCCCGGACGTCCGATGACGGCCCCGGCTGCCGCCGCCTCGGCGAGCACCTCGTCGACCTCGTCGGCACTGCGGACGTTGAGCGCGAGCGTCACCCCGCCCCAGCCACCGGTGTCCTCGACCGCCGAGTCCGCGGCCAGCGAGCCGCGGTCCCAGAGGGCCACGACGAGGCCGCCGCACTGGAAGAACACCACCTCGGGCTCGTCGTTGCCCCGCTCCCAGCCGAGCGCGGTGTAGAAGCGCTCGGCCCGCTCGAGGTCCGCGACCCCGAGCGTGACCAGCGAGACCCGTTGCTGCACTAGCCGTTCCACCAGGGACGCAGCGGGAGCCCCGCTCCCCCGCGCTCGTCGAGCTTGACCGCGAGGACCTGGTGGAGCTCGATGCTGTTGCGCTCGAAGCCGATCCGCGAGCCGGCCATGTACAGGCCCCAGACCCGCGCGGTGGCCTCTCCGACCTCGTCGACGCAGGCGTCCCAGTTGTCCCGCAGGTTGGCGCACCAGCCGGCCAGGGTGCGGACGTAGTGCTCGCGGAGGTTCTCCTCGTGACGGACCTCCAGCCCCGCGTTCTGGGCCGCCGTGATGATCGTCCCCGAACCGGTGAGCTCCCCGTCGGGGAAGACGTAGCGGTCGATGAACGCGCCCGTCGGCATCCGGCGGTTCACCGGCCGCGTGATGCTGTGGTTGAGGAGCAGTCCCCCGGTGCGCAGCCGGTCCTTGATGAAGCCGAAGTAGGCGGGGTAGTTGCGCACCCCGATGTGCTCGGTCAGCCCGATCGACGACACCGCGTCGAAGCCGGTCTCGACGACGTCGCGGTAGTCGCTGTGGCGCACCTCCGCCAGGTCCTGCAGACCCTCACGACGGATCGCCTCCTGCCCCCAGGCCGCCTGCTCGGCCGAGAGGGTCGCCCCGATGACCCGGACCCCGCGCCGAGCGGCATACCGGACCATGCCCGCCCAGCCACACCCGATGTCGAGGAGCCGGTCGCCCTCCTTGAGCCGCAGCTTCTCGAAGACGAGGCGGTACTTGTTCTCCTGGGCCTCCTCGAGGGTCGCGCCGTCGTGCGGGTAGCAGGCGCACGTGTAGGTCATCGACGGGCCGAGGACGTACTCGTAGAACGCGTTGGACACGTCGTAGTGGTGGTGGATCGCCTCCGCATCGCGGACCTTGCTGTGCCGCAGCCCTTCCGCGACGCGACGCCACCGGGGCAGCGCCTCCTGCGGCGGGGGCGGCGGCGGCTTGAGCAGGTCGATGCCGAGCGAACGCGCAATGGCGGCAGCAGTCCTGGGCGCGGGCATCTTGAAGTGCAGGTCACCCATCGCGGTGAGCAGCTCGTAAGGATCTCCGGGGTGGACCCCCACGAGGTCCAGGTCTCCCGAGACGTAGGCACGGGCCATGCCGAGGTCGCCCGGGGCCGTCGCGAGGTAGCTCGCCCCCCGGGGCGTCTTGAGGTTGAGGCCGTACGGCGCGTCTTCCGGCCCCGTGGCCGACCCGTCGAAGGCAGTGAAGCGCAACGCCAGCTCGTCGGGAGACACCGCCTCGAAGATCTCGGCCATCGAGAGTCGTGCAGGGGTCTGCGGACCGTGCTGGGAGTCGGGCCGGTTCGTCCTGAGGATCGTCACTTGCGTTGCACCGCCTTGGAATAGAGATCGAGCAGTCGTGAGTCGGGGTCGTACCGTCGTTTCAGCTCGGCATACGTGTCGCCGCCATAGAGCCTCCAGAACTGGGCCTGGTCGTAGTAGGCGTCGGAGTACAGGGACTTGTGGCCGTCGAGCGAGGTCACCTTCTCCTCGATGAGGCGGTTGGCCGCACCGTCGGGCGCGTCCGGAGCCCGCGGGACGCTGGACCAGAAGCCGACGTTGACGTAGGTCTCGCCCGCGCGCAGCGGGTAGAGCGGCCAGGAGCCCTCGCTGCGCACCGGGCACAGCCAGATCGGTTCGATCGGGATCTCCCGCAGGAACCAGTGGACGAACTCGGCCGTCCGCGCCAGGGGCACCTCGATGTCCTGGACCACCCGCTCGCGGGGTGGCTGACCCTTGCGGGCCTCGATCCGGTCGGCGATCGAGTAGCGGTGGTCGAGCGCGATGAGCTTCCAGTAGAACGAGCTGCGGCGGTAGCGGCGCGGCCAGAGTCGGCGCAGGCGAGGGTCCTGGGCCCCGAATGCGCGGCTGCACCAGAACCAGTCCGTGTCCCACCGCCAGAGGTAGTCGTGGATGGTGAGGCGGTCGACCTTCGGCAGCGGTGAGTCGTGCTGGATGGAGCGGTAGTAGATCTGCTGGCCGGTGTAGTCGCTGACCGGGCCGGGCTCCGCGGTCTTGGTGCCGAGGGTGAGGTAGCACTCGGTGGCCGAGAAGACCACCCCGTCGAGGTAGTCGACCGCCACCCCGGCGTGCTCGCCCGTCTCGCTGATCGCACCGAGGGCCTCGACGAGCGAGTCCACGTCGTGGAAGCGCAGGTGCCGCAGGGCCACGAACGGCTCGACGGGCTCCAGGGCGATCCGCAGGCGGGTCGCGTAGCCGAGCGTGCCGTAGGAGTTCGGGAAACCGTGGAACAGATCTGCGTGCTCGCCCTCCGGCCGCGCCGTCACGATCTCGCCCGAGCCGGTGAGGATGTCCATCTCGAGCACCGACTCGTGGGGCAGCCCGTTGCGGAAGGAGGTCGACTCGATGCCCAGCCCGGTGACGGCGCCGCCGAGCGTGATCGTCTTGAGCTGCGGCACCACCAGGGGCGCGAGACCGTGCGGCAGGGTCGCGTCGACGAGGTGCTCGTAGGTGCACATGCCCTGGACGTCCGCGGTGCGCGCCTGCACGTCGACCTCGATCACGCCGCCGAGTCCCGACACGTCGAGGCCTGGGGCCTGCGAGGCTGCTCGCGCGCGGAAGAGGTTGGACGTCTTCTTGGCCAACCTGACGGGCGCGTCGGCGGGGATGGCGCGATAGCTCTCCGCAAGCCGTCGAACGGCGTGCTCGTGTGTCCCCGTCTCCAGCTGCCCCAGCACGATTCGACCCTATGCCGCGAAGACGCCGGACGTCACGCGATAACCGCCCAGCGGACATCCGGCCGGGCGCAGGAAGGGTCCAGCCGTGGCCTGGTCAGGAGACGACCTCCACGTCGTCGCCGACCCGCACCGTTCCCGGCCGGCGCACCGCGGCATACACCCCGGGGCAGTTGCGTGCCGTGCCCGTGACGTCCAGCTCGACCGCACCCACGCGCAGCACCTTCCCGATGCTCGCGGCGAGCTCGTCAGAGCCGAGCGACACCACGAGGTTGGCGCGGGTGTCGGCCCGGACGTCCTGCGCGGCGACCACCTGCACGGCGGCCTTCTTGCGACGGTCGCCCTCCAGCCCGTCGTCCTCCACGAGCGAGGCGGGCAGCTCACGTCCCGGCGCTCCCTGGACCGGGAAGATGTGGATCTCGTTGACCTGGGCGGACATTCGTCACACGCCCTCGGGTGCCGAGGCCAGGGCTGTCTGGATCGCGCGGACCAGCTGCGTCGCGGAGTCGCGGGTCAGCTCGACGGCGACGCGCGCGCCGGGACCCCGCGACAGGTCGGCCAGGTCGATGTTGAGGGTGTGCTCGGCCAGCGCATGCACGGGGTGGTCGTAGTAGACCGTCGCATCCGTGACGTGGAACCACTCACCCCCCGGCCCCTTGGCGCTTCCGTCGACCTGCTCGGACACCGTGGCATAGGTGCACATGTCAGCCCTTCCGCTCGCCCAGGTGGGTCCCGAAGAACCGTGCGACCCGGTCCCACCCGTCATTGGCGGCGGCGACCCGGTAGCTGGGCCGGTCCACGGCGAAGAACGCGTGCCCCGCATCGTCGTAGGAGTGGAACTCGTGCGGCTTGTCCAGGTCGGTCAGGCGCTGGTCCAGCTCCGCAACGTGGTCCGGGCTCGGGGTCTTGTCCTCGACACCGAAGAGTCCCAGCAGGGGTGCCCCCAGGGACGGCAACAGGTCGACGAGGTTCGTGACCTTGAGGGGGTAGCCCGCCGGGGGTTCCCCGGTGACGAACGCGCCATAGCAGTCGACGGCTGCGTCGAGGTCGAGGCGGCAGGCCGCGAGGACCGCCTGTCGGCCCCCCGAGCAGTGCCCGATGACGCCCACCCGGCCATTGCTGCTCGGCAGCTCGCGCAGGTGTGCCGCGGCGACACCGACGTCGGCGACCAGCCGTTCGTCGGGCACCCCACCCTGCGCCCTCACGGTGGCCGCGGCGTCGGACGGGTCGGCGCCCGGTGCCTCGCGGGAGTACAGGTTGGGACAGATCGCGTCGAACCCGAGCTCGGCGAAACGGCGCACCATCTCCTTGGTGGCCCGGTCGTAGCCCGGCACGTGGTGGATCACCACGACCCCGCCCCGGGTGGTCTGCTCGTCCGGGCGGGCGAGGTAGGCCTCGACCTGGGCGCCGTCGGCGCCGGTCAGGGAGACGGTCGTTGCATGGAGGGAGTCGCTCACCTCGCGATGCTATGCCTGAAGGTCGCAGGGAGCTCGGAGGGAGGTCGTACGTGGTGGACGTGAAGGGACTCGAACCCCTGGCCTCTCGCGTGTGAAGCGAACGCTCTAACCAACTGAGCTACACGTCCAGCGCCCGAGTCACTGGTGACGTCCGGGCCTGCCGAAGAATAGCGGGATCGGGTCGGTCAGGTGAAATCCGGGTATGTCCGCGGGCTCGGCCCGGGGCTCGGCGCCGGGGTCACAGCCCCGGCAGGTCCCTGATCCGGTTCTCCGCGACGTCGGGGATGAACCCTGGGACGCCGGAGACCAGGAACGTCCCGTAGAAGACCGCCAGGACGACGGCGAGGGTGGCGAGCCCGACCAGGCCCTTGAACCACAGCGCCTTCGGGGCCAGCCAGTCGTTCCAGTCCCCGAGGCGCGCCTTGCCCCACGCCAGCAGGACCTGGGCCCACACGAACTCGGACGCCAGGATCGCCACACCGACGAAGACGATGACCCAGCCGGGTCCGGGCGCGGGCACGAGGATGAGGCCGCCGATCGTGACGGCCACGCCGATGATCCCGACGACCCACCTGTAGATCCGGTGGGTGTGCGTGTTGGACCGGATCCGGCGCCGCCAGGCCCAGTCGGACTCCTGCTCGGTCTTCTCCTCGGTCACGGGTCCAGCCGTTCGGCCCCCAGGCGGGCGAAGACGGCAGCGGCCCTGGCCGTGACCGGGCCGGGCTCCAGCGAGCGGTCGTCGACCCCGTGGATGGCCAGCACGTCCTTGGTGCTACTCGTGATGAAGACCTCGTCGGCCTCGCGCAGCACGTCGAGCGGCAGAGCCTGCTCCCGCACGTCCATGCCGTCCTCGCGGCACCACTCGATGGTGACCTCGCGGGTGATTCCTGCGAGACAGCCCGAGTCGAGCGGCGGGGTGAGGATCGCCCCGTCCACGACGACGAAGACGTTCGAACCGGTGCACTCACACAGCTCGCCCCGGGTGTTGGCGAAGACGGCCTCGATCGCGCCACGCTCCTTGGCGTAGGCGAGGGCGACCACGTTCTCGGCATACGAGGTCGTCTTGAGACCGGCCACCGCGGACCGCTCGTTGCGGGTCCAGGGCGCCACCGCCACCGAGGCACTGGCGGGCGGTCGCGGCTGCGAACCGGCCGTCACGATGTAGGTGAGCGGGCTGTCGTCACGGTCCGAGCCCAGCGGTCCGGCTCCCCCTGTCACGGAGTAGCGCAACCTGCCGAACTCGATCTCGGCACCGGCCGCCAGGACGGCCTTGGCTCCCTCGGCGATGTAGTCGTGGTCGGCCGGCGGCAGACCCAGGCCGGCGAGGGTCCGGTCCAGCCGACGGGCGTGCCGGGTGGCCGCGAACACGCGTCCGCGGTCGACCTTGGCGGTCTCGAAGGCTCCGTCGCCCACCGTCACCCCGTGGTCGAGAGCCGAGATGGACGGCTCGTCCGGTCCGGTCAGCCGACCGTTGACCCACACCCTGACCTCGCTCATGCCTCCACCCTCCCAGATGCCAGGCCGATGAGTCGCGCTGCTTTCACCCGTGTCTCCTCCCACTCACCCGCGGGATCCGAACCCCACGTGATGCCGGCGCCGGTGCCGAACCGCAGCCGGCGACGACCGCCCTCGTCCCGTTCCGCCCAGAACGAGCGGATGCCCACGGCGAGTTCCGCGGTGCCGTGGTCTGCGTCGATCCAGCCGATGGCGCCGCAGTACGGGCCCCGAGGCACCGTCTCCAGGTCCGAGATGGCCTGCAGCGCGGTGTGTTTCGGCGCCCCGGACACCGAGCCCGGGGGGAACGTCGCCGCCATCACCTCGGGCCAGCGCACCCCGGGGCGCAGCTCACCCGACACCGCGGACACGAGGTGGACCATTCCCGGGTGCTCCTCGGGGCGGCAGAGGTGGTCGACCTGCACCGTGCCCTCCCTGCAGACGTGGGAGAGGTCGTTGCGCACCAGGTCGACGATCATGACGTTCTCGGCGTAGTCCTTCGGCAGCATCGCCTCGAGGCTCGTCGCGGTGCCCTTGATCGGTCGGGACTCCAGCCGGTCGCCGTCGCGCAGCAGGAACGCCTCGGGGCTCGCGGACACGACGTCGAGCCCCGCCGACGGCACCCAGATCCGCCCCGCGTGCGGTGCCGGGTTCCCCCGCGCGAGGAGCTGCGCCAGCCCCTCGAGGTCAGCCTCCTCGGGGAGCTCGTGCGACAGCACCCGACAGAGGTTGACCTGGTAGACCGTGCCCGCCGCGATCCGGTCGCGGACCTCCCCCACCCCAGCGAGGTATGCCGCCTGGTCCAGGCTCGTGGACCACTCACCGCGTAGTGGCCTCCAGGGCACCGCGGGCACGGGCGGCACGCGCTGGGCTGCATCCCGGTCCACGTGGGAGAAGCGCACCGCAGTGACCGACCCCTCGAAGTCGGCCACCACGGCCCAGAAGCCCTCGTCCAGGGACGCCAGGTCGTGACGCACCTCCACCGGGCGGGTGGCGTACCGGCCGCCGAACCGTGCGTGCCCGTTCGCCGCCTCCACGAGGGCGATCCTAGGGCGACCTCCGGTCACCCGCGACGAACGCCCGGAGCGTCGCGGTCGGGGGTCACGATCGGAATGAAAGTGGCCCTCCGCGGGTTCATGTAGTTGAATTCGCAACGACTTCCTACCAGCCTCCCGAGGAGCGCGAGCCCGATGCAGTTCGGAATCTTCACCGTCGGTGACGTGACCATGGACCCGACCACCGGCACGACCATCAGCGAGCACGAACGGATCAAGAACACCGTCGAGCTCGCGCGCCACGCCGAGCAGGTGGGGCTCGACGTGTTCGCCACCGGTGAGCACCACAACCCGCCGTTCGTGCCCTCCTCCCCCACCACCACGCTCGGCTTCATCGCGGCGCAGACCGACCGGCTCCTGCTGTCGACGTCGACGACGCTGATCACCACCAACGACCCGGTGAAGATCGCCGAGGACTACGCCACGTTGCAGCACCTCGCTGACGGCCGCGTCGACCTGATGATGGGCCGCGGCAACACCGGCCCGGTCTACCCGTGGTTCGGCAAGGACATCCGCGACGGCATCCCGCTCGCGATCGAGAACTATGCCTTGCTGCGCCGCCTGTGGACCGAGGACGTCGTCACCTGGGAGGGCAAGTACCGCACGCCCCTCCAGTCGTTCACGGCGACGCCGCGCCCGCTGGACGGCATACCCCCGTTCGTCTGGCACGGTTCCATCCGGAGCACGGAGATCGCCGAGCAGGCCGCCTACTACGGCGACGGCTTCTTCCACAACAACATCTTCTGGCCGATGTCGCACACCAAGCAGATGGTGGCGCTCTACCGTCGTCGCTTCGAGCACTACGGTCACGGCTCCGCGGACCAGGCCATCGTCGGGCTCGGCGGACAGGTGTTCATGCGAGCCAACAGCCAGGACGCGGTGCGCGAGTTCCGCCCCTACTTCGACAACGCGCCCGTCTACGGACACGGCCCCTCCCTCGAGGAGTTCACCCGCGAGACACCGCTCACCGTGGGCTCGCCACAGCAGGTCATCGAGCGGTATGCCGCGATGGCCGACTCCGTCGGCGACTACCAGCGCCAGCTGTTCCTCCTCGACCACGCAGGACTCCCCCACCGCACCGTGATGGAGCAGGTCGAGATCCTCGGCACCGAGGTCGTGCCCGAGCTGCGCAAGATCGCCGCGGCTCGCAAGCCGGCCCACGTGCCTGACGCACCCACTCACGCCAGCCGTCTGGCCGCATCGAAAGTGGAGGTGACCCGATGACGACCACCGCTCGTCGCCTCGTCGTGGTGCAGGCGGGCCTGGGGCAGCCCAGCAGTACGAGGCTGCTCGCCGAGCGGCTCGCGACGGCGACCCAGGACGCCCTGCTCGAGCTGGGCGAGGAGTCGCACGTGACCTTCGTCGACCTGCGGGAGCACGCCCACGACCTGGCCAACGCGCTGCTGACCGGCTTCGCGACCGGCGGGTTGCGTCGTGCCCTCGACGCCGTCCGTGAGGCAGACGCCGTCATCGCGGTGACGCCGGTGTTCCAGGCGTCCTACAGCGGACTGTTCAAGACGTTCATCGACGTCCTCGACGACTCAGCGCTGCGCGGCACTCCCGTGCTCCTGGGGGCGACCGCCGGCACGGCACGTCACTCCCTCGTCCTCGAGCACGCGATGCGTCCGCTGTTCGCCTACCTCAAGGCGGTCACCGTGCCGACCGGGGTCTTCGCCGCCTCAGAGGACTGGGGCAACGGCGCCGTGGATGCCGGCCTGTCGAGTCGGGTCACCGTCGCCGCGACCGAGCTTGCCGAGCTCGTCGCCGCCAGGGCAGGGCGGGCATCTTCGCCGTCCTCGGCCTCCTCGGCATCTGGGGCTGCCGGGGTCGACGAGCTCGCCGACCCGGTTCCCTTCGAGGAGCTCCTCGCCCGGTGAGGTCGGCAGGTGTCGGCCAGGCGCTCTCGGCCACCCACCTGCTCTTTGGTGACGGCACTCCGTCGAGGTAATCCATTGCCCTGCAACGCAATTCGCTGCGCAGGCTCTTGCCACGGCATTCGAACAGGTGTACGATGGTGGTATGTCGATCAGTCCGGTGGCCGTGCAGCGTGACGGGGTCCAGCGCGACCTCTGGGCGCGTACCGCGGCGGTGGCCGGCAGGCTGAACCGGGCGCACGCGGAGCTCGTCGACCTCGCCGCCGAGCTCATGGATGGCGACCACTGGGGCGACGGTGGGTTCCGGTCCCCCGAGCACTACTTCGTCGTCCGGGCGGGGTTGTCACCGGCACACTCCCGAGACGTCGTCGCTGTCGCACGGCGGCGAGCCGAGCTCCCATCGGTGGCCCGCTCCGTCGCTGCGGGCGCGCTGTCGCTGGACCAGGCCGCCGTCGTCGCCCACCACGTCCCTGCGTCGCACCAGCGCTCGGTCGGCGAGCTCGCGCTGCACATGACGGTGCCACAGCTGCGGCACGCCGTGGCCAAGCACGCGTTCGCGGTCCGCGGCGAGGACGACGGCTCGGAGCGCTCGGGCGAGTCGGAGCGCCGCGCCTGCGCCAAGCCCGAGCTGTCCATGCACTACGACCGCGACGGCCGGTTCCAGCTGCGCTACAGCGCACCGGCCCCGATCGGAGCGCTCGTCGAGCAGGCCCTCAAGGAGGCCAAGGACGCGCTCTTCATCGCGCAGTCCGGTGAGACAGCCTCGCCCACCTACGGCGACGCCCTCGAGGAGATCGCACACCGGGCGTTGTCCAGCGTGACGTCGACCAGTCGCTCCAGCCACTACCGGGTCTACCTGCACCTGTCGACCGACGGGGCGTGGGTCACCCACGGCGGAGCGATTCCGCAGCGACTGCTCGGGCGATTCCTCTCCGACGGCGTGGTCCAGCCGGTCTGGGAGACCGACGGCCGCCCGGTCAGCGTCGGCCGAGCCATGCGGATCCTGCCGTCTCGGTCCCGCAGGCTCATCGAGGACCGAGACCGCGGCTGTCGCTTCCCCGGATGCACGGCCACCCGGTTCGTGGAGATCCACCACCTCCGGGCGTGGGCGGCCGGCGGCGCGACCGACGACGACAACCAGGTCAGCCTGTGTCCGTTCCACCACGACGCCATCGACCGCGGCGACTTCACGATCAGCGGCGACCCCACCCGACCCGACGGCCTCGTCGTGACCAACCGCTACGGCTTCCCCGTGCGGACACCGTCCCCCGCCGAGCTGGCCCCATCACCGGATGCTGGGCCGCCAGGTGACGCGGCGGCATACCAACCACCCACCGGTGAGCGCGCTCGCTGGGCCGACATCGAGATCCCACCCGATCGCGACCTGTGGCCGCGCACCCATCTGCACGCTGTCCCCGCGGACTAGGTCGCGTCCTTCGACGCCCGGGGATGTCCCCCCGTGGACCAGCCGTTGCGTGTCGTGCGCCAGCGCCTAGATTGGGTGCAAGTCCCACGCCGTTCAGCGGCTCCCCTCACCAGTCCCCCTCACCAAGGAGTGCCCATGGCCACCACCCGCACCGCATCCGCCCACTGGGAGGGCTCGCTCATGGAGGGCTCGGGCCAGGTCGAGCTCCAGTCGTCCGGGATCGGGACGTATGCCGTGTCGTGGCCCTCGCGCGCCGAGGAGGCCAACGGCAAGACCAGCCCCGAGGAGCTCATCGCCGCCGCGCACTCGACCTGCTACTCGATGGCCCTGTCCAACGTGCTCGCCAAGGCGGGCAACCCGCCGACCTCGTTGGACACCACCGCCACGGTGACGTTCCAGCCGGGCACCGGCATCACGGGGAGCGCGCTCTCCGTCGTCGGCACCGTGCCGGGCATCACCGCGGAGCAGTTCGAGGAGGCCGCGCAGGACGCCAAGGTCAAGTGCCCGGTGAGCCAGGCACTCAGCGTCCCGATCACGCTCGAGACGAGCTTCAAGGGCTGATGTGCCACTGCCGGGTGGCCGCCCTCGTGGCGACCACCCGGCACACCTGTGTTGCGCGCTAGAACTCCTCGTTGAAGGCGACCGAGCCGGACACCCCGACCTGGTAGGCCGAGACGCGACGCTCGAAGAAGTTCGACAGCTCCTGGACGTCCTGCAGCTCCATGAACGCGAGTGGGTTCGTGGACCCGTACTCGGGCTCGAGCCCGAGCTGCTCGAGCCGACGATCGGCGACCGACTCCAGGTAGGTCCGCATGTCGGCGACGGAGAGGCCGGCCACGCCTCCCCCGAGCAGGTCCTGCGCGAACTGTGCCTCGGCGTCGACCGCGTCGCGCATCATGGCCCGCACCTGGGCGGCGAGCTCGTCGTCGAACAGGTCGGGCTCCTCACGCCGCACCGTCTCCACGACGTCGAACGCGAACGCCATGTGCATGGACTCGTCGCGGAAGACCCAGTTGGTGCCGCTCGCCAGCCCGTTGAGCAGTCCGCGTGACCGCAGGAAGTACACGTAGGCGAAGGCGCCGTAGAAGAACAGCCCCTCGATGCACGCCGCGAAGCAGATCACGTTGAGCAGGAACGCCCTTCGGTGGTCTCGGGTCTCCAGCTTGTCGAGGTCGAACACCGAGTCGATCCAGCGGAAGCAGAAGTCGGCCTTGTCCTTGATCGAGGCGATGTTGTCGACCGCGGCGAACGCCTCGCGCCGTTGCTCTTCGTCGGGCACGTAGGTGTCGAGCAGCGTGAGGTAGAACTGCACGTGCACGGCTTCCTCGAACAGCTGCCGGCTGAGGTAGAGCCGTCCCTCGGGCGAGTTGATGTGCTGGTAGAGGTTCAGCACCAGGTTGTTGGCCACGATGGTGTCGCCGGTGGCGAAGAACGCAACCAGCCGCCCGACGAGGTGCCGCTCGGCGTCGGTCAGCCGCTGGAGGTCCTTGAGGTCGGTGTGCAGGTCGACCTCCTCGACGGTCCAGGTGTTCTTGATGGCGTCGCGGTAGCGCTCGTAGAAGTGCGGGTAGCGCATCGGCCGCAGGGTCAGGTTCATCCCCGGGTCGAGCAGCATCCGGGTCTCGGTGTGGTCGGTCGCGACGGTCGTGGTGGTCTGGTCGATGGTCACTGGCAGGCCTCGCAGCTCTCGGGGTTCTCGAGGGAGCACGCGATGGCGTCTTGGTCGGACACGGGCTCGTCGATGACGGTCGGGATGGGCGCGGCGACGGAGGTGGTCGCCTGCTGGATGCGGGTCGCCGGGCGGGACCGCAGGTAGTACGTGGTCTTCAGTCCGGCTTTCCACGCGTAGAGGTACATCGAGCTGAGCTTCCCGATGGTCGGCGACGCGAGGAACAGGTTGAGCGACTGGCTCTGGTCGATGTAGGGCTGCCGTGCCGCCGCGAGGTCGATGAGGGACTTCTGCGGCAGCTCCCAGGCGGTGCGGAAGAGGACCCGCACGTCCTCCGGGATGCTCGCGATGCCCTGCACCGAACCGTCGCTGCGCTTGATCGCCTCCCGGACCTCGGGGGTCCACAGCCCGCGCGCCTTGAGCTCTCGGACGAGGGCGGTGTTGACCTGGAGGAACTCCCCCGACAGCGTCTCGCGCTTGAACAGGTTGGACACCTGCGGCTCGATGCACTCGTACGCGCCGGCGATCGAGGCGATGGTCGCCGTGGGTGCGACCGCGATGAGCAGCGAGTTGCGAAGTCCATTCGCCTTGATGGCGTTCCGCACCGCCTCCCAGCGACCCGCCTGGGTCGGCGTGACGCCCCACAGGTCTGGTTGCAGGTCACCCCGCGCTGCGCGCGTCTGCTCGTATGCCGGGTGCGGCCCGTGCTCGGCGGCCAGCTGGGCGGACTGCTCCAGGGCCGAGAGGTAGACCTCCTCGGCGATCCGGGTGGACAGCTCCTGGGCCTGCGCAGAGTCGAACGGCAGCCGCAGGGCGAACATCACGTCCTGCAGGCCCATGACGCCGAGGCCGACCGGTCGCCACCTGGGGTTGGACGCAGCGGACTCGGCCGACGGGTAGTAGTTGATGTCGATGACCCGGTCGAGGTAGGTCACGGCCGTCCGCACGGTCGCCCGGAGCTTGTCCCAGTCCACGCCGTCACGAGCGAGGGTCAGGTGCTGGGCCAGGTTGACCGAGCCGAGGTTGCACACGGCCGTCTCGTCGTTGCTCGAGACCTCGATGATCTCGGTGCACAAGTTGGACAGGTGCACGACCGGCGCACCCGGCTCCTGCTCGTCGCTGGTCTGGTTGCAGGTGCGGTTGCTGGCGTCCTTGAACGTCATCCAGCCGTTCCCGGTCTGCGCCAGGGTGCGCATCATCTTGCCGTAGAGGTCGCGGGCGCTGACCTGACGGACGACGCGACCGTCACGCTCCGCGGCGGCATACGCCTGCTCGAAGGCGGGGCCCCAGAGGTCGGGGAGCTCGGGCACCTCGTTCGGGTCGATCAGGCTCCACTGCTCGTCGGCCTCGACGCGACGCATGAACTCGTCCGGGACCCAGTTGGCGAGGTTGAGGTTGTGGGTCCGCCGGGCGTCCTCGCCGGTGTTGTCGCGCAGCTCGAGGAACTCCTCGATGTCGGGGTGCCACGGCTCGAGGTAGACGCACGCGGCACCCTTGCGCCGGCCGCCCTGGTTGACGGCGGACACCGATGAGTCGAGGGTGCGCAGCCACGGGACGATGCCGTTCGAATGGCCGTTGGTGCCCCGGATCAGCGCACCGCGGGAACGCACTCGGGACCACGAGATCCCAATGCCCCCAGCGAACTTCGACAGCTTGGCGACCTGGGTGTAGCGGTCGTAGATCGACTCGAGCTGGTCCTGGGGTGAGTCGACGAGGTAGCACGACGACATCTGGGTGTGCCTCGTCCCGGAGTTGAACAAGGTCGGCGAGCTCGGCAGGTAGGCCAACGAGGCCATCAGCTGGTAGAAGGCGATCGCCTCCTGCGGGGTGTGCGACAGGCCGCAGGCAACGCGGAGCAGGAAGTACTGCGGCGTCTCGATGACCATCCGGGTCTCCGGGTGCCGAAGCAGGTACCGGTCGTAGACGGTGCGCAGCCCGAAGTACTCGAACCGGCGGTCGTGGGAGACGTCGACGGCGTGGTCGAGCTTGCGGGCGTTCGCCTCGACGAAGGCTGCGGTCGCGTCGCCGATCAGGCCTTCGAGGTGCCCGAGCCGGATCGCCTGGCTGAACGAGGCGATCTGCTGGCCCCGGACCTCCTTGTCGATGTAGTTCGACAGCAACCGGGCGGCGAGCCGGGAGTACTCCGGCTCCGCGCCGGTCATCTCGGCCGCAGTCTGGATCGACAGCCGGTCGAGCTCGGCCGTGGTGGCACCGTCGTAGAGACCGCTGATGGTGCGCGTGGCGATGGCCAAGGGGTCGACCTCGGTCAGGTCGTCGCACCACCGCTCGACGGCCCGGACGATCTTCATCACGTCGACGGGTTCGGCGTCGCCGTTGCGTTTGCGCACGGCCATCGTCGTGCGCCGGGAGGTCGTTGTCGCCACGACCTCGGTGGTTTCGGGGCTGGTGTCGGTCACGGCTCTCTCCTCGCGAGCGAATCGGTGCCGCGGTCGCGAGGAGGAGACGACGACGCAGCCACGCATCGCTGCCGACAAGGCGTGCGACGGAGTGCTGCGTATGCCGTGTGACCCGCCCTCGAGGCCACGACTCACCGCACACGGTGTGCGCGGTCGCTGGCAGGTCTTCGGACTCGCGGACGTGTCGTGCCGGTGACTGGCCGTGGTCGGTCGCCGACTCGGTTCCTACTGGCCGTCGCTTCCCACTCGCGGGCGCGAGCAGTGCTTGATGACGGCGGTCGTTTCCGCTTACCGCTGCGGGGCAGTCCCGGAATCTCACCGGGTTCCCTCTTGCCCCGAAGACCGATTGCGCGGCCTCCGGACCAGCAAGAGACACCATATGCGGGAGGTGGGTGCAAAGTCCAGCACCACATGTTGGGTCCGCGTGTCGCATCCCTAGGATTGCCTCCATGCGGCGCGCCACCCCCTTCGTGGCAGGCGCGGTGCTTGTCGTGCTGGCCCTGGTGGGGTGCACCGCCCCTCGCGGCGAGGCGGGCGCCGCGGCCGCAGGCGCCACGGCATACCCGCGGCTGACACCTGCCTGCCCGCAGGCGCCGCCCCACCGCACGCCGGTCACGGTGACCGTGGCACAGCTGAACCGGATCGTCGCCGGCCTCGACCTGCCCCTGTGGCAGGCCGGTGACATCGGCGCCAGCGCCCGGCTGCCCGACGGCCGGATCGTCTGGGTCTTCGGCGACACGGTGCGCCGCGAAGGCATCTCCCCGCGCATCGTGGCTAACTCCATGCTCGTCACCAGCGGCCTGTGCACCGCCCAGGTCGAGATGGCCGCGCGCGGGCCGGTGATCCCGGACCGCGCCGACGGGATCGTCCACTGGCCCATGTCGGTCGTCTCCGTGTCGCGCGCGGACGGCAGCTTCCTCGTCGTGGTCACCGCCCGGATCCGGCGCGGTTCGGCGAAGCCCTTCGACTTCACCTACTTGGGCAGCAGCGCAACGGTCTTCGGGGTGCCGGCAGGTGGCGCCCCGTACCTGCTGCACCAGCTCGACATCACCCCCGACGACCCGGCGCCCGACCAGGTCAACTGGGGCTCGGCGATGACCGTGAGCGGCGACTGGCTCTACGTCTACGGCACCCGGCTGCCGGCTCGCGGCTCGTTCGGACGAGCCCTGTATGCCGCGCGGGCACCGGTGTCGAACGCGCGCGACCGCTCCACGTGGCAGTTCTGGGACGGCGGCGGGTGGGTGTCGGAACCGAACCTCGCTGCGGTGATCCTCCCCGCGCAGGGTGGGGTGTCGCAGACCCTGTCCGTCGATGCCGTCGACGGCCATTTCGACATCGTCTCCAAGCGCGACGGCGACCTGGGCGACACGGTCTACGCCTGGTCCTCCGACTCGCCCGTCGGTCCCTGGACCCCGCGCCGTGGGACGAGGGCGCAGTTCCAGAGCCCCTCGGGACAGCTCACGTACGCGCCACTGGCCCACCCGGGAATCGCCCTGTCCGACGGCAAGCTGCTCATCTCGATCTCACGCAACACCACCGACTTCGGCCGTCTGCTCAAGGATCCGGCTCTGGGCCGACCCGTCTTCGCGGAGATCGACCGTCCTTGACGACGCGGGTCTGCTGACGCAGTCTCCCGACGGGACCCCGGGCCGTTCGGGTCGTCGTGGGCGATGATGGTCCCCGGACAGTCGACACTCCCCCCGACGGAAGAGGCCACTGGCATGGCGACCACGACGTTCACCGTCAACACGACGCTGTCGCCCAGCGCGGTCATGGCCGTGATCACCGACTTCGGTCCGCAGCGCTCGACCTGGTGGCCCAACGTCGACGAGGCTCACTTCACGGTCCACGACCAGGGTCCGGACTGGGCGGAGGTGACCGAAGGCACCGGGATGGGCTGGGAGCGCGAGCGGTACTCGTGGGACACAGCCTCGGGGATCGTCACGATCGAGACGCTCGACTCGAACCTGTGGGGACCCGGCAGCGGTTGGCGCTACGAGATCATGCCCGCTCCAGGGGGCGCCGACCTGCGGGTCTCGCTCACCCGGCTGCCGAAGTCGTTCACGGGCAGGCTCATCGCGGCGCTGATCCCGATCGCCGGGCCACGCGCCCTCGGCAAGCAGTTCCAGTCGGTCCTGCGC
The DNA here is from genome assembly GCF_013408925.1 of Pedococcus badiiscoriae. Classification (NCBI taxonomy): domain Bacteria; kingdom Bacillati; phylum Actinomycetota; class Actinomycetes; order Micrococcales; family Intrasporangiaceae; genus Pedococcus; species Pedococcus badiiscoriae. The sequence continues at coordinate 3,295,285 of NZ_JACCAB010000001.1, forward strand.
AGGGCCGAGGTCCACTGACCGGAGGATGTCAGTCTCGGGCCTCTGTCCGATTTCCGGTGCCCGACTTGCGCGGGCTGCGTGCAGTTCCGCACGCGCCGGATGCCGTTTGGGTAAGAATGTGCCATGTCCTCTCGGCCGGACGACCGGCGCCCCACGCACGTCAGGGTGCTGTCGTGCGCTGCAGCAGGACTCGGCGGGACCAGGTGATTCCTCCGTCCTCGTTCCTGCGCCGGTGGCCGCTCGCGGCGGCCCTGGTGCTGCTCGGCGTCTTCTTCCTCGCGGCGACCGCCGTCCACTTCGCCCCACCGGGGTCCTCGGTGGCCGTGTGGTGGCCCGCCGCAGGACTCGGCGTGGCGTTCATGCTCGCCAGCGGCCCGGACCCCCGGCGCGCAGCCATCGTGGTCGTCGGCACGGTGGTGACGAGCGGCCTGGCCAACCTGTACGGCGGCCGGCCACCGCTCACGGCGGCCTGCTTCGGCGTGTCCAACGCGACCGAGGCAGCGGTGGTCTGGTGGGTGATGACCAGGGGCGGTCGTCGCCCTCGCCTTGCCTCGCTCGAGGACCTGGGACGACTCCTGGTGGCCACGCTCGTGGGGGCCATCGTCTTCGGCGTCATGGCTGGTCTCACCGTGGCAGTCACCCTGGGCGGCCCCTTCCTCAACACGGCATACACCGTGGCGGCGTCGCATGCCGCGGCGGTCCTCATCATCGCCCCCCTGGGCGTGGCCGTGTCGAGCACCAGGTCCCAGCCGCGCCGCCTCGAGGACCTGCTCCAGGCGGTGACCCTGCTGGGCGTCGCCTGGTGGGTGTTCGGCCCCGAGAACGGGCTCCCCCTGGCCTTCCTGCCCCTCCCGGTGCTCGTCTGGGGTGCCACGAGGCTGCACCTGCGCAGCCTCGCCGCCCAGCTGGTCGCCCTGGGGGTGCTGGTCGTCTACCTCACCAGTGTGGGCGGCGGACCGTTCGCTTCCGCAGCACGGTCGGGGGCGGCCGATCCGGAGACTGTCGGGGCCCTGACCCAGGCGTTCCTGATCACCGCCGCCATCACCGGCCTCGTGCTGGCCGTGGCGTCGACCGCGCGCCGTGACGCCCTGGCGGACCTGCACAGCGAGGCGACGTTCACCCAGACCGTGCTCAACTCTGCCGCCGCGACGGCCATCATCGGCACCGACTCCGCGGGCGTCATCACCTTGTTCAACCGCGGTGCCACCAACCTCCTCGGCTACCCGCCTGACGAGGTCGTGGGCTCGCTCAACTGGGTCGAGCTGCACGACCCGACGGAGGTGGCCTCCCGGGCTGCCGAGCTCGGCCTGTCCCCCGGTCCCGACGTCCTTGTGCACCTGCTCCGGGGCACGGACCGCACAGAGACCCGCGACTGGACCTGGCTCACCCGCGACGGTCGCCGCATCGTCGTCGACCTGACCACCAGTGCGATCGTCGACCAGGCGGGGAACGCCACCGGCTACCTCGGCGTCGCCGAGGACGTCACCGAGCGCCGGGCTGCTGCCGACGCGGTGCAGGCAGCGCTCCTGCGCGAACGCCGGGCGGTCGAGCAGCTCACCGCCCTGGACCGCACGAAGACCGACTTCCTGTCCTCGGTCAGCCACGAGCTGCGGACGCCGCTGGCCAGCGTGCTGGGCTACACCGAGATGCTCGAGGACGGCGCCGTGGGCCCGCTCGCTCCGAAACAGCTCGACCTCGTGGCACGCATCGACCGCAACGGACGCCGACTCCTCGCCCTGATCGAGGACCTGTTGCTGAACTCACGCATCGAGTCGGGGCAGCTCCACCTCGCCCGGCGTCCGTGTGACCTCGTGGACGTCGTCGACCACGCCTGGGAGTCCCTCGGGGCCCTCACCCAGCGACGCGACCTCCAGGTACGCCGCGACGTCGTCGACGGCCCTGTGTCGCTGGACGGCGACCCCGCCGCCCTGGAGCGCGTCGTCACGAACCTGCTGTCGAACGCGGTGAAGTTCACCCCGGACGGTGGCAGCGTGCGGCTGCGCCTCGACACCACGCACGACGAGGACGGCGCCGGCAGCGCCCGCCTGGTGGTGAGCGACACCGGCTACGGCATCGCCGAGCACGACCAGCACCAGGTCTTCCGCCGTTTCTTCCGCTCCTCCCAGGCCACCGAGCGGGCGGTCCAGGGCACGGGCCTCGGGCTGTCCATCGTGCGCGCCATCGTGGATGGCCACGACGGCAGCGTGGCAGTCACGTCCACCGTGGGCGAGGGCACGGCGTTCACCGTCCTCCTGCCGTTGGCTCCCGTCGGGGCAGACAAGAGCTGAGCCGGACTGTGCGCCCCACGCCATATGAGGTCGACCCCCGGGTGGACGCCTACATCGAAGCGCTGCCCGCCTGGCAACGTGCCCTGTGCCAGCGACTGCGCGAGCTCGTGCACGCCGCCGACCCCGAGGTGCAGGAGACGGTCAAGCGTCGGGTGCAGCCGTACTTCGTGCTCGAGGGCAATGTCTGCGCGCTGCTCGCCACGAAGGACCACGTCAACCTGTTCGTCTACGACGGCGCCATCGTGGACGACCCCCACGGGCTGGTGACGGCCGGGCACGACAACGCCACGGCCCGCACCATCGGCTTCTGGGAGGGCGACCCTGTCGACGAGCCCGCCCTGCTGGAGTTCCTGCGCCAGATCATCGCCAACAACCGTGCCGGTGGCTGGCGGAAGCTCAAGCAGCGCTGACCAGCTCGTCGTGCGCCGTCGTGCTCAGCCCGACTCGCGGGCGGCCGCCCGGTCCTCCTCGGGGAGGCGCGGCTCGGTGCGCAGCTCGGGATGGATGCCGTGCTTGTCGCGGTAGAACTCCCGGACCTTGTCCATGTCTGCGACCACATCCGCAGTCGCCGAGATGGTCGGGCCGAATCCCGCTGTGCGAGTAGGGCCGTCGATGAAGGCGAGGGCGATGGGCAGCTTGGCCATCCGGGCGAGGCGCCAGAACCCGGACTTCCAGTACTCCCCCTTCTGACGGGTCCCCTCGGCCGCGATGATCAGCAGGAACGGCTCCCCGCCGCGGGCCTCGCGCACCAGCTCCCGCACCACCGACCCAGGGTTCTTGCGGTCGAGCGGTAGGCCACCGAGTCGGTGCAGCAGCCATCCCAGAGGTCCGCGGAACAGCTCCTTCTTGATGAGCACCCTCGGGGTCACCCCGCCGCGCCACATGACGAGCAGCATCATGACGAAGTCCCAGTTGGACGTGTGCGGAGCGCCGACCAGCACCCCGGTCCGCGGGACCTGTCCGACCGCCGTCCAACCGGAGGCACGGAGCACCAGGCTGGCGAGGCGACTGCGCATGTGCCGAGGGTAGCGGCGGTGGGCATCCGGCCACGGGCCGGAGCGCTCAGAGCTGCGTGGTGAGGTAGGCCTGCAGGGCGCTCACGGTCCGCGTGTTCCAGGTCCGGGCGACGTCGCGTCCGATCCCGAGGTAGGCCTGCATCGCCGCCAACGACTGCGGACCCCACTGGCCGTCCGCCGGGGTGCCGACGCGGGCCTGGAGGGCCCGGACGGTCGTGGCGCCGAAGGTCCCGGTGACCGTGACCCCGAGCCATCGCTGCAGCGCCGAGACCGTCGCCGTCCGCAACACGCCGTCAGTGACCACCCGCGGCGCAAGCATCCCGTCGGCAGCCTTGGCGAGCAGGACCCGGTATGCCGCCGCGTCGACCTTGGCCCGGAACGCCGGATCGCTGGCCGCCCTGGCGCTCACGGCGTCGACCATGGCCGGCAGGACCGACGAGTTGACGGTGAGCACGATGTCGCCGCCGACCGCGATGAAGCTGGTGGCACGGGCGCCGGGCGACCATGCCGCGACCTGCCTGGCGTTGCCGAGGTCGTCACTCATGACCACACCCGTGAAGCCGAGGTCGGTGCGGAGCATCCCGGTGACGACGGTGGGCGAGAAGGCGGCCGGCCTGGCCGGGTCGATCTTGGAGTACGCGGCGAGCGACACCATGACGACCCGCGCGCCGGCGGCGATCGCGGATCGGAACGGAGCAAGGTCGCCGGAGGTCCGGGTCGTCACGCTGTCGGTCACGCCGCCCGTCGTGTCGGTGTTCGCGGTGACGTGGCCCAGGCCCGGGAAGTGCTTGGCCGTGACCGCCAGTCCGACGCTCCGCTCCCCCCGGACGACATCACTGCCCTTGGCGGCGACCACCGCGGGGGTGTACCCGTATTCGCGGAAGTAGTGGCCGATCGGGATGTTCCGGGTGCCCAGGCTCGCGGGGACGGTGTCCACCACCGGGGCCAGGTTGAGGTCGACTCCCGCTCGAGTGAGCTGCCGTCCCCAGATCCGGGCGTCCGCCGTCAGCGTGGTGTCGGTCCAGCTGCCCTGGGTCAGGGCAGTCGGCATGCGACTGAAGCCCGGCCCCTGGAGCACCTGGACCTGGCCGCCCTCCTGGTCCGCGGCGACGTACAGCGGGACCCCTGCCGTCGCCCCGGCGGTCGTGAGACGGTCGGCGCTGGCCGCGAGGTACCGCACCGGCGCCGCACCGGCATACGTGCGCCCGGTGAGGATGAGGTTGCCCACGTGCCGCGAGGTGATCGCCGAGGCCGCGCCCGCGGTCAGCCCGGTCGCCGGCGTGCCCACCATGAAGAGCTGCCCGATCCGCTGCACCTCGGTCATCCGGGTGAACGCCGCTCGGGCGAGGCTGTCGGGTGTCGCGGCAGCGCCGGCGGCAGCCGTCGTCGTCACAGTGGTCGTCACGCCGGCCACCAGCGCGATCGCCAGCGCGCCGCCCAGCACTGAGACGGCCCCGGTCGGTAGCGCGCGTCGCATACCCCATTGACGCACGAACGTGGCTGCCGGTTGGCCTTCGGTGAGAGATCCGGGTGCCTAACGGCCGCGGCAGGTCAGGGCAGTTCCGTCACCGGCAGCCCGAAGCGGCGTAGGCGGTGGGGCAGGTCGTGGTGCCGCCACGACGGGGACACCGTCGGGGGCAGGGCGAGCACGATCTCGTCGACGGGTTCGCTGAGGATGGTCTCCTCGATGGCGTCGACCGGGTCGTGCCGGACCGACACCGAGCCGATGACCCGACTGCCCGCCGCGGCCTCGAGCACGGGCAGGGTCTCGAGGAGGATGCACTCGGCCTCGAATGCCTTGTCGTGACGCTCAGGGTGCAGGAGATGGACCTCGGCCCGCGCGGGGTTGAGCACCACGAGACGGAACTGGACATCCCCGTCGGCCGCCCGGGACGCGACAGCGTGAAGCAGCGACGGCGAGGGGTTGGCACTGTCGGTGACCACCAACACCCTCACTCGCCGCTGCTCCACGGTCATGCTCGTCGGCTCATGCTCGTCGGCTCATGCCTGGCGGTCGCCCACCGGCTCGGCCACCCGCTCGTCCCGGACCGCGTTCCGCTCGATGCGGTCCTTGTGGGTGACGCTGAGGTAGACCACCACGGCGAGGATGGTGCCGAGGAACAGGACACTGGTGCCCAGGGTGCCCAGGCCGGCGCCACCCTCGTCTCCCGGAGAAGCCAGGAAGTCACCGATGTTGGCGCCCAGCGGACGGGTGAGGATGTAGGCCAGCCAGAAGCAGAGGACCGGCCCGGCTCCGAGCTTCCAGGCGGCAAAGACGGCCGCGATCAGACCCAGCGGCAGCAGCACCGAGGCACCCGCCGACCAGCCGGTCAGGTCCAGGGTCCAGTCGCCAGCGGCGGTGCCGAGGGCGAAGGTCACCAAGACGGTGAGCCAGTAGAAGGCCTCACGCGGGGTCGTCACGATGGAGTGGATCGACAGGGTGCGCTCCTTGGCGTACCAGATGGCGAAGACCCCGGCGAGCGCGGCAGCGAAGACGGCGGTGCTCACCCAGAGCGGCACCCCGACCCCGTCGGTGAGGATGTCGGTGATCAGCGTGCCTACGACGCTGATCAGCACGACAGCCAGCCAGTAGACCGACGGGACGTACTGTCGCAGCCGGAACTGGACCACGAGCACGGCGACCAAGGCGGCCGAGAACACGATCGTCGTCTTGCCCAGGCCGAAGCCCAGTGTCGAGTTGATGTAGTCGGCGAAGCTCTCCCCGACCGTGGTGCACAGGATCTTGATCACCCAGAAGTACACCGTGACTTCTGGGACCTTGTTGAGCATCAGGCGGCGTTGGTTAGTTGCAAGCGTCGTCATGGTGGAAAGCGTGGCAGAGGTCCCCTGAGCGAACCCTGAACGTGACTTTGGTCGCAGTTGGCGGGATCCAACCCACCTGTCCCATCCGCCCCACCTGTCCCATCCGCCCCAGCTCCCCCGCAACACGGAGATCGCCGCCGCGACGGCGAACGCGACAAGCGCGAACGCGTGGAACGGGTCGAGCGCAGGCACCCACCGGGCGGCGTGCAGGGCGAGGAGCACGGTGAGGCTCCACCAGGGCCAGCGTCGGCGGGAGCCGGTGACGTCCCACAGGAGGGCCCCGGCTGCCAGCCCCGCGGTGTAGTAGCGGTTGGCGCTGGGGTCGAGGGCCAGCCGGCTGGCCATCACGACCAGGAGCACCCCGCTGGCGCGACCCCGCCAGATCGCCGCACCACCCAGCGCGATCCCGACCAAGGTCTGGAGCGGTCGGTCCCACGGCGGGGTGCGGGCCGACACCACGTCGAGCAGGCGCAGCCCGGACAGCGGGCCGTTGGCGATGGTGTAGTGCAGCGCCCGGGACGTGTGCGGGTCGGCAATGAAGAACGGCAGCCAGGCAGCCGCCACCCCCAGCGCCGCGACGCTCACTGCCAGCGCGCGGGTGCGCACGCTCGGAAGGACCAGGAGAACCACCACGAAGGGCAGGGCCCACGGCTTGGAGTCGACCGCCACAGCCAGGGCGAGCCCCGCCCACACCGGTCGTCGTGACAGCGCCAGCGTCAGGGCCGCCACGCCGAACGCCAGCGCGAGCACGTCGTCGAGGTGGGTCGAGTCGACGGCGGCATAAAGCCAGACCGGCACGAAGCAGGCGCTGCCCACCAGCAGTGGGGTGTCGAACCGGGGATCCGGCGCGTCGCCGCGGGCCGCCCTCAGCTGATGGGCGATCCGACGCACCAGGAGCACCACCCCGGCGCCGAGGGCGGCGCCCACCAGCTGCGCCGCCACCAGGCCGTGGCCTCCGGACACCTCCCCCAGAGCCCACGCCACGCCCAGGGCGAAGGGTCCGATCTGCAGCACCGGGTGCTCCGCATAGACGTGCAGGCCGGCCTGCGTCCCGTCGTCGAGGTCGGAGAAGACCCTGGCCCCGAAGGCGAAGAAGTGCCACGATCCCCCACCGTGCGTCGCGTGGACGACGTACCACCCGACCGACCACAGCACCAGGGTGATGGGCCCGACCCACGGAGTGTTCATCCATGACCGGAGGCGCGCGAGGCGTAGGCTTCCGGTCGAGTTCAGTCGCGGGTCGATCACCCGGCGAGTGTCGGACACAACTGCTGAGAGAGTGCTGTGCCTTCTTCAGGAACCTCTAAGGGCGAAGACGTAAGGTGGTGGCCTGTGGAACGACGCACAGAGCCCGAACCGACGCGTGAGGGCCCGTCTGGCGTCACCCGACGGGCCGTCCTGGCCGCCGGCCTGACCGGCATCCCCGGCGCCGCGCTGGTGGGCTGCAGCAGCCCGGGCGAGGACGCGGCGGGGGCGGGTAAGGCCACCCACAGCGCGACCCCGAACCCCACGTCGAGCCAGTCGGCGGCCGGCGCCTCCAGCACGCCCTCCGCCAGCGCCAGCGGTGCGGCTGACCCCGGGGTGGCACCGCGGGTGGCCCTCACGTCCGGCCCGGACATCACCCACGGACCCACCACGGCCCAGCAGGTCGCCCTCACCTTCCACGGCCAGGGTCCCCTGGCGATGGCCCACGAGATCCTGGGCGCGTGCGCCAGCGCCCAAGCCGCCATCACGGTGTTCGCGGTCGGCACCTGGTTGGAGCAGAACCCGCACATCGGCCGCCAGATCGTCGCCGCCGGGCACGAGCTGGGCAACCACACCTGGAGCCACCAGCAGATGAAGCAGCTGACGCGCGCCCAGGCCATCAACGAGGCGGTCCGCGGCGCCCGCGCACTGGAGACGGCTGTGGGCACCGCCGGCTGGTGGTTCCGTCCGTCGGGCACCCAGCACAGCACCAGCACCATCCGTCAGGCGGCTGCCGCGGCCGGCTACCACCGGTGCGTCTCCTACGACGTCGACCCCGAGGACTTCCGCGACCCCGGTGCGACGGCGGTCCGCGACCGCACCCTCGCAGCGGTCCAGCCGGGCTCCATCGTGAGCCTGCACTTCGGCCATCGCGGCACCGTGGAGGCCTTGCCGGCCATCCTTGCCGGCCTGCACAGCAAGGGTCTGCGCGCCGTCACCCTGTCGACCTTGCTGCGGGACGTCTGATGCGCCCAGTGCAAGTGCAACCGACGCGGCATCGGAGCTCCCGGACGGTGGCGCAGCGCGTGACGCTCGCGACCAGCCTGCTGACTCTGGCCGTGGTCGTGAGCACCGGCGTGGCGGGCTGCCTGGCCCAGCAGGCGCCGCGGCATACCGCGGCGGTGGACGCCACGCCCACGTCGCAGGGCGGCGCGAGCGGCACCAAGGGGGGCGCGAGCTCCGGTGGTGCCGCGGACTCCCCGCTCACGGTGTACGCCGCGGCCGGCGCCAACGCGCTCAGCCCGGTCGCCCGCACCGCGCGGCACATGGTCTACGTGCCCAACACCCTGAGCAACACGGTGCAGCTCATCGACCCCCGCACCTACAAGGTCGTCGGACGGTTCCACACCCCGCGAGAGCCCCAGCACGTCGTGCCCTCCTGGGACCTGAAGACGTTGTGGGTCAATGCCGACCAGGGCAACAGCCTGACCCCGGTCGACCCAGTGACCGGGAAGCCGGGACGCTCAGTGCCGGTCGAGGACCCCTACAACCTCTACTTCACCCCGGACGGGAAGCACGCCCTCGTCATGGCGGAGCGGATGCGCCGCATCGACGTCCGCGACGCCCAGACGATGAAGCTCCAGCGGTCGCTGTCGGTGCCCTGCGCCGGCATCAACCACGCCGACTTCTCGGCCGACCTGTCCTACTTCGTGGCGAGCTGCGAGTTCAGCGGCAAGCTCATGGTGATCGACAGCGAAGCGACCAAGGTCCGACGGGTCATCGACCTCAACGCCATCACCACGCCCGGCGCCACCTCGCCAGGTGAGGCGATGGCGATGCCGGGAAGCCCCAAGAACGGCTTGCGTCCCGGTGCCAGCTCGATGCCCCAGGACGTCCGGCTCTCCCCTGATGGCCGGAAGTTCCTCGTGGCCGACATGCTCCGAAACGGCGTGTGGGTCATCGACGCGCGCACCCTGAAGGTCGCCCGTTTCATTCCCACCGGACTCGGGGCGCACGGGTTGTACCCCTCGCGCGACGCCTCCAAGGTCTACGTGTCCAACCGCGACGCGGGGACGATCACGGTGCTCGACGCCGCCACTCTCAGGGCAGCGGCCGTGTGGAAGATCCCGCACGGCGGCTCGCCGGACATGGGAGGCGTGACGGCCGACGGCTCAGAGCTGTGGCTCGCCGGTCGCTACGACCGGGAGGTGTACGTCTTCGACACCACCACAGGCAAGCTGCTGCACCGGATCCCGGTCGACGCAGGACCGCACGGCCTGTGCGTGTGGCCCCAGCCCGGCCAGTTCAGCCTGGGCCACACCGGCAACATGCGCTGACCGGGGCGACAGCTCGGCGGCGGACGGCCAACCCCGCGCCGGCAGTCCCTACAGCCAGGTGTGGATGCGGACCGTCGTGCCGCCCTCGCCGGACCGGACCTGGACCAGGTCGCACAGCTGGTTGGCCATCCACAGCCCGCGCCCGTGCTGCTCGGCCCACGGCGGCTGACGGCGTCCGATCATCGGATCGGTGATCTGGCCATGGCCCCGGACCTCGCAGACCAGTGCCCCGTCCTCCTCCCAGACGCGCAGCTCGCTGCTCCCCCGGCCGTAGACCGCGCTGTTGAGTGCGACCTCGTGGACGGCCAGAGTCAGGTCGTCGGTGCGCTCCTGCGTCAGGCCCACGGACGATGCGCAGGCCCTGATGTCTGCGCGCACCACCGCGAGGTCGCCGTCCCCGAACTCCCGGTGGGAGACGACGACTTCGACGTCCGGCAGCTCGGTCTCGAACATCGTCGTGACGTAGTCGGCTCCGCCGTAGGTCGTGCTCCCGCGATGCCGCTCGATGTCGACGACCACGGGGTGCGAGCGATGGGCTTCGGCGACCACGTCCGCTGGAAGCGTTCCCAGGTCGTACGGGCACATCAGCCACAGGGGCACGTCCGTCGCGACAGCCATGTTGAGAAGCGCCTCGTGCATCTGGCACTCGGCCAGCTCGGCGAGTCGTCGGCCGTGCCAGATCGGCTCACCGATGCCCCGCACCGGCTGGCCCGCATGGGCGTCGGTGAAGCGCTGCCAGGCCGGGATGATGCGGGCCGGGTTGGCGCCGAGGCGAACCATGTCGACGAACTCCACCTCGTCCGCCTGGTCGCCGAGGGCGACACGCAGCAGCTCGAGGTGACTGGGGACGACCGCGACCATCACCGGCTGGCCCGCGTCCAGGGCCTGGGTGACGAAGGGGACCGTGCCCGCAAGGAACTGGTCGTCACCCGACCAGAAGAAGGCCTCGTGCCGGTATCCGTCATGGGTGAGACGCACTCTGTCGGCGGGGGTGCCGACGGGCGTGTCGACTGGGCCGTCGACTGGGCTGTCGACTGGGTCTTGGACCCGGTTCGGTGCCTGCGGTGACGTAGCCGCTCCTTTCGGAAGGCCCACCGCTGAACGCGGTGAACACGCGTGCACGACGTCTCCCCCGAGATTACGCCCGAATCGTGTCCTCAGCGCCCTTTGCGGGCGTCTGACCGGGCTCCTGGCCGGGACCGGTCGCCAGCACCACGCAGGCAGCAAGGGCAAGCACCAGGGACACCACGGCCGGCAACGCCCAGCCGGCACGGACACCGTCCCCGAGGACCACCACCCCGACCACCGCGGGCAGGGCCACCTCGACGACCCACAGGATCGCCGTCGCCGGGCCGACGGGGCCGTGCTCGAGAGCCAGCGTGTAGCAGAGCATGCCGAGGGCGCCGTACCCGATCACGGCCCAGGCCAGTGGTTCGTGGAGGAGGGCAACCCAGTCCACAGCGCCATGCGTGGACCCGACCCCCTCCGTCGCCGGGGCCCCTTGGACGGCCCGGGCGCTCAAGGCGGCACCCGAGAAGGCCACCCCCGCGATCACGGCGAGCGCGCCGGAGCGGGGTCGCGCCCAGGCTGCTGCCGTCGCCACCGCGATGAGGGCGAGCACCACCAGCATGATGGGGACGAAGGACCCCGGCGTCCGCAGCGTTGACGGCGGCCCGGCACTGGCAGCGAGGACGACCAGCGTCCCGGTGACGACCCCCGCCGCCACTGCGTCCCGGGGCCGCATCCTCGTACCCAGGACCACCCGGGCCAGGACCACGGTCACCGCCAGAGAACCCGCCAGGAGCGCCTGCACCGCGAAGAGTGGGAGCTGGCGCAGCGCGAGCAGCGACGCCACCCAAGCGACCGCGTCACACCCGAGCCCCAGGACATAGGTTGGCTGGCGCAGCACCGCGAGTCCGTTCGCTCGGGCGGTGCCCACGGCCTGCAGGACTGAGGCGATCCCATAGCCGAAGGTCCCGACCAGCGCAGCCACGAAGGCAAGGGTCATCGGCTGGTCCTGTCGCGGCGTCGCCCGGTCATGCCCCAGAGTTTCACATCGGTCACGCTCGCGCGGATGACCCGTCGGCACCTTCCCACGATCGATGGGTTTGCCTCATGAGGCGCTTGACGCGGCTGATCAGCTCGCGCGGGCTGAACGGCTTGACGATGTAGTCATCGGCTCCCATGGCGAAACCCGTGGCGATGTCGTCGTCTCGGCTCAGCGCACTGAGAAGGATGACCGGAACGTCCGGGCGCTCCATGCGGGCCCTGCGCAGGATCTGGGTCCCGGACAAGCCGGGCATCTGGATGTCGAGGATCAGCAGGTCGGGCTGTTCGCTGATGAAGGCTTCCCAGGCGCCCAGCCCGTGGGAGACGGTGATGGTGCGGTAGCCGGCCCTCGTGAGCTTGTAGTCGACGAGCTCGACGACATCCGGGTCGTCGTCTGCCACGAGCACCAACGGCTGCAGGTCAGTCACGGGGTTCCTCACGTACGTCGTCCTGTGTCCCAGCGTCAGCTCATGCGCGGATGTCGAGCGCTGGGTAGAGCGGCGCGACGGTGAAGGTCATGCTCGGGTCGCCGGCTGGGGCGCCTTCGAGGCGCTGCTCGCGGTCGGCTGCCAGCACCGCCAGGAGGCCGTTGGAATAGGGCCCGGAGAAGGTCAGCACGTCGGTGTCGGCAGAGCGGCAGATCACGATGTGCGGCAGGTCCGCCTCGCTGATGGTCAGGGCGACCAGGAACTCGGTCACGTCCTCGGCGGTCTTGCCCAGGTTGTCCAGCGGGTCCACTCGTGGCTCCTCGTCTCCTCGATCCTGGAAGCAGGGCGGGCGTTCGTGCCCGGGCCGCCGCGCGCAGCCCGGCCAAACACCCGCCCTGCATCTGTCAAGACGCCTGGACGCGAGGAATGTGACGCCGCCGCAGAAACGCCTTCCCCTGCCGTCACGGATCTGCGCCGGAGACGTCTCTTGGGGAGGCCCTGCACAGGGCTCCCCTCGCCGCTCCCTCGCCGCTCCCTCGTCGCGGATGCGGTCATGGAGAAGAAGGCCGCCACCGAAGGAGCACCAAGGACATGCCAAGTGACGAGACCGCACCTCAGCTCGACCAGCTGTGGAGCCTCCTGGTGCAGCTCGACGAGGGCCTCTGGCGCCGGATGCCCACGACCATCCGTGGACGCCGGGCCTGCGACCCTGCCCTGATCGAAGAGGCCCTCAGAGCCCTCCTCGACGCGCAACGAGCCGTCGCGGGGCTGGGCCTGACGCACCTGAGGTTTCCACCTACGGCCCTCTCACAGGCTCAGCTCGAGGACTCGGTCGCCGCGGCCAGGGTGCTGCTGGAGGGCGTGGCCGCGGAGCCACCCTCCGCGGACTGGAGCCCCGGTATCGAACGAACCCAGACCGCCCTGACCCTGACCGAGCAGGCACTCCACGCGCGGCTGCGCTAGGTGGGGGATGCCGGGCGGTGCCCCGCGCTCCCCGGGGGCGTCGGGGAGCACCGCCCAGCCTGCCGGACCCCCCTGCAGTGCCCGGTCACCTCTAGAGACGCACCACAGGCAGGATCATGACGCCGACTGCCCGGCCGGAGCCGCGTCACGCAGGTGGCGTTCCCTCAGGTGGCCAGGTCGTCGCGGCGGTGGCGGCGGCGGGGACGCCAGATCGGTAGGTGCCCTTGACCGTCGCCGTGACGGCCCCGCGTGCCTTGGGGGCCCAGCTGGTCGAGATCGTGCCCGACCACGACTGGGTCGACGTGGCCGCGCCGACGCACCGGATCGTGACGCCACTCTGCGTGCACTGTTGCCAGGCACCGGTCGATCCGGTCAGGGTCACACCAGAGGGCACGGTCAGGGTGAGACCCAACCCGCCGGCCAGCTGTTGCCCCGAGGCTGAGAGCTGGATGAACGGAGTGGCAGCGGGGCCGCCCATCGCGATCCCCATGGACAGGTGCCCGACGGGGGCCGGCGTCGTGGACGGGGCCGAGGTGGTGGGACGTGGTGGCGCAGGGACCGGGACAGGACGCGACGTCGACGATGTGGCCCGAGTCGGGCTCGGCCGGGGCGCCGTGGACGAGGTGGGCGTGGGAGTCGGGGCCTGGGTGGTGGTGGCAGCAACCGACGTGGACGTGGGTGCCGGCGCGGCCGAGGTCGTGGTCGACGCTGTGGCCGCCACGGGCCGGGGCGTCACCTCAGTGCTGGGCCAGAGGACCCAGGCCAGGATGCCGATCCCGACGGCAGCCGCGCCGGCGGCGGCAGCAGCCCAGCTCGACCCCCAGGAGGCGCCCGCCGACTCCGCTGTCGCAGAGCTCGCTGCCGAGCCGCCGGCGGCTGAGGCACCCACGGCTGAGCCACCAAGAGCAACAGCCCCTCCGGCGCCCCCGGGGATCAGCGCGAACAGTGCGGGCCCGAGGATGCCCGACAGGTTCTTGTCGACCCGGCGCAGCTCAGCCAGACGTTCGGTGCAGCGTGCGCAACCCCTCACGTGCTCCGCCGTCTCGGTGTCCGCCTCGGGGTTCGCGACCAGCGCGGCGAGACCGTCGATGAATGGCAGGCAGGCAGCATCCACGTCCCCACGCGAGACATGCACCTGCACAAAGGCCGCCCGCAGGGCCAGACGGGCACGGCGTGACAGCGCGGCGACACCGTTAGGGGTCAGCCCCATCTCCTTGGCCACGACGATGTTGGTCTCGTGCTCGACGGCCGTGCGCCAGAGCACGTGCTGCCACCGCGGCGACAGGGTCGCAAACGCCTCGCGCATCAGGCTGAGCTCGCCGGCGGCCGCGACCGGGTCCCTCGCGACGTCGGCAGCGTTCTCGAGGTAGACGGTCTCGCCGGTGAGGACCTCGCCCGCGGATCCCAGTCTGGAGCGGCTGACCGCACGGTTGCGGACGGAGGTCAGCAGGTAGGAGCGAACAGACCCGGTCGGACCGCCCCCGGAGCGCAGCGCCGCGAGCATCCCCGAGAAGGCATCTGAGGCCAGCTCCTCGGCGTCGCGGGGCTGTCTGGCCAGGCCGCGGGCAGTGGCCAGCGCCGCGGGAAAGTGTCTCGTCCACAGCTCGACGACGGCGCGATCCTCACCCTCGCGAGCCCACTCGGTGAGCTGGATGTCGTCGGCTTGGGACAGGTCGATGGGCGCCGTCACAACGATGGCCGCGCCGCGCCCGTGCGGCACACGGTGTCTCGCACGCAGAGTCCGGACGCGCCCTGGTCGATGAGGCGACATCCCCCATTGTCGACCCGTCCCAGGGCCGCGGTCGAGGGCACGCCGCTGTCCCGCCCGAGGGCGACCACTCCCGGATCAGCCAGGTGCACGTCAGGTGTCCTGGGCGAACGAGGTGCGCACGCTCGGGTACAACGGCGCCACATGGAAGGTCAGGGTCGACGGCCCGGTCGTCGCCAGGTCGATCTGCCGCTCGACCAGGGCAGCAACGCACGCGTCGATCGCGGTGGCATACGGTCCCGAGCACGACCCCACGGCGCCCCCCGCATCGCGTGAGAAGACGACGTGTGGCAGCTCGTTCGCCACGCGGGCCAGCGCGGCAGGGTCGCGACGGAGCTCTCCCACCCTCCCTTGATCGGCCCGCTCGTCGGCTCCGCAGTCTCCGGTCACACCCCTATGGACGGCTGACTCCTCGAAACGTGACGGAGAAGAGCTGACTCAGTGGCCAGCGTCACCATTTCGTGCTCGAGGCGTCTCAGAGGGAGCCCCGGTCTGCCCCGTCTCAGCGCGACTCGCGCACTCTCCGCAAAGGTTCGACACCTCCCCCATGATCAGCAGCGCCCGACACCGCGCGTCACGAGCCGCTCTCGCCACCGCCCGCCACCTCCTGCCCGCCGACGGGTCCATCACCGGCCTGGTGGAGGCAGTGGCGACGCACCGGGGCCGACCGATCGACCTCCTTCCCGCCCACCTCGGACCGCGGTCCAGCGCGGCCTTCTTGGTCCAGGGTCACGGACAGGACTACATCCTGTATGCCGCGGGGGCCGACCCCCACGAGCGCGACCTGGCCATCTGCCATCAGCTCGCGCACCTGTTGATGGGTCACGGGATCGACCCGGTCAGCCGCCCCCCGATCGGCGCCACGACCGCCACCCCGACCAGCAGCGGGCGCACGAGGTATCTGGCTGTGCACGGCTACGGCTCGGCCCAGGAGACCCAGGCTGCACGGTTTGCCCGCAGCATCACCGCCGCAGCCTCGGCGCGCGACCGCCGCGGCGTCTGGACCCGGTCCAACCGCGTCCCCGACGGGTCTCGGACTTCCTGAGGCATACTTGCCTGCTTCGCCTCCGGGAGGGTGGGGCGTGGGGGGAGCTGAGATGCCTGAAGGAGCCACTTCGCGCTGGGTCGAGGACGAACCCTCGACGGTCCAGCTCATCGCACAGTGCCGATCAGGCGACCGGCAGGCCTTCTCGGTCCTCTACGAACGCCACGTGATGCCGCTGCGGCGCTACGCCCGCCGGCTGGCCAGCCACGAGTACGCGGCCGAGGACCTGGTCGCAGAGGCCTTCGCGCGCACCTGGGAGCAGCTCTGCGCAGGCCGAGGTCCGGACCTGGCGTTCATGGGCTACCTGCGCGCGGTGGTGCTCCGGCTGCACCTGGACCACCTGCGCCTCCAGCGGTCACTCATCTGGGTGCCCGATGTCGAGGGCGCAGCACTGGCCGACCCTGACCTGACCGCCCGGATCATCGAGCAGACGCCAGAGCACCTGGTCCTCGAGAGGCTGTTCAACGAGCACATGAAGCGAGCCCTGGCCACGCTTCCCCAGCGATGGCAGTCGGTGCTGGTCCTCGTCTACGTCGAGAACCAGCCCTACGCCGAGGTCGCTGCCCAGCTGGGGCTCAGCGTGGCTGGCACGCGCCAGCTGGCTCGCCGCGCCCGGCTGGGCATGCGACAGGCGCTGACCGCCCTCGCCGAGGAACCTTCCTCAGCCCGCAGGGGTGCCTAGGTCACCCCGCGGCATACCGTGAGCGGGTCGATGGCCCTCAGCGGGCCAGCGGCTTGACCGAGATCGTCGTGACGCTCGTGTTCCGGCAACCCGTCGTGCGGAACGGGATGAACTTCGCGAGGGTGGAGCCCGGCACGTAGACGCGCAGCCCGTCCACCGCGGTGGGATGGCACACGGAGGCAGGGTAGTTCTGCACGTTGACCATGCGGATCGGCGCATCGGCGTGCTGCCTGGGCGCGAGGGTGATCGTCGTGACCGTGCCGGCGTCCCACGTGGCGGCACGCCCGATCTGGGTGCCGTTGCCGAAGCCGACGTAGGAGACGCCCGGATAGCCCCGCGTCCAGCAGGAGCCGCGGCTGACGTTCGTCAGCCGCACGTCGCCGATCCGGCTGCCTGCGGCGCCCTGGAGGTTGACGAGGCTTGCGGCCAGGGCGGAGCTGCCGCAATGCGGCACGGCGGCCTGTGCCGACGCCGGTACCGCGCCGAGCGCGGCGACCGCCAGTGCACCGGCGCACGTCACGCTGAGGATCGATTTCTTGGTCATGGGAGTGACCCCCTTTGTCGGTTCCGGCGGGCGGTGCCCCGCCACCCTCTGAGACGCTGGAGACCGCGCCGGGGTTGGTGGGTGCCGGTCGTGCCCACCCTCCCTCCAGCGGTTGCCGCGCACGATCTCGCGGGTGTTCAGGAAGTTCTCAGTTGCCACGGGTGAGGGTGTACGCATGACGTCGCTCGGCGCCCGCTGGGGCCAGTCCCACCGGTACGCCGCCGTCAAGGTCCCCGAAGTGGGTGTCACCTTCTGGCTCATCAAGGTCCTCACGACGGGCATGGGTGAGTCGGCCTCGGACTACCTGGCCGGCATCAACCTCGTGCTGGCCGGCTTGGTGGGTCTGACCGGGATCGCGGTCGGACTGTGGCTCCAGCTGCGGCGTGAGGCCTACCACGCGGCCACGTACTGGTTCGCGGTGGCGATGGTCGCCGTGTTCGGCACGATGGCGGCCGATGGCCTGCATGTCGGTCTCGGAGTGTCGTATGCCGTGTCGACGCCGTTCTTCCTCGTCGCCGTTGCCGCGCTGTTCTTCGCCTGGCACCGCGTGGAAGGAACCCTCTCCATCCACACCATCGCCACCCGCCGTCGGGAGATCTTCTACTGGCTCACCGTGCTGGCCACCTTCGCCCTGGGCACCGCTGCCGGCGACCTCACCGCCTACACGATGCACCTCGGGTACCTCGACTCCGCGCTGG
The DNA here is from genome assembly GCF_013408925.1 of Pedococcus badiiscoriae. Taxonomy (NCBI): domain Bacteria; kingdom Bacillati; phylum Actinomycetota; class Actinomycetes; order Micrococcales; family Intrasporangiaceae; genus Pedococcus; species Pedococcus badiiscoriae. The sequence continues at coordinate 3,313,110 of NZ_JACCAB010000001.1, forward strand.
TGTTCGCCGCGATGATCGCCGTGCCGTTGGTGGCCTGGCGCTTCGGCCTCAATGCCATTGCCGCCTTCTGGACGGCGTACGTCCTCACCCGGCCGCTCGGTGCCTCCGTCGCCGACTGGTTGGGCAAGCCGCCGAGCCGCGGCGACGGTCTCGGTCTCGGCGACGGCCCCGTCACGCTGGTGGCCATCATCCTGATCGTGGCCCTGGTGGGTAGCGCTGTGCGCCAGGCTGCGGCTGTCCGCACGCAGGAACGCGAACCCGCCCCTGCGCTGTCCGCCGAATAGGTCCTCAGCCGGCCCAGAAGTCGCGCAGCGCTGGGACTGTGGCCCTGCCACGCACCATGTGCGTCTGTCCGGGCAGCTCCCGAAGGGTTCCGTTCGGGAGAGCCGCGGCGACCGCAGCCTGCGCGTTCTTCAGGTAGGTCGGGCTCTTGCCGCCCACGATCACCAGCACAGGCACCGTGATGCCGGACAGATGGCCCGCAGGCAGGGGCTGGCCCTGTTGGTGCGGGAGCACGATGGCGTAGTCGTGGGGCAGGGTGTGTGCGAGTCCGCACAGCTTCTTCCACACCGGCATCATCCGCATGACCACCAGCCCGGCCGCCGGCACACCGACCGTGCGCAGGAACAGCTTCACCGCCTCACCGCGGCGACCGGCGCTGACCAGCTGTTGAGTCCGCCGGCCCAGGTCGGGGTCGTTGGGGACGTGCGTGTCGTCGACGATCAAGGGAGCCTCGTAGAGCGCCGCCCGCCGCACCCGGGCTCCTGCCCGCAGCGCCTCGAGCACCAACACCGCTCCCGAGGACGCCCCGACGACGAAGGCATCCGGGCCGGCCACCTCGAGCACGGCCAGCAGGTCCTCGACCTCGCGCTCGACGGCGTAGGACGACGAGCCGGGACCACTCTCGCCCCTGCCACGTCGGTCGTAGGCGAAGACGGTGTGGTGCTCCGACAGCAGCGGAACCAGCTCCTTGGCGGTGCCCATCGTGCGTTGGCAGAGGGCACCCTCGACCACGACGACGGCCGGGCCGGTCCCGGTGACGTCGTAGGCGATGACGGTGCCGTCGGCGGAGGTGGCGAAACGAGTGGGGGACGTGGTGGTCACGGTCATGATCTCTCCTGGGTCAGGGACTCTCTGTCAGGGGCTCTGACCAGACGTCGAACAGCTCAGCCCGATTTCGACACGTGCGCCAGGTTCTCCTCGGCGCGCCGCCGCAGGACGGCCCGCTCGGCCTCGTTCCGGGTGCGGGCAGCCGCCTGCGCGAAGGCGGCTGCTGCGTCGGGGTGCAGGCCGGCCCGCTCGAGCAGGTCGCCGCGGACGCTGGGCACGAGCGGTGAGTCACCGAGCTGCTCCGCGTCCACCTCCTCGAGCACGGCGAGCCCGGCGCCGGGGTCGAACGCGCGGCCGTGAGCCACTGCGCGGTTGACCTCGACGACGGGTCCCGGCGCTGCCTCGGCGAGGATGTCGTAGAGCCTCGCGATCTGCCGCCAGTCGGTCTCATCGGCCCGCCGGGCGCGGGCGTGCTGGGCCGCGATCGAGGCCTGGAGGAAGTACTTCCCGACGGGCTTCCCACGTGCTGCGAGGGCCTGGGCCCGCTGCAGTGCGGCCAGCCCGCGCCGGACCAGCAGCTGGTCCCACCGGGTCCGGTCCTGGGCCTCGAGCAGGACCGGCGCTCCGTTCTCGTCCAGTCGCGCGGCCATGCGCGAGCCCTGGATCTCCAGCAGGGCCTGGAGTCCGTGGACCTCCGGCTCGTGGGGGGTGAGGTCCGCCAGCATCCGGGCCAGCCGGATCCCCTCGTTCGCCAGGTCGGGCCGCATCCAGTCCTCGCCGGCAGCGGCTGAGTACCCCTCGTTGAAGATCAGGTAGATCACGGCCATGACGTCGTCGAGGCGCTTGTCCCGGTCGGGTCCGGTCGGCAGCTCGAACTCCGCGCGGGCTTCGGACAGGGTCTTCTTGGCTCGTGAGATCCGTTGTCCCATAGCGGATTCGGTGGCCAGGAAGCCGCGCGCGATCTCACCGGTGGTCAGGCCGCCGACCAGGCGGAGGGTGAGTGCCGCCCTGGACTCGGGCGTCAGGGACGGGTGGCAGGACAGGAAGATGAGGCGCAGCACGTCGTCTTCGATGTGGTCGACCTGGGCGTCGAGATCGGGCACCTGCTGCTCCTCTCCCCCGGTCCGGGCATGGCCGAGCTCCTCGGTCTTGCGTCGAAGGTTGTCGGCGCGCCGGAAGTGGTCGATCCCCCGGCGCTTGGCCGTGGTCATCAGCCAGGCCGCGGGGTTGGCCGGCACGCCGGTCGTCGGCCACTGCTCGAGCGCGGCCACGAGGGCGTCCTGCGCGAGGTCCTCCGCGAGCTCGACCTCGCGGGTCATCCGGGTGAGGGCCCCGACGAGCCGGGCCGACTCCGCCCGCCACGCGCTGGTGATGGCCTCAGCTGTCGGGGTCTGGGCTGACACGCTCGAAGCGTAGGGGATGGGACGCGGCCCGAACGGTGTCCGGGCCGCGTCATACCCGTGGTCGGGCCCGATCAGGCGTCGGCCGCCTCCGGCGGCGCCTCGGAGATCTGGCGCAGGGTGGCGACCATGGAGCACTCGGGCCAGTACTTCGCGTGCAGCTCGGCGAACTCCGCCTGGCCGGCGATGGCCTCCTCGAGGGTGTCGTACTGCAGGAGCGCCCAGCCTCCGACGACCTCCTTGGCCTCGGCGTAGGGGCCGTCGACGCGTGAGGTCTCGCCCTTGCGGACCACGAAGTTCACGGCGTCCTCGGTGCCGTACAGGCCGCCCCCGTCGAGGAAGGCCCCGTTGGCGGCCTGCTCACCGATGTAGCCGTCCATCGCGTCCATCAGTGCCTGCGGCGGTGCGCCGATGCCTTCCTCCATCTTCACGAATCCCATGAAACGCGGCATCTCACTCGGTCCTTCCAGTTGGTGGGGAACTGCTCTCTCGCCCGTACGTCGATCAGCGGACGAGTTCTTCGACATCAACTGTCAGGAAGTTACGTCATTCAGGTCGTGGCGGCCTGGTTGATGGTCAGAGCAGCCTGGACCTGGGCGTTGGTGGCGAGGTCGCGAACGGTGTGGATGCCGAGCGCCGTGGCCAGAGCCGTGGCGTCGGCCGGGCTGACTCCCTTGAGCGCCGACACCGGACTGCCAGCGAGCTCGGCGGCAGTCTTGCCGGCATACGCCTTCTTGACCAGTGCGGCGAGGCGGCCCGGCGGAGGTAGCGGCGGGGGTGGCGGCGGGGGTGGCGGCGGGGGTGGCGGCGGACCGGGAGGCGGCGCCTTCGGGGGTTTGGGTGGGTTGGCGTGCACCACACCGTCGCTGGGTGCCGGGACCGGCGGCCCGCTCAGGGTCACCAGCGCGGGCAGCGGCTGGCCCAGAGGGCCACCCCACGGCGGCGGCGGGACGGGGGCCGGGGTCGGAGTCGGGGGTGTGGGCTGGGTGATGGTCGTGCCGTAGGCCGGCGGGACCGGGCGGTGCAGGGCGGTGTCGACCCGGCCCGCGAGGGTGGGTGCGCCGTCGACCCGCGGGACCCCCATGGCCGGCAGGCCCAGCAGGTCGATGATCGTCTTGGGGATCGAGGCGTGCGAGTGCCAGGTCGCGTCGATGCCCTGGGTCACCATCCCGCCGAACATGACCAGCGGGATCCGGGATCCGCCGATGGCGGCGAACCCCGCGGGGTGCAGTGCATCCGGCGCGGTCTCGATGTCCGGGGTCGGGACCGAGTCGGCGTAGCCGCCCCAGTCGTCCCAGGTCAGGATGAACGTGGTGTTGGCCCAGCCGCCCCCGTCGATGACGGCTTGCACGCGCTGCCAGACCAGGTCGTGGCCGTGCGTGACATAGCCGGGGTTGTTGACCGCGGGCGGGTGCTCGTCGTAGCCGGAGGGGCTCCAGACGTAGCAGATCCGGGGCAGCGTCCCTGCCTTGGCCATCGGCACGAACTGCGATGGTGGGTGGATGTTCGCGGCCGCCGCGGGCGTGCCCAGGGAGGCGTAGAACTTGGTGGGGTATCCCGACCCGTCCGGGAAGGCGCCCCAGGAGACTCCGGCCCCCTGCGCCACGCTGAAGATGGAGGGCAGGTCCCAGGTCGGGGCGGGGCCGACGAACGGCGGGTTCTTGAGGGTGGGGGTCTGACCGCCGACAGCGAGCATGTGGCCCGACGTGGAGTTGGAGCCCAGCGCGAAGTGGTGGTCACAGAAGGTGAACTGCTTGGCCAGCCAGCTGTAGTACGGGATGACCGTCTCGTTGTCGATCTGCACACTCAGTGCCGGGTAGTCGCCCATGGCGTAGTGCACCCAGGCGTTGCGGTCGTGGGGTTGGTCGAAGTTGGGCGGCGCGCTCAGCAGCCCACCGTGGTTGGCCACTGCCGCGCCCCACGCCGCCATCGTCGGGAAGTAGAAATCGGTCGTCTTGTTCTCCTGCAGGAACACGATCACCTGGTGTCCTGCGACGGGCCCGGTCATCGGACCACCTCTCCTCGCCCGCGACGACACAGGGTGTGGTCGCCCTGATGTCCACCCATCAGACGCCCGTTTCCGGTCCTGGGCAACCTCACCCTGTGTCCAGAGGCTGTCAGAGCTTGGGCAGCACCGCCGTGTGCTCCTTGCGCACAGCCTCGAGGGAGTGCGGGTCGAGGCCGATCAGGTGCAGGATGCTGGGGGCGATCTGGGTCGTCAGCACCGCTGCACCGTTCACGACGCCGTGGGGCGCGCCGGCGCCGGAGACGACGAGCGGGACGTCGCGGTCCGCGGGGACGTCACCGCCGTGCTCGGCGATCTTCTTCACGTTGCCGGTGTAGACGACGCCGTAGCGGACGATCCCCACGAGGTCCGGGGCGTGCGCGTCGCCCTGGGGCGCGCCGAAGAGCGTGTCGACAGCCGTCCCCGTGTAGACCTTGGTCAGGCCGGAGGCGGGGACCGTGGTGGAGTACGTGCCCTTCGGGTCGCCGTCCTTGTTCGCCGGGGCGGAGTGGGAGAGCAGGTAGCCCTTGACGAAGGAGAGCGCGGCCGGCGAACGGTCGGCGAGCCACATGAGCATGGCGTCGTCATTGACGGCGAAGGCCACGAGCGGCGCGGCACCGGCGTGGGTCGAGGCCCAGCCGGCGTTGATGCCGTCGATGATGGCGCCGTCGTCGACGCGGCGCAGGGCGGCGCGGTCGGTCGGCGACTGGCCGTGCTTGGCCGACAGGATGATCGTCGTGCTGGAGTCGAGACCGCGGTGGTGGATCTCGTCGCGCAGCCTGCCGACCTCGGTGTTGACGTAGTCCATCGCGCGTGCGAGCAGGGGCCCGGGGGTCCCGTCCGGGTTGTAGCCGCCGGCAAGGCCGTCGGAGGTGGGCAGCTTCTCCGCGGTGGACACCGTCTGGAAGTTCATGCCGAAGGCGGCAGGCGTGCCGACGCTGCGCACGCCCGAGTGGTCCTTGCCGTCGATCTCGTTGAGGACGGCCGCCACCTTGGTGCTGTCGTACTCCTGCGTCAGGGCGTTGTCCGTGGTCCAGTCGTCGCCCGCCGAGTCAGCGGCGCCGTTGATCTCGGGCGTGAACAGGTCCTGCACGCCCGTCCCCGACGGTCCGTTGAGGATCTCGTAGGCCGGGTGCTTGTCGGACCACGCCGTGCGGAGGCCGTGCGCCCGGGCGACCTCGAAGACCGTGTTCACCCTCAGGTCGTTGTGCGGGTAGACCGGCGTGCACGTCTTGCGGGCGATGGGCAGCGCCGCGGGGTCGAGGAGCGCCTGTGGGGTGGGCGTCATCTTCAGGATGGCCTTGGTGATGGCGGCCGAGTCGGCGAGCGTCTGCGCCTTGGTGTTGGACGGCAGCTTCACGAGCGAGGGATCATTGATCTTCTGGCCCGCGTCGAGCGTGATCGGGTTCTGGGACTTGTCGATGCCCTCCGTCCACGGCACCTCGGTGCCCGGCGCGGCGGTGGAGCAGTCCAGGGTGGCCGGCGGCAGCAGGGCGTGGTTGTACGTGTCGTCGTAGTACACGTTCGTCGTGCCGGGGCCTCCCCCGGTCAGCTGCGCGACCATGCCGGGGAAGGAGTCCGAGGGGAAGGTGGTCTTCGCGTGCGTGTACTCGATGCCGTGCGAGACCAGGGCCGCGAGTGCCGAATGTGGGTGTTGCGCAACGTAGTACGCGAGGTCGGACTGGTGCAGTCCGTCCACCGAGAGGAGCAGGACGTGCTGGGCCTTGGGCTTTGCCCCTGCCGTGGCGGAGCTGGGCAGCGCGGCGCCTGCCCCGACCAGGCCGATGCCCGCTGCGACGGCCAGGGCGACGGAACGACGATTCATGATTCCTTCCTCGACGCGCCCACCATGGCCGCGGTCACCACTGGTATAGCGAGACGAGGGCGTCCTCCGGGAAACCTCAGATGAACACCACAAGTCCCCCTCGCATCGGCTCGAGGAGGACGGCCGCCCAGTCGGAGCGTCGGCACGTCGGAGCGAGCTAGCCGTGACGGAGGAGGCTCCCTGTCCTCACGTCTGGTGCGCCGAGGCGCGCCGCGTCGGCGGTGTGGTCATCGGGCTGCTGCTGTGACTCCCGCTCGGCCTCGACGCGGGCGGCGTAGTGCTCGACCTCCCTGGCGATGTCGGCCTCCGTCCAGCCGAGGACCGGAGCGACGATGCGGGCCACCTCGGGGGCGGCGCTGAGCCCCCGGTCGAAGGTCTCGATGCTGATCCGGGTCCTGCGCGCGAGCAGGTCGTCCAGGTGCAGGGCACCCTCGTGGCTCGCGCCGTAGCGCAGCTCGACGCGCAGGTAGTCAGGGGCCCCGGCCAGTGGCTTTCCCAGCTCCGGGTCCTCGACCACGAGTCGGAGCAGCTCGTGGACCAGCGATCCGTACCGGTGCAGCAGGTGCTCGACGCGGGCGACGTGGATGCCGGACTCGTCCGCGAGTCGCTGACGGGCGTTCCACAGAGCCGGGTAACCCTCGGCCCCCACGAGCGGAATGCGGTGTGACACAGAGGATGGCGCCGCAGGCCCGACGGAGTGGAGTGCAGCGTCGACCGCGTCCTTCGCCATGACGCGGTACGTCGTGTACTTCCCTCCCGCGATCATGGTCAGCCCCGCGACCGGGGTGACCACGGCGTGCTCGCGGGAGAGCTTGCTGGTGGTGTCGGACTCGCCCTGGAGCAGTGGCCGCAATCCTGCGTAGACGCCCTGGATGTCCTGGTGGGTGAGCGGAGTGGTCAAGAGCCGGTTCGCCTGGTCCAGCAGGTAGTCGATGTCGGAGCGGCTGGCCGCGGGATGCGCCAGGTCGAGGTTCCAGTCGGAGTCGGTCGTGCCGATGATCCAGTGATCCACCCAGGGAATGACGAACAGCACGCTCTTCTCGGTCCGGCTGATCAGCCCGACCGTGGCGTTGATCCTGTCCCGTGGGACCACGAGGTGGATGCCCTTCGACGCGCGCACGCTGAGCTGTCCGCGCCCACCGACCAGCTGCTGGAGCTCGTCGGTCCAGACGCCTGTCGCGTTGATCGTCTGCTTGGCGCGGACCTGGCTCTCGGCGCCGCCCTCGAGGTCGGTGACCACGACCCCCGTCACGCGGTCTCCCTCGCGCCGGAAGCCCGTCACGCGGGTGCTGGGCGCGCAGACGGCGCCGTAGTGACGTGCCGTGCGGGCGAGCATCATGGTGTGGCGTGCGTCGTCGAGCTGCCCGTCGTAGTAACGGATCGCGCCGACCAGGGAGTCCTTGCGCAGCGCCGGGAAGAGCCGCCGCGCCGCACCGCGGCTGAGGTGTTTGTGCGTGGGGACGCCGTGTCGGCCGCCGAGGACGTCATACAGGGCGACACCAGCCCCCACGTACAGCCGCTCCCAGCCTCGGTGCTGGAGGGGATAGAGGAACGGGACGGGGCGGGCCAGGTGCGGGGCCAGCGTGTTGAGGATCAGAGAGCGTTCGCGCAGCGCCTCCCTGACCAGCCCGAACTCCAGCTGCTCGAGGTAGCGCAGTCCGCCGTGGACCAGCTTGCTGGAGCGGCTCGACGTCCCCGAGGCGTAGTCGCGGGCTTCGACGAGGGCCACCGACAGGCCCCGCGTCGCCGCGTCGAGGGCGGCGCCGGCACCCACCACGCCGGCCCCCAGGACGACGACGTCGAACTCCCGGGCAGCAAGCTGGGCGAGGGCGTCCGCGCGCTGTTGTGGACCCAGTGCACCGTGCAGGTTGCTCATCAGTTCCTCCTGTGTCGTCGGGGGTGGGCGTTCATGAGATCTCGACCCAGTCGAGCGTTCGCTCGACGGCCTTGAGCCACTGCCGGTGGCCGTCCGCGCGTTGATCCGCAGTCCAGGACGGCGTCCACTGCTTCGACTCGGCCCAGTTGGACGACAGCTCGTCGACTCCGGACCAGAACCCGGTGGCCAACCCGGCGGCATACGCTGCCCCCAGAGCGGTGGTCTCGGAGACCACGGGACGGCTGACGGGTATGCCGAGGATGTCTGCCTGCACCTGCATCGCGAAGTCGTTGGCGGTCACTCCCCCGTCGACTCGCAGCACCTGCAAGCTGACACCGCTGTCCTGCTGCATCGCGGCCACGACGTCCTTGGACTGGTAGCAGATCGACTCCAGGGCAGCCCGTGCGAGATGCGCCCGGGTGTGGAACCTGGACAGGCCGACGATGGCTCCGCGTGCGTCCTGCCGCCAGTGCGGCGCGAAGAGGCCGGAGAATGCCGGGACGAAGTACATGCCACCGGTGTCCGGGACGCTGCGCGCCAGCGCCTCGCTCTCTGCGGCGTCGCCGATGATGCCGAGCTGGTCCCGCAGCCACTGGATGGCCGATCCCGTGACGGCGATGGAGCCCTCCAGCGCGTACGTGGGTGCCGAGCCGCCGAACTGGTAGGCGACCGTGGTGATGAGCCCGCGGGTCGAGTGGACGATCTCGTGCCCGGTGTTCAGCAGGAGGAAGTTGCCGGTGCCGTAGGTGTTCTTGGCCTGCCCGGCTTCGAAGCAGAGCTGGCCGACGCTTGCCGCCTGCTGGTCCCCGAGGTCACCGGCGAGCGGGACCGCGCCACGGAACGGCCCGGCGGCCAGCGTGGCGCCGTAGTGCTCAGGGTCCGAGGAGGGCCGTATCCGGGGCAGCATGCGACGCGGTACGCCGAAGAAGCCCAGCAGCTCGTCATCCCAGTCCAGGGTGCGCAGATCCATCAGCATCGTGCGACTCGCGTTGGTCGGGTCCGTGACGTGGACGCCGCCGGAACGGCCGCCGGTGAGGTTCCACAGCAGCCACGTGTCCGTGGTGCCGAACAGAGCGCGCCCGGCCTCGGCAGCCTCCCGAAGGCCGTCCACGTGCTCGAGGAGCCACTGCAGCTTGCCGCCGGAGAAGTAGGCGGCGGGGGGCAGCCCGGCACGCTCGCGGATGACGTCCCCGCGTCCGTCGCGCTCGAGGGCGGCCGCGATCCGGTCGGTACGGGTGTCCTGCCAGACGATGGCGTTGTGGAAGGGCCGTCCGGTCACGGGGTCCCACACGACGGTGGTCTCCCTCTGGTTGGTGATCCCCACCGCGACAAGGTCGTCGGCTGTCAGGCGCGCCTTGTCCAGGGCCACCTCGATGACGTTCTCGGTGCGTCGCCAGATCTCCAGGGGGTCGTGCTCGATCCAGCCGGCCCGCGGGAGGATCTGCTCGTGTTCGAGCTGGTGCGTGGCGACCACCGCTCCGCCGTGGTCGAAGATCATGAAGCGGGTGCTGGTGGTCCCCTGGTCGATGGCCCCGACGAACTCAGCCATGGGACCCGGCCGGGGGTGGCGTCGGCCGGTATCCCAGCGCCTGCGACACCTCGCGGGCTGCCGACACCACGAGCGGCGCCACCTGACGGACCCGGTCCTCGTCGATCTCGAAAGCCATGGCAGACATGCTGATCCCGCCCGTGGCGACGCCCCGGTGGTCGCGGACGACGGCCGCCACGCACCGGGTGTGCAGCTCGTTCTCCTCGTCGTCCGTCGCGTAGCCGCGGCGCGCGATGAGGCGCAGGTGCTCCAGCATGGCCTCGGGATCGGTGATGGTCCGCGAGGTCATCGGCGGCATTCCGGAGCGCTGCAGGATCCCCCGCACCTCCTCCTCCGGCAGTGCGGCCATGACCGCCTTGCCGATACCCGTGCAGTGCATCTGGATGCCCAGTCCGACCCGCGACCGCATCTCGTAGGCGCGCCGGCCCTCGATCTTCGCCACGTACACGGCCTGGTCGCCCTGCCGGAGCGCGAAGTGGACGGTGTGGGTCGTCGCGTCCCGCAGCTGCTCCAGGATCGGGGTGACGATGCCGAGGGCGGCATCGGAGGAGGCCTGGACCGAGAGGGTCAGCAGGCCGGCCCCGGGTAGGTAGCCGTGGTCACCGTCACCGCGGACCCAGCCCAGGCTCACGAGCTCCTGGATGATGCGGTGCACCGTGGAGGTGGGCAGCCCGGTGGTCCGGCTGATCTCACTCACCCCCGAGTGCTCGGTGAGCGCCTCGACGACGCGGACCACCTTGGCCACCGCGGTGGCGCGGTCCGCTGACCCGCCGTTGGCCGGCCCTTCCAGGTTCACGCTCATCGCGCCATCCACCCGCCGTCGACGACGAGGGTGTGGCCGGTCACGTACCGGGCGGACGGCCCGGCGAGGAAGACCACGGCGCCGGTCAGGTCCTCGGGGGTGCCCCAGCGGCCCGCCGGGATCCGGGCCCGGATGGCGGCCTCGCGCTCCTCGTCGGCACGCAGGGCGCTGGTGTTCTCGGTCGCGATGTAGCCCGGGGCGATGGCGTTCACCGTGACCTGGTGCGGCGCCCACTCGTTGGCGAGCGCCTTGGTCATCCCGGCCAGGGCGTGTTTGCTCGCGGTGTAGGAGGCGACGTTGATGCCGCCCTGGAAGGAGAGCAGCGAGGCGGTGTTGATGATCGAGCCTTCGCGTCGCCGGACCATCGGGGCACCGACCGCTTGGGACAGCACGAACGCGGAGTCGAGGTTGGTCGACAGGACGCGACGCCAGTCGGAGAAGTCGACCTCGAGAGCCGGGGCGCGGGAGATCATCCCGGCGTTGTTGACCAGGATGTCGACCTGGCGCTCCGCCACCAGCTCGCGTGCCGTGCGCCCGGCCGCCTCGGGTTCGGACAGGTCACCGACCACCGTGCTGACCTGGCGACCCAGCGCCGCGCACGCCGCTGCCGTCTCGCTCAGGCTCTGCTCGCTGCGCCCCCAGAGGATGATGTCGGCACCGGCCTCGGCGAGCGCCGTGGCCATGGCTGCCCCGATCCCCCGGGCCGCGCCGGTGACCAGCGCGGTCTGGCCGCCGAGTCCGAAGCGGTCCGTCATGCCAGGCTCGCGGTGTCGACCGGGTCCATGTCGTTGTAGGCCAGGTTCTCTCCACCGGTGGCCCAGACGAACTTGTAGGACGCGGTGCCGGCCCCGAAGTGGACGGACCACGGGGGGCTGATCACGGCCTGGCGGTCGGCCACGATGATGCTGCGGGTGCTCGACGGCTGTCCGCACAGGTGGACGACGCGCTCGTTCTCGGGCAGGTCGAAGTAGAGGTAGGTCTCGGTCCGGCGGTCGTGGGTGTGGCAGGGCATGGTGTTCCAGACACTCCCGGGAGCCAGCGTCGTGATGCCGATGGCCAGCTCGCACGAGGCGACACGGTCGCCGTGGACGTACTTGCGGATGGTCCGCTTGCTGGCGGCAGCGTCGTCGCCGACCTCGACGACGTCGGCCTCGTCGCGCGGGATGAGCGTCGTGGGCAGCTGGCGGTGGGCCGGCACGGAGACCAGGTAGTAGGCGGCGTCTCCGGCCACGGTGACCGTGCCCGTCCCCGCGCCGACGTAGAGGATGTCTTCGGCCTCCATCGCGTAGCCCGTCCCATCGGCGGTGACGGTCCCCTGGCCGGACAGGCACACGATGCCCAGCTCGCGGCGGTCGCACAGCGCCTCAGCGCGCACCTCGTCCGGAGCGACGAGCTCGAGCGGCTGGTCGCCGGGCATGGCGCCGCCGATCAGGACACGGTCCCCCTGGCTCAGGCAGAAGCGCAGCTCACCGGGGGCGAAGAGGTCCTCCACGAGGAATCGCTCGCGCAGTGCCGCTGACGGCAGCGCGTCGAACTCGGTCGGATGGGTGGCCAGTCTGACGTCGGTCATCGCGGGTGCCTTCGTGTTGGGTGGCGATCGATTGCTTCCCGTCTGACGGGAAAGCCTTCCCTTCTGGCGGAATGAGCACCAGTATGCACGTGAGCAACGGATTACGCCAGAGCAGCCGGCCCGGCCCCACGGCATCCGATGACATCCACAGAGAGGTGGACCACCATGCGAACCCGAACCACGATCAGCGCCGCTGGCGCTGCACTGGCGGCGTTGACCTTCACCGCGGCGTGCGCGCCCGGCTCGTCCTCGTCGACCTCGGACTCGTCCAGCCCGAAGACGATCGACGTCAAGAGCTTCAAGGGCAAGACGCTCACCTACGTCTACTTCACGGACGGCCCCGACGAGCAGGCCACCAGGACCGCGATCTCCAAGTTCGAGTCCGAGACCGGCGCCAAGGTCAACCTCCAGATCCTGCCGTTCGCAGACATCAACACCTCTCTGCAGGCGCGCCTGTCGGCCGGCAACGCACCCGAGGCCGCCCGCGTCGCCGACTGGCACCTCTTCAAGGACGAGGCGGTCGACTTCAAGCAGTACTTCGGCAAGGACTACGCGTCCCAGTTCACGCCGGGCGCCGCCAGCACCGTGCAGGACGGCAGCGGCCACATGTACGCGGTGCCGAGTGACATCACCATCAATGGCCCGATGATCAACGTCGACGCGTTCAAGAAGGCCGGCGTCGCGGTCCCCACCAAGTGGACGTGGGACGAGCTGGTGGCCGACGCCAAGAAGGTGGCCGCGGCGAACAACATGAAGTACGCCGTCGCCATCGACAAGTCCGGCAACCGGCTGAGCACCGTCCTCAGCCAGTACGGCACCTCCATGATCGGGCCGGGCAACAAGAACGTCCTGGACAAGGCCAAGGCCACCAAGGCCCTCACCTTCTTCACCGACCTGGTCAAGAGCGACGTCGCCCCCAAGGACTTCTGGCTGGGGTCGGGCAGCAAGTACACCGGCGCCAACGAGATCTTCCTCGCCAAGCAGGTCCCGGTGTACCTCTCGGGCCCCTGGCAGGTGGGCGCCTTCGCCAAGAACGCCAAGTTCACCTGGGCAGCGGTCCCCAACCCCTGCGCCGAGCGGTGCGGCGGCTTCCCCGGCGGCAAGTACATGACCGCCTTCAAGAACAGCAAGCAGCCCGAGCTCGGAGCGGCCTTCGTGGAGTGGATGAACCGCTCCCAGAACCAGGCCGAGATCGACAAGACCGCCTTCTGGCTGCCGACCCGTGCAGACCTGACCAAGTCGGGCATCCAGTACCCGAGCCGCAACAGCGACATGTCGGTCTTCGTCTCCCAGATCTCCGAGACGCCTACCGACACCTGGGCCGGGGAGGCCAGTCCTGCCTTCACCAACGCGGCCAAGGCCCTGATCGCCGAGACCGACAAGGTCGTGGCCGGACAGCAGGACGTCAAGACCGCCGTGGACAACCTGTCGAACGCGGTCGACAAGGCGATCAAGGGCGCGTCGTGACCACCCTCGCCCCGCAGGTCGGGCGCCAGCGTTCGCGCCGGCGCCCGACCAGCCGGACCCTTGCGCCATACCTGTTCGTCTTCCCGAACATGCTGATCTTCGCCGTGTTCACGATCTGGCCGGCCATCAACGGCTTGAACCTGAGCTTCTACGACAGCAGCAACGGGCGCACCTTCCGCCCGGTCGGGACCGAGAACTACACCTCGATCCTCAGCGACGCGGAGTTCTGGGCGGTGGTGCGCCACACGGCGGCCTTCACCATCGGCTTCGTCGCCCTCTCGACCGCCGTGGCGACCGCCCTCGCCCTGATGCTCCATGCGCAGCGTCGCGGGCGGGGTGCGCTCAGCGCGGCCTACTTCCTGCCTGTGCTGATCTCCCCCGTGGTCGTCGGCATCGTCTGGCGCGCGGCCCTCGACCGTCAGACGGGTCTGGTGAACCAGGTCCTCTCCGCCGTCGGCCTGGGCCAGCCGGGCTGGCTCGTCGAGCCCAGCCTGGCCATCGTGGCCATCATCCTGGTGGGCACCTGGATCCACCTCGGCTTCTACGCGATGATCCTGCTGTCCGGACTCCAGTCCATCGACACCTCGCTGTACGAGGCGGCCAAGATCGACGGCTCCACGCCGTGGCAGTCCATCCGCCTGATCACCCTCCCGCTCCTGCGACCCACCATGATGGTCGTCATCATCCTGGCCACCATTGCCGGGTTCCAGGCGTTCGACTTCATCTACACCCTGACCGGCGGTGGCCCGGTCCGGGCGACGACGCTCATGGTGCAGTACATCTACGAGAACGGGTTCAGCTACCCGATCGCGTACGGCCTGGCCAGTGCGGCCGCAGTGATTCTCTTCGTGGTCGTGTTCGTCGTGACCTTCGTCAACTACGTGATCGGTCGAAGGAGTGAGGCAATATGAGCGCCCAGCCGTCCACCCAGAGTCGCTCGGTGTCCCCCTCGTCGGGCCCCGCGAGCCCCGCGAGTCGCACCTGGTCCTCCACCACAGGTCGCCCGCCGTCCACCGGCGCGGTCGTACGCACCACCGTGCTCATCGCTGGCGCGCTCGCGGTCGTCGCCCCCGTGGTGTGGGCCGCCCTGGCGTCGTTCAAGACCCAGTCGGAGCTGGCGCAGACGCCACCCACCCTCTGGCCGCACCAGCCCACCCTCGACAACTACACGACCGGGCTCAAGGCCTTCGACTTCACGCACTACCTGACCAACAGCCTCATCGTGACCGTCTCCGCGACCGCCCTCACCCTGGTGATCAACTCGATGGCTGCGTACGGCTTGTCCAAGTACAACTTCCGTGGACGGACCGTGCTGTTCCTCATCACGTTGTCCACCATCATGATCCCGCTGCAGGTGATCCTCCTGCCCGTCTACCAGATCGTCTCCAGCCTGGGCATGACGAACTCCCTGCTGGGGCTCATCATCCCGCCCGCGGCAACACCGACGGGCGTGTTCCTCCTGCGGCAGTACATGCTCACGCTGCCCGACGAGATGATCGAGGCGGCGCGCATCGACGGCGCCGGCGAATGGGGCATCTTCTGGCGGATCATCCTGCCGCTGAGCCGCCCCGCGCTGGCGGTCGTGGCCATCTTCTCGGTCATCTGGCGCTGGAACGACTTCCTCTGGCCGCTCATCGTCGCCCAGGACGAGTCGAAGCAGACCCTGCCGGTCGCCATCGCGCGGTTCGCCAGCCAGCAGGCCATTCCCTTCAACCAGATCCTGGCGGTGTCCGTCGTGACCATCATCCCGGTCGTGATCATCTTCCTCATCCTGCAACGCCAGATCATCGCCGGACTCGCCCAGGGGGCCATCAAGTGATCGATGCAACACCCCCGGCCAGCACCAGCGGCCGGACCGCGCACACCCTCGACGCGCGTGGGTTCATCCGGGACTGGCTGGTCAGCCCCGCGTGGAGCTCGCCGTGCGACGACCTCGACGAGGTGCTGGCCTCCGACGGGAGCCCCTGGGGACCCCAGGGGCGCTGGGTCCTCACCAACGGGCCGGACGTCGCGCCCCTGAAACGGGTTCTGTACCAGCGGCACGCGCTGCTGACCGACCAGCCGTTGCCCGAGGTGGTCGAGCACGGCGAGCTCAGCTGGACCCGTTCCGCCGGGGACACCCCTTCGACCGGGGGGTGGCAGCGGGTGCACACAGGCAGGGACGGGCTCGTCGACTGGAGCCAGTTCTGCTTCACCCCCGAGTACCGCCACGCCGTCGCGGCCACCACTCTCGAGGTGGACCAGGCGGAGTACCGCGTCCTGGAGGTGTCCAGCACCGGTCCGGTGGCCGTGTTCGTCGCCGGAGAGCTGCTCCTGGCGACCGACGACTTCGGCTACATGGACCCGATCACGCACCGCCTCCGGGTGCGGTTGGAGTCCGGGACCACCTCGGTGGTCGTGGCGTCCTGGCAGGTCGCCTTCCGGGAGGTCCGGCAGGTCCTGGCCGTGCGGGTGGAGGGGTTGCCGGTACGCGTGGTCATCCCCTCCCCCGGCTCGGACGAGCACCACTCGCGGTACGCCGAGCAGCTGCTCGACTCCGTGGGCGTCGGTCCGTGGGCCGCCGCGGAGGGCACCACGACGGTCACCGGTCCTCGTGGCGCCAGGCTCCTCGTCTCCCTCGGCGACGGCCCGACACAGTCGCTCGTCCTCGAGGGCGGCCGCGCGATCCTGGACCTGACCCGGGTGCACCACGACCCGGACTCCGAAGGGGCCGCGTCGATGCTCAGCACCGGCGAGAGCGAGCTGACCCTTCGCGTCGACCGTGACGACGTGCCGATCTTCCGCACCGCGCGGATCGCGACGCTGCCGCCGAGGCGGCGCGACCGGCCCGAGAGCGACGACCCACAGGTGTGGCGTCGAGAGTTCCTCGAACACAGTGCAGGCGGGGTCCCGGGGACGGCCCGGGCACTGGCCCGGGAGGCCCTCAAACCCGGCCAGCCTCTCGACCCGGCAGACCTCGAGACGCCGTTGAGGATGATCGGCTCCCGGTACGACTGCGCGGACTTCGAAGCTGTCGGGCTCGTGCACCTGTGGCGACGTCTCCCCGATGAGTGCTGGACCGACGACTCCCGAGCTCGGGTCCGGGACGCGCTCACCACCTTCAAGTACTGGATCGACCAGCCGGGCCTGGACGCGATGTGCTACTTCACCGAGAACCACCAGTTCGTCTGGCACACCGCTGAGCTCCTCGTCGGTGAGATGTTCGCGGACGAGACCTTCAGCGGCACCGGCTGGACCGGTCGTCAGCACGCCGAGCACGCGTATCCCCTTGCGCAGGAATGGATCCGGCGCAAGCTCGCGGGCGGCTTCAGCGAGTTCGACTCCAACGCATACCTCGCCATCGACTGCTTCGCGCTCGTGTCGCTGGTTGAGTTCGCCGAGTCCCAGGAGCTGCGGCACCTGGCCGAGGCGCTGCTCGACAAGTGCCTGCTGACGCTCGCCACGAACTCGTGGAAGGGGGTGCACGGAGCGGCCCACGGCCGGTCGTACACGCATACCCTCCGGTCGGGTCGGTTCGAGGAGACGGCGCCGATCATGTGGCTCCTGTGGGGAGTCGGCGCCCTGAACGACGCGACCCTGCCTGCGACGTCGCTCGCGACCGCGGAGCACTACTCGCTGCCCCCGGTGATTCGCTCCCTTGCCCAGCAGCCACCCGAGGAGTGGGACGGCAGGCAGGTGTACCGCGGCGAGTACCGGCTCCACCACGACCTCCTGGAGCGTCCCTACGGCTCCGATCTGCGCGTGTGGCGCACCCCGGACGCCATGCTGTCCAGCGTCCAGGACTACCGCTCCGGGTTGCCCGGACTCCAGGAGCACATCTGGGGCGCCACCCTCGACTCCGAGATCCAGGTCTTCGCCACGCATCCCGCTGCCGACACGATCAGCGCCTCGGCCCGACCCAACAGCTGGGCCGGTCAGCTGGTGCTCCCCCGGGCGCACCAGGACCGCGACACGGTGCTCGTCCTGCACCGCATACCGGACCACGACTGGATCGGCACCACGCACGTCTGGTTCCCCGCAGAGCTGTTCGACGAATGGCAGCAGGTCGGCTCCTGGCTCGCGGGACGCGTCGGCGACGGCTACGTGGCCATCGCGACCGCTGGCGGCCTCAGGCCACAGCTGACCGATGACGAGTCCTGGCAGTCCTGGTGGCCGAACGGGGACGGCCGCAGCTATGTGGCGACTGTCGGGCGCCGCGCGGTGGACGGCCCGTTCGCCGACTTCGTCGCCGCCTTGTCCGAGCCGACTTTCGACGGCTCGCGGGACGAGCCCGCGGTGGGCTGGACCGCCAGGGACGGGCGCGTCCTGCACGTGGCCTGGTCCCAACCGTTCACGGTCGATGGCCGGCCGTCGGCACTCGGCCCGGACGGCCGCCTCGAGACTCCCCCACACCTCGCGAACCCGGCGTGCCGGCAGGAGTTCGGGGCAGCCAGTCTCGAGGTCGAGTGGGAAGGCGAGAAGCTGCTGATCGACTACCAGCAGGGGCGCCGGCTCGAGCCTGCCAGCGGCGTGGCCGCCTCTCTGCGCGAAGCCGGAGGTCAGCGCGATGGCCGGTAGGGACCTCACCTCGAGCCGCTTCGCTGCCCCTCCGTTGCCGCCCCTGACGGGAGAGGCTCTGAACGATGACGCCCTGCGGACACTGGGGAGGCAGATCGAGGACAAGACCTGGCGTGACGGTCTGCCGGACTTCTTCTGGGGCGAGGGCGTCTGCCTGCTCGGGATGATCCGGTTCGCCGAGGCCACGCACGATCCCTTTCCCCCTCGAGTCCGCGAGTGGCTCGACGAGCGCGCACGCGGCGACCTCGTGATCGATCACGTGAACCACCTCGCTGCCGGGACCGCCGCGGTGCTCGACGGCACGCCGTCGTCCTCGGCCCTCGCGGAACGGTTGCTGGCGTGGCTGCAGACCTCGTCCGAGGTGACGTATGCCGCGAACGGCGCCATCGAGCACTGGCCGGATGGAGTCTGGGCCGACAGCGTCTTCATGGGAGGGCTGTTCGTCGGCCACCTCGGCGAGGCCCGAGGTGACGCGAGCCTCGTCAGGGAGCTGGGACGCCAGTGGCTCGCGCATGCCGAGATCCTGCAAGACGAAGGCACACGACTGTTCGTGCATGGATCCCATGCGGGAAGGCCCATCCGGTGCTTCTGGGGCCGCGCCAACGCGTGGATGGCGTTGGGGGCAGTGGAGTTCCTCGAGCTCGCCGAACGCCGCCCCGACCTCGTCGACCAGCATGCGGTCGAGGACGTGCGCACCCGTCTGGCGCGTCAGCTCGAGGCGCTGGCGGCGTGCCAGCCGGACCACGGCGTGTGGAGCGTCCTGGTCGATGACCAGCCCGAGAACGCGGGAATCCTGGAGACGTCGGCGGCGGCCGGTCTCGGGGCGGCAATGCTACGAGCAAGCCGGGTGATCCCCGGGCTCCCGGATGCCGTGGTCGCGGCTGGCTGGCGAGCGGTCGCGGGCGCACTGGCGTATGTCGAAGACGGGACGCTCACCCGGGTCAGCGCCGGCACCGTGCTCCAGCTGGTTCCGTTCGGGTACAGCGTGATCCGCGACGACCGGCCCCAGCTCTGGGGTCAGGGTCTGGCACTGCACGCGGTCGCGGCTGCCCTCGCAGCGCGTCAGGACACCCCAGCCACGCTCACCCCCCGTCACAGTTCCGAGGCCCGGCGATGAGCACGATCCTCTGCGTCGGTGAGGCGCTCATCTCGCTCACTCCTCCCGTCGGGACCCCTCTGCAGGAGGCCACCGACCTGCTCATCAGCACCGGTGGCGCAGAGGTCAACGTCGCCGCCCACCTCGCCCGACTCGACGTGCCGACGCGCTTCGCCGGCAGGGTCGGCGATGACCCTTTCGGTGCTCGCCTGCGGCAGACGCTGACCGAGCTGGGCGTCGACACCCACTTCCTGGAGTTCGACGTAGAGCGCCCGACAGGGCTGTACGTGAAGGACGCCAACGGTTCGGGGACGACGATGCGCTACTACCGCAACGCATCCGCTGCCACGACCTACCGCCATGTGCCGGACGAGGCCCTCGACGACGTGGACCATATTCACGTCACGGGCATCACACCGGCCCTGTCGCAGGACTGTCGGCGCCTCGTCGAGGACCTGCTCGCGCTTCCTGACGTGACGACCTCGTTCGACGTCAACTACCGCAGCGCCCTGTGGGGCGTGACTGAGGCGGCCGGCATACTCCGGTCTCTGGCCGAGCAGGCGGACACCGTGTTCGTGGGGCTCGACGAGGCCGGCGATGTCTGGGGCTGTCGCACGTTCGACGATGTCCGTCGACTCCTCCCCCAGCCATCCGAGCTCATCGTGAAGGACGGCCCTCGTGAGGCAGTCGCATTCGTGGGCTCACGGGTGGTGAGGGCGCCAGCACCAGCCATCGAGGTCGTGGAGCCGGTGGGCGCCGGCGACGCCTTTGCCGCGGCGTACCTGGCCGCTCGCCACTACGGGCACGACCCGGAAGTCGCTCTGCGGTGGGGACATACGCTCGCTGCTGCGGTCCTGCAGGTGCTCGGGGACCACGGGGTGGCCATGGACCGAACCACGCTGGAGGGACAGGCCCGTGACGTGGCGGTGAACCATGGCGCCTGACCTCCCGGCCTTCGTCGATCAGGTCTCGCGGGCGCGGATCATCCCGGTGCTGCGGACCCAGAGCGCCCACGAAGCGGTCAAGGCGGCCGGCCGTTCCTTCGACGCGGGACTCACCCTGGTGGAGCTGACAGCCACGACGACCGACTGGCCACTGGCGCTCCAGCAGGTGCGCAAGGACCACCCGGATCGCCTGGTGGGCATCGGCACCGTGCTGGACCCGGCGGATGCTCTTCGGGCTGTCGATGCGGGGGCGGACTTCGTGGTCTCCCCCTGCCCCGTGCCCGCTGTGAGGGGCGCGCTCGAGGGACAGATCCCGCTGATCGAGGGAGGGCTGACCGTCGGCGAGATCCTGGCCGCCGCGAAGCACGGCGTGGCGAAGCTGTTCCCGGCTCACGTCGGCGGGGTCACGTATCTACGCTCCCTGCTTGCCATCGCGCCCCACAGCCGGATAGTCCCCACGGGGGGAATCCCGCTCGCGGACGTGTCCCAGTGGTTGGCTGCCGGCGCGACCGCCGTCGGGGTGGGTCGTGACCTGCTGGAGGCTGACGACATGGTCGCCGCAATCCGCCAGGCACTGGAGACGCCCGTCTAGACCCGCGACGTGGCGACCGCGAGCCCTCACTCAGTGAAGGTACTCGGTGAAGGCACTCAGTGAAGGCCGGGACCTGCTGGCGCCGGGACGTCACGAGGCTCACCGCAGCCATCCACCAGCGGGTGGATGGTCCAGGTGAACTTGTCCTCCGACTGTCGGCCGACGGTAGCGGGGTCTCGGGCGTCGGCGAATCCGGCGTCGAGGCGGTGTTGGACATCGACGACGTCGGTAGGCCAGGCCCCGTCCCACTTCCCCACAAGGGTGCACTTCTTGATGGGATGGATCTCGTTCCAGCCGCTGTGCAGCGAGTCGAACACCCAGGTGCCATAGACGTAGAGCAGGTCGGCGCCGAGCCCGGTCACGGGGTCGTTGTCGTGGACCTCGGTCGGAGCGCCGGTCACGTCGCCGGGGCTCCCGTGGTCGCCGGATCCGAAGAGCGTGCCGAACAGCGCTGCAAGCAACGCCAGGAGGGCCAGGATCCCCGCGACGATGAGCCCCCACGGAGGGGGAATCGCGACACAGGCGATGAGCGCGGCGATCGCCAGGCCGAGCGCCACTGTGGAGGCAATGAGGACGTCACGCACGCCGGCACCCTCGAACTCGGCATGCAAGATCGCACTCTCCACGCCGTTCTTCTCCGTTGCCTTCTCCCCGGTGAAGAACCCGACATGCTGTTTGGTGGCCGCCTGCTCGGCGACCAGGAACCCATACGGGCTGGTGAGCTCGAGATCGGCTTGCGTGATGCCCGGCAACGCCGGATACGGAAGGAGGTTCATGCTGAAGTCGCTGTCCACAGAGCCTGGCCAGCTCTTGTCCGCAGGGGGTTCGCTCGAGACGAGCATCCCGATCGCCGAGTGGTCCCCGCCCAGACAGACCAGGCGAACCTCGAGCCACCAGGTGCACGCTGCAACTCCAGCGGCCGCCGCGGCGACGACGAGGTAGAAGAGCGCGCACCAACCGGCGAGCGCAATGATCGGGATCCAGATCACGGCCAGCCCCGCCGCGGCGAAGCCGAGGTAGGTGGACAGCGAGACCCAGTTCTTGGCCTGGCAGCAGGAGGTGAACTGCTTGTAGTTGTCAGCCATGTCAGCCCCCTATGGCTTCTTCGTCACGGTGACTGAGACGCCGCCGGCAAGGGCGTCGGTGTGGTTCTCGGCATAGAAGGCGTGGATGTTGACGACCTGCTCGCCGACGAAGCTGGGCGGGGGCGTGATCGTCGCCGTGATCGCGGCGCTCATCCCCGGTGCCAGCCCCACGACGGGCGGAGCCAGGTCGACCGTCCAGCCCGCTGGCAGCCCCGGGTTTCGACTCACGGGGACGGGCTTGCCCTGACCGGTTTCGCCGTCCCGGCAAGGTCGCGCCTGCACCTCGAAGCCGTCCACCTCGAACTGGTATCGGTGCTCCCTGTCCGTCGCGTTGCGAAGGGGGAAGGAGAACGTCGCCGGCGAGTGGGCCTCGACGACGTCGGTGTTGTGTTGGCCCAGGTTGTTGCCGTAGTTGAGATCGCTGACCGGTGCCAGCAGCGCCTGCAGGCAGTAGTGACCGTCGACCGGCGGTGTCTGCCAGGAGAACTCGACGTATGCCGGGTTGTTCACCCCGCCCTTGACGCCGACGTCCACATGCTTCGTGGCGACGGGATGGGACGTCGTCCCGATGCCGAACTCGAGGTATGACAAGTGCACGGGCATCAGGACCACGGGGCAGTCAGTCGAGGCGTTCCACACCCTGACGACGACGTCGTAGATCGTGTCCTTGACCAGGTCGTGGGAGTCGACCTTCAGTCCGTCCTTGAAGATGCCGAAGTCAGGGTTGTCCCAGGTGACGGCCAAGCCGTGAGCCATCAGGTCGTACTGGGAGTAGATGAGGGGGTCGGGGGTGACCATTGCCGGATCCTCGATGGGAACGCAACGGGTCTTGGCGGCCTTGTCGAGCCGTCCCCCTCGCTCCGGGACCCGGTGGAACAGCGACTCGAGAAGGCGCCCCAGGACACGCAGAAGCGCGATGATCGCTCCGGGGATCCCGAGCAGGGCCTTGAGCAGCGCCAGCAGGCCACTCACGGCACTCAGCCTTCGGCGGCAGGAGCGAGAGCGACCCAGGTGCGACGAGCTGCGTAGGCGCAGACGCACGCGATGACCGCCGGGACCACCACCAGGAGCCACTCCAGCGATCCGTCGCCACCATCGGGCTCGGCCCCAAGGACGCCCTCAACCCATTGACGGTCCCAGATCGCCAGGACGGTGAAGGTCAGCGCAAACGCGGCCATGGTCACTTCGACCCAGCCGAGCATCGTCATCTTCCGCAGTCTCGACATGACGGCCTCCTGACTCGCGAGGCGCACCGGGGAGGCCTCGGGAAGTCTCATGCTCCTCCCGGCGACCGGATTTGTCTGTCTGGCTTTCGATGAGCAATTCGGACGGGCCTCGGGCGTCGCGAACTCGCGTCGATCGCGGGGCAGTCGTGTCAGGGTTGGCGGAGGCGGTCAGCCGTCTCAGAGTGCGAGAAGGGGTCCTCGCCGAATCGGGGCATTGATCGCGTCTGATCCCTCTGGTACCACATTTTTACTGTTTCATGACTTTGCGCTGACTATCCCAATAATGTTCAGTTCGCGGCAGGGCAAGGAGGGCGGCGGGGGTCGCTAGTTCTCTGACGGCCGGTCTGGTCACGAGGGGGCTCGGTGACCGGACCGGCCCCTGTCGAGCCAAGGGGGCAGGCACCCTGGGATCTTTAGTCGCAGGGTGCGTTCATCCGCCGCCAGGGGGCGTCGTGTGCAGACCCCTTGACCGCGGCAGCGCCGACGAATCAGGGGCTAACTCGGAACTCAGCGCGTGACTGTGCCGCCCCTCCCAGCCAGCGGTGATGCGGAATCCCGGTTGCAGGGAGACGGCCTCGCTTCGTTCGGGCGCCATCAAGCCGTGTGCGCAGCGGTCTGAGACAGGATCGTCACGATCGCGTGCCAGATTTCATAGCAACCAAACGCCGTGACGAGGACTCCGAGGCCGAGGGCCAGCCAGCCCGGCCGGCTTGACCGCCGCTTGCGGATCAGCACGCCGCCGACGACAACGACCAGACCCAGCAGGATCAGCGCCTGACCCCATCCGGGATCAGCGTCCCATGCCCAGAAGATGCCCCCAGACAGCACCAGCAGCAGGCCTGATCCGGGCAGGAGCCACGTTGGCCACGGCTGCCGAACCCCACTCACTGTCACGCGAGCTGTCACCATCGCAACCTCCGAAAACCGTTGACGTGTACCAGCCCGCTCGGCGCGCCCCGGACAGCTAGTTCTCTGACGGCCGGTCTGGTCACGAGGGGCTCGGTGACCGGACCCGGCCCGGTCCGTGGTGAACCGGCCCGAGCCGAGCTTCCGCTCGCGGTCATCGACGACCTCGATGGTCGCCGACAGCTTGTGGGGATCGACCCCGATGACGACGCGCTCCATGTGCTGCTCCCGCCTGTGCTCGTTCCTATGTGGACGGCGAGGTGGGCAGTGCTACTACGAGCAGGGCAGTCCCTTCTTGAGCCACGCCTCGTCACGGTGACCGGCGGGCCGCAGACCGATAGTGAGCCACACCAGCTCAGCCGGTGGGCAGCCGCAAAGAGAGCCGCCCGCCGATCACCTGGACCGAGTCTGGCCAGCCACCGGCCCTAGGGAAATCCTCTAGTAGCCGCGAGTCAGGCGGCCCTACGTACTCACATGCATCCCGATTCGGTCACTCGCCAAGGCGGGGTATGCCGTGTGGTGACCACACGCCATACCCCGCCTTGGCATTCGTTGGCTGGCCCCGTCAGCTCACCCGGTTCCGAACCAGCACAACCTCAGCATGGTCAGCGAGAGCTGAGGGTCCAGATCCCGCGGCCGTGGGTAGCAGCAACCACGTCGCCATTGGAGGCGATGGTGAGGTTGTTGACCGGGGCGTTGGGCAGGCTCGTGCCGAGCCTCGACCAGATCGTCGGGGCCGAGAGGTCGGCAGCGAAGACGCCGACATCCGTCGCCAGGATGATCTTGCCGGCCGCGACGACGACAGCGTCGCCGGGAGCGTCCGGCAGGTTGCCGCTGAGGTCATGCCACGTGGCGCCGCCATCGGTCGTCTCGAAGATCACGCCGTCGCCTGCTCCGTCGATCCATCGGCGAGAGTAGCCGTTGATCGCCGCATAGGCGTGTGCCCCGTTGCGGGGGTCGACGCTGACGCCGGCGATGAAGCGGTTCGGCAGGGTGGAGACGTCGAGCTGGTGCCACGTCCCGCCGTAGTTGGTCGCGATGCCCCGGGTGAAGGCGGCGCTGGGGTTGCCGCTGCCTCCGACCCACGCGGCGTAGGTCACGCCCTTCGCACTGTTGACGGCGGTCGCCGCGTGGCCCGCGCCGAGGTCGAAGACGGGTGACCAGTCGCAGGCCGACGGGTTGCATACGGTGAGCCAGCCCTTGGTGGTGTCCCAGACGAACTGACCTGCCTCCACCCAGTGGTTGGTGTCCTGGGTGTCGGCTGCGAGCGGCGTCTGGAAGCGGGCGTTCGGGTCGCAGTCGGGCCGCCTCTTCCCGTACCCGACGTCCTGACCGACGCAGGTCGGGCTGATCGTCTCGAAGCTGTGTCCACCATCGGTCGTCTTGTAGGCCGTCCCGTTGGTGTACTCGCCGACGGCGCGCTGGGCGTTGGCCGGGTCGACGATCACGTTGAAGCCGTCGCCGCCAGCGGGGGCGTAGGAGTGGCCATTGGCCGGCACGACGACAGTTCCGTTGTCCTGCAAGCCGCCCCAGAAGGCAAGCTTGTGGCCCGCCAGCCCAGCGCTCGCGTCGTAGAACTGCAGGTTGTGCAGCGTGGCGTTGAGGCTGGTCCAGTTGCCGTAGCCGTTGTCCGCCGCGGGGCGGGAGTAGACGCCTCCGTCGTTACCGATGACGACCCTGCCGTTCGAGACCACCACGGCGTGCTGGTCGGGGTGGGTCGTCTTCGGGCAGGTGGTGCCGCAGGCCAGTCCGTAGTCCCAGTAAGGGCTCGGCGTCGTGAAGGTGGCGCCCCCGTCCGTGGTCTTGAAGACTTCCTCGAGGGAGACGAAGACGGTGTTGGGGTCTGCCGGGTCCACGGCGAGGGCTTGGTTGTACCAGGACTGCACGCCGACGTTGTAGCCCGGCGAGGTGGTCTTGGTGATCGCCGAACCAGAGTTCTGCAGCTTGGTCGAGTCGGCCAGCAGCGTCCACGGTCCGGCCGCCGAGCCGCTCCTCGAGACGTAGAAGCCCTTGAGGTTGGTCGCCGAACCGGTCGGGTCCTGCCCTGAGACCAGGTATGCCGGTGACTCGATCAGCGCATAGAGCCGACCATCGGCGGCATACGCGAGGGTGGTGCGGCCGATGTCGCTGGGGTCGACGTCTCCGGTGGGCGCCGCCTTGGTCCAGCTCGTCCCGCCGTCGGTGCTGGAGAAGATGCCGTTGTCGGCGCTGCCTCCGCGGTAGCCGTTGACGGCCACGAGCGACTGACCGTTGGTCCCCGGCTTCACGGCGACGTCGCTGATGTGGTTGACGTAGGGCGACTGGACCTCGGTCGGGGCCAGCACTCGCGTCCACGCGCCGTGGCCGTCGGAGGAGGTTCGATAGAGGCCTTGGCTCGTCGCCGCAAAGACCACCGGACCGTCGACGAGGAGGCGGTAGACCTGGTGGTCCACCAGTGCCGACCCACCGACCTGGACCAGCTTGCCCTTGGGGCCGCCGTGGCCGTTGGTTGCCAGCCGGTACACCCCGGTGCCGAGGTAGGAGTCGGCGTTGGTGTTGGCCTCGCCGGTGCCGATCCAGACCGAGTGGTCAGCGGGGTTGGTCGCGAGTGCGCCGGTCGACAAGGAGGGCTGGTCGTCGGACAGGGGCGCCCAATCGCCGCCGTTGCCATGCCGGCTCCACACGCCACCACCGGCGGTCGCTGCGTAGGTCTCCGTCCCATCGACCGCCAACGCGGTGACCCGCCCACCGGTGATGCTGAAGCCAGCGCCGGCGTTGGACCAGACCGGGTCGGTGTAGCCCGCGGGTTCACTGTTGTCCGGGCCTGTGGTCTGCTCGGCCCACTGGGCGCCCCTCGTGCGCATCGCGGCAGCTTGGGTGCGGGCTGCCACGAGCGCTGCCGCCGAGACGGAGGTGCCTGGGGCGCTCCGCATCGAGGCGTACTGCTCGGCCCGGTCGGCGATCGCGCCGTCATCGTCACCCGACGCCCTGGCCGGGCCTCCGTCGAACCCGAGCTTGTGACCGTGCTTGTTCCCATGGCCGTTCGCGGTACTGGCCACTGCGGTGGCTGCTACTGACGTCAGCAGCAGCGGTCCACAGACCAGGACGGGAACGACTTTCGCTAGCGAGCGCCGAGCTTTCAAGGCTTCCTCCCACAGGACGGGCCGGGTCACGGCCCATGGACGCGTCGCCCGGAGTCGAGCGACGGCTTCCACTGTGTACACCCACGACGTCGTGTCCGCGCGCTCAACTGCTCCCGAAGGGTGCTCCTTGATAGCCCCGGCAGCCCGCGACCGACCAGCCCCGCCCCTGAGGTGTGCAGCCCTGTCGCCACCTGCATGCGTGGGTCGGCCTCGTGATTGCCTTGGGGGACAGAGTCATTCAGCAGCTCCTCAGGACGCGATCAGGGGCGGCTGTCACTGCGCCAGCTGCTGAGGCGCTCCACGGCAAACGGACCACCCTCGCGGCGCGGTCGCGACGCTGCCCGTTCGTCATCGTGCCTAGGCCAAGCACACCGAGCGTCGGGCTCGGCGCTGCTTGCCTATCAATGAACGATCGCCGCCAACCGTGCCCCTTCGATCCACATTGGGCGGGGTCGGCCAGCTGCCACCCCAACCCTGGTCAGATGCTTCTGTCTGACGTGCGTCTTAGCGCCGCCTTTGCATCAGGCTTCGCTTCCCCCCGCAGGGTCCTGACGCCTCGAGAAGAACGGTGGGGCGCGACGGACCTCGCGCTCGAACGGGCAGCATCCAACGCCACTTACCGAGAACGATCCGTCGCCAACTGCCGTCCGGCACCTGCGAACTTGGTCTCAATGGCCAGCCCCGGGCGCCCTTTGGCCTTCGCCAACTGGTGACCGATCTGCGTCAACGCCGCCGACCCAGGCGTTATCTGACGGCTCCTACTGGGCAGTCGATCCCGACTGCAGCGATCCCAGGAATCGTGCTCGGTCCACCACGACGCGGTCGATCTCGCCGCCGCCAACCCGCTGCCCGCCCTCATCCAAGGCAGTGACCGCAAAGGTCAGTCGCCGGCTCTGGGCATCACCCGTCAGGCGAGCGGTGACATTCACGGCATCCCCCACGGCAGTCGCCTTGACGTGGTCGATTCTCACCGCGGTACCCACCGTTGTCTGTTCCGGACCGATCAAGGACGCCGCAGCCAGCACCGTCTCGGCTTCCATCCACGCGATCAACCGGGGGGTCGCCAGCACGCTCACGTCGCCGCTGCCCACCGCCCTCGCGGTGTCGCGCTCTGTCACCTGGTAGCGCATTCACACACGGTAGTCATGAACCAGGCCGCGAGCGCGACCTGAGTGCCCGCTGAAACCAGCGAGTGCGACTCTTGCGCGTTGACCGTTCAACGTTCACCATTCGCAGATGGATGGCGCTTCGGAGAACAGGGCGTTACGGGAAGTTCAAGGCCGGCTGAATGCCCGGTTCCCCTCCCTGGGTGACGAGGTTGTCGAAGCCGCCGTCAGACTCGCACACTCGCAGCTGACCGGGCCGATCCGCGACTTCGTGCCAATCCTCGTCGAGCACGCGGCGCGCGAGCGGCTTGCTGCCCTCGTCGACTACACCTCACCTCACGCCTCACACCCCGTCACCCTTGCCAGCCACGCTGCTCCCTGACGCAATCAACGACGCACCTGGACCTCGTCCAAACCGAGGCAGCGGGGCTGGGGCCACCCAAGGGCGGAATCGCTCGTGGCAGACCGCTCCAATGTCGGACCTTGGTCCTAGCGTCAAACACCATGAGGGACTGGACTTCCATCACGAACGCGATCGCGCTCGCATTGAGTGGTGAACGGCAGCGGGGGCGCGAGGCTCTGTTGGCGTGTTGGGAGGCCACTGCACAGGGCGACCATGCCCAACGGTGCGTCTTGGCGCACTACCTGGCCGACCAGCGATCGGCGCTCGACGAGGAGGTGGCCTGGGACGAAGTGGCCATGTCCGAGCATGCCTATGTGGTCGACGAGGATCTCGTGCCGATCGGTGTCACCTCGGCCGCCGCTTTGGCGCCTAGCCTGCATCTGAACCTTGGTGACGGCTACCTGCGCCAAGGCCGTCTCGACGATGCGAGGGCGCAACTCGATGCCGGCATGCAGGCCCAGAGCACGCTGTCGATCGACGGATACGGAGCTCACATCCGTTCTGGCCTCGAACGTCTCCGGCAGCGCGTTGAGGAGGTTCAGCTCCCCTGACAGGCGCACGCACGCCGATCGCGGGGTTCTTGACGAGGGCTGTGTCTTACCGCCGCGAACCGGACGCACGAACGTCCGCCCATGCCGAATTCCGGTAAACCCAATCAGGCTTGAGTGCAGACCTGCAGATGCTGGCTCGGCGGTGTGGTTCCTGCCGGCTTGTGCTGGTCGACCCGGGTAGGCGCGATTCGGACACGAGCCACGAACCCGCGATTGCCGCCGAAACCGAGCCGGGCCCTAGTGCTTGAGACTGTCGCCGGCTACTCCGGCTATGTAACCCACCGCGAACACGAACGCGACCACTCCCGCCGTCAAGGACACCGCTGGCCACCGCAGTCGCGCAAGACGGATAGCGACCAACAGCGCCGTACCAACCAATGCCGCGGCAGCGCCCGTCATCATCAAGGCCGACCAGTCCCAGACCGGCCCGAAGCCATAACTCTCGGAGAGCCCGAAGGTGACGACCCCCGTCGCCACGGTGAGCAACAGGGCCAAACCGGCACAGATGGCAGCGCCCACACGCGCCGCGAGTGGTCGAGCACTGCTGGCCTCAGCCGACTGATTGCGCTCCACGCCCCCTCATCGCTCCTCGAAAGCCGCTGTCACCAGCCACCGTATCCCCATCGTGTGATCGACACAGTCGCTTCCGCTCTGGCCGGATGGGCGCGAGGTCGCAACGTCGGGATCTGCCGCGTATCGCGCGGCTGATCGTGCTCGGGAGCAGCAGTTGCCCTTTGAGTTCCGGCTTGGTCCCGATGTTCCCCGACCATCGTCGATGTTGAGCAGACACCCGGCAGCTGTCCGGGCGGCCGTTCTTGCGTCGAGGTTGAGTGCGGTCGACATAGTCACTGGCCGGTTGTTGGTGGCGCCTGAGTCCTCGATGACCGAGACCAGGGTTCCGCTGTACCGACGACATCCCAGTGTTCGCGCACCGATAGATGTCGGCTGCACGCCAGGAGGATAGGGTCCGCGCAGCGCCCCCGAAGACTGCACCGTGACGCGGTCGTCGCCCCGGCCCCGCAGTTGGGACGGGGCGACGACCGCGCTGGCTGGGCGTGGGTGGTCAGGAGGCGAAGAGCTCCTCGAAGCTGCCCGACGTGGCCTGGGAGCAGGTGTTGGCGACGCAGCCCAGGTGCCACAGATGCTCGATGGTCGACAGCAAGGTGTAGTGATCCGCGAGCTTGTTCGTGGTCTTGCGGTGACCACCGGTGGAGTTGAGGACCATCATCGGAGCGTCGCCGCCACCCAGGACAACGCCTTTAGCGCCCACCGGGCTCCCGGGACCACCCGAGTAGCCGGAGTAGTCGTTCTCGTCCCATACCAACACGATGCTCGACCGCGTGGTCTTCCAGGTCTTCGAGCTCATGATTTGGGTGACGGTGCGCTTGACGAACTGGTCACCGAGCTGGATGGCCCCATGGTCCAGACCGTTCTTGGGGTAACCACACTTCGGCATGCCGACCAGGGCTGCCGACGAGGGGGAGATGCCGTGCATGTCGTGGCACTGGTCTGGGCTGACCCAGACGAAGTTGGGGACGTGACCTGAAGCCAGGTCTGCGTTGAAGTTGTGCTCGAACGGGACGATCTTGGACAGTCGCGGGTTGCCTGGGGAGTTGATGTCGGAGAAGTACATGAACGGGTTGTGCTTCTGCGCATACAGCTTGACTGTGGTCCCGTTGACGACGGGCGCGTACTCGCCCTGGAAGCCTGCAGTTGGCATGGACTGCATGTATGCCTTCCAGCTGCGGTGCTTGGCCTCGAGCTGGTCCACGATGTTCCTGCCCGTGAACAGATGTGGGGTCGAGGAGGCACTGGCCTGCTGCTCCGGAGTCAGCGAAGCGCCAGCGGTGGCGTCACCGGAGCCCGGAACGAACTCCTCGGGCGCACACTTGACGGTCGCGCCGGCCTTGCAGTCGTCCCATATTCCCTGGAAGCTGCCCGAGATCGTCGACAGGTAGTTCGGCAGGCTCGGGTGGGTCACGCCGTGGTAGTTCGTGGCCACGTTGTTTCGCCGGGCGAGTGAGGTGATGTACGGCGCGTCTGCGGTGTTGCCGATGATCTGCGAGGTGCCGTGGTTCTCCATCATGATCACGAACACGTGCTGCGGCGCGGCGTCCTTCGCGCTCTCCGCGTCCCTTCCCTGGTGGGCGCTTGTGGGGGGCGACGCGGTTGCCTGCGCGCTGACTACCGCGACACTCAGTGATGCGGCGGCCAGCGCGATGCCGCCCGTGCGCATCCACCGGCGGGACCGAGGGGTTTTAACCATTCCTGCTCCTGAAGTTGGCCGTAAAGCAATGACGGTGGACACCATGGGTGTCGCGGCCGTTCACGCCGTGGCCGGTGGGCGAACCGAACGTGAAGTCTCCCCCAACACTCTCGGCGCGCGTCCCCTGCCCACCGCGCCTGGGCGCATTCGGCGGCCAGACCACCGAGACACAAACGATCCGGCGGCCTCCTGTGGTCCAGCACCACCGAGTACCCCTGAGGTCCCCGCAGCGCCAGCCAGACCTGGCATACGCAGCCAACCCGCGGGGGCTACGTGGCTACGTGAGCCGGTGGACCGGGTGCGGCCGCCAGCGAGGTGGGCAGAAGCCCCGGACCGTGGTGCGGTCCGGGGCTTCTGCGAGGCGTGGGTTGCCTAGGGTTTCGTCTTCTACGGCTGGGCCGGGAACACGTGGTGCTGC
Organism: Pedococcus badiiscoriae; assembly: GCF_013408925.1. NCBI lineage: Bacteria > Bacillati > Actinomycetota > Actinomycetes > Micrococcales > Intrasporangiaceae > Pedococcus > Pedococcus badiiscoriae. The sequence goes on from NZ_JACCAB010000001.1 coordinate 3,344,926, forward strand.
GCGGGTGGCATGTTCGCGTGCGGGCCGCGTACCGAGCGCCAGATCTCCTCGTTCAGTACGTGGGCGTCGACCTGGTCGGGTCGTCCCATCATGGCCTGCGGGGTCATGGCCGAGGTGGCGTTTGCCGGGTTCTTCGCCGCCAGGGACTGCTGGGGCGCGAGAGCCTCGTAGGGGGTCAGGTTCGCGCGGTCTCCGAAGGTCCAGATCATCGGGACCGCGGCCGCGTCGTACTGCGTCAGCGGGCCAAGGCCCATCAGCAGCTCCATGGTGCGAAGGGCCGACGTCTGGTTGTAGAAGTGCGAGTCGACGATCCCGCGCTGGGTGTACGGGCTGATCACCAGGGCCGGCGAGCGGTGCGCGTCCACGTGGTCCGGTCCGTCCTGGCCGTCATCCTCGACGACGAAGATGGCCGTGTCCTTCCAGTACTTCGAGTGCGAGACCGTGGACACGAGCTGCCCCAGGGCGTAGTCGTTGTCGGCGACCATCGCCTTGGCGGTGGAGCCGCCGGCATACCAGCCGTTGGTGTGGTCACGCGGCAGGTCGACGAACTGCCAGGAAGGCAGGTTGTCCTTGGCGACGTACTGGTCGAACTCCTTCTTCCACTCCGTGAACCTGCTCTGGTCCGTGATGTTCATGTCGAACCACGGGTAGGCGTGGTCAGTGTTCCGGTTCAGCAGCGGCTCGTACGCGCAGTACGTGCCGGCCGCGCACTTGACCCGGTTCTTCGGCCCGAACCAGTCAGAGGGCAGCGAGTGCATCCCGTAGTGCCGGAAACTCTGGCCGGCCGCAGCCGCGCGGTCCCACAGGAACGCCTTGCTCGAGTCGGCGTTGCCGGCCGTCACATGGGAGTCGAGGTAACCGGAGGAGTCGTACTCCGACCCGTTGCCGTCGTAGCCCTGGTGGGTGGCGAGTTGGTTGTAGGGGTTGGAGTTGCCCTGAGTGGCCCAGTCCCAGCCGTCTTGGCTGACCTCACCGTTGACGTAGAAGTTGTCCAGGGTGGCGAACTTGCTGGCCAGCGCGTGCTGGTTCGGCGTCACGCTCTTGCCGAAGATGGCCAGCGAAGGGTCGCCGTTGCCCTTGCCCAGGTCACCGAGGATCTGGTCGTAGGTCCGGTTCTCCTTGACCACGTAGATCACGTGCTTGATCGGGGAACCCTGGCCCGGGTGTCGGGGAATGATCGTCGCAGGCGCTCCGCGGCCGTAGCCGCGGACGGTGCCCGAGCTGGCCGTGTCGTTGTTGAGCTGAACCTGGTGGGTGTACCTGCGCAGCTGGCCCTGGTTGGGTGTGGCCACCACCTGGAGCATGCCCTTGACCAGGTCCTCGATCCACGGGTGGTTCGTCGGGTCCGTCATGGATGCGGAGCCCTTGTTGGAGCCGGTGCCCAGGCCCTTGCCGTCGGCGATCAGCAGCCGGGACCCGTCCTTGGTCACCTGCACCCCGGTGGGGTACCACGCGGTGGGGATGAGGCCCCTGACCTGTCCGAACTGCCCGCGCGAGCTGGTGTTCACCACCGCGACGTCATTGTTGCCGGCGTTGGCCACGTACAGGGTGTTCCCGTCCCGGGTCAGCGCCATGCCGAGCGGGGAGGTGCCGGCGCCGGCGCCGCGGTATGGGCTCAAGGCGATCGTGTGACGGACCGTGTTCGTGCGAGTGTCGATCACCGAGATCTGGTCGCTGTCCCCGTTGCTGACGAACACCCGGTGGCGCGCCGGGTCGCTGAGCAGGTGGTTGGGGTGGGTTCCCACCGCGATGGGCGTCTTGGGCACCAGCGAGCCCGCCGCGACACCGAAGACTGAAACGGTCTTGTCCGCCTGGTTGGACACATACGCCGTGCGTCCGTCTCCGCTGAGCGCCACCCCGAAGGGGTAGGCCCCGGTCGGGGCGGACGTCGTGGCGCCGGTCGCGACATCGACTGCGAAGAGCTTGCGCGCGTACTGGCCGACGGCGTACACCTTTTTGTCGTCCGGGGAGACCGTCACGGTCTGGGGGTAGGAACCGTCGGGCAGCGCGAGGGTCTTGGCCAGGGTCAGCCGGTGCGCGGCGGAGTCCCAGTTGAAGCCCAGCACCGAGTTCTTGTTCGCGGTGGCCAAGTACACGCGTCGGCCGTCGTGGCTGAAGACCAGCCCCGGCGCGACACCCTCACGCTTGGCGGCGTCGTCGGGGTTGAGCTCGACCTCCTGCAGCAGCGCGCCCGTCCGGCTGTCCAGGACGTCCACGGTCTGCCGGGAGTGCGCGTTGCGGATGACACCCGGCACCAGCACCGCCTTGTCGTCGGGTGAGAGCACCGCGTTCGCGGGAAAGGACCCGGCCGGGTGCGTGCTGCCCGCGGGCGTCACCTGCCATCCCACAGGCGTCAAAGCGGTCCCGTCCGGGCGCGGGCCGGGATGGTCGAAGGTCCCCGCGACGCCGAAGGCAACCCCACCCCCAGCCAGCACGCTTACTGCGATGACGCCCATCAACGCGGCCGTGCCCTGCTTGTTCCTCACGTGGTCATCCTTTTCTGCTACGTCGGCCCCGTGCGAGGCCACTGGTATACGCCGAGACTGGTGGCAGGAGATGAACGGCAAGACAACGAATGGGTACAAACGAGACGAAATCGGCTGTCGCGTTGACCCTGACGCGTCTTTCAACCTGGAACGCCACGACACCACCGAATCGGTGCATGGCATCTGAAATGACACCTGGGCGAGATCTCGGGTGGCGGCGGCCACGCTGGGTATCGACGACGTCGCCCATGGCAATCGGCGCGGCGCCCTTCCATGCAATGGGTCAAACTTCGCAGTGCTGCGCGAAATCGCGCAGCACTGCGGCCACGCGGACATCCTGCGCGAACAGATCTGGGCGGCCAGCGCCAGCGCCTAAGCGAAGGGCATTGAACGTCCGGATTTGCCGCGATCCGGGCTGCATGTCGGCCGTACTGAGGGCGCGAGCGTGAAACGGCCCTAGGCTGCGACGATGGCCCCCCTCGACCCCGTTATCGAACCCTACGACAGGGGTCTGCTCGACATCGGTGCGGGCAACCACATGTACTGGGAACAGTGTGGCAACCCCGAAGGCAAACCCGTCCTGACGGTGCATGGCGGTCCAGGTTCCGGCTGCAGCGTCGACGGCCGCCGGAGGTTCAACCCGGAAACGTACCGCTCGATCTTGTTCGACCAGCGAAACTGCGGCCGTAGTACCCCGCACGCGAGCGACCCCACGGTGGACCTAGCTACCAACACCACCGACAACTTGATCGCCGACATGGAACAACTGCGCGAGCACCTCGGCATCGACAGATGGATGCTCTACGGGGGCTCGTGGGGCTCCACGCTCATCCTCGCCTACGCCCAACGCCATCCAGAGCGCGTGACCGAGGCCGTGATCGCGGCGGTCACGACCACCCGGCGATCGGAGATCGCCTGGCTCTACCAGGGGGTCGGCCGGTTCTTCCCCGAGCAGTGGCAACGCTTCCACGACTTCGTGGCGGCCGAGGAACGCGGGGACGACGTGTTCGACCTGCTCGCCGCCTACGGGCGTCTCCTGGGCCACCCCGACCCGACAGTGCGCGAGCTCGCGGCGAACGAGTGGCTGAGGTGGGAGGACACCGTCATCTCAATGGATCCTCAGGGGAAACACAACGCCTACAGTGACCGGCCGGACGATGCCAAGCTCGCCTTCGTCCGCATCTGCGCGCACTACTTCTCCAACGGCGCGTTCCTCGAGGAGGGGCAACTGCTTCGCAACGCGGGGAAGCTGGCGGGGATCCCGGCGGTTCTCATCCATGGGCGCTTCGACCTCGGAGGCCCGCTACTGACGGCCTGGGAGCTGTCCCGCGCCTGGCCGGGCGCGGAACTGGTCGTGGTTGAGGACTCCGGCCACACGGGCAGTCCGTCGATGAGAGGCGCGCTGCGGACCGTGATCGACCACTTCGCAGGCACCTGACCCAAACGGGACGCAACGGCATGAGTTTAACGCCCTCATCTGCCGCGGATCGGGCGATCACCCGCCCCCTTCTGGTCCCCCCTCACGACCGGCGCGAGGTGGAGCTCCCCTAGTGCGACCTGCCGTGGAGGTCTCCAGCCCGCGGTCGATCCAGCGCCCGATCACCTCGACGACGTAGGCCCGCTCGCCGCGGTCGAGCCGGTGCCCCTTCGCGATGCCGTGCCACGTCTCCAGGCAGTTGCGGCAGCAGGTCGCGGTGGCGTGCTGGGCCACGAAAACCGGGTGGTTGCGGTAGGGGGTCTGCCGGCCGTCGTTGCGCGGCTCGGCCGGTGCCAGCCGCTCCGCGATGATCTCCGCGGCGTGAGCCCGCATCGTCTGCTGACCGCGGAGCTCAGCCGTGGCCCGCTCGCGCCCGCGCAGGTGGAACCGCCGCCCGAACGGTCGCGCGGTTGCGCGGTCGATCCGGTCATCGATCTCGGCTGGGTCGGGCACGCCACGCCCCCAAATACTCCGATGGACCGTCGCGACGAGTGAGCGTCAGGGACTTAGTCACTCCGTTAGTCACTCACCCCCCGGACGAGGTCAGATCTGACCCCTTCCAAGAGCAACGAAACAGCCCCTGGTCTGCATTTCCGCAGGTCAGGGGCCGTTTTCGTGCTGGTGGGCGATACTGGGTTTGAACCAGTGACCTCTTCCGTGTCAAGGAAGCGCGCTACCACTGCGCCAATCGCCCGGGGTCGTGCTGGGTGCTGCTGGGGTTCGACTCAGGGTTCGAGTCTCTGAGGTGGAGACGGGATTTGAACCCGTGTACGCGGCTTTGCAGGCCGCTGCCTCGCCTCTCGGCCACTCCACCGTGAAGGCGGTCAAACCCTCCGAGCGGATGACCGGGCTCGAACCGGCGACCTCAACCTTGGCAAGGTTGCGCTCTACCAACTGAGCTACATCCGCATACACGCGCTATTGGTGTTGAACGGGCGTTTTCACCCGCTGCGCGTGCGTGCAGACATTATCCGATCATCGGCGTCGTCTCCAAATTGGCTGTCGTCCGGGGCGTTTTGCGACCCACGGGGCATCGGGGTCAGCGGCTTTCGCGCCTCCGCCCGCAGCCCCTGGACCGAGGACACCAGGTCCTCCTCGGGGTCGTCCGACCGCTGCGGACCGGTGGCCGAGGGGGCGTCGAGGGCCGGCACGGTGGTCCTGCGCGCCGACCGCCGGGCCTTGAACCACTGCACCAGCTGCGCCCGCATGGAGAGGCGGTCCGCCAGCGGCCACATGACGCGGATGGCGGCGTTGAGGGCGGCCCCGATGAGGACGGCGATGGCCAGGGCGTACAGGAAGATCAGGAGCACGATCGGCGTCGACAGCGGCCCGTAGATCGACGTCCCGCCACTCACCGAAGCCGTCAGGGTGCCACGCAGCACGAACGACGCGAGCACCCAGATCACGATGGTCAGCACCGCGCCGGGCACGTCCCGCAGCCACGGGGAGCGGCGCGGGGTGGAGATGTGGAACAACGTGGCGACGCTCGCCACGGCCACGATGCTGACCACGGGCCAGTACAGGTAGGTGAGGAAGTGCATCTCTCGAGGCAGGAGGTCTCCGAGCCATGACGGGCCGATCACCACGAGGGGAATGACGACGATCCCGACGATCAGAGACAGGAAGTACAGCGTCAGCGACAGCGCCCGGGTGCGCACGATCCCGCGGACGCCGGACTGCCCGTACATGATCGAGATGGTGTCCACGAACACGTTGAGCGCCCGCGACCCCGACCAGACCGATAGCAGGAAGCCGAGCGAGATCAGGTCGCCGCGGCCGTTCTTCAGCACGTCCTTCGCCGTCGGCAGGATGATCTGGTCGACGACGTTCGCGACGAGGAACTCCGACGAGAAGCTCCGGATGCCCTGGATCAGGTCCGTGACGATGTCGTTGCCGAACCACCCGCTGATGTAGCCCACACCGCCGAACAGCCCCAGCACGAGAGGCGGCAGCGACAGCAGCATGAAGAACCCCGCCTCCGACGCGAGACCCGTCACCCGGTACCGCAGGCACACCCGGATCGTCTCGACGGTCAGCTTCGCCGCGGGCAGGGCGCCGGGCACGCGCAGCAGCGCACGACGTACCCGGGCCTTAGGAGTCACCCCGCCACGGTATCCCGGCATACTGTGCCCTCGTGCCTACCCACGCCGTCACCAACCAGGTGCCCCCACTGCCCGACTACAACACGGTCGCGACCCAGCCCGCCCTGGACGAGGGCCTGCGGCGCTGGGCCGATCCCGCGGCATACGACGAGGTCATTGCGCTGGGAGCCCGGGCGGGCAGTGGGCGGGCGCGCGAGTGGGCCGTGCAGGCCAACGAGAACGAGCCGGTCCTGCGCACCCACTCCCCCACCGGTGAACGCCTCGACGAGGTCGCGTTCCACCCGGCGTGGCACTCGCTGATGGACGTCGCGGTCGGTGCCGGACTCACCGCCGAACCATGGACCACGCCGGCCGGTAGCGGCGCGCACGTGCGACGGGCCGCGGGGTTCGTCGCCTGGTCGGAGAACGAGCAGGGCCACCTGTGCCCGATCTCCATGACGTATGCCGCGGCACCGGCCCTCGCTGCGAACCCGCCGCTCGCGGCGCGCTGGCTGCCCCAGCTCGCCTCGCGCAGCTACGACTTCGGGCTGCGGCCCCTCGCCGAGAAGCGTGGCGTGCTGGTCGGGATGGGCATGACCGAGAAGCAGGGCGGCTCGGACGTCCGCGCCAACACCACCCTGGCCGTCGCGACGCCGGGCGGCCCGATCGAGGGCGGGGAGACCTACCGGCTCACCGGACACAAGTGGTTCTGCTCGGCACCGATGAGCGACGGGTTCCTCGTGCTGGCGCAGACCGAGGCCGGCGTGGGCTGCTTCCTCGTGCCTCGCGCCCTCGACGACGGCACCCGCAATCCCTTTGCGCTGCAACGCCTCAAGGACAAGCTGGGCAACCGCTCCAATGCCTCCTCGGAGGTCGAGCTCGACGGCACCTGGGGCGTGCGCGTCGGGGACGACGGTCGCGGGATCCGCACCATCCTCGACATGGTGGCGGCAACCAGGCTCGACTGCATCCTGGGCTCCGCGTCGACGATGCGGGCGGCCCTCGTGCGGGCGATCCACCACGCTCGGCACCGCTCGGCCTTCGGGGCCCTGCTCGTCGACCAGCCGCTCATGCAGAACGTCCTGGCCGACCTCGCTCTGGAGGTCGAGGCCGCCACCACCTTGGCACTGCGCCTCGCCCATGCCGTCGACGAGGGCGACACCGCTCTCTCCCGGCTCGGGGTCGCCGTCGGCAAGTACTGGGTGTGCAAGCGCACCTCCCCCATGGTCGCCGAGGCCCTCGAGTGCCTGGGCGGCAACGGCTACGTCGAGGAGAACGGCCTGGCCCGGCTCTACCGCGAGGCCCCGCTCAACTCGATCTGGGAAGGCTCGGGCAACGTCAACGCCCTCGACGTCCTGCGGGCCATCACGCGAGAGCCCCTGTCCGTCGAGGCCTTCCGCAAGGAGCTCGCCCTCGCCCACGGCCACAGCACCGTCCTCGACGAGGCCATCACCCGCGTCGACGACGTGATCGCGTATGCCGCGCAGCCGGACGCCCAAGCCGGGGCACGCCGCGTCGTGGAACAGCTCGCGGTGACCCTGCAGGCGTCGCTGCTGGCCCGCTACGCGCCCACCGAGGTGGCCGACGCGTTCATCGCCACCCGCCTCGCGGGACAGCACGGAGCGACCTTCGGCACCCTCGACGCGGGACTCTCGGCCAGGCACGCCCGCACGATCGTCGACCGGGCGTTCAGCGCCTGACCCCAGCGGGGCTGCTACTGCTCGATCACCGACATCACGTTGCCCGCGGGGTCGGTGAACCAGGCGATGAGTGGACCACCCTTGCGGAAGATCCCCTTGGCGTCGGTCTCCATCTGCGTGCCTTCGTACCTCTCGAAGACCACCCCTCTGGACGTCAGCTCGTCGACGGTCGCCTCGATGTCCGCCACCGGGAAGTTGAGGATCGTGAAGCCGGCGGGCTGGTGGTCCGGCTTCGGGTACGCGATGGCGCGGTGGCCACCTCCGAGCTGGATGCTGAGGATGCCGTGGTCCTGCGTCACCTCCAGCCCGAGAGTGTCGGCGTAGAACGCGTGGGCGGCCTCGATGTCGGGCACGGAGAATCCGCTGAACGCCTTGGAGTCCCTTATCGGTGAGTGTGCGTGGCCGACCATCAGGACTTCGCCAGCCTCTGCTTCTCGGCCTCGACGTCGAACGCGGCCGGCGGCCACTGCGGGTTCATGGTCTCGAGGTGCTCCAGGACCAGGTTCTGGACGGCGAGCCGGGCGTACCACCTGCGGTCGGCCGGAACGACGTACCACGGGGCCGCCTCCGTCGAGGTCTTCTCGAGAACGGCCTGGTAGGCCTCCTGGTACTGGGGCCAGCGCAGGCGCTCGTCGACGTCGCCGGGGTTGTACTTCCAGTGCTTGTCCTCGCGCTCGAGCCGTTCGGTGAGCCGTGCCTTCTGCTCGTCCGACGAAATGTGGAGCATCACCTTGACCACCGTCGTCCCGTCAGCGACGGCCTTGGCCTCGAAGTCGTTGATCTGGGCGTAGCGCCGCGACCAGGTCGCGCGCGGCACGAGCTCGTGGACCCGGACGATGAGGACGTCCTCGTAGTGGGAGCGGTCGAAGACGCCGACCTGACCCGGGCTGGGCATGGCGTTGCGGATGCGCCACAGGAAGGGGTGCTTGCGCTCCTCGGCCGTGGGGGCCTTGAAGGCGGTGTACTTGACGCCCTGCGGGTCCATCTGGCCGACCACGTGGCGCATGATGCCGCCCTTGCCGGAGGTGTCCATTCCCTGCACCACCAACAACAGGGAGCGCTTCACGGCGCCCCTGGACTCGGCATACAGCCGCTCCTGGAACTGGCTGATCTCGCCCGCGCGGGCGGCGAGGGCCTCCTCCCCGTGCTTCTTGTCCCCGTCGAAACCCGGAGTCGAGTGCGGGTCGCAGTCCGCCAGGATGAACCCGTCACCGACCCTCAACGCGTCAGCGAACACGGTGGGCGCCGGGACGCCCTTGTCGGACGCCGCCGTGGCGTCCAAGCCCGCGACCTTCGACTTCGGCTCGCCCATCGCCTTCTTGCCGCCCTTGGACTGCTTGCCGGCGCTGGCCTTCGTGTCCTGCTTCCCCTTGCCCATTGACGCATCCTGTCATCGCAGGTCGCGGCGCGCGAGGGATGCGACGTGGTCAGCGCCGCGGTCAGGGCCGCACGTCGTGGCGCGCGAGCGAGGTCAGCCTCGAGATCGCCCGGAAGTACTTCTTGCGGTAGCCGCCCGCGAGCATCTCCGCGGAGAACACCTCGCCGAGCGGCACGCCACTGGCGAACACGGGGATGTCGGCGTCGTAGAGCCGGTCCGCGAGCACGACCAGCCGCAGTGCGACGGCCTGGTCCACCACCGGACGGACGTGGGTCCACCCGACAGCGGTGACCCCGTCGAGCATCGAGCGGTACCGACTGGGGTGGACCGTCGCGAGGTGACGCGTCACGTCGACGAAGTGGTCGAGCAGCCCACCCTCGATGTCCACGCCCGCGCGCACCTCGTCCTCGGACGACGGCGGCGGGCTGTCCACGCTGTCGCGGTGCCGGTAGTCGGGGCCGTCGACGGTCAGGACCTCGAAACGCGCGGACAGGGCCTGGATCTCGCGGAGGAAGTCCTCGGCGGCAAAGCGTCCCGCCCCCAGCGCGTCGGGCAGCGTGTTGGACGTCGCGGCCAGCGACACCCCCGCGCCGGCCAGCCGTCCGAGCAGGGTCGCCATCAGCACCGTGTCGCCGGGATCGTCGAGCTCGAACTCGTCGATGCACACCAGCTGGTGGCCGCTGAGCGCCTCGACGGTGGGCTGGAAGCCGAGGGCGCCGACGAGGTTGGTGTACTCCACGAAGGTCCCGAAGGCCTTGGGGCCCTGGGCTTCGTGCCACAAGGACGCCAGCAGGTGGGTCTTGCCGACCCCGAAGCCCCCGTCGAGGTAGATCCCGCGACCGGACCCTTCCGACGCCTTCCGGCGGCGGAACCACTGGCCACGGGAGGGCTGCCCCAGCGACGCGGCATACGCCTCGAGACGCTCGATCGCCGCCGCCTGGGAGGGCTCGGACGGATCCGGCCAATAGGTCGTGAAGCGCTCGGCATCGAACCTGGGAGGAGGCACCAAGTCGCGCACCAGCCGCCCGCGGTCCAGCTGCGGGGATCGGTCGAGAAGGGAGCCGGGCACGACGTGGAGCCTAGTGAAGACAGATCGGGAGAAATGCAACACTGTGCCCATGCGCCTGCTGCTCGACTCGTCCGGCACCCACGCCCCCGGTGCACAGATCGACGCCGCTGCCCTGCCGGACCTCTACGCCGCGCCGGCCCGTCGCTGGCTGCGGGCCAACTTCGTGGCCACCCTGGACGGCGCCGCGAACGGCACTGACCAGCGTTCGGGGAGCATCAACACCGAGGCGGACCACGTCGTCTTCGACCTGCTGCGCCGGATGACCGACGTGGTGGTCGTCGGGGCGGGCACCGTCCGGGCCGAGGGCTACCCGTCCCTCCAGGCCGAGGACCCCCAGGCACCGCCCCTCGTGGTGGTCAGCCACTCCGGACAGCTGCCGGTGAGCGTCGCCGAGGGACCCCCCGGATCGGTCCTGCTCGTGACCCGCAGCGGCGCCGACGCGCGCGCGCTGGACGCCTCCCGCGACCTGATCGGCGAGGAGTTCGTGCTGACGTCGGGCGCGGACGAGGTCGACCTGGTGCGGATGCGAAACATGCTGGAGGACAAGGGCTTTCGACAGATCCTGTGCGAGGGCGGTCCGACCCTGCTCGGGAGCCTCCTGCGCGCGGGGGTCGTCGACGAGCTCGACCTCACCTGGTCGCCGCTCATCGTGGGCGGCGAGCACCCGGCCATCGTGAACGGACCGGAGGTCAACCTGCCCGCCTCGCCTGCCGTGCTCCTGGAGGAGGGCGGCAGCATCCTCGGACGCTGGTTCGTCAACCGCTGACGTCGTCCACCACTGACTTCGTCCGCTGACACCGCATCCGGCGGCAACGACTCAGGTCGCCACGAACTCCGCGACCGACCTCTCCCAGCGACCAGGGTCGACGTTCCACTCCTTGGTGTGCCGAGCCCTGTCCCACCGCTCCATCGTCACCAGGTCGGACCGGGCGGCCGCCAGGGCCAGCGAGGGACCCACGGGCACGAACTCGTCGTCGACCGAGTGGATCAGCAGGATCGGGTGCGACAGCTCGCCGGCCCGCGCCACCCAGTTCGTCTTGGCGACGTCCACGGGGTCGTGCACGCCCACGAGGCGTCGGGCCGATCGGCGGCCCATCAGCGCACGGCCGAGGCCGCCGATGGGAGCCGGGATGCCGTTGGCCCGCGCGTGGTGCGCCAGCACGTCACCCCAGTCGATGACCGGCGCATCGAGCACCACGTGGGTGACGTGGTCGGCCAGCCAGGAGCGGCTGAGGGTCTGCAGGACGATCGCCCCACCCATCGACCAGCCCACCAGGAGCAGCTCGCGCGCCCCGCGCTGGACGGCGTGCAGGCCGGCGTCCTCGATGTCGCGCCACTCGGACAGACCGAGGTTGTAGCGCCCGTCCGGTCCGCTTCGCGCCCCGAGGTCGTTGCGGTAGCTGGGGATGATCACGTTGATCCCGCTGTCGTGCAACGGCTTCACGGCGCGCAGTCCCTCGTGGCGTCTCGCGCCGCGGCCGTGCACGAGGATCGCCCAGCGGTGCGACGGGGTTGCCGCGGGGACCACCCAGGCCGGCATGGTCCCGAGCTCGGTGAGGACGTCGACGTACTCGGTGCGCAGCCCCAGCGACCGGTCCGGAGGGCTGCAGAAGTAGTACTGGTTCCAGCGGCCGAACCCTCCGGCGAGGTGTCCGAAGTCGACCCCGAGCAGCTCTCGCCGGACACGGCCCGATCCCTGGTCGAGCTCCAGGACCTCGCCCAGCCTGGCGTGACCGCGCTCCCCGTCGAGCCACAGCCCGTACCGCCCCGGCGAGACCGTCTCAGGGTTCACCCCCAGGGTCACCGAGTCGTCGGCGACGGCCAGGATCTGGGTGTCGTCGGGACGCTGGCGGTCGGGGGTGAGGACGCGGCGGGCGAAGTACGTCGCGGCCCCCACTGACGTCAGGGCGCCGGCCGCCAGGGCGGCCCCGGTCGTCACCGCGCCGGCGATGGCCGCCTTGCGGCCCGGTGACGGAGGGTTCGACCCGCCGGCCACTAGCGCTCCCCCAGCACGTCGGCGAGGTCGAAGCTGACCGGCTCCTCGAGCTGGTCGTAGGTGCACGACCGCGGCTCACGGTCGGGGCGCCAGCGGACGAACTGGGCGGTGTGACGGAACCGCGCACCCTCCATGTGGTCGTACCTCACCTCGACGACCCGCTCGGGCCGCAGCGGGGTGAAGGACAGGTCCTTGCCCGCGTTCCAGCGCGACGTCGCCCCGCTGGTCGGGGTGCGACTGCCCATCTCCTCCTTCGCCCAGGCCCACGGGTGGTCGTCGAAGTCGGTGACCAGGGGCTGCAGCTCGTCGAACAGCTCCTTGCGCCGAGCCATCGGGAACGCCCCGATCACGCCGACGCTCATCAGGGAACCTTCGTCGGTGTACAGGCCGAGGAGCAGCGAGCCGATGAGGTCGTCGCCGGCCTTGTGGGTGCGGTAGCCCGCCACGACGCAGTCGGCGGTGCGCTCGTGCTTGATCTTGAGCATCAGCCGCTTGTCAGGGACGTAGGCGATGTCCAGCGGCTTCGCGATGACGCCGTCGAGGCCGGCCCCTTCGAACTGCTCGAACCAGTCCTTCGCGACGGCCGGGTCGTCGGTGGCCCTCGTCAGGTGGATCGGTGCCTTGGCCTGCGCCAGCGCCTGCTCGAGCAGGGCGCGCCGTTCGCCGAAGGGGCGCTGCGTCAGGTCGTCCTCGCCGAGAGCCAGCAGGTCGAAGGCCACGAAGCTCGCGGGCGTCTCCGACGCCAGCCTCTTCACCCGGCTGGCAGCGGGGTGGATCCGCTGCTGCAACGCGTCGAAGTCGAGGCGGTCGCCGGTCGCCCCGATGAGCACGATCTCGCCGTCCACGACGCACTTGTCGGGGAAGTTCGCCAGCACCGCCTCGACGACCTCGGGGAAGTAGCGCGTCATCGGCTTCTCGTTGCGGCTGCCGATCTCGACCTGGTCGCCCGAGCGGAAGATGATCGAGCGGAACCCGTCCCACTTCGGCTCGAACAGGTAGTCACCGGTAGGGATGCCCTTCACGGGCTTGGCGAGCATCGGCGCCACCGGGGGCACCACCGGACCCCACACGGAGCGCAGGTCGGCATCCCGCTCGGCCTTCGGCGGCATGTAGTCCTCGTCGGACTTGTCCTGACGGCGCTTGCTCGGCTGCACCCGCGGCGGCTCCCCCGGCATCTTCGGGTAGTCCGGCGGGAAGTTCAGCTCGCCCAGGCCCCTCTCCTCGATGTCCTTGTCCCACAAGGCGATTGCCGCAGTCACGTCACCGACCGCCTTGTCCATGTCCGCCCACGCATCCCCCTGGGCAGCGACGATCCCCGGCACGGTGAGCACGGTGAAGTCGCTGGGGCTGACACTCGAAAGCGCGTCCCAGGTGACCGGCATACTCACCGGCGCCCCGGGCAGTGGGCGGGGGCTGTAGGCCGACGCGATGGTGCGGTCGCGGCACGCCTGGTTGAAGTCGACGAAGACCCGCTCACCGCGTTGCTCCTTCCACCACGAGGTGGTCACGAGGTCGGGCAGGCGACGTTCGAGCTCACGGGCGATGCCGATGACCCCGTGCCGCACGTCGAGGAACTCGTGGGTGGGCGCGATCCGGACGAACACGTGCACGCCGCGGTTGCCGGACGTCTTGGCCCAGCCGGTCAGGCCGACCTCGGTGAGTAGCTCGCGCAGCACGAGGGCCGCCTCGACCGCGTCCTTGAAGTCGCGTCCCGGCTGCGGGTCGAGGTCGATGCGCAGCTCGTCGGGCTTGTCGACGTCGGAGGTGCGGACCGGCCACGGGTGGAACGTCACCGTGTTCATCTGGATCGCCCACACCACGGCGGCGGGCTCCTCCACCACGACCTGCAGGTGCCTGCGCCCGGAGGGATACGTGCACATCACCGGGTGGATGAAGTCAGGCATGCCCTTGGGCGGGTTCTTGGTCCAGAACTCCTCGCCCGTGATGCCCTCGGGGAACCGCTGGAGCGTGACGGGACGGTTGCGCAGGGCCCCCATGAAGCCGTCCGAGACGTCGACGGCGTAGCGCGCCAGGTCGAGCTTGGAGATGCCGTCATCGGGCCAGATCAGCCGGTCGGGGCTCGAGATCCGCACCAGTCGCGATCCGTCAGGTCCCCCCGGGACCTCCAGCTCGGTTGCCTTTGCCACCATGGCGCGAGCCTAGTCGGGCCCTCGTCACCGGGCCGTAAGGATGGCCGCGACCACCCCGGGGACCAGAATCGACCTCGATTGCGTTGAGATGGTCGTGAAGCTGTTTCGACGAAGCCCAGTCACCGTCCCCCGAAGGAGTCGCAGCGTGAGCATGGACCAGACCGACCGCACGTATGCCGTGTCGAAGACCGACGAGGAATGGCGCGCCGAGCTCAGCCCGGCCGAGTACCAGGTGCTGCGCCAGGCCGGCACCGAGCGCCCCTACGTCGGCGAGTACACCGACACCAAGACCGAAGGTGTCTATGCCTGCCGGGCGTGCGGCGCCGAGCTGTTCACCTCCGAGACGAAGTTCGACAGCCACTGCGGGTGGCCGTCGTTCTACTCGCCGCTGGCGGGCGACTCGGTCGAGTACATCGAGGACGTCTCGATGGGGATGAAGCGGGTCGAGGTGCGCTGCGCCACCTGCGGCAGCCACCTCGGGCACGTCTTCGAGGGTGAGGGCTATGGCACCCCCACAGACCAGCGGTTCTGCATCAACTCGATCTCGATGACCCTGCGCCCCCAGGCCGACGCAGGCTGATCGCGAGCGAGGCCGTGGCAGGCGGCGGATCTACGGAGCCCGACGGGTGAACCGTGGGTCCGTCTCCCACCACGGACGATCAGACTCCTCCTCGAGGTCGAGGCGGGCGTCGACGAGCGCTGCCTCGCGCGCGTCCGACCGGACCCAGACCGCAACCGTGGCCGCCAGCAGGGGAAGGCCCACGACCTCGGCGATCCCGAACATCGCCCCGCCCCCGAGCCGCTGCTGCCACAGCGGATCCGGTGCGGCCAGGTAGGCCGCCACCGGCGCTCCGAGCAGCGACGGGGAGGCCATCACCACGACCCCGGGCACCGCGTCGAGCAGGCCGTCGCCGAAGGCGATCAACACCCGCACTCCCGCGGTGCACCAGGTCGGCACCAGCGCCTCGCCCAGGAGTGGCAGGACGAACACCAACCCGCTGACCAACAGCACTGCATACGTCAGCTCGCGGACCCAGGCCGAAGCGACCGACGCCGCGAGCCATCCCGTGGTGAACACCAGCAGGTGCAACGCCGTGGCGACCACCGAGCCGACCAGGGGGAAGAACACGACTCGGGCCACGCGGCTGCCCACCACCCGGTCCAGGCCACGCGTCGCCCCCGGGCCCAGTGCACGCCGCGCCAGTCCCAGCGGATCCCCCAGGGCGATACCGATGGGCGTGATCGCCGCGAGGACCGCCGACTGGGCTGCGGCGGCCACGAACGACGTGCTCCGCGCGGCCGCGAGACCCCCGTCGGTCGCCAGCACCAGCGAACCGATCCCGACGACGTAGAAGACGAGCGGTCGGAGCACGGGCACGTGCTCCCCCGATCGGCGCAGCGCGACCAGTCCTGCTGCGTACGCCACGCTCAGCAGCAGGGCCACCAAGGTCCCGAACGGGGACACCACCCAGCGGGTGACGATGTCGCTGAGGGTGAAGACGGTCATGACTGCGACCTCAGCGCAAGGACGCGAGCAGCTCGTCGACCGGCACCCGCCGGCCCGTGTGGAACGGCAGCTCCTCGCGGACGTGCATCCGCGCCCGCGAGGCGCGCAGCTCACGCATCAGGTCGACGATGCGGTGCAGCTCGTCGGCCTCGAAGGCCAGCACCCACTCGTAGTCGTTCAGCGCGAACGAGGCGATCGTGTTGGCCCGCACGTCGGGGAAGTCGCGAGCCTGCTGGCCGTGCTCTCGCAGCATGTCGCGACGCTCGGCGTCGGGCAGCAGGTACCACTCGTAGGACCGCACGAACGGATAGACGCAGATGAAGTCCTTGGGCGGCTCGTCGCCGAGGAACGCCGGGATGTGGCTCTTGTTGAACTCGGCCGGCCGGTGCAGCGCGGCGGCCGACCACGTGGGTTCGAGCAGGTGGCCGAGCTCGGTGCGCAGCAGCGAGCGGTAGGCGCGCTGGACGTCCTCGATGCGCTCGGCGTGCCACCAGACCATGAAGTCGGCGTCCGCGCGCAGGCCGCCGATGTCATAGATGCCGCGGGTCACGACGCCTTCTGACTCGAGCCGGGCGAAGAGGTCCTCGACCTCCTTGGCCATCACGTCCCGGCTGTCGCCCAGCGGCGCGGTGACGGAGAAGACCGACCACATGGCATACCGGATCGAGTCGTTGATCTCCCGGATCCGGGCTGCGTTGGGGTTGGACGGGTGTGGCTCGCTCATGGGCCTATCTTCCCGCGCCGGTCGCACGCGTCCGCAGGTGGGTGGCCACGGCCACCGCCGCCGCACGCCCACTGGCGATGCACGCCGGGATGCCCACGCCCTCGTATGCCGCGCCTGCCAGCTCCAGCCCGGGCGCCCCCGCGGCGGCGGTCCGGATGCGGGCGACGCGGTCGAGGTGCCCGACGGTGTACTGCGGGAGGGCACCTCCCCAGCGCTGGACATGGGTGTCCACGACGCGAGGCAGCTGGTGGCCGAGCGCCTCGCTCACCTCTGCGACGGCGATCGCGACGAGCTCGTCGTCGGGCCGCTGCAGGTCGCTGGTCTCGCCGTACCGGCCCACCGAGGCGCGCAGGAAGGACAGGTCGTCGGCTGCCTCCGCGGTCCAGCGCCACTTCGTCGAGGAGAACGTGCTGGCCTTGATGGTCCGGCCCTCGACGGCCGGCACGAGGAACCCCGAGCCCGGCAGCGGCACCGTGGTCGGCCCCGGCGCCCCGACGGCGAGGGTGATGATTGCCATCGACGCGTACTCGATCTCGCGCAGTGCCCGTGCCGCGTCGGGAAGGTGCGCGGCGAGCAGGCGGCTGGCGGGGGCGGCCGGAACCGCGATGACGACGGCATCGGCGACAAACCGCTCGGGCCGAGGACGGGGTCCGACCACGACCGACCAGCCGCCGCCGGGCGCGGTGGGCTCGAGGTGGCCGTGCTCACCGTCGGGGTGACGGTGGAGCTCGCGGACGATGGCGCCGCTGCGGATCGTCACGCCGCGGGCCCGGAGGGACTCGGTCAGCAGCTCGGCGAGACGGCCCACGCCGCCGACGAGGCCGGCGAAGACGGGTGCGGGCGCACCAGCCACCGGGACGCCTGCGGTTTCACTCGTGGCGGCCGAGGCGGCCGCGGCTGAGGCGGCGGAGGCGGCCGCGGTCTCAGCCAGGGACTGGCCGCGCTTCGCCGCCGCGAACACCGACGGCAGGCAGGCGCGCAACGACAACGCCCGGGCCTGCCCGGCATACACCCCACCGAGGAGGGGCTCGACGAGGCGGTCGACCACAGCGTCGCCCAGGCGGGCGGCGACGTACTCCCCGACCGACACGTCCTCGAAGTCGTCACTGCCCCAGGGCGTCTCGTGTTCCGCTCGCGCCACCTCGTCGGCCGACAGGATGCCGAGGGCCGAGGCTGGCGGCGACGGGATCCCCATGAGCGTGCCCTTGGGCAGCGGGTGCAGGTCGCCGCGTGACCAGATGGACGCCGACGTCGTGTCGGGGTGGACGACCTCGTCGTCCGCGCCGAGCTCGGAGAGCAGGTCGAGCGCCTCGGGCCGCCTGGCCAGCATCGACTCGGCCCCCACGTCCAGGGCGACCCCCGCCACCGGCTCACGCCTGAGCTTGCCGCCGGGGCGGTCGGACGCGTCGAGGACGGTGATCGTCGCGTCGGGAACCGCGTGCGACAGGTCCCAGGCGCAGGCCAGTCCGGCGATGCCTCCCCCGACGATGACGATCCGTGACCCGGCCATGCCCACACCCTTTCAACATCGTGACGGTTTCGACACCACCGGGTGGGAACGCCGGGGCCACCACGAGAGTCGCACCGGTAGCTCGCCCATCCCGATCCGACAGCTCGACACGACCAGGGGGTCGCCATGTTCCCTGTTAGCCCGCATCGCAGCACCGCCGCCATCGGCGCGGCACTCCTCGCAACCCTCGCCCTGGCTGCCTGCGGCGGCGGGGGCTCCAGCACGTCCAGCGCCCACAGTGCGGCCTCGGTCATGAACGGCGCCAACGAGTCCGTCGGCCGGGGCGCCTCCGTCCCGTCTGCGGTGGGCGCTCCCGCCGGGGGTGACTCGGCCAAACCCGCTGCGGGCGCCGGCACCGGGGTCACGCGGGCCAACCTCGCGGCGAACCTCGCGGCGACCCAGGACTCCCTCGCCCGGCGCGCCACCATCGCCCTCCAGGTCACAAACATCGGCCAGGCCGTGGCCAAGGTGCGCGCCACCACGGCGGCCGCCCAGGGCATCGTCCTGTCCGAGAACGTCGGGACGACCAACAGCGACGTCCCGCTCGTCGAGTCGTCGACGGTGACCGCCACGACCTATGCCGAGATCACCATCTCGGTGCCGTCGTCCGAGCTCGACGGGGTGCTGTCCGACCTCGGGTCCGTGGGCACGGTGATCCGATCGACGAGCTCGAGCGAGGACGTCGGCGCCCAGATCGTCGACACGGCCTCGCGGCTCGACACGATGCGGGCCAGCGTCGAACGCGTCCGCGCCTTCCTGCAGTCCGCCAAGGACCTCACCCAGATCGTCACCCTCGAGGCCGAGCTGACCAGGCGCCAGTCCGACCTGGAGGCGCTGGAGGCCCAGCTCGCCTCGCTCAAGGGCAGCGTCGCCCGCTCCCCCGTCCAGATCAGCCTCACCACCGAGCCGAACGTGATCGTCGTGAAGCCGCACGAGGCGGGCTTCCTCGCGGGACTCAAGAGCGGCTGGGACGCCTTCACCGGTTCGGCCACCGTGCTGCTGACGATCGTCGGCGCCGTGGTCCCGTTCCTCGTGGTGGTCGCCCTCATCGGGCTGCCGGTGTGGTGGTACCTGCGCCGCCGTCGGGTGGCGACTCCGCCGCCTGCGGTCCTGCCGCAGTAGCCCCACGCCCGGCGGGGCGAGGTCGGTCAGCGACTCAGCGCTGGCCGACCTCGTGCACGAGCTCCACGACGCGGGTCAGGACATCGGGGTCGGTGTCGGGCAGCACGCCGTGGCCCAGGTTGAAGATGTGGCCGGGCGCGGCCTTTCCCTCCTCGACGATCGAGCGGACCTTGGCCTCCAGCGCCTCCCACGGCGCGAAGAGGAGGGCGGGGTCGAGGTTGCCCTGCACGGCATACGAGCCGTCGAGCCGGGCGAGGGCGTCGGTGAGCGACACCCGGTAGTCGACGCCGACCACGTCGGCTCCCACCGCGCCCATGGCGGGCAGCAGCTCGCCGGTGCCGACCCCGAAGTGGATCGTGGGTATGCCGCGGGCCGCCACCGCGGCCAGCGCTGCGGTCGAGTGCGGGGCCACGAACCGTTCGTAGTCGGCGCGAGGCAGGGCGCCCACCCACGAGTCGAACAGCTGCACCGCCGAGGCACCGGCCGCGGCCTGCACGTCGAGGAAGGTGCCGGAGATCTGGGCCAGCCGGGCACACAGGTCGTGCCACAGCTCCGGGTCCCCGTACATCAGGGCCTTGGTGTGCTCGTGGTTCTTGCTCGGGCCGCCCTCGACGAGGTAGCTCGCGAGGGTGAAGGGTGCACCGGCGAAGCCGATCAGCGGGGTCGCGCCGAGCTCGGCGGTCAGGAGCTGGACGGCTTCGGTGATGTAGCCGACGTGCTCCGGCGTGAGCTCGGGCAGCCGGTCGAGGTCGCCGCGCGTGCGGATCGGCTTGGCCACCACCGGGCCGACGCCCGGGACGATGTCGAGGTCCACGCCGACGGCGGCCAGGGGCACGACGATGTCGGAGAAGAAGATCGCCGCGTCGACCCCGTGGCGGCGCACCGGCTGGAGGGTGATCTCGGTGACCAGCTCGGGACGCCTGCACGACTCGAGCATGCCGACGCCCTCACGGGCCGCGCGGTACTCCGGCAGGGACCGGCCCGCCTGGCGCATGAACCAGACCGGGGTGTGGCTCACCGGCTGGCGGCGGGCAGCACGGACCAGGGCGGAGTCGTGGGGGGAGGTCACCGCACAATCCTAGGTTGCTCAGAGAGCGATGATCGCCGCCCCTGCCAGCGACAGCACGGCGCCCACCTGCTGGATCCTGCGCAGCCGCTCGCGCAGGAGGACCCGCGCCAGCACGATGGTGACCACCGGGTAGAGCGAGCCGAGCACGCTCGCGACACTGACCTGGCCGCGGGAGGAGGCGATGGCGAACAGGAGGTTGGCACCCATGTCACCACAGCCGATGGCGAACAGCGCCGGCACCTCGCGCGCCTGAACCCCTCCCCAGGACCGCGCCACCGCCGCCAGCGTGAGGAACACGACGAACGAGACCCCCCGCATCCCCCACAGCGTCATCAGCGTGGACGAGCGGGCGCCACGGTCGATGCAGAACAGCGCCATGCCGAACCCCACGGCCGCCACACCCGCCAGCACCACGGGCCGCGGGGACACTCCGCCGCTCAGCTCCGGTCCCGACGCCAGGGTCACCCCGACGACGGCGACCACGATCCCCACCCAGGTCAGCGAGGAGGGCTCGTCACCGGTGACCACCCCGAGCAGCACCGGGACGGCCACCCCCAGCGCCGCGATCGGCGCGACGACGCCGATCGTGCCGCCGGCGAGGGCGGTGTAGAAGCAGAGCAGGCCGGTGACCCCGGAGACGGCGGCCCCGACCGACCACAGCGGCCATCCCGTCCAGGTGAGGTGGTCCCACTGGGTGGCGACGGCGACGCACAGCACGAGGAACGCCAGGGACTGCGTCCAGCCCACGACGGCGACGGCCGGACGTCGCCGGGAGAACAGCCCGGCGAAGAAGTCCGCGGTCCCCCAGCTGGCACTGGACGCGAGCGCGAGCAGGGAGAGCATGCGCGCACGCTACCGGTCACCGCGACACGACGCGGACGGCAGCCTCCCTGTGATATCCGACGGCTCGGCATACCCTCTGAGAGTGGGCAGCCGAACGGTCCCTGGCGACCAATCCCCCGAGTTCACGCAGGCGCTCAGCGACCTGCGCGGTGCGCGTCTGCGCCCCGAGGTGCGCCTCACCGAGGTGCCCGCTCCCCAGCGCATCGCGCCGTATGCCGTGGCCCTCACCGCCGAGGTGGTGGGCGCCGCACCCGATCAGGACGAGCTGGCCTCAGGCCGTTTCGTGCTGCTGCACGATCCCTCGATCCCCGACCCCTGGGACGGGGCCTGGCGTGCGGTGACGTTCGCGCGGGCCGAGCTCGAGCCCGAGCTGGCCAACGACCCGATGCTCGGCGCGGTCGGCTGGTCGTGGCTGACCGACGCCCTCGCCAACCACAACCTGGGCTTCACCGCCGAGGCAGGCACCGTCACGAGGGTGGTCTCGGAGAGCTTCGCGGGTCTGTCCGACCGCCCCGCCAGCGTCGAGATGGAGGTCCGTGCCTCATGGACCCCGGTGGCCGGCAACGTCGGCGCCCACCTGATCGCCTGGTCCGACCTGCTGTGCACCATCGCGGGACTCCCGCCGCTGCCCGAGGGCGTCATCGCGCTTCCGGGTCCGCGTCGCTGACGTCTTCGCGCGTGGTCAGGGGCACGGGCCGGGTAGGTTGATCCGGTGACCGACACCGAGGCTGCGCAGACGCAGGCCGAGCAGGCGGTGGCGCAGCCGGCCGAGCAGGTGGCGGAGCCGGCGCCAGCCGTCGAGCTGACCCCGCTCGAAATGCCCGTCGACGGGGTGCCTCCGGTCGTCGAGTCCGAACGGGCCCTGATGGAGGCCGCCCGCGCGATCGCCGCCGGCGAGGGACCTGTCGCGCTCGACGCCGAGCGGGCCAGCGGCTACCGCTACGGCCAGCGCGCCTATCTGGTGCAGATCCGACGCGAGGGTTCCGGCACCTGGCTGATCGACCCCATCGCGTGCCCGGACCTGTCGCCCGTGAACGACGCCATCGGCAGCGCCGAGTGGATCCTGCACGCGGCCACCCAGGACCTCGCCTGCCTCGCGGAGGTGGGACTGCGACCGCAGCAGCTGTTCGACACCGAGCTCGCCGGCCGGTTGCTCGGCCTCCCCCGGGTCGGCCTCGCTGCCGTCGTCGAGCACTACCTGGGCCTGTCGCTGGCCAAGGAGCACTCCGCCGTCGACTGGTCCACCCGGCCCCTGCCCGAACCGTGGCTGCGCTACGCCGCCCTCGACGTCGAGGTGCTGGTCGATGTCCGCAACCTGATGGGGGTGGACCTCGCCAAGCAGGGCAAGGCCAGCTGGGCGCGCGAGGAGTTCGAGGCGCTGCTCGACTTCGTCGGGCCGGCGCAGCGGGTCGACCCCTGGCGGCGCACCAGCGGCATGCACCGGGTCCGCCACCGCAGGATCGCGGCCGTGGTGCGGGAGCTGTGGGAGACGCGCGACCAGATCGCCCAGGACCGCGACGTCGCCCCCGGGCGGGTCCTGCCCGACGCCGTGCTGGTCGAGATGGCGATGGAGTCGCCGACAAACCCCGGCACGCTGACCGGCGGACACCGCTCGATCCGGCGCTACCAGCGCCAGTGGCTCGACGCGATCGCGCGGGCCAACGCGATCCCCGAGGCAGACCTGCCCCCGATGACCCTGCGCTCGGACGGTCCGCCGCCGCAGCGCTCCTGGGCCGAGCGCAACCCGGTCGCGGCGGCCAGGCTGACGGCCACGCGCGAGGCGCTCACCGCCTTCGCCGCCGAGCACGTGATCCCGATCGAGAACGTCCTGTCTCCCGAGCCCCTGCGCCGGGTCATCTGGACGCCGCCGGCAGACCAGACGGCAGCGGGTTTCGCCGAGGCCCTGCGCGCCCTCGGCGCGAGGCCCTGGCAGGCCGAGGTGGTCGCCCCGATGATCGAGGCTGCGTTCGAGGCCAACCCCGACGCCTGACCGGGTGACGGCTCTCACGCGGCCGTCCTGGTGACCTCGTTGTTACCGAGAAGTAGCATCGGTGCCGTACCCACCGGCATACCGGTGAACCCACACCCCCAGTCCCGATCAAGGGAGGCCACCCGTGCCCCGCACCCTTCATGAGGTCGTGTTCGTCGACGGTGTTCGCACGCCGTTCGGCAAGGCCGGCGACAAGGGCATGTATGCCCAGACGCGCGCCGACGACCTCGTCATCCGCTGCATCCGCGAGCTGATGCGTCGCCACCCCGAGCTCCCCCCGGAGCGAGTGGAGGAGGTCGCCATCGCCGCCACCACGCAGATCGGCGACCAGGGCCTGACCCTCGGGCGCATGGCTGCCCTGCTCTCCGGCCTGCCCAAGACCACTCCCGGGTACTCCATCGACCGCATGTGCGCGGGCGCGATGACGGCGGTGACCACGACCGCGAGCTCGATCGCGTTCGGCTCCATCGACATCGCGATCGCCGGCGGCGTCGAGCACATGGGCCACCACCCCATGGGTGAGGGCGTCGACCCCAACCCGCGGATCGTCGCCGAGAAGCTCGTCGACCCCTCGGCCCTGGTCATGGGCTCGACCGCGGAGAACCTGCACGACCGGTTCCCGTCCCTGACCAAGGAGCGCAGCGACGCGTATGCCGTGGGCTCGCAGGAGAAGCTGGCCAAGGCGTATGCGAACGACAAGATCCAGCCCGACCTCGTCCCGGTCGCCACGCGCCACCAGGAGCTCGGATACGGCCTCGCCACCCAGGACGAGCCGCCGCGTCCGGGCACGACGGTCGAGGACCTCGCGTCCCTCAAGACCCCGTTCCGCCCGCACGGCAGCGTCAGCGCCGGCAACTCGGCCGGCCTCAACGACGGGGCCACCGCGTGCATCCTCGCCTCTGCCGAGGCCGCGGCAGAGCTCGGCCTGCCCGTGCGGATGCGCCTCGTGGACTTCGCGTTCGTGGGCGTCGAACCCGAGGTGATGGGGATCGGACCGGTTCCCGCCACCGAGAAGGCGCTGGCCAAGGCCGGCCTGTCCATCGAGGACATCGGCCTGTTCGAGCTCAACGAGGCCTTCGCCGTGCAGGTGCTGGCGTTCCTCGAGCACTTCGGCATCGCGGACGACGACCCGCGGGTCAACCAGTACGGCGGCGCCATCGCCGTCGGTCACCCGCTCGCCTCGTCCGGCGTGCGGCTCATGACCCAGCTGGCCCGGCAGTTCGAGGAGCACCCGGAGGTGCGCTACGGCCTGACCGCCATGTGCATCGGCATCGGCATGGGCGCCTCGGTGATCTGGGAGAACCCCCACCACGCTGACTACGGCACGGAGGCCGCGGCATGAGCGAGCAGACTTTCGAAGAGGTCGTGACCCACACCCCGGTGCGCGACGTCGCCCTCCCGGGCAACGGGGGCACCCTGGCGCTGGTCACCCTGGACAACGGCTTCGACCACACCAAGCCCAACACCTTCGGCCCGCAGACCATCGCCGGGCTGAAGGCCACCATCGACGCCCTGCGCACTCGGGCCGACGCCGGTGAGATCCAGGCGGTCGGCATCACCGGCAAGCCGTTCATCTTCGCCGTCGGCGCCGACCTCAAGGCCGTGTCGCAGGCCGGCGACCGCGAGCAGGCCCTCGAGGTCGCCCGCGCAGGCCACGACGCCTTCGGCGCGATCATGGACCTGCCCGTCCCGACCTTCGCGTTCGTCAACGGTGCCGCCATGGGTGGTGGCGTCGAGATCGCGCTGTCCGCCGACTACCGGACGATCTCGGCCGGTGTCCCCGCGCTGGCGCTCCCGGAGACCTTCCTCGGGCTGGTGCCCGGGTGGGGTGGCTGCTACCTGCTGCCGAACCTCATCGGCCCGGCGAACGCGCTCAAGGTCATCATCGAGAACCCGATGAACATGAACCGCATGCTCAAGGGTCCCCAGGCGTTCGAGCTCGGCATCGCCGACGCGATGTTCGAGCCGGCGGACTTCCTCGAGGAGTCGCTGCTGTGGGCGGCACGCGTGCTCACCGGTGAGACGACGGTCGAGCGACCGGAGGTCTCCCGCGACGAGGCCGAGTGGGCAGCTGCCCTCAAGGCCGCCAAGGGCCTGGTCGACCTCAAGACCGGTGGCAAGTCACCGGCTCCCTACCGGGCGCTTGCGCTCGTCGAGGCGGCGCGCACCTCCACTCGCGACGAGGCCTTCGCCGCCGAGGACGAGGCGCTGGCCGATCTGGTCATGGGCGACGAGCTGCGCGCGGGTCTCTACTCCTTCGACCTGGTCCAGCGCCGGGCCAAGCGCCCCGCCGGCGCACCCGACAAGGCGCTGGCCCGCAAGGTGACCAAGGTCGGCATCGTCGGGGCAGGTCTCATGGCCAGCCAGCTCGCGCTGCTGTTCGCCCAGCGCCTGCAGGTCCCTGTCGTCATGACCGACCTCGACGAGGAGCGGGTGGCCAAGGGTGTGGGCTACGTCCACGCCGAGGTCGACAAGCTGCTCGGCAAGCGCCGGGTCGGCCCCGACCAGGCCAACCGGCTCAAGGCCCTGGTCACCGGGGCGACCTCGAAGGACGGGTTCGCCGACGCCGACTTCGTCATCGAGGCGGTCTTCGAGGAGATGTCGGTCAAGAAGACGGTCTGGGCCGAGGTCGAGGCGATCGTCAGCCCCGAGTGCGTCCTCGCGACCAACACGTCCTCGCTGTCCATCACCGAGATGGCCGCCGAGCTCCAGCACCCCGAGCGGGTCGTCGGGTTCCACTTCTTCAACCCGGTCGCCGTCATGCCGCTGCTCGAGATCATCAAGGGCGAGCGGACCGACGACGCCGCCCTGGCGACGGCGTTCGCCACCGGCAAGACCCTGAAGAAGACGACCATCCTCGTCAAGGACAGCCCGTCCTTCATCGTGAACCGCCTCCTCGGCCGGTTCATGGGCGAGGTCGCCAGGGTCGTCGACGAGGGCACCCCGATCGAGGTCGCCGACCGCGCCTTCGCCGGGCTCGCCCCCATGCCGCCGTTCATCCTGCTCGGCCTGGTCGGGCCGGCGATCGCGCTGCACAACAACGAGACCCTCGCCAAGGCCTTCCCGGACCGTTTCTACGTCTCCGAGAACCTGCGCAAGGTCGTCGAGGCCAAGAAGCCGGCCGTCTACGTCTGGCCCGAGGGCAAGCCGATCGTCGACCCCGAGGTCGAGGCGCTGTTCGACAAGCCGGCCGACCCGGTCGTGCTGTCCACCGAGGAGGTCCGCGAGCGGGTTCTCGGCGTGCTGGCCGACGAGGCGCGCCGGATGCTCGACGAGGGGGTCGTCGCGGCCCCGATGGACCTCGACCTGGCGATGATCACCGGTGCCGGCTTCCAGTTCTGGAACGGTGGCCTCACTCCCCTGCTCGACCGCGAAGGTGTCAGCGAGAAGGTCACCGGCCAGCGGTTCCTGCCCCCGGGCGCGGCCAGCGTCCCAGCCTGACCACCGGACAACCCCTGACAGCACCTGCCAGGGGCGTGGCCGGCATACCGACGGACGGTATGCCGGCCACGTCTATGTCCGGGGGTCGGTCGCGACCAGCAGGTGCGCCACCAGCCCTCGCTCGGTGAAGTCGACGAGCTGCTCCAGTGACCAGCCCGCCTCCATGACCAGGGGCTCGTAGAGGGTGGAGTAGAGCAGCAGGACATCGCGCGCCTGCGCGACGCTGACCCCCGGCCGCAGGTGGCCGCCGGCTTCGAGGATGGCGGCGTTGTGAGTCATGCGCTGGGCGCGGCCGCGGTTGATCTCCGCCCACAGTGCCGCCGCTTCGGGGTCCAGCTGTGCCGCCGTGCGCACCAGTGCGAGCAACGGGGCCGCGCGCGGGCCGACTTCGGCGGTGAGCCGGGCCCAGTGGGCCACCACCTCGCGCGGCTCCGTGGCCGCCAGCGCCACTGCGACCGCATCGGAGCGCTGCTCGGCAGGCTCGTCCCCCTCGCCGGCCAGCGCTCGGTCCCAGAGCGCCCGCACGATGCCCGGCTTGCCCCCGAACGCCTTGTAGACCGTCTCGACCGAGACGCCAGCCTGCTGCGCGATCGCGGCGATCGTCGCCCCCGCATAGCCTCGCGCGGCGAACTGCTCGCCGGCAGCCGTGAGGACCGCCTCGCGACGGAGCCGCGCGGCCAGCCGCCGGGCCGACGCGTCGTACGGCCGTCTCTTGACAGGATGATCCTTCAGGGCGCACGCTCCTTATCAGATACACATCACTGTATCTAATTTCACCGGGAGCTGGACGATGACCCCTCAGAGCACCCTCGCCCGACTGGTCGACGCGACCAACCAGCACGACCTCGAGGGGATCGTGGCGTGCTTCGCCCCCGCCTACCGCCTCACCGACCCGGTCCATCCCGCGCGCAGCTTCACCGGCAACGAGCAGGTCCGTCGCAACTGGGCTGCGATCCTCCAGGCGGTTCCGGACCTTCGGCTGGACCTCGTCGCCCACGCGGTGTCCGGCGCCACCATCTGGTCGGAGCTGGCCATGTCCGGGACCCGGCGCGATGGCGTCGCCCACGCCATGCACGGCGTCATGATCTTCGAGGTCGATGCCGACGTCATCACCACCGGGCGGCTCTTCCTCCAGCCGGTCGAGGCCGGTGGGCCCGATGCGGACGGCGCGGTCGCTGCCGCAGTCGGCGCGACTGCGACTGCGACCCTCCAGGCTCCCCCGAGCCGGTCATGATCCTCGTCGCCGGCGGTACTGGCCGGCTCGGTTCGCTGGTGCGCTCCCAGCTGTCCGGATCGGGCCACCCCGTCCGCGTCCTGTCCCGCCACGGCACCGGCTCCGGCACCGGCACCGGCACCGACACCGTGATCGGCGACGTGCGCGACCCCCAGAGTCTCCAGCGCGCCTTCGACGGTGTCCGCACCGTCGTCTCGGCCGTCACGGGGATGGCTGGCACCGACGGGTCCTCCCCCGGCTCGGTCGACCGCGACGGCAACGCCAACCTCGTCGAGGCGGCGCGGAACAGCGGCGCGACGGTCGTCCTCGTCTCGATCGTGGGGGTCCGTGCCGACCATCCGATGGAGCTCTTCCGGGCCAAGTGGGCGGCCGAACAGAACCTCCTGGCCAGCGGCGTGCCGTGGACGATCGTGCGCGCCACCGCCTTCGCCGAGACCTGGCGGGACGTCCTCGCCGAGGTGGGTGGCCACAGCGGCCGCGACCGCGTCCTCGGCCGAGGTCAGAACCCGGTCAACTTCGTGTGCGTGGCCGATGTCGCGTCCGCCGTCGTCCGCGCCGCGGTCGACCCGACGCTTCGTGGTCACGTCGTCGAGGTGGCCGGTCCGGAGAACCTCAGCCTGCTCGAGCTGTCCCGGCGCCTGGGGCAGGCAATCCAGCCGCCCGCCCACGTACCGCGCGCCGCGCTGCGGGCCATGGCGTTCCTCGCCCGGCCAGTGAGCCCGACTCGAGCACGGCTGGCGCGGGCTGCCCTGGTGATGGACACCGCGGACATGCGGGCAGACCCGGCGCCGGGCCACGCGGCATACCCGTGGCTGCCGGAGACCCGGGTCGGCGGGCAGTCAGTGCAGTCGTGACGCCAAGGACGTGGCCACCGCGTCTGCGGTGAGCCCGATCTCGTCGAGGACCTGACCCCGCGAGGCATGCTCGAGAAAGCGCTTGGGTATGCCGTGCACGTGCACCGGCACGTCGACGTCGGCGTCGCGCAGCGCCAGGGTCACGGCCGCTCCGACTCCGCCGCTGACGAGGTTGTCCTCGACGACTGCGACGGCCCCGGCCCGGCGAGCCATCGCCACGAGGTCGTCGCTGACCGGCAGCACCCAGCGAGGGTCCACGGCGGTGACCGAATGTCCTTGCGCCTCAAGCTTTCCCGCGATCTCGACGGCCATCGCGGCGAATGCGCCGACCCCGACGAGCAGCAGGTCGCAGGTCTGGGCAGAGGTCTCGTGGAGCACGTCCACGACCCCCTCCTGACGCACGGCCGCGACCGCCGGACCGACGTCGCCCTTGGGGAACCGGATGACCGTCGGACCGTCGGTGACGTCGATCGCCTCCCGGAGCTGCCGCTTGACCTGGTCACCGTCACGCGGCGCCGCCAACCGCAGGCCCGGGACCACCGAGGCGAGGGTCATGTCCCACATGCCGTTGTGGGAGGCGCCGTCACTGCCGGTGATCCCGGCGCGGTCGAGGACGAAGGTGACGCCGGCCCGGTGCAGCGCGCAGTCCATCAGCAGCTGGTCGAAGGCCCGGTTGAGGAAGGTGGCGTAGACGGCCACGACCGGGTGCAGGCCGGCATACGCGAGGCCGCTGGCCATGGTGACGGCGTGCTGCTCGGCGATGCCGACGTCGAAGACCCGGTCGGGATAGGCGGCGGCGAAGCCGTCGAGGCCGACGGGGATGAGCATCGCGGCGGTGAGGGCGACGACATCCTCGCGCTCTGCACCGATGGCCACCATCTCGTCGTTGAACTCGTCGGTCCAGATCCGGCCGCTCACCTCGAACGGCAGACCCGTCTCGGGGTTGAACTTGCCGATGGCGTGCCACTGGTCGCCCTCGTGCCGCCGGGCCGGGTCGTAACCGCGCCCCTTCTCGGTGATGACGTGGACCAGCACGGGGCCGCCGAAGGCCCGCGCCCGGCGCAGCGCCGACTCGACGGCCTGCTCGTCGTGCCCGTCGACGGGGCCGAGGTACTTGAGGCCGAGATCCTCGAACATCCCCTGGGGGGCGACGATGTCCTTGATCCCCTTCTTCACCCCGTGCAGCGTCTCGTACATCGCTCCCCCGACGACCGGGGTGCGGCTGAGGGTGTTCTTGCCCCAGTCCAGGAACCGCTCGTAGCCGCGGGTCGTGCGGAGCGTGGCCAGGTGGTCGGCCAGACCGCCGATGGTCGGCGCGTAGGAACGCAGGTTGTCGTTGACCACGATGGTCAGTGGCAGGTCCTTGTCGGCGGCGATGTTGTTGATCGCCTCCCAGGCCATGCCGCCGGTGAGCGCCCCGTCGCCGATCACCGCGACCGTGTGCCGGCCCTTCTCACCACGCAGACGCCGGGCCTTGGCGATGCCGTCAGCCCACGACAGGGCGGTGGAGGCGTGCGAGTTCTCGACCACGTCGTGCTCGGACTCGGCGCGGCTGGGGTAGCCGGACAGGCCGCCCTGCTTCTTGAGCTTGCTGAAGTCGTGCCGACCGGTGAGCAGCTTGTGGACGTAGGACTGGTGCCCCGTGTCGAAGACGATGACGTCCCGGGGGCTGTCGAACACGCGGTGCAGCGCGATCGTCAGCTCGACGACGCCGAGGTTGGGACCGAGGTGGCCGCCAGTCTTGGAGACGGACTCGACGAGGAAGTCCCGGATCTCCTGGGCCAGGGCCGGGAGCTGGGCAGGCGTCAGCGCCTTGAGGTCGGCCGGGCCGTTGATGGTCTGGAGCAGTCGCACGCACGCCGTCCTTTCCGGTCCTTTGACTGCAGGGGAACCGCCCGAGTCTATGCGCCCCGCCTGATCTCGACTCCCTGCGGCACTCCCGTGACCTCGACGTCGCCGTCGCGGGTCACCGTGACCGCGAACGTGGCGTCGCCGAGCCGCAGACCCTCCACGTGCAGCGCGCCGAACGGCGTCGGCCGGATCGGGTCGACGTGCAGGACACCGGCAGGCAGGTCGGCGCGCAGCCCCAGGGCCACGGTCAGCAGGGCGCCGGCCGAGGCCGCCGACCAGGCCTGCGGACGGCAGGAGGCCGGGTAGGGCGACGGACGCCCGAGCATGGGCAACCCGGAGTAGAGCTCCGGCCAGCGGTAGTCGAACGCCTCGCCCGACGCCACGAGTGCGTGCACGACCGCAGCGGCCTGCGCGGTGAGCCCCTCGCGGGCCAGCCCGAGCGCGACGATCGCCGAGTCGTGGGTCCACACCGAACCCGTGTGGTATCCGATCGGGTTGAAGCCGCCGTTGCCGCTGCCCAGGGTGCGCACCCCGAACGCGTCCAGCAGCTCGGGACCGGTGACGGTGGACCCGACGGAGGCGGCCTCGCCCCGGTCCAGGGCGCCCGTGCCCAGGGCGTGACCCATGTTGGAGCCGAGCCCGTCGACGGGCCTGCCCGAGCCGTCCAGTGCCATGGCGAGGTAGTGCCCCGCGTCGCCGTCCACCCAGAACGCCGCCCGGATCCGGTCGCTCAGGGCGCCCGCCTCGGCCCGCGCCCGGTCGGCGCCGGGCTCACCAAGCGCGTCGAGGAGGTCGGCCGCGGCGAGCAGCGCCTCCACGGCATAGGCCTGGGCCTCGACGAGGGCGATCGGCGCGTCGGCGACACGGCCGTCCCGCATCCGCATCGAGTCGCCGGAGTCCTTCCAGCCCTGGTTGGCGAGCCCGTGACCTGTGGTGTCGAGGTACTTGAGGAAGCCGTCGTCATCGGGCTGGCCGTCGCCGGTCAGCCAGGTGAGCGCGGCGCGCAGGTGTGGCAGCAGGGCCTTCACCTCGGGCTCGGGCAGCCCCCAGCGCCACGCCTCGACGAGGAGGGTGACCCACAGGGCGGTGGCGTCGACGGTGCCGTAGTAGAGCGGCGGGAGCGCCAGGTCACCCTTGCGTGGGGATCCCACGTATGCCGTGCGGCGCACCTCGTGCGGGATCTTGCCGGGCTGCTCCGCGGAGTCCGCGTCGTGCCGGGTCCCCTGTCGTCGGGCCAGGGCGCGCAGGGTGCCGCCGGCGAGCTCGGTGCCGAACGGCAGCATCATCCGGGCGGTCCAGATCGAGTCGCGGCCGAAAAGCGTGAGGTACCAAGGGGATCCAGCCGCGGGAAAGACATCCGCCCGGTCCAGCGGGTCGCGCAGCAGCAGGTGCCTCAGGTCGTCGACCGACTGGGCGACCAGCGGGGCGAGCCGCGGCTCGTCGGCGACGACCCGGATGGCGTCCCAGTGGACACCATCGCTGCCGGGGTCGGCGTCGAACTCCGACGCGGCCGTGCGAGTGGGGGTGATCGTCACCCGGAACCGCTGGGTCTCCCCCGGTTCCACCACGAGCTCGTGGCCGACGACCGCGCGGTCGGTGGCGAGCTCGAGGGACACCGGCACGGGGTCGAAGTCGACCCTGGTGAGGTGACGCGAGGTGCCGAAGGTGAGGGCTGCGTTGCCCGCGTCCGCGACCGGGGCGGGGCTCACGCCCGGGGCGTCGACCGCCCCGTACTTCACCTGGGCGATGGGGATCCCGTCGGCCCCGAGCTCCAGCCGCAGGGCTGCTCGGACTGTCTGAGCGGCTCGCGAGGTGACGCTGATGTCCTCGTGCATCACGTCGTCGACGAGACTGCGCAAGCGACGGACCTCGACCGTCGGGTCGGCGCCGACGTCGCCCAGTCCACGGGCGGCGCCGAAGAACTCGGCAAGGGCTCCGCCGGCCTCGGAAGCGACCCCGCTGGGGGCCTCCCCGGACACGGTGAGCTCGAGGCGCGAGAGCACCCGGACGTCGTCGACGAACAGCCCGTGGCCGGAGCGGGGGCTCATGTCGCCGCCCGCCGCGGACAGGGCTGTCGCGTTGCCGTGGACGATGATCGACAGGTCGTGCAACCACGGTTGGCGTGGTGTCTGCTCGGTGTTCAAGCGGTCCTCACTATCCGGACGAGCCGTGCGTGGGTCGCCATGATCATGCCGCCATGCTCCTTGGTCCTGTCGCGCGGGTCCTCTTGACGGCGGTCCCGTCGTGAGCCATTCTCAGGGTAGTTGGAACGTTCAAATGCGGCCACATCACGGCAATGTGGCGCAGATCGAGCACGGGCGCAAGGGGGCGTGGTGGCAGGCGGTTCTCGGCAGTCCCGCGAGCGCGCGACGATCATCGACGTCGCCGCGGCCGCCGGCGTCTCCCGCCAGACCGTCAGCAACGTCCTCAACAACCCCGACCGGGTCGCCGCGGACACGCTGACGAGGGTGCACCGCGAGATCGACCGCCTCGGGTTCTCGCCCAACGCCGCGGCTCAGCAGCTGCGGCGGCGCAAGGCGTCCGCGTACGGCTTCGAGGTCAACCCCTCGGGCGTCGGCAGGATGGGGCACATCCTCGACGGCTTCCTCGTCGAGCTCACCGTCGCCGCGCCAGGTCACAGCTGCCACCTGGTCACCTTCGCCCCGGACCTGGCGAACCTCCTCGACGGCTACGACCAGATCCTGGCCACCGGCCTCGTCGACGGCTTCGTCCTGGGTGACACCCGGCACGGCGACCCGCGACCCGCCTGGCTGCTCGCCAACAACGTGCCGTTCGTGACCTTCGGCCGGATCTGGGACGACCCACAGATGGGTCGATGGGTCGACGTCGACGGCCGCAGCGGCATGGAGCTCGCCGTCGAGCACCTCCTCGCCCAGGGCTACACCTCCGTCGCCTACCTGGGCTGGCCGGACGGCTCCCCGGTCGGCGACGACCGCCGCCGCGGGTGGCTGGCCGGGCTGGCCGGGGCGGGGCTCACGCGAGCCCCCCTCGCCGAGGAGGCGGCGCAGGACCTCACCGCTGCGACCGCCGCGGCCGAGCGACTCCTCGAGCACCTCGCTCCGGGCGGCGCGATCCTGTGCGCCTCCGACCTGCTGGCGCTCGGCGCCCTGCGAGCCGTGCGCAACCACGGTCTCGAACCCGGTGAGGACATCGGGGTCGTCGGCTTCGACGACAGCGACGTGGCCGAGGCCCTCCAGCTCACCAGCCTGCGCCAGCCGCTCCAGGAGGCGGCAGCCGAGGCGTGGCGCATCGTCCAGGCCCCGGGGACCGACCTGTCCCTCACGGCCCTGCTGGCCCCCACGCTCACCGTCCGTTCGAGCACCGTCCGCTCGAGCACCGGCCGAGGCACCCCGAACCCCACCACCACACCCACCCCTACCCCGTCCGCCACCCGGCCGGACGGCATACCCATCCCTGAGGAGCAGTAATGAGGCGTATCCCCATCCTTGCCGTCGCGGCGACGGCCACCACCGTGCTGGCGATGAGCGCCTGCAGCGGAGGCGGCGGCTTCAGCAGCGGCTCGGCCACGCAGAACACCAAGAAGGGCCCGGTGCACCTGACCGTGATGATCGGCAGCTCCGGCGACGCCGAGACCTCCGCGGTCAAGGCGGCCACGGCGGCGTGGGCATCCAAGACGGGGAACACCGTCGAGGTCATCGCCGCGTCCGACCTCGGACAGCAGCTCGGCCAGGCGTTCGCCAGCTCGAGCCCGCCCGACCTCTTCTACACCGACGCCTCCAAGATCGGCACCTACGCCAAGGCCGGCAACCTCTTCGCCTACGGGGACCAGGTCAAGAACGCCGGCTTCGTCGACTCCCTGGTGCAGTCCTTCACCTACGACGGCAAGTTCTACTGCGCGCCGAAGGACTCCTCGACCCTCGGGCTGCAGATCAATACGGACCTGTGGAAGGCGGCCGGACTCACCGAGGCCGACTACCCGAAGGACTGGGCGGGCCTGGAGTCGGTGGCCAAGAAGCTCACCAAGGGCAACGTCACCGGTCTGGTCATCGGCAACGACATCAACCGCTCCGGCGCCTTCATGAGGCAGGCCGGCGGCTGGGTCGTCAAGGACGGCAAGATGACCGCCGACGCCCCCGGCAACCTCCAGGGCCTCCAGGAGGTCCAGAAGCTGATGAAGGAGGGCGTCCTCAAGTTCAACACCCAGACCAAGCCCGCCGCCGGCTGGGGTGGTGAGGCCTTCGGCAAGGGCCTGGCCGCCATGACGATGGAGGGCAACTGGATCGCCGGTGGCATGAAGGACTTCCCGAAGATCAAGTACAAGACCGTCGAGCTGCCTGCCGGCCCCGCTGGCAAGGGCACGCTGATGTTCACCAACTGCTGGGGCATCGCCGCCAAGTCGCCCAACCAGACCGCGGCGGTCGACCTGGTCAAGAGCCTCATCACCCCCGAGCAGCAGATGAAGTTCGCGGACGCGTTCGGCGTCATGCCGTCCACGACGCAGGGCCTGCAGCAGTTCGCCGCGAAGTACCCGGACAGCAAGGCCTTCGTCGACGGCGCGGCCTACGGTCAGGGCCCGGTCAACCTGGCTGGTCTGGACGACGTCATCTCGAAGTTCAACAGCCAGCTCGGGACCATGACGGGCACCACCGGTGACCCGAAGGCCTGGTTGGCCGACCTCCAGAAGAACGGCACCGCAGCCCTCGGAGGCTGAGCCCCACCAGCCCGGGTGGCGCGCGGCTCCACGAGGCGCCGCGCGCCACCCGTCCGCTTCCTGACCCCGTAGCGCCCTGTCCCTCAACGAGGAGGACCGATGTCACTCAACCCAGCCGCGGGCGGAGAAGCCGCCAACCTGGGGATCACCCGCGAGGCTCTTGCGGCGACGGCCAAGCCCCCGCGCCGCGACCGGGGAGGGCTGCGGGGACGCGAGGGAATGGCCGGGTGGCTGTTCGTCAGCCCGATGATCGTCATCCTCGGGCTGTTCCTCGTCATCCCCATCCTGATGGCGCTGTGGGTCAGCCTCACCAACTGGAACGGCTCGGTGAACCCGTTCCACACGGGCCCGGGCGCTGAGTTCGTCGGCGGCAAGAACTACACGGACCTGTTCGCCAAGGACGGCCTGACCCGCTCGAACTTCATGCAGTCGATCAGCAACACCTTCTGGTACGTCCTGTTCGTGGTTCCCCTGCAGACGGTGCTGGCGCTGGGTCTGGCCCTGCTCGTGAACAACCGGCTGCTCAAGGCGAAGGGCTTCTTCCGGACCGCGTTCTACTTCCCGTCGGTCACCAGCTCGATCGCGATCTCGACGGTCTTCCTCTTCCTCTTCTCCAGCACGGGCGCCGTCAACGCCCTGCTCAAGGCACTCGGTCTCGGTCAGCCGAACTGGTTCATCGACGACCGGGGGCTGATCCGCCTGCTGTTCAACGCGGTCGGGGTGGACAACCCCGGCTGGGCACAGCACGACATCCTCGGCCGGTCGCTCTGGGACTGGCTGTCGGGGCCGTCGGTGGCGCTCACCGTCATCATCATCCTGGTCGTGTGGACCACCTCGGGGACGTTCATGCTGATGTTCATCGCGGCCCTGCAGGACCTGCCGGTCGAGGTCGACGAGGCCGCGGCCCTCGACGGGGCCACCGGCTGGAAGAAGCTGCGGCACGTCACGATCCCGATGATCAGGCCGGCCCTGTTCCTCGTGCTCACCCTGGGCCTGATCGGCACCTGGCAGGTGTTCGACCAGATCTACGTCATGGGCGCGGGCGCACCGAACGGCACGACCCTGACGCCGGCCTTCCTCAGCTACCAGCAGAGCTTCAAGAACTTCAAGTACGGCTCGGGGGCCGCGATGGCGTTCGTGGTCTTCGTCATCATCCTGGCCCTGACCAGGGCGCAGCGCTGGGCGCTGACCGACAAGGACGAACGCCGACCTCTGTTCGGCCGTAGGAAGCAGGTCGCTCGATGAACGCCCGCACCAGCCCGGTCAAGCAGGTGCTCCTCTATGGCGCCCTCGTGCTGTTCGCGGTGTTCTTCATCTACCCGTTCTTCATCCAGATCGCGACCTCGTTCAAGACGGACCCCGACGCCGCGGCGAACCCGTTGTCGCTCATCCCCAACCCGTTCGACGTGCACGCCTGGAAGGACATCTTCGGCCAGGGCGCGGCGCACGTCCCGGCACCCACGTGGATCAAGAACTCGGTCCTCGTCACGGTCGTGGTGACCTGCGCCCGGGTGTTCCTCGACAGCCTCGCCGGCTACGCCCTGTCGCGGCTGCGGTTCCGTGGCCGCGGATTCCTCTTCGCCGCCCTGTTGGCCGTGATGGCGGTGCCGGGAGTGGCCCTGCTGATCCCCAAGTTCCTCATGGTGAACTACCTGGGCATCTACGACACGTACACCGCGATGATCCTGCCCCTCATCGTGGACGCGGCCGGGGTCTTCATCATGAAGCAGTTCTTCGACTCGGTGTCCATCTCGATCGAGGAGGCAGCCCGGATGGACGGTGCGGGCATCTTCCGGACGTTCTGGTCGGTGGTGCTCCCGATGGCGCGTCCGGCCCTGATCACCCTGACGATCCTGTCCTTCCAGGGCTCGTGGAACGAGTTCTCGCACTTCCTCGTGGTGACCAAGGGGACGCCGGAACACCAGACCCTGGTCACGGGCCTGGCCAGCCTCACGAGCGGTCAGCTCGGGGCGGGGACGCAGTACCCGCTGAAGCTGGCGGCCGCACTGCTGACCACCATTCCCGTGGCGATCCTGTTCTTCTCCCTGCAGCGCTACTTCGTCCGTGGCGCCAACGAGGGCGGCGAGAAGGGCTGAAGCCCGTCCTCACAGCCGTGGCACGTAGCGCTTGCCCTGCAGCGCGTCGTAGACCAGCCCCGCGCTGCGCCGGGCCGCGAGCAGGCGGACGCCTTCTGCCTCGAGGTCGGCAAGCACCTGCCCCAGCCCGTCGGTCGTGAGGTGCTCGCCGAGCTCGACCCGCACCTCCCGGTAGGCCTGACGCATCGCCACGAGCTGGGCGTCGATGTGCCGGGTCGTCACCCAGGCCAGGGCGACAGGCTGACGACGCCACCCGGCATACAGGCGGTACTCCGAGGGGCAGAAGTCCAGCAGCCATGACACGGCAGGCACCTGCCAGCCCGGCGACTCCGGCGGTGGGACGAGTGGCGGCCACCCCGGCGGCACCGCCGCGCTGGGCGCCCTCGGGGCAGGCGGACCCTGGCTCAGGCGGCTGCCCGGGTCAGGAGCGCGGCGGGCCGACGGAGGCATCCACAGCCACGCATTGTTCGAACATGTGTTCGAGTATAGGTCATGGACGGGGACGGGTGGCAGGGAACATCTGCTGTCGGCCTCCCCGCCGCAGGGCAGGCGGAAGGGCGGACCGCGAGGGCACGCGGTCCGCCTCTCCGCCTGGCATCACGTCACGGCGATGAGCCGCCGACCAGCGATCCCCGATGCAGCCCCGACGAGGAGCAGCAGCATGGCAAGCCCCAGCAACGGCCATGGGCTGGCACCGGTCATGGCCAGCGCGGAGGCAGCGAGTGCCGAGGCAGCCAGGGCGCTGGCAGCCCGCGCGGAGGCAGCCTGGGCCCCTGCGAACACCGCGGGCAGCGCCGAGGCCGCAGGCGGATCAGCCGAGGCGGACCCGCTGGTGGCCCCAGCACTCGTGGTGCCGCCGCCTCCCGCCGTACCCGGGTTCGGGCCGCCGGTCGGTGCCGGAGCAGTCGTGCTCGACCCCGAGCTACCGGAGCTTCCCGAGTTGCCCAGGACAGCAACGCTGTTGCCGCTGGCGGACACCGGAGTGCCTGCCGGGGCCGACACCTGGTTGCCACCACCGGACGACCCCTGGCCGGACGTCGTGCCACCGGCGCCGCTGCCACCAGATGCGGGAGCAGTCGACCGTGAGCCCGAGCTGCTCGAGTCACCCACGACGGCAATGCTGTTGCCGCTGGCGGACACCGGAGTGCCTGCCGGGGCCGACACCTGGTTCCCACCGCCGGTCGACGAGCCGCCCGTCGTCGAGCCAGCCGAGCCAGCCGAACCAGCCGAACCAGCCGGACCCGGCGATCCGGTGGACGAACCACTGGTCGAGGAGTTGCCCAGCACCGCAACGGAGTTGCCACCCGCCGTCACCGGCGTGCCTGCCGGTGCTGACACCTGGTTCCCACCGCCGGTCGACGAGCCACCCGTCGTGGAGCCCGACGAGCCGGCCGGAGCCGCGGCAGGTGCCGCCGAGCCAGCCGAACCGGTGGACGAACCGCTGCTCGACGAGTTACCCAGCACCGCAACGGAGTTGCCACCCGCCGTCACCGGAGTGTTTGCCGGTGCTGACACCTGGTTCCCACCGCCGGTCGACGAGCCACCCGTCGTGGAGCCAGACGAGCCAGCCGGAGCCGCGGCAGGTGCCGCCGAACCAGTCGAACCGGTGGACGAACCGCTGCTCGACGAGTTACCCAGCACCGCAACGGAGTTGCCACCCGCCGTCACCGGAGTGTTTGCCGGTGCTGACACCTGGTTCCCACCGCCGGTGGACGAGCCGCCCGTCGTGGAGCCCGACGAGCCGGCCGGAGCCGCGGCAGGTGCCGCACTGGGCGAACCCGTGGTCGAGCCCGTGCTCTGGGAGCTGCCGCCGACTGCGACGGAGTTTCCCGACGCTGCGACCGGCGCCGAGGCGACCGTCGCAGCCTGGTTGCCGCCGAGGGCGCTCTGCGTCCCCGTCGTGTTTTCTGCCGCGGAGGCGTGTCCGGCATAGAACAGGACCCCGCCACCGACCAAGAGGGCCACTTGGAGGCCCCTACGCATGTATGCGTGCATGGTTGTTCCTTCCTGTGATGCATGGATTTCCGCCTGCACGGCGGCTGTCGCTCATGACGCCAGATCGGCGCCCGGGACAGGCATCAACCAGGTCGGTGGTTGGGTCGTTCGGTCGGCGCACTCTCGGCGGTGGTTGCCGAGAGCACGCACGAGACGGAGGTCTGCTGCGGCACGGGGCCAGACCCTCCAAGCGCCGCGAAATCCGTGGTGCCAGAAGCGATTCCAGAAGCCGCTTGGTCCGTCGAGGATCCCAGGAGCAACAGTGCCGTGGGCAGCCCGGGCACGGTCGACCGAGGACTCGCGACCGCCAACGGCCGCACACGCGGGGCGCGGGTGAAGCCGGCGAGATCGCCCGCGTTGGAGCGCGGCGCCACGGGACGCGACGTGGCCGACGTCAGCGTGGCGTCAGCCTGCGGCTGGGATGCGGACGAAGGCCCGGGGCCGGCCGAAGGCTGCAGGCGGGGAGCCAGGTCGAGCGCGCGAACGCTGGGCAGCGGCCCGAGGCGCGGGACCGTGGGGAGAGTGGGGGCGATCGCCGCAGGGACACGGGCCACCTCGCCCACCGCGCGACTCACCAGGCGGACCGGCCTCGCGACCGCGGCACTGCGAAACACCGTGCGCACGGTGGGCAGGGCTCCCTCGCTGGCTTCGCGGACCGCCGCCTTCGCCGGCCGGACGGGCCGGACGATGTGGCGCACACCGGCACTCACCGCTGCGGCAGGACGCCGTTCGGCTGCCCGGACCAGCGGGGCCGCCTCGCCGAGGCGAACAGTCACACCCGGATGAGCCGGCCGGGGGCTCTCGTCGGCCTTTGCCTGACCGGCGCCCAGGAGGATCCAGGCGGCGCACAGGAAACCGGCACACAGCGCGATGCGCAGCATGCTCAGTCGCCAGCCAACCCCTGTCACTGGATGATCCCCGAACTCCCCGGCTCAGGTTCAGTGCCTTCAGATGCTTCGAGTTGAACACGGATGCTGGTGGACCGCAACCCAAGAATCGGCAAAGTCGCAGGCCAGAGGCGTGCCCGGCGCCATGGCCCGGGCACGACGAGGCCCACGGGAGGTCGCGCGGCCCGCGATGCGAGCGGGCCGGGCGACGTCCCGTGGGCCAGGTGGGTTCAGCTGTTGACGAGCGACCGCAGGACGTACTGCAGGATGCCGCCGTTGCGGTAGTAGTCCGCCTCTCCGGGGGTGTCGATGCGGACCACGGCGTCGAACTCGACCGGGTCGGCACCGTCACGGACCGCCGAGACCTTGACGGTCTTGGGGGTCGAGCCCTCGTTGAGCGCGGTGATGCCCGAGATCGAGATCGTCTCCGTGCCGTCGAGGCCCAGCGAGTCGGCCGACTGCCCGGCCGGGTACTGCAGCGGAATCACGCCCATACCAATGAGATTCGAGCGGTGGATCCGCTCGTAGGACTCGGCGATCACCGCGCGGACCCCCAGCAGGCGGGTGCCCTTGGCTGCCCAGTCTCGCGACGAGCCCGAGCCGTACTCCTTGCCGGACAGGATGACCAGCGGAATGCCGGCCTCCTGGTAGGCGGCGGACGCCTCGTAGATCGTCGTCTGCTCGCCACCGGCGAGGCCATCACTCTTCAAGAACAGGCGGGTGAAGCCACCCTCGACCCCGTCGAGCAGGAGGTTCTTGAGCCGGATGTTGGCGAACGTGCCGCGGATCATGACCTCGTGGTTGCCGCGGCGTGAGCCGTAGGAGTTGAAGTCCTTGCGGTCCACACCGTGCTCGGCGAGGTACTTGCCGGCGGGGCTGTCGGCCTTGATCGAGCCGGCCGGGCTGATGTGGTCGGTGGTGACCGAGTCGCCCAGCTTCGCCAGCACCCGTGCGCCGGAGATGTCCTCGACGGGCGTGGTCTCCATCGACATCCCGTCGAAGTACGGGGGCTTGCGCACGTAGGTCGAGTCCTCGGCCCAGTCGAAGGTCTTGCCCTCCGGCGTCGGGAGCGACCGCCAGCGGTCGTCGCCCGCGAACACGTCGGCGTAGTCGCTGGTGAACATCTCCTTGTTGATGCTCTCGGCGATGGTCCGCTCCACGTCGTCGGGGGTCGGCCACAGGTCCTTGAGGAAGACGTCCTTGCCGGCGGTGTCCTGGCCGAGCGGCTCGGAGTCGAAGTCGAAGTCCATCGTGCCGGCCAACGCGTAGGCGATGACGAGTGGCGGCGACGCGAGGTAGTTCATCTTGACGTCGGGGTTGATCCGGCCCTCGAAGTTCCGGTTGCCCGAGAGCACCGAGACGACGGCCAGGTCGTTCTCGTTGATGGCGGCGGAGATCTCGTCGGAGAGCGGGCCCGAGTTGCCGATGCAGGTCGTGCAGCCGTAGCCGACGAGGTGGAACCCGAGCTTCTCGAGGTAGGGCCACATGCCGGCCTTCTCGTAGTAGTCCGAGACGACCTTGGAGCCCGGCGCCATCGAGGTCTTGACCCACGGCGCCACGGTCAGGCCGCGGTCCACGGCGTTCTTGGCCAGCATCGCGGCGGCCATCATGACCGAGGGGTTGGACGTGTTGGTACAGCTCGTGATCGAGGCGATCGACACGATGCCGTGGTCGATCTCGAACGACGCGCCCTCGGCGGTCTTCACCGTGACCTTCGTCGACGGACGGTCCGAACCGTTGCCCTCGGGGGCCGGCTTGTCACCGCCGTTGGTGCCGTCCGTGCTCCCCTGCGGCGAGGGG